>JAFLSR010000016.1 GCA_022510845.1 Treponema sp.
TGAAATTGAACGCAAGCCAATGGCTTGCTATCGAGTTTTCTTCGAAAACTCGCGGCGGCTTATTTTAACTTTGAGAATTTTTACTTCACAAAAATCCTCGCTTATTCACTGCGATTTTCCGTTTCGCTGAAAATCACGAAAAATTGGAATGCTCTGTCAGACTGAAAATTACTCTTGTAACTCCACTTGCGATTTGATATAATGGAAAAATGTTCAACAGTCTAAAAGGCATCGTTACGCGAAAATTTGGCAACACGATTTTTCTTGATGTGAATGGAATCGAATGGGACTTGTTCGCCACTTCAAGCACTGTGGAATCCGTTGGCGAAATTGGCAGCGAAGCGAGAATTTTTACTTGGCTTTATATGCGCGAAGATTCGGCGCGTTTTTATGGATTTGCCACGGAAGAAGAGCGCGATGTTTTTTTGGATTTGCTGAAGGTGGAAGGAGTGGGTGCAAAAGGCGCGGTGAAAATTCTGAGCAACATCAGCGTGCCTCGTTTTATAACCGCGCTTGACGAAGGAAATACCGAGGCGCTCGAAGCGGTTTCAGGAATAGGCAAAAGGACTGCCGCCAAAATCATGCTCAAGTTGAAGGGAAAACTCACGCTCGATGATTCTGCGAAATCGACTTCGAATTCTGAAAAATCCGAATTTCAAGACGTGATAAATTCGCTTGTGGAAATGGGCTACGACAAGCGCGATGTTCAGGGCGTTGTGCAGAAAATTTTGGGCGAGTTGCTTCACAATGAAGATTTTACTTCAAAATCTCAGACCGGAAAAGAGGAAATGATTTTCCGCAAAGCGTTGGTGGATTTGGCGTAGAGGTTTCTATGAGCGATGAATATGACAGCATAGTCCGCGCGGGAATTTCTTTGCCCGAAGATTCGCAGGAAGGAAATCTGCGTCCCCAACTTCTGAATGAATTTCTTGGGCAGGAAGAAATCAAAAAAAATCTTTCTGTTTTCATTCAGGCGGCGCGGGAGCGCGAGGACGCGCTCGACCATTTGTTTTTGATTGGACCTCCTGGTTTGGGAAAGACCACGCTCGCGCAAATCACTGCGCACGAACTTGGCGCGGACTTCAAAGTAACGAGCGCGCCCGCATTGGATAAGCCCAAGGATTTGGCTGGCATCCTTTCCACGATAGGCGAGCGCACGGTTTTTTTTATCGATGAAATCCATCGCCTCAAGCCCGCCATCGAAGAGATGCTTTACATCGCCATGGAAGATTTCGAACTCGACTGGGTGATAGGGCAGGGGGCAGCCGCGCGGACGGTGCGGATTCCAATTCCGAAATTCACGCTTGTTGGTGCAACCACGAAGGCGGGCATGGTTTCTAGTCCTTTGATAAGCCGATTCGGAATTGTGCAGCGTTTTGACTACTACACGGCGGAAGAACTTGCGCGGATAATAAAACGCACGGCAGAAATTCTCAAGGTGAAAATCGAAGACGATGCCGCCCTTTCTTTGGCAAAGTGTTCGCGTGGCACTCCGCGCGTTGCAAACAGGATTGTCCGCCGTATGCGGGATTTTGCGCAAATCGAAGGGGAGGGGCTTGTGACGAACGACATTGTCGTTGCAGGGCTTTCGCGGCTTGGAATCGATTCTCTCGGACTTGAAAAATACGACCGGGAAATTCTTCTTTCGATAATCGAGAAATTCGGCGGAGGACCTGTGGGCGCGGAAACGCTCGCGATTTCCATAGGCGAAAGTCAGGACACGCTTGAAGACTACTACGAGCCTTATTTGATTCAATGCGGACTTTTGCAGCGTACGCCGCGTGGACGCATGGTCACGGAAAAGGCGTATAGGCATTTGGGAATCGAACTGAAAAATCGGCTCGCATCTGACGAACAAACAACGAGAAGCCTATTTTGAAACGCACGGATTTTTATTTCGATTTGCCACAGGAACTCATCGCGCAATATCCGAGCGCGCAACGCGGAAACGACCGTTTGATGGTTTTGGGACGCAAAAGCGGCAAGATTTCACATCGCATGATAGAAGATTTGCCCGAACTTGTCGAAAGCGGAACTTTGATGGTCTTCAACAATTCGCGTGTCCGAAAGGCGCGGGTTTTCGGCATGAAGGAATCTACTGGGCGCGAAGTGGAATTCATCTTTTTGAACAAGGTCGATGAATCTTCCTGCGTTTGGAATACGCTCGTCAAAAATGCGAAAAAGCAAAGACCCGGAATGCGATATGCATTTCCCGATTCAAGCATTGGCACGATTTTGGAAAATCAGCAAAATGACGGAACTGAGTTTCGCACGATTAAATTCGATTTTACGCTCACGGAAAGTTGGTTCGAAAAAAACGGGCACATCCCGCTCCCCCCTTACATAAAACGCGCGGACGATGAGGCGGACGGCGAACGCTATCAGAATGTCTTTGCAAAGACGGTTGGAAGCGCGGCTTGCCCCACGGCGGGGCTTCATTTTACGAACGAGATGCTTGAAAAACTCGAACAAAAGAAAATCGATCGCGTTTTCATCACGTTGCACGTGGGGCTTGGAACTTTTTTGCCGGTGCGCGAGGAAAATATCGAAGATCACAAAATGCATGAAGAAATTTTCACTGTGGAAAGAAGTGCCGCGAAAAAAATAAACCAGGCGAAAAAAGAAGGACGCCCGATTTTGGCGGTGGGCACGACAAGCGTCCGCACTTTGGAATCGGCGTGCGTTGCGGATAATGACGACAAATCGTGGCAAGTGCGCGAAGGAACTTTTGCGACAAGCATTTTCATGTACCCTGGCTACAAATTCAAAATCGTGGATCAGATGTTCACGAATTTCCACACGCCCGAATCCACTTTGATAATGCTTGTGAGCGCGTTTTCTTCGCGCGAAAATATCTTGAACGCCTATAAAGTGGCTGTACAAGAAAAATACCGCTTTTTTTCCTATGGCGACGCGATGCTCATAAAGTAAATCACGGGAAGATTTTTTTGCGTTTTATAGTTTTGTCCATGTGTTGCACATACCCCATACCTGTATGGGGTATGTTTTTTTTATCTGACTTGTTTCAATGGATTTTGCATGAATTCAAAAATTTCATGCGCACCCTTGTTTTGTCATCGAGTTTTTATTTGTCTTTTTCGTGCAAAAATGCAGCGGATGAAAAGTGCTTTTTATTTTGTTGCGAAAAGATTTTCAGGCGTGAAAAATTTAATTTTTCACGCCTGAAATCATAATAACTCAATCTGCTTTTTTAAGCGCGTTATTTGTGCAGAATAAATTCAACACGGCGGTTCTTCCACCAGTTTGCGCTGTCGTTGAATGCAGCGATTGGTTCGGACGCGCCCTTGCCTTGCGAAGAAAGTCGTGAAGCGGGAATGCCACTGTTTTTCACAAGCCAATCTTTTACGAATGCGGCGCGTTTGTCTGAAAGAGAAAGCAGCACTCCCTCTTCTCCTGCCACGCCTGTCCTGTTCGCGTGCCCTACGACAGTCACCGTGTAGTCAGGGAATTTTTTCAAAATCTCGCCCACACGTTTCAAGACGCGCACATTGTTCGCCGCCTGCTCCTTTGTCACTTGGCTTCCCTTCACTTCATCGGCTGTTTTGAAATCGGCATTGTTCGAGCGGAAAATTATCGAAGGTACTGCCATTTTCAAATTGCCGCCGTCGCGAATAACCAAAATGTCCACGGGAATGATTCCTGAAACAGTCGTGCTCATTCCAAGGCTGTCCGTCGCCGTGAAGATGTAAGGATAGTCCATCGCTGACTGAACTCGTTCCGCCTTGCCGTCGCGCTCTATCTTTGTGTTGCTCAGTCCGTCCCAAGTGATTTGCGGAGTGATTTTTTCTCCGCCCGAAGTTTTCCAGAAAGCTGAATTGTTTCCTGTGCCTTCGGGATGATTTATGACAAAACTCCATGAGGCGAATTTCGATGTAGATTTTCCATCGAGCGTGATGAAGCAATCGTCGTCAACGCCATCATTGTCGGGACTGAAAAAATCGGGTTCGATTTTTACTGCCAAAGTTGGCGGCGTAACAGAGCAGAGAAATGGCTGACTCCTTGTGTCCACAAAATTTCCTTTGGAATAATTCACGGTCAAATGGCCTGTGAAATTTCCCTCGCAATCTTTTCCGTTTGAGTCTTTTCCGTCCCAAATGATTTGTGAAGGAATTTTTGATGAAGCGGCGGAAAGTGAGCGCACAGATTTTCCTGACGAATTTTCTACATCAAATGTCCACGATTCGATTCCCTCGTTCAACGAAATGTGCGTTTCAAATTTTTGTGAAGTAAGTCCTGTTTTTGATATGGGCGAAATTCCTGAATAACCAGCCGTAACATAAGCGGTGGTGGCTCGCGCGTCCAGCACAATCGAATCGAATTTCTTTTCGAATGTGTTTCCCGCCTCATCTTCCGCGCTTATCACAAGCGAATATTTTCCGTCTGGTGCCTTGTTGCCGTTATCCGTGCTGCCGTTCCATTCAAAACTGGAATTTTGTTTTCCCGCAAAAAAGCCGTTCCAGATGAAAGTTTTTACGACCGAATTTTTTTCGTCCAAAACCCGCGCGCGCCATTCAGTTTCTCGCGTCGAATTGGAAGTGGCAATTTTCAGCGTGTCTTTGCGTCCGTCGCCATCGGGTGAAAAAATCTCGTTTGCTAGAGATGCTTCAACATACGGCGAAACCGTGTCAATCGAAACGGGCAATGATTGTGCCTGCGCGCTTGAACCGTTCTCCGAAAGTATTGAAATCGCTGCGAAGTACATTCCGTCAGGGCAAACTTTTCCGTCAGAAGAAATTCCGTTCCACACAAAATTTCCAGGATTTTTTCCGTTCGCTTTTTCCGAGTAGACTGTGACACCGCTTTGATTTTTGATTTCAAAAGAATAGGATTTTACTGCGTTCGATTTTAGGACGCTTGAAAAAGTCACGTTTTTGCGCGCTCCGTTCGGATTGAAGGCGCGGTAGTTTGCAGAGAGCATCACTTCGGTTTTTGAAGTATCCAATGTGAACGAAGTTTTTGTTTTGGTGCTGAATGAATTTCCTGCCAAATCTTCGGCTGAAATTTCATAATCATATTTTCCGTCCGAACAAATTTTTTTGTCCTTGCCGATTCCGTTCCAAGAAATTTGTTCGGGCAGGTTCGTGCCAAAGTCGTATTCAAAAACCGCGTTGTCAGTTCCTGCCACAAGAATTTTTCCAAGCCATCTTTTTATTGGTGCGCCGTTATCTTTTTTCGCGCTTTGCCGCAAAGTGAACACGTCTTTGCTTCCGTCGCCATCGGGACTGAAAATATCGTCATAAGCGGAAATTGTCGCGGATGGTTCCATCGTGTCAAAAACGAAAATCGGAGAATTGACGACAGGCGTTTTGTAGCCGTTCAAATATTCTGCGGTAACGCGGGCAAAATATTCGCCGTCCGCAATTTGCTCGCCAGAATCATTTTTTCCTTCAAAAACAATTTTGGACGGAACTGTGCTTCCCTTGCCTCCCGAATAATTTCGCACGGATTTTCCAGACTTGTCCAGAATCTCCACGTTCCAATTTACGAGCGCGTTTCCGCTTCCTTTTCGTGGCTCGGGAATTGTGAGGTCCAAAGTTACGGAATTGACTTTGCTTTTTTGTGGAATTGAAAAATATTGCGAGCCGACAATCATTATGTTTGTCGCAGGTTTTTCGGCGGAAAAGATTATGTTCGTAACTTCGGAGGTTTTGTTTGTGTTGCCTGCGCGGTCGGTCGCGCTTATCGAATATTTGTAAACGCCGTCTTGCACGATAATTCCGTTGTCGTCCGTGCCGTTCCATTCAAGCGAGGCGGGGGCGGAATTTTCCCAGGTATAGTTTCGCACGATTTTTCCGTTCACGTCGGAAATCGTCGCGCTCCATTTGTCTTCTTTTGAACCGCTTTGCCCAATGGCGAAATTGATTTTTTCACCTTCACCGAAAATCCGCTGTCCTTCGGGCGCAACTGAAATTAAAACTTGTGGCGGTGTGTTGTCAACAATCACGGACGATTTTGCGGTCTTGCTTGAGTTGCCGCTGTCGTCAGTTGCGACGATGTAATAGAAATATTCGCCGTCTGGTGCTGTTTCGCCATTTTCCATCACGCCATTCCAAGACACTGTGGGCGGCACTTCAATGGAACTTTTTTTCGTTTTCGCTGCATTGATGAGATTTTTCATATTGAAAACTGTGGGCAAAGCGATTTTGTTTCCAATCGTGCGGACAACTTTTCCTTGCGAGTTTTCCACAACCAACGCCCAACTGAAAATCTTTCCTTTGTCCTTGACGCGAAAATTCACGACAAGTTCATCTTGAACGCCATCATTGTTCGGCGAAATGTATTTTGCTTCCGCTGCGAAAAAATTCGACGCGAGAATAAAAATCAAAACTGGCAAAAAATTTTTTTTCATAAACTCTCCTTATGAATTTCGAAGTTTTCAAAAATTTGAATTTTTGAAAACTTCGAAAAGACCGTTTCGAATGCAATGAGAAACGGCATTGGATAAACGAGTTTTTGCGAAGCAAGAAACTCGAAGTAAAAGTTTGCGACGGCATTTCGACGCAAACTGAAATCAGTCCATTTCGATGACTGGACCTTCCGTGTCCAATTCGCCCAAACGCAAAACCGCGCCCACCGAAAAAAGATTGATGTCGCCATCAACATTTTTCCATGCAACGGAAGGACAAATCTCGCTGCGCGCCCAGTCGTCCTTTTTCATAAATTGAGTTCCGATGTTGAACTTAAAAATCACTCCGATTGTTGGAAGCCACGAATTGCGGCCCTCACTTGCCTCGCGCGCGTTGAATTGCCAAGAAGAATTTATCCGAAGAAAATGCGCTACTTCAATTTGAACTCCGCTGTCAAAAATGATGTTCTGAAAAAACGGCGTGGTTACGTCAAGTGAAAGTCCGAGTTTGAAATTTTCGGTGCGAACCAGTTCTGCCGCCGCTCCCGCTCGGATTGTGGAAAAAGTCGGAAATCCCGACCAGTCGTTTCCAAAATGCGACTTCACACCAAGCGTATCCGCCCTGCTGAAAGTTTTTCCGAGATTGTTCGCGCTTGCTCCTATGCGGAAATTTTTGAGAAACGCGATGTCGCCAAAGTTGTAGACGGCCCCAATATCCGCAGTGAGCATCCAGTCCGTGCCGCTTCCCCAAAATCCGCCGAAGCCGAGCGCAAGCCCTACATGGAGTTTTTCCATAATTTGCTTGGACGCGCTCGTTCGGAAATTTATGCTGTTTCCCAAATGCATATTGTAGAATGGCACGAAGACTCCTTCGATTTCCGCGCTGAAATTCGCCCAGTCCGTTGGAACGATGATTCCGGTTCCGAACGCCTGTCCATATTTGTCAGGACCAATGGAATCGAACATCGCGGTATAGCCAAGATCCAGCGTGATGCGTTTTTCCAATGCGCCCAGCGCAGGGTTTATCATTGTGCTCGCTGACGTTACAGAAAGAATTCCTCCGCCAACTGTAGAGAGACCTCCAGTGAGCGTTTCAGGATGCGCAAGGTAAAAAAGATTTTCGCCCTGGACAGGCGGATTGTATGCCGCCGCCGAAAAAATCAAGACCATCGCAGCAATAAACGCCGAAACTGTTTTTTTCATAAAATCTCCTGAATAAAATATTTCATCTTATTTTACCATAAGTTAAAAAATATTGGAAGAGCGACGTTACTTATAAATAATTTTAAATGCGTGAAGTTGCAGCGGCAATTATGCGAAATTTCAACGGCTTGTTTCGTGCCTGTCTTGAATTTCTTTTAAAAATTTTATACAATTCAAAATGGATTAGTTTGAATTTATGATTTTTATTTAAGAGTCTTTTCAAAATTCAAAATTTGTTTGCGAAAGCGGACGTTGCAACGCGGATTCAATGACCAAACGCAGGATAAAAGAGGAGGACTACGATGAAGAAAATTTCCGAAGAAGAATTGGTAAAGCAGCTTTCTATTTTGGCGCAGAAGAACGACCCAATCAATCCTGATTTGTACGAAAAATACAATGTCAAACGCGGCCTGCGAAATGCCAATGGCACTGGCGTACTTGTCGGCTTGACTCAGATTGGAGATGTAGTGGGCTACGAAATCGACAAGGACGGAAACAAAATAGCAGTTCCCGGGCGGCTTTTGTATCGCGGCTACGATGTGGCGGATTTGGTTCACGATACGCAAAACCGCGATGAATTCGGCTACGAGCAGACGGCATACCTTTTAATTTTCGGACAATTGCCGAACAAAAGCCAGCTCGACCGCTTTTCCGAATATCTTGGAAATTGCAGGACGCTTCCGGAGAATTTCACCGAGGACATGATAATGAAAGCGCCTTCACGCGACATCATGAACAAAATTGCGCGCGGAGTTTTGGCTTTCTATTCCTATGACAACGATCCTGAAAATCGCAGTGTGGGAAACATAATGCGCCAGTGCATGGAACTCACTTCAAGATTTTCCACTTTGGCGGCGTATGCGTATCAGGCAAAGCGGCGTTTCTTCGATTCAAAAAGTATGTACATACACAATCCTCTTCCCGAACTTTCTACGGCGGAAAATTTTTTGCGCTTGATTCGCTCCGACAAAAAATACACGAAACTTGAAGCGCAGGTGCTGGATCTCGCGCTCATTCTTCATGCCGAGCACGGCGGCGGAAACAATTCATCGCTCACTGTACACGTGGTTTCTTCTGCGGATACGGACACCTATTCTGCGATTGCCGCTGCCATCGGCTCGCTCAAAGGAAGCAGGCACGGTGGCGCGAACATCCGCGTGATGGAAATGGTGGACGACATCAAGGCGAATGTAAAGGACTGGGCGGACAATGACGAGATTCGCGCGTATCTCACGAAAATCGCTTTGCGCGAGGCTTACGACAAAACAGGCCTCATCTACGGAATGGGGCACGCGGTCTACACTGTGAACGACCCTCGTGCCTTGCTTTTGAATGAACTTGCGGAACGCCTCGCAAAAGAAAAGAATTGCCTCAAAGAATTTCGGCTGTACAAAAAAATCGAAAAGATTGCGCCCGAAGTCATCTACAAAGTGCACAATTCTGAAAAAAAGATTTGTGCCAATGTTGACTTTTTCTCGGGCTTCGTCTACACGATGTTGGACATTCCGCGCGAACTTTTCACGCCACTCTTCGCAATTTCGCGAATTGCCGGTTGGAGCGCGCACCGCATTGAGGAAGTGGTGGCGGGAGGCAGAATCTATCGCCCTGCCTACAAGAATATTTGTCCCGAACAAAAATACATTCCGCTGGAAAATCGAAAGTGAGAATGGAACGGCTTGACAAAATTCTTTCTCATGCGGGTCTTGGAACTCGGCGCGATGTGAAGCGCATTTTGCATTCCGGTTCAGTCTGCGTGAACGGCGAAGTTGTGTACGCCGCCGATTTGCACATTGATTTGGAACGCGATGAAATTCTTGTCGAAGGAAATCCGCTCGCCCTCGAAAAAAACGTTTACCTTATGATGAACAAAATCGCAGGAACCGTTTGCACTTCCAAGGAGGGGGAACGGCAAACCGTGTTTGAACTGCTCGACGAAAATTTTCGCACGCCGTATTTCGCATCTCATTTGCATTTGGTCGGTCGGCTTGACGCGGACACGGAAGGTCTTTTGATTTTTACCACCGACGGCGCGCTCACGCACAAACTGATTTCGCCGAAAACTCGCTGCGATAAAAAGTATTTCGTGCGCCTCCAAAAAGACATCTCTTTGGGCGAGCGCGAAGCCTTGCAGGAAAAATTTTCTCGCGGATTTCAGATTCCCGCGGAAGGCGCGGAGGCCGAATTTGTTTCGCTTCCTTCGAAAATCGAATTCACGGAAAACGCGAATGAAGTTTTTCTCACGATTTGCGAAGGAAAATATCATCAAGTCAAGCGGATGTTCCGTGTTTTTGAAAACGAAGTTTTGTATTTAAAGCGCGTTCAAATCGGTGCGCTCGCGTTGGACGAAAGTCTCGCTCCCGGCGAATACAAAAAGATGACGGCAGAAGAAGTTTCGCTTTTGCGCGGAAAGGAGTAGTAAGAAAAGTGACTGACATTGAAATTGCCCAAAAAAACAAAATGATTCCGATTTCGCAAGTCGCCCAAAAAATCGGCATCGAAGAAACCGCGCTTGAACTTTACGGGGCGCACAAAGCGAAAATAAATTTTTCCAAGTTACGCGCGTTGCAAGAAAAGGCGGCGGAAAAAAACGCCCGCGGAAAATTGATTTTGGTAACGGCGATTACGCCCACTCCGGCGGGGGAGGGGAAGTCCACCGTCACGATTGGCCTTACTGACGGGCTTTGCAAAATCGGAAAACGCGCGGCGGCTGCATTGCGCGAGCCTTCGCTCGGGCCTTGCTTCGGAGTAAAGGGAGGGGCTTGCGGCGGCGGCTTTGCGCAAGTCGTTCCAATGGAAGACATCAACTTGCATTTTACGGGCGACATTCACGCCATCACTGCCGCCAACAATCTAATCGCCGCGCTCATCGACAATCACATTCAGCAGGGAAACTCCTTGCAAATCGATCCGCGCACGGTTTCTTGGAAACGTTGCTTGGATTTGAACGACCGCCAACTCCGCAACATCATTTCCGGTTTGGGAAGCCGAGTCGATGGAGTTCCGCGCGAAGACCATTTTCAGATTTCCGTGGCTTCGGAAATCATGGCGATTGTCTGCCTTTCAAAAACGATTTCGGAATTGAAAGAGCGAATCGCGAACATCACGATTGCGCAGAATTTTTCAAAAGAGGATGTTAAATTCGGCGCAATCGAATGCGTGGGCGCGGTGGCAGCCTTGCTCAAAGATGCCATTCGTCCGAACCTTGTCCAGACGCTCGAAAAAAATCCGGCATTTGTCCACGGAGGGCCTTTCGCCAACATCGCGCATGGATGCAATTCCGTGAACGCGACGCTCTGCGCTTTGGCGAGCGCGGACTACGTTGTGACGGAAGCGGGATTCGCCGCCGATTTGGGCGCGGAAAAATTCATGGACATAAAGTGCCGCTCGGCAAAAATCTCGCCCGACGCGGTTGTTGTCGTGGCGACGATTCGCGCTTTGAAAATGCACGGCGGCGTTCCGAAAAACGCGCTTTCTTCGCCCGATGTCGCGGCGGTGGAACGCGGCTTTGAAAATCTCAAAGTGCATTTGGAAAACCTTGCGAAGTTCGGCGTAAAGACAATCGTCGCCGTGAACAAATTTTCTTCCGATACCGAAGAAGAAATTTCTGTGCTGAAAAATCTTTGTGAACAAAATTCTTCTCGCGCTATTTTGTGCGAGGGGTGGGAAAAAGGCGGCGAGGGCGCGCTTGAACTCGCTCGCGCCGTGGTGGAAATTTCTGAACGCGGCGAAAGCAATTTTCATTGTTTGTACGAAGATTCGCTTCCGCTAAAAGAAAAAGTCGAACTTCTTGCAAAAGAGATTTATCGCGCGGAACGAGTGGAATTCGCAAACGCCGCTCTCAAGAAATTGGAAGCCATCTCAAAGTCAGGCTATGGAAATCTCTCGGTCTGCGTCGCGAAAACGCAAAATTCCATAAGCCACGATCCAAAACTTTTCGGCGCACCAAACGGCTATGTCTTTCCTGTGCGCGATGTGCAGTTGTATTCCGGCGCGGGATTTGTCGTGATAATTTCAGGCGACATTATGACGATGCCGGGCTTGCCGAAAGCGCCTGCTGCTCTCGCAATCGACATCGATGACGAGGGAAAGATAACAGGGCTTTTTTAATCTGAGTGGAGTGCGCCGCAACTAAAAGGCTCACCACCGAGTTTTGCAAGGCAAAAGTCGGCAGCGAGCCAATCCTCACGCTATCAAAAAATGGAGATGGGGGGAATTGAACCCCCGTCCGAATGCGCAAACCAAGCGCGTCTACAGGCGTAGTCATGCGAGGTATTTGTCGGGAAAAGGTAGCAGCATGACAAGCGTCTTTTCCGTATTTTGACTTGAAGTCCCCGCCGCCCGCCAAAAATGACGGCAAGCAAGCCCTTGTTTGTAACAGAATTCCGAACCGCTAAGGGCGGCGCAATTCAGATTCCGGCTCTTTAAGCCGCTGCTTACGCAGCGAGAGCTAACTGTTCGTTGTAAGACTCTTCGTCTTCTCTACGTTTGGCAGTTATATTTTTTGTCAGATTAGGGATCCTTCACTCCCGCCTGCAGCACAAGATTTCTCGCAACCGTCGAAACCGGTGCACCCCCAAATTAAACGCTTAAAATCAGCCAGCGTTGTTACCGAAAACAGCACAAACTCGTGGCGGCTGATTTTAACTTCGAGTTTTTCTGCAAAAACTCGCCTATTTTAGTGCCAGCGCGTTACGCGACTTTTTATAATATAATATCATTTTGAAAATTTGTCAATAAAAAAAGCGCGGACTTTTGCCCGCGCTCCGTTTTCCTGTTCGGAATGAACTAGTTCACATTCAAACCGTGATGCTTTGTCTGATATTTTTTCAGCATCGCGACGGCATTCTTTTTGCCGTTGTAGACGAATCCGCCGTCCCAATATTCAAGCGCGGCAAAAAGCGCGTTTCCGCCGTCCTGCTGGTCGCTTGTCTGCGTGTGATATGAAGCATATTGCGAAAGTTCTTCAAAATTCTGCTCGGACAAGGCCTTCACGCGATTTCTGTTGAATTCGTTCCATTTTTCCAAATCTTCAAAGCCGTCGCCTTCGTCCTGCACGATGATGTGCGCGTGCGTAGGGCTGAACGAATACCACACCGTAACTTTCTTGTTGATGTCGCATTTGTTTCCGTGTTTCACCGCATTTTTGATTATTTCTGAAATCTGCTGCTCAAGCAAGTTTGTGTCTTTGATTTCCATGGGCGCGGCTTGAACGATAAGAAGCGTAAAATATCTGATTTGGCGGAAATCCGAAGGAAATTCTTTTTTGAGCATATTTGTTTTGTCGAACAACGGGTCATTATCATCCGAGCGTAGTAATTTCAATTCTCCATCCATAAATATCTCCTTAAAAATGGTGATTCCAAATAAAAGGATTCTCCGTGAAAAAAAAGTCTCAGAATGCTGTTGGCATCCTAATCGTTGACCATCAAAAGCGCTTCTTCTACGCTGTTTGCCATCGGGAAATATCCTGTAAGTTTTGTGAGTTCGATGACTTTTTTTACTGAACCGTGAACGCTCGCGATGGCAAGTTTGAGATTCATCTTTTTTATAGTTGAACAAATGTAAATCAACGCGCCGATTCCGGAAGAGTCGATGTAATCCACTTGTTCAAGATTGATTACAAAGAATTTGACGCTTTTTTCGAGCATCTTCATAACCAATTCTTTGATTTTGTATGAATTGTACAAATCCATTTCACCGTTCACGTCAATAATATAGACGTCACCGTTTTTCCGTATTTTCAATTCCATAACTTAAGCTTTACCTCCTATTTGACCTTGATGACTAGAATTGATTGGTCATCATGCTGGACTGCGCTTCCGCAGAAATTTTCAATGTCTTCACGCGCCTTTTCGGCAATCTCTTTGCCGGACAAAGCCGCATTCAACTTTATTAGCCGCTCAAGTCGAGCAACAGTGTATTGCTCTCCGTTGATGCTGAGCGCTTCGATGAAACCGTCCGAACAAGTAACGATGATGTCTCCGCTCTCAGGCTCAATTTCCTTGTCTTTGTAGACGGTTTCCTTTTCCATTCCAACTGGCTCGCTGTCATCCGAGATTTTGGTGAAACTGGAATCTTTCGCCTTATATATATATATCGGATTGGTTCCGCCAGAAGAATAGGTAATTTTTTGGGAAACGCTGTCATAGAAAATCAGCGAAACACTGGCAAAATGGTCTGTGTTCGCCTCGAAATTCAAGCCGCGGTTCGCCCAACTCAAAATTGTCGCGGGTGTCTGCGTCGTGTTGATGACAAGGCGAAGCATCGCGCGGATTTGCGTGATAATCGTCATCGAAGTGAGATTTTTTCCAGTGACATCGCCGAGTATGAAAGCGATTCGGTCTTTGCGCGCTACGAGCAGGTCGTAGAAGTCGCTGCAAATCGATTCCGCCTCGGTGTAAAACGCGCCCGCCGTAATTCCGGGAAGCAGGGGCAATTTTGCGGGAACGAGCGAATTGCGGATGCGCGATGCGATTTCGCTTTCTTTTTGAATGTTCGATTGCTCGATAAGGTCATTGTACACGATGATTGAATGGATTGCGATTGCCATGATGTCTGCCAACTTTTTCATCGTGGTGAATTCATCGTCGGAGAACGGCTCCACATCGTGATTGCGGCTGAGCGCCATAATGCCGATTGATTGCGCCTGCGCTATGAGCGGCACGAAAATGTATGAGCCGCATTTGAGGAAGTCCTCGTTTTTGTTTTCTTGAATTCTGCTGTCTTTGTGCGGCTCCGTGATGAGTTCCGCCTTCGCATTGGAAATGACTTCGCCGAAAATGTTTTCTTTGAGCGGAAACTGGGCGTATTTCATGCTCATGTCCACGCGGTTCTGCTTGTGCGGAATGTTTTCGGGCAGAATGTATGGCGGAACGAACATGCCTTCAAGGTGCTTTACGGAAAGCACATCGTCCATTTCGTCGAGCAGGAGAATCATCGCGCCGTTCGCGCCGGTAAATTCAATGGCTTGGTCGCAATAATATTTGAACAGGTTTTCCTTTCCGTTCGGGTTTGATGTTTCCGTAAGTCCGCGTTCAAGCAAATCCCTTTGGACATCCATGATGTCGCGGTTCACTTCTTCGAAAATCACGTTGACTTTTTTGCCGCCCTTTGTCATTGCCATGGAATTTTCGCCGGATTTATTCGTTTCGGGGTCGGAAATCGCCTTGACGATGGCGTAGGGCAGAATCAGCAGGGTTGCAAGCAGAATCAGCACGGAAAAATAGACAATGTTTGGTTTTATGGCAGTGTAGACCGCGCCGAAAAGAACGCAGAAAAGCGACAGAAAGAAAATAAAACTTATCTTTGCAGAATTCCTGACAGCCGCAACAAAGAGAAAGACAATTGTCGCCAATACGAGCACGGCGACCGCAAACAATGGTATGTAGGCGAAAACATCGAGTGTCGGCAAAATTTATTTCTCCAGAAAAAAGTCTTGCGAGATGCGGCAAAAGTCGAAACTCACAAGACTATTTTACCATTAAGCGAAAAAAAAGTCAAGTTCTATTTTTCTTCGCCTTTACGTTTTTGCGCAATTTGAAGGACTTGATTAGGTTCTTGATTTTGGCGATTTTTCCGATGAATGAGTCGCCGTATTCGCTTTCGAAATCATCGATTACGCTGTCCAGCGGCGTGTTTTCGCCGAATCGTTTTTTGATGTCGTCCCAATATTTTACGAGCCACACGTAAAGGTCCGATGGAGTCCGTTTGCGGAATTTTGCCATCATCCTGTGGTGGCGTATTGTCGCGAGCACCGGCGTGTATACCATGTTGTACCATGAGATTATCGCGGCGGGCATGGAAATCTCTTCTGTGTGGTTGAGGTTCAGGTAGTATTTGTGCGTGAGGATATGATTGTAAATCACGTCGTATTGGCCGGGCGTGGTGAAGTCGAGCGACCAGTCGTCGGTGATGTCGCCGTATGCGGTTTCGGAATAGAAGACGCGCTTTTCGTATTGAATGATTTGTTTGAGAAGGTACTGAATGCTGTAGCCGGGCTTGAGGCGGATTTCGGTGCGCAATGAAGTTACTTCCGCGTCGATGAATTCGATTCCGCGGGCGCGTGCCACCGAAACTCGATGGTTTCCGTCGCGCACGAAATAAAGCCCTCCGATTTCGTAGAGGTTGATTGGCGGAAGAATCGTGTTCTGCAAGTGCGCCCTGTCGATGCTTTCCCAGCGGTTTTTCAGATGCGACTTTTTCGGAAAGAACATATTGTCGAAGTCGTTGTAGCGGCCTTCGCTTCCTACGATGTTCGCGACGGGAACGGTTTTCATTCCGATGTAAGTTTCGTTGTCGGGATGTAGCAATTCTTTTAAGTCGTAGAATGAAATCAAATTGGTTTCGTCGGGTTTGAGGAAATGCTGCATTTCGTTGACGATGGCCCTTGTCTTTGCCTTGTTGAAATCGTCGTTTGTTTGCGCGTTGAAATTCATTTTGTTCATATTTCCATTACATAGTGGCTGTAGGCGTTTATCACTGTGGTGCTGCCGTATACGCCCACGCGCTCCTCGTTCTTGTCGTAAAGGTGTATGTGTCCATGAACCATGAACGCGGGCTTGTATCGTTTGATGAATTTCGAAAAGCATTCGAAGCCGCGATGGCATGGGTCTTCCTTGTCGTGTATGTGGCGCGGAGAAGCATGCGTGAGAAAAATATCTACGAATGTTCCGTAGCGCAGTTTGTTCCAGAGAAGTCTCGGCGCAAGAAGCAAGAGGTGAATCGACATTTCGAATTCCGAATACTGGCACAGTCCGTGGTTGTAGTCCATGCAGCCTGAAACGCCCGCAATCAAAAGCGGCCGCATCTTTTTTGTGCGCTTGTCCATTATCAAAAGGTTTTTGTCCGCGAGGCATTTGAAGCCTGCGTATATTGCGCCGTGCCCATGTGCAGCCGCGGCTGGAATGGAATTCGAATAGCTCACGGCGGAAGATTCTTCTTTATGGTAGTAATTGTATTCTTTTAGATTGTGGTTGCCAAAAACAAAATATGTGGGCTTGTTCAGCGTGGACACGATGAAATCGATGTAGTCCATCGGAAGGTCGCCCGCGCATAAAACCGCGTCAACGTCGCCGAAAATTTCTTTGGCCGAAGAATTATAGATGAAAGGATCGATTTCGTCTGAAACGCAAAGAATTTTCACTTAATTGATTTTCCTTTTGCGAGCCACATTTTAGATCGCGCTGAATTTGAAACAGCGCGGTGTTTGCGCTTGATTTAGCTGGCTTTGTCAAGCAACGCTTCCAAAGCCTCTTTTCCGACAAGTTCCACTGGGCGGCCTTCCGCCTCTTTTTTCGCCGTGGGAGAAAAACTGGAACTGGCAAGAATGTATGCCTTCGTGCATTTTTTTGTTTTCAGTTCGTCGAGTGTGCGGATTACCACGTTGTCGCCAATGGGATGCGGCTCGCGGAAAAAGCAGAGCAATAGTGACTGCTTTCTGACATTGTGCCAGTCTGCGTTGCCAACGTCCGTGGCGATAATCTGACATCCCCATTTTTTCATGTCAACTTGCTGAGGCTGGCAGCCCATCGCCTTTGTGCAAGTTTTCTTGCATATTTCCACAAAGTCGGATTCCGCGCTTGTGAGGTATTCTTTGAGTGAGTCGTTTGCCTGCAAGTCCTTGTATTCGGCGAGTTTTTGCGGAACGTCGCGGAAATTTTTTTGCACTGCTGAAATCGCTTCCCATTGCGCGATGGCCTTTTCGATTTGGCGTGTTTTTTCCAAGCAAGCCGCCAAAAAATAACGCGCGTATACTGTTTCCGGTGTGCTTGAATCCTTGGAAGCCGAAATCGCGCGTTCGTAGCAATTCATCGCGTTTTCCACGCTGTTTCCCATCATATAGCACGAGCCCATTTCTATGAGCGATTTTTGGCGGTATTCCGCGTCGCGCTGGCCTTTTTCAAACGCCTTGATTGCGCCGGGCAGGTCTTTGCTGTCCTTGAGAATTTTTCCAAGAAAATAATATGTGGAATATGTTTCTGGGCTGAGTTTGATTGCGGTGTCAATTTCGCGCTTTGCTTCGTTGACTTGTTTGGCTCTGTAGAGCAAAAGTCCCATGGCGGCGTGCGCCTTGACGTTGCGTTTGTCCAATTTCAAAACTTTGTCGTAAAAGCCAATCGCCTCTTTGTGGCTATTCTTCGCATCGTAGATTTGCGCCACCTGAAAGAAATTTTCTGCCACGTTCGGTTCGAGTTTGGTAAGGAGAAGATATTGTTTGAGCGCCTCTTCCTGCTGCCCGAATTTGGAATAAAGCCCTGCGAGCGATTTGCGGAACTGCGCTTCTGGAAGTTGCTTTCCATCGAATATTCCGTTTTGATCCACGTATTTCAATTCCATCAATGCGAGTTCGTTCTTGCCGTCAGCCAAATACGCGCGTCCGAGATAATAGTGGGCGAAATAATCTTTGGGATTTTTTTGAACGAGTCCTTTTGCCGCCTTTATCGCCGCCTGCGTTTTTCCCTGTTTCAAAAGTCTTTGGATTCCGTCGATTTTCTTGGGAGAGGCGATGTTTTTCACTGCCACAAATACAAGGATGGTTACGATAGTTCCTAGGAAAATTATAGCCACAATTTGAACGACACTCATTGGACATTTCTCCAAAATTAAGTTACCAGTATTGAAAAAAATGGTTATATATGCGATTATGACATATATGAAAATAAAATACAAGTGTTTGCTGAATATGTTTTTCGCAATTTTCTGTGTGGAAGCGGTGTTGGCGCAGAGTTCGTCTTCCGGAAAATCCGTTTCGCAGGGAACGAAACTTTTCGAGCAGGGAAAGGCGGCCGAAGCCATCGCGCCTTTGGAAGCCGCCGTGAATTCAGGAAGCGCGTCTCCGGACGAATATAATTATCTTGGGCTTTCTTACTATCAAATTGGAAACTATGCGAAATCCGTGGAAGCGTTCAAAAAAGGCTTGACCGCAGCGGGCACGAACAAAAAACTTCTATATTTTAATATGGGAAATTCGTACTTTTCAATGGGCGAATATCAGGCCGCGATTGACAGTTTTTCCATGGCGATTGTGGCGGATTCCAGTTACGCCGAGCCTGTTTTGAACAAGGCGAACGCGGAAATCAAACTCGACAAACTTTCCGAAGCCGCCGCGGACTACAAGCGTTACCTTGTGCTGCGTCCTGAAAGCGCCCAGCGTTCTGAAATCGAAAGGCTCTTGTCGTTGATTGACGCGGAGATTGCCGCCCGAGCCGAAGCCGCCGTACTCGCCGAGCAGGAAGCGGCTCGAATCAAAGCCGAAGAGGAACGGATTGCGGCGGAGCGCGCAGAACAGGAGCGAGTTGCTGCGGAAAAACGCGCGGAAGAGGAAAGGCTCGCTGCCGAAGCGCGTGCCGCCGAAGAAGAACGCCGCCGCAAGTTGCTTGAAGACGTGGCGAATTCTTTGAGGCAGAATTCCGACGTGACGAACATGAGCGCGGATGCCGAAGACGCGCTCGATTATGACTACGATTCCGACATAGAATGAATTTCGTTTTGCGAATGCGGTTCGAAATTCGGCTTGAAATTCTGTGATGAAAATTCTATTTGATTTGTGCGGAGGGGCATACGCCTACGTTCTGCGTCGGATTGGTTGATTTAGCAGGAGATTTGCGCCCGCTCTTTTCATATAGAATGTTTTTTCAAAAAATGACTGGAAAATTTTATGGCAAAGCAAAAAATCGCCGATAATGATTCTGTGGAAAAGAAAACAGAAGAAAATATTTCGAAAAAATCGGCAGCCGCCTCGCTCGGCTCTGCGGGAGCGACAAAAAAAGCGTCTTTGACCGGCGCAAAACCCACGGACGCTTCAAAAAGAACATCTTTGAGCAGCGCGGATTCCGCTCCGAAAGTTGCGGAAAGGGCAAGTTCGCTTTCGTATTCAAATTCAACGCAGATTGCAGGAGAAGATTTGACGTTGCGTCAAAATCCTGCGAGCGCGGGCGTAAATGTTTCGGCAAGTTCAGCCGCTTTGAAAAATCCTTCATATCCATCTGACAATCCTCAAAAAAAGAATGGCGCGAAAGTAATCGCTGTTGTCGCGGCGATTGTGGTTTTGCTTTTGCTCGGTTTCTTTGCCACGCGGGGAGTGTGGCTCGGTGGCGATGGAACAGCAAATTCCGCGAAGACCAGGGAAAACACTCTTGCTTTGGCTCAAAAATATCTTGAAAAAGGACAGTTCGATGACGCGATGCGACTTTTGAACGAACTTTTGCAGGCGGACATAAATGACAAGGAAGCGGACGAACTTTTGGATATGGCCATCGCGCTAAAAAAGGAATACGAATCGCGAAACAATTCTCCTCAGAATGCGAATTTCAGTTTTGACACGGACGGTATAGCAAACGCCCTCCGCGAACAGAACGAGCGCAATCAAGAAACGATAAACAGGCTTTTGGCAGAACAACAGCGCAATGCGAGCGACAATGCTCGTGCGGAAGAGGAGGCCATTGCACGCAAGGCTGCCGAGGAAGCGCGCAAGAAAGAGGACGCGGAGCGCAAGGCAAAGGAAGAGGCTCTTGCGCAAAAGAACAAGGAATTGAAGGCGAAAATCGATTCGGTGAACAACAAGGTTCTCGCGGGCAAGGCTGATCTCAACACAGGCAACATCGACAGCGCGCTTTCGAATTTCGAGCAGGCTTCTAGCCAGCTTCCGCTTCCCGAAGGCGAGCCTGAATTCAGCGCGTCAAAATACAGCGAAATCGCATGGGCTTTGTACGATGCCGCTTCCAACGAAAAAGATGAAGGACGCAAGAACAAGCTCAATTCTGCCGCCGTCCAATATGTGAACAAGGCTCTCGCCAACAATCAGAATGATCCGACTTCTCATTATATTTTGGGAATGAACTACATCGAAACCGGCGACTGGGAAAAGGCCCAAAAAGAACTTGCGGCTGCCGTCCAAAATGATCCTGACAATTATCTCTACTATTATAATTTGGGACGCGCACAGTTCCGACTGAGGAATTTTACCGCCGCCCGCTCTTCGTTCGAATCTTCTGTGAGATACAACAACAATTTCGATCCAGCGTATTTCAATTTGGGAATGACTTGCCAGCGACTCAAACTGAACAAGGACGCTTTGGCGGCGTTCCGCAGCGCGCATCAAGTGAATCCGAATTATTCCCGCGCGTATTTGGAGGAGGCGCGAATATTGAATTCCGCTTTCAACGATTCCAAGGGCGCGCTTGAAGCGTACAAAAAAGTAATCGAACTCGATCCTGTGAACACGCAGGCTTTGAATGAATGCGGTTCGGTCTATGCGGGAATGGGCAACAATGCCGAGGCGGAGAATTGCTATCGCCGCGCCATCGCTCTGCTCAAACCGGGCGACAAAGACCCGATAACGTATTACAATTTGGCGACCGCCCTTTTCAATCAAAACAAACTTCCTGCCGCGCAAAGCAACGCCAAACTCGCATACGAACAGATGGACGCACTCACGCGGAATTCCGACAAGGCGATGGTCGTGTACAATTACGCGCTCATCGAAGATACGCTCGGCAATGCGGACAAAGCGATAACTCTTTACAAGGAAGTCCTCGTTCTCGACCCGAACAACGCGAAGACAAAGACGAATCTTGGAAAGATGTTTATGCACATGAATCCGCCGGACGCTGATGCCGCGCTTTCGTTCTATCTTGACGCATACAATACAAGCCCGAGTTTCGAACTGGAAAACAATTTGGGAAGTGCGTATTTGATGAAAAAAGATTATTCGAACGCAATCACTTATTTTCAGAACGCCATCAAGAAAAACCCAAAGGATAACGCCGTTCGCTTCAATTTGGGGCAGGCGTATTCAGGCGCGGGAGAATTCGACAACGCCAAGACCACTTACCTTGAGATTCTCAATTCCGACACGAGCAATTGGGATGTCTACATCGAAGTGGCAAAAGTGTTCATCGCTTTGAAAGACACGGCGAACGCGGAAGCCTATCTGAAAATCTTGCAGCAAAAAAATCCCACTTACAAAAAAGCCGAAGTGGATGTGCTGCTCGAAGCCACGCGCTGATTTACGTGCGTTTTACCAAGCCGAAAAGTTTTTCGCGCGTGATTACCGTGTAGACAGGACGACCGTGCGGACAATGCGGGTCGGGCAAATCCAAAGCCTTTTTTGCAAGGTCTTCCGCCGCCGCATCGTCCAAAATGTAGCCGTCCTTTACTGCGGCTTTGCAGGCGGTCATCGCGGCGATTTTTCGGATGATTTCGGGCGGCTCTGTTCCACGTTCAAAAAGCATTTTTTTCAGTTCGTGCGCATCTCCTTTCCAAAGTGAATTCAACGTAGTGAATTGCCATTCGCCTTCGGAAATTTTTTCGCAGGAAAATCCGCATTCAAAAAGTTGCGGCGCGAGAGCCTCCATCTGCCGCTCGTCTTCGTCCGAATCAAGCGCGATTTTCAGCGGAATCAAAAGTTTTTGCGTTTCGTTTTTTCCATTCATTATTTTGTCGAACAAAAATCGCTCGTGCGCCGCGTGTTGATCAATCGCATAAAGCGCGGAATTTTTTTCAATCAAAATGAAAGTTCCGAGCGCGCGTCCGATGTAACGGAATTCGTAAGCCGAAGCATCCGCCTTCGGGAAAAAAATGCTTTGGCGTTCTTGCGCGAGATTTTCGCTTTCTTTGGGATTTGGAATGGCGGAAGTTTCTCGCGTATTCGGTTCTGCCACTTTTAAAAAATGTGGGCGGCCGCTTGTGTGATTTACGTAACTCGCGCCGAAAGAATTTTTGGGAGCGGGCGGAATTTTTTGCGAGACAGGCGGAATCGTTTTTTGCGGAAAAAAGTTTTTTGCTTCGGACTTTGCGTTTTCAAAAAAGGAGCGTGATATTTGCGCGGACTCCGAACGAGGCGCACCGCCGTGGAAATTTTTCTTTTCCGAAAAATCCGCAGAAACTTGTGGAATTGTTTCATCCAAAAGCGGCGCGGAATATTGTTCCTTCATCGTCTTGATTGTGTACGCGCGGAAAAATTCCCGCAAGGTGCTGCTCACTCCGTGGTGAAGCGAAGAGAGGTCTTTGAAACGCGCCTCGCGCTTTGCAGGATGGATGTTGAAGTCAACCAAGTCTGGGCGCATTTCCACAAAAAGCGCCGCGACAGGATGAGTGCCGTTTGGAAAGCATCCCTGCGCTCCGTACTCGATTGCTTGCAGCAATGAATACTCTGAAATGCGCCGCCCGTTCACATAAATGAAAATGTCCTTTCTGTCTGTGCGGGAAACCGATGGGTCTCCGATTACGATTTTGAAATTCCATTCGCCGTTCGGGGCGTTTCCTTTTAGTTCATAAAATAAATCCGCACTCTGCCTTATTTCGAGCGCGCTCACAAAACGCTTTGCCAAAGTTTGACCCGCGCTCAAATCGCTTCGTATTTCACCGTCCACGCTCAGGCGGAAAGCGATGTCGGTGCGTGGGAGTGCTTTTTCGAGGAAGGTGGAGCGGCACATTTTTGTTTCGCTTGCGGGGCGTTTTAAAAACTGCCTTCGTGCCGGAAAATTTTCAAAAAGGTTTTCGCTTGTGACGATTGTTCCAGAAACATTTTGCGAAGGTTCGAGAATGTGGTCTTCCGTGACGCTGCAACGCATTTTATATTCGCCGCTTGCAATCGTAAGGCGCGAAACCGCCGCAATCGAAGCCAAAGCCTCGCCGCGAAATCCGAGCGTCGAAAGGTTCAGCAAGTCGCTTTCCGTGCTGATTTTGCTTGTGGCGTGGGGATGGGCCGCAGCCAAAAGATTTTCCTTGGACATTCCGCAGCCATTGTCTGCCACGCGAATCCGTTCAATGCCGCCGCCAAAAATTTCCACGTCGATTTGCGTTGCGCCTGAATCCACGGCGTTGTCCAAAAGTTCGCGGAGCGTGGCGTTGGGGCGGTCAATCACTTCGCCCGCCGCGATTTTTCGCGCGACTTCCGCATTGAGAATTTTTATCTGTCTTTCCGCGTTCGTTTTTTCCATAAAAATAAATTCAATTCAAAAGTGTCCGCGTTTTTTGCGGCAAGGATTGTTAGGGGAATTCATCGCTTGGTTCGCATAGCGATGATGTTTCGAAGCGCAGCGAAGGAATGGAGGTAGCACGAAGTGCGTACATAACCCCAAAAATCCGCCTAAAATACCTTTAGATACCTAAACATATCTTGAATTATTGCCTGAGGCCTTCTTTCGGTGCGCCCGCGCTTCCTGTGGCGTCGTCGGTTTGGGAAAACAAATCCAATTCTGGCGAATCGCCCGCGCTTGCGACAGGCTGGTTCATAAGCACTTGGATTTTTCCTTCGATGCGGTCGATTTCCTTTTCCATACCTTTTGCAAGTTTGATTCCTTCTTCAAACGAAGCGAGCGCGTCTTCGAGCGTGACTTCGGGATTTTTGATTTTTTGGCTGATTTCTTCGAGCCTTTCCAAATTCTCTTCAAAGTTTTTCATCGATTGCATTGCCTCCGTTTATTTTTGCGCCGAATCAACTGTGGCGAAAATTTTTCCGTGTGCCGGAATTATTTCGATTTTTTCTCCGCGCGAAACTTCGGAAAAACTCCGGACGATTTTTCCGCTTGAATTTCTTACCATCGAATATCCGCGTTCAAAAAGCGCGGCGGGCGAAGCGTTTTCCAAAATCAGGATTTGCTTTTCAAGCAAGGTTTTGGCATTGTTCACTCGCTCCGTGATGTTGGAAAGAAGGGCTTCTTTTGCGGAATCGAATCGCTGCAAAAGCGGTTGTTCGATGCTTCTGAATTTCAATTCCATCGTTTCGGGAGAAAATTCTTTTATCATCAATTTCAGGTTTTCGATGCGGCGGCGGATTTCGCTTTCAAACTCTTGCGCTTTTTGCTCCAAAAAATAAAGCACATCGTCCAAAACAGGCACTGCGATTTCTGCGGCGGCTGACGGAGTGGGCGCGCGGCGATCCGATGCGAAGTCGCAAAGAGACCAGTCGATTTCGTGGCCGACTGCGGAAATGACGGGAATCTTTGATGCCGCCACTGCGCGAACAACACTTTCTTCGCTGAACGGCAAAAGGTCTTCGAGCGAGCCGCCTCCTCGCCCGACAATCAAAACGTCGCACATTTTAAAATCATTGGCGCACTCTATTTGGCGCACGATGCTTTGCGCGGCGGCTTCTCCTTGCACTGCGGCAGGAAAAATGATTACGTTCAAATATTTGTTTCTGCGCCGCGTGATTTGAAGAATGTCGCGGATTGCCGCCCCGGTCGTGCTCGTTACGACACCGATGGTTTTCGGAAAGGCGGGGAGGGGAATTTTATTCGCCTCGTCGAACAACCCTTCGGCTGCAAGGCGTTTTTTCCTTTCTTCAAGCATCATCAAAATGTTTCCGCTTCCTGCCAATTCCATCGAATCGATTACGATTTGATAGTTGCCTCGCGCGAGGTAAACCGAAAGCCTGCCTTTTACGCGGACAAGGTTTCCGTCCTTCGGCAAAAATTTCAATCGCGCCGCCGTGGACTTCCACATCACCGCTTGAATTTGCGCTTGAGAATCTTTTAGAACAAAATAGACATGCCCCGACGAACTCGGCCTGTAGTTCGAAATTTCCGCTTCGAGAATCACTTCGGAAAAATTGCCTTCGATGATGTCTTTGATGTAATTCGTGAGTTGCGTTACGCTGAAAACTGTATCGCTTGCGTAAAAAGTTTGAGGCATATTTTGATTTTAAAGAAACGCCGAAAAAAATTCAAGAGGAGGTTCGCGGCGGATTTTAATCTGAAATTATAAGAATGATTTTTTTGCAACGCAAAAATTTCTGTGCACAGGATTTTTGAAATGTGAAATTTACCGATGGAATTTTTATTGCTGCGGTTTTTTCGCGCTTATGGCATTGAATTAAAAATTATGAAAAGAGATGTGTTTGATGAGCCAGCGTTTTGCAAAAAGAAGAAACAAAAATTGACGACGCTGGGTCGCCAATTTTTGCCGCCAAATTATTTGAAGTCCTTTGGCCTGCGTTCAGTGCGCTTGCACTTATTGCATTCGGCTACGTTCTTGAGACGGCCAGCCTGCAACAGTGTTTTCATGACAATTTCGCCGCCGCAATCGGGGCAGATGAATTTCTGAGTGGCAACTGTAGTTCGCGAGTTTTTACTTGCTCCAGCCATTTTCTTCCTCCAAAAAAATCGATTTCAGTTGAACCATTTTATAAAAAAAACGCGGGAATGTCAAGTGTGATTCTTGATTTGTGTTCCCTGTTTTTGAACGGAAAAATCTTCGCTTTGTGATGGTTTTTATTACTTGACATTATTTTTCGTTTTTGATATTATATTGCCCAATATCAGTTTTGGAGGAATCCTTTGGCTAGGAATCAGACTTCAGCGCAAAAACGACATGCGCAGAGTGAAAAGAGGCGTCTTCGCAACAAAATGGTCAAATCCGAATGTCGCACTTACGCGAAACAGTTCGTTGCACTCGTTGAAAAAAAAGACAAGGAAGGTGCAGAGGCAAAATTCAGGCAGCTTTCAGGCCGTCTTGATTCGGCTTACGGCAAGGGCATTTTGACTCGCAACGCGGCTTCCCGCAAAAAGTCCCGCATGGCACGCCTTTTCAACAAGGTGTTCGCAGCACCTGCCACGGAAACACAGGCGCAATAGTCGGCTTGTTTGGCTTTGCGCTTGTCTTCGTCTTGAACGGTTCGCATGATTTCAAAGAAAATTACAAAATACGATTTGGTTGAGGCCGTCTACCAGAATTCGAAACACGAAAAAAAAGAAATACAGCAGGTGACGGACTGCCTCATCGAAGAGTTGAAAAAATCCCTGGCGCGCGGCTTTACTATTGAACTTCGCGGGTTCGGTACGTTCGAGCCGCGTCTCAGAAAAGAAAGGTCTGCGGCGCGCAATCCCAAGACGGGAGTTGCCGTGCGAAGCCGTGCCCATTATGTCGCGGCTTTTCGTGCGGGGCGCGAATTGAAAAGTTCGCTCTTGGAACTGCCCGTTGAAGAAAGTTAGTTTGGTATGGAAAAGCAATCTAAAAACATCACGATTCTCGGCGCTGATACCGAATTCGATGGCGTGTTGGAATTCACCGACAATCTCAAAATCAATGGAAAATTCAACGGCACGATAAAATCGTCCGGAAATTTGGAAATAGATAAAACCGCCGTCTGCACAGTGGACAAAATTTCTGCCGGCTCGGTAGTGGTTTCGGGAACGGTTCGAGGCGACATTCATGCCGACGAGCGAATCGAAATGTGCGGCGGAAGCAAAGTGATGGGAAATGTTCAGACCGCAAGGCTTCGCATTGCCGACAACGTTGAATTCGATGGACAGGTTTCGATGCTGGAAAAAGAGCCTGATGTGGACTTGTTTTCCGTGGCAAGCGCGGAATACAAAAGCAGCCTAGTGCTCAATTCGAATTCCGCCGACGGTGATTTGTAAGATTCGGCAGAATTCGGTTTGAAATATGATTGAAATTGCGCCTGCGGAAATTTGTTTTTCGCACGGCGGATTTTTGAAGAAAACTTGTAAGCAACTTGTTGCGATGCAAGCCATTGGTTTGCGTTCAATTTCAGCGGCAGATTTTAAACCTTGAAATTAAAATCGATGCAAAACCTGCGCGAGCGGGCGATGCTGTATTTTGGTTTGGCGCAAGAAGACGCTTGTGGGGAAAGCGTTTTTTTGTGGATGAGTTTGTTCAAAATTGAAATCACTTTTTTTCAAAATAATAACTGAAAACAATTTTACGGAGTTTCATTATGTCAGATGAAGGTCTTGAAAATTCAACGGAAAACGCAGAGGAAAAGCCGAAACGCCGCCGCATAGTGCGGAGGTCTTTCTCAAAGTCAGACGAAGCGGCAGTGCAAGAAGGCGCGATGGAATCGCAGGCTGAACGTCCGCGGCAGGAAGAGCGGTCGTATGCGGGAGGCGACGGCGAGTTTTCGCGCGAAGCGCAATGGGAAGGCTCTCGCGAAGATTCGTCGGAAGGAGATGAATCGGAAAGCCATTCGCAGGGTAGGTCTTATGGCAGACCGAATGCAAGGCGCGATGTGCGCGGAATGAAATCTTACGGGATGCGCCAAAATGGTCGCCGCCCAAATCGAGAGAACATGCCGCCCGACAACACTCCCACTCCTGAAAATTCCCCGGACTATGATTCAAAACCGCGTCTTGAAATAAACATCCTTACAAAAAAAAGTATGCCGGAACTTCGCGAGATGGCCATCCAGTATGGCGCGTCCCAAGAAAATCTTGCTTCGATGAAAAAGCAGGATTTGATTTTCTGCATTTTGAAGGGGCACACCGAACACGGCGGAATAATCTTTGCGAGCGGCGCGCTCGAAATTTTGCCGGACGGATACGGCTTTTTGCGAAGCCCGCAGAACAATTATTTGCCGGGGCCGGACGACATCTACATTTCGCCGAGCCAAATCAGGCTTTTCAATTTGAAGACGGGCGACACAGTCTACGGGCAGATTCGCAGTCCGAAAGAAGGCGAAAGGTTCTTCGCGCTTTTGCGTGTGGAATCCGTGAACTTTGACGATCCGCGAGTTGCGCAGACGCGAGTTCCGTTCGAAAACCTCACACCGCTTTATCCGAATCAGAAATTCCGCCTTGAGACGGTTTCAACCGAACTTTCCACTCGCATTGTGGATTTGTTCTGTCCGATTGGAAAGGGTCAGAGGCTTTTGATTGTCGCGCCTCCGAAAGCGGGCAAGACGATTTTGATGCAAAAAATCGCGAACGCGATTACGGCGAACAATCCCGAAGTTTATCTCATCGTGCTTTTGATTGACGAGCGTCCCGAAGAAGTGACGGAGATGGAGCGTTCGATTAAGGCGGAGGTGATTTCGTCCACGTTCGACGAGCAGGCTACGCGCCATGTTAATGTGGCTGAGATGGTTTTGGAAAAGGCGAAACGCCTTGTCGAGCACAAGCGCGACGTTGTGATTTTTCTTGATTCGATTACGCGCCTTGCCCGCGCCTACAACCAGACTGTTCCCACTTCCGGAAAAGTGCTTTCGGGCGGCGTGGATTCCAACGCGCTTCACAAGCCCAAGCGATTTTTCGGAGCGGCGCGCAACATCGAAGAAGGCGGAAGCCTCACGATAATTTCCACCGCGCTCATCGAAACCGGCAGCCGAATGGACGAAGTGATTTTCGAAGAGTTCAAGGGCACGGGCAACAGCGAAATCGATTTGGACAGAAAACTTTCCGAGCGAAGGCTTTTCCCCGCAATCAACATCAAAAAATCCGGCACGCGCAAAGAAGAGCTTTTGCTCACGGACAACGAACTGCAAAAACTCTGGGTTTTGCGCAAGGTCATCAATCCGATGGAAGACGCGGAAATCACCGAACTCATTTTGGACAGAATGCGAAAGAGCAAGGACAACGATGCCTTCCTCGCTTCGATGAACACGGGCACTGCGGCGAGTTAGTGAATAGTGAATGTGTGTGTGGGGGGGAGCACCTACAGGTGCGACCCTCTAGGGGTATCCGCGCCGCGCATTTAAAGAAAACTCGGAGTGGCACAAATCGAAGATTTTTACTACTTGACATTATTTTCACTTTTTGCTAGTATGTCCTAAATTTGGAATAAATTTTGTGGACGCGGTTTGGGCGGCTGTCCTGCGCGTTCGGGCAAAATATTGGAGGAATTATGAAAAAGGGAATCCATCCTGAGTATACGCTTACGAAAATCACTTGCGTTTGCGGCAATGTCATCGAAACTCGCTCGACGGTAAAGGACATTCATGTTGAAATCTGTTCGGCGTGTCATCCGTTCTACACGGGCAAGCAGAAGCTTGTGGACACTGCGGGACGAATCGACCGCTTCAACAAGCGTTACGGAATCAAAGCGGAAGCGAACTAACTTTTAGAGACTTACGCGTCAAAGCCGTCCATCGCGGGCGGCTTTTTTTATTTCCCAAACTCGGTGCGGGCGTTTTTGCTCGAAGTCCATGTCGATGCTTTCATCTGTAATTTCCGCGACTTCTAGCAGCGCGTTTTCTTCGAGCAAATTTCTTTCGAATGAAAGCCTTCTTGAATTGGTGGAAAAAAAGAGCGAGCCGTTTTCGGCGAGGATTTTTATGCACAAGTTTGCAAGTGTGCTCCAGTCGCGGTTCAAGTCGAGGTCGCCCCGCATTTTTTTTGAATTGCTGAATGTGGGAGGGTCTAAAATTATTATATCGAATTTTTTTCCGACGCGAATCGCTTCTTCAAGAAATTCGAATGCGTCGTTTCGGAAGAATTTGAATTCAGATTTGTGCGGCATTCCGTTGATTCCATTGAGCGAAAAATTTTTCTTCGACCATTCAAGGTAGGTGTTGGACAAATCCACCGATTCGACTTCCGCCGCGCCGCCAGACGCTGCCGCCACCGAAAACGAGGACGTGTAGCAGAAAAGGTTCAGCACGCGCTTTCCTTGGGAGCGGCCTTTTATGAGCGCGCGCATTTTTCGCATATCCAAAAAAAGCCCAGTGTCGATGTATTCCGAAAGATTCAGAAAAAAAATCGAGCCGTTTTCAAAGACGCATCCCGTGATTTTCGTCCGCGTGTTTTGCCATGCGGAAATTTCGTCTAAATCAAGCGAAGAATTTTCTTTTGAATATTGCGAGCCGCCTTTTTCGTGCCTGCGAATTTTGCAGACGATGTGGCTGCGTTTGATTTCGAGCGCGTCCGAAAGGCTTGCGCAAATTTCGGAAAGCCAGCGCGCTTCTTCCGCGTCTGATTTTTTATGTTGCGGCGGACGCTCGTAAAGGAAAATTTTCAGGTAGGTGCGCGAAAGCCTTTTTTGTGCCGCGCCCGGAACATTTTGGCTTTCGTCCTTGGCTTGTTGTGCAACGAACGCCACGGTCTCTTGCGGTGAGTTGATTTCTTCCGGAAGAAATTCGTACAAGTCGATTGCCAAGGGAATCTCAGGAATGTCGCGGTCGTAGAGGCGGAAACAAGTGATTAAATTTTTCCTGGCCCATTTCCGAAGAACGCGGAATTTTTTTTGTACGCGGTTTTTCAGGAGGATGGCTTGGTATTCGTTTTTTTCATTTTTTTCCATAGAGCAACTTCCATGCGATAGAGCCGCACCCGGGAAGCATATTTTCGTCCGGAAGTGCATCGCGTTTGAAAAAGCGGGCTTCGGCGATTTCTTCTTCTTGCAGGACAAGTTCGCCGCCCGCGTATTCCGCGCTGTATGCCAACATCAGTTGATCCGGGAAGGGCCAACTCTGCGTTTGAAGCGGAACGATGTTTTTGAGCGTGATTCCCACTTCTTCCATTGCTTCGCGCCGAACGGTGTCTTCCGCACTTTCGCCGAGTTCGATGAATCCCGAAATGTGCGAAAAGAATTTTGCTCCGAAATGTTTGTTGCGCACCAAAAGAATTTCGTCGCCGCGATGGATGATGACGATTACGCAAGGCTCGATTCTTGGGAAAAGGCGGAAGGAGCATTTCGGGCAAATGAGGGCGGTGTAGTTTTTGTCGTCGTGAAAGCGCGCACCGCATTTTGGGCAATGGCGGTATGTGTCGTGCCAAGAAACGATTCCCTTCGCGCGCAAGGCGAGTGGCGAGGCGGTTTCGTTTTCAAAGCAGAATTCCCGCAGCGGAATGTATTCGAATCCTTGCAGAATGTTTTGTTGCGGAACGTCTTGCGAAGCCTCGCTTGGATTTGCGTCGCACAATGCGGCGGAATAGTTTTGCGGCGTTTCACAAATCGCATCGCGGAGAAGACCGAGTTTTTTTTGCTCCGAAACGAATTGTTCGAATGCGCTCGCGTCCGGCAGTTCGAAAATGCCTTGCGGATTTTTTTTTGCAAGTACAAATTTGTCGCAAAATATGAAAAAAGTTTTTTTGTCTTTCGTGTCGTAATTTATCGCCATTTTTTATTAAATTGCGCTTTGTTTGAATGTAGTCGCAACAAGTTGCTTGCGAGTTTTTGCTTGCTCGCGAGATTCGCGTTTTGCCACAATGCTGCGCTTGCTGCATCGCTTCCGTTGGGGCTACCTTCTGCATCGTTACGTGCGCAAGGCTTCGCCTTGCTACCGAGTTTTTGCTTGCTCGCACTGCTCGCATTTTCGTTTGCTGCGCTTCCAAACCGCAAAAACTCGCTTCCGAACGGGGGTTCAAAAAAGAAACCCTCTATACATTAAAAGAAAAATTTGATATAATGTCAAGATATGGATTTCAGTGAATTTTCCTTGCACGAGGACCTTCTTAAAGGCATAGCCGCGGCTGGCTATGTGACGTGCACTCCTGTTCAGGAACAGGTTTTAAAGACATCGCTTTCCGGGGACGATTTGTATGTTCAGTCCCAGACCGGAACTGGCAAGACGGCCGCATATTTGATTCCGACGATTCAGGAATTGATTTCGAATCCTGAAAATTCAGGCAAGAAGGCTTTGATTTTGGTGCCGACGCGCGAACTTGCGGTTCAGGTTGAGGAAGAGGCGAAAAAACTCGTTTCCGCGACAAAACTTTCCGCGTTCAGCTTTTACGGTGGCGTCGGATATTCCAAGCAAGTCGAGGCGCTGCAAAAGGGCGTTGATTTTATCATTGGAACTCCGGGGCGAATCATCGACCTAAAAAAAGGCGGGCAACTTGATTTGAGCGCGGTGGCGTTCCTTGCGATTGACGAGGCGGACAGGATGTTCGACATGGGATTCTATCCCGACTTGCGCGAGATTCTCAAATTCATTCCGAAGCCCGAAAGCCGCCAGACTATGCTTTTTTCTGCCACGCTGAATACTTACGTGAAGAACCTCGCTTGGGAATACACGCGCGACGCGAAGGAAATCACAATCGAAGCGGAAAACATCACGGTGGACGAAATCGACCAGGAATTGATTCACGTTTCGAGCGACAAAAAGTTGCCGCTGCTTTTGGGAATCCTTCAGAGGGAAAATCCCGCGAGCATCCTTATTTTCTGCAACACAAAGCGCGGCGCGGAAGTCCTTGGTAAGCGGCTCAAGATAAACGGCTATCAAAGCGAATTCCTCATCGGCGATATGCAGCAGTCCAAGCGGCTTGAAGTGATGAACCGATTCAAGGAAGGAAAGGTTTCGATGCTTGTTGCCACCGATGTCGCTGCGCGCGGAATCGACGTTGACGATTTGGCGATGGTGGTGAACTACGACCTTCCGATTGAGCCTGAAAATTATGTCCACAGAATTGGGCGCACAGCTCGCGCGGGAAAAAGCGGCAAGGCGTACACGTTCTGTTCGGAAAAGGATGTCTACGATTTGCCTGCAATCGAACGCTACATCGACAAGAAAATTCCTTCGACGGTTTGCGCGGACGATATGCTTTCCGATGACAAAAGCAAAGGTGTTTACATCAAACTCGACAGTTACGGCTACGATGAGCGCGATGAATATCATTCGAAAAACGGCGGTGGACGCGCAAGAAATTCGAATAGGCATGCGGAAAGAAATTCCCGCAGGAAATTCGAGCGCAATCGAAAACGAGGCGAGTCAAGGCGTTCCGATTCGCGCATGGAAGGCCGTGGCGCGAAAAAGGCGTTCGAGGCGGAGGAAAATCTCGAAGGGCTTTCTTTTGAAGAGCGCATGGCGGTCTACAAAAAAAAGTACGCGGGCAATTCCGCTTCCGTGTCAGGGGAGGGGGCTGCTTTTTCAAAACGCGAGCGCGCGGAAGGGAAGAATTTTTCAAAGAAAAAGGACCGCAGAAATTCACCGAAGCCAAAATCGAACGCGCCTCGGAAAAGCGCAGTTTCACAAAGCGCTGATGTTTCCAAAGAAAAGCACACGCTTGAGAACACTGGATTTTTCGCGCGGCTTAAAAGACTTTTCGGCGGAAAAAAATAATAAAATGTCAAAACCAGTCGCACATTGGGCGCGACTGGTTTTGACTTCGGGTTTTCTGCGAAAACTCGCCTATTTATTGTAGTTTCTCACAACTTTTGCAACATCGCATTTCCGACATTTTCAAAAATTGAAAATATCGGAAAATAACTCTTTCTTTAAAATTGAAAATTTCCAAAATCCGTGCTACAATGAATCGTGTCGCAAATTCTTTCGCAGCAGCAACGGATTTCTCAAACACAAACCCAACGCATGGGACAGCGGCAAATACAGTCGCTCAATCTGCTTGCGATGGGCGCGGATGATTTGCGCGAAGAGATTTACGCGCAGGCGGAAAAAAATCCCGCGCTGGAAATTGAGGACGATGATTTTGAAAGCGGCGTAAAAAATGTGCGCGTGAAAACTTCGCTTGCTTCCGACTATCTGCGCGTGGGAAGCGTGAGCGCGGCGGGCGAAGAAAAGTCCCGCGCATTCCAAGAGGTTTTGGAAAGCCGTCCCGACGAACGGCGCACTTTGTTCTCTCATCTGATGGAGCAACTTTCCTTCTTGCGCATTCCGCCCGAAGAAAACGCGCTTTGCAAAAAGTTGATTGGCAATCTTGACGAGCGCGGCTTTTTCATTCTCGCGCCTGCCGCCTTGCTGAACCCATCCCTTAACGAGGATGCGGAACTTTTGGAAAAGTGCCTTTCCATAGTGCGCGGTTTTGAGCCGAGCGGAATCTGCGTGGCGAACGTGCAGGAAAGCCTTTTGCTCCAGGCGCGGCAAAAAGGCGGCGCGAACGATGCCGCGATTTTTTTGCTCGACGGGCATTTGGAATTTTTGAATCCGCCTCAGGCCCAAAAAGTTTTGAAAAAAATCCATGATTTTGCGAAGACGCAAAAATCCCTTTTTGGCAGCGCGGATTTGCCTTTCGAAAAAAATCTTTCGCTTTCCGAAGTTCAAGCCGCGCTCGATTTTATAAAGACGCTCGACCCTTTTCCTGCGCGGAATTTTTCTGCTTCCGTTTCGAATTATATTTCGCCCGATGTTTTCGTTGAAAAAATTCCTGTTTCCGTGGAAGAAGTCGATTTCAAAAAACGCGAGATTCCTTGCGATGGCAACTTTTCGTTCAAAATCAGGATTTCCGACAAATTGATTCCGCGCGTGAAGATTTCGCAGGAATTCATTTCCGCGCAAAAGAAATCCGAGTTCGCAAAGGAAGCGGTGAAGACTGCGAACGTGTTTTTGGAAAGCCTTGAATTCCGCGAAAGCACGATTGCCGCCGCGATGATTGCGATTGTCCAAAGCCAAATTGAATTTTTCAAGCACGGCCCCGGGCATCTTGCGCCGTTGCGTCAGCAGGATGTGGCGGAAGCGATTGGCGTTCACGAAAGCACGATTTCGCGAATGGCACTTTCGAAATTCATTCAATGCGAATGGGGAATCTTTCCTGTAAAATATTTTTTTACGAACGCGCTTCCTGTTTCCGCGAATGCCGCTCCTCTTCCGCAGGACGCGAATCTTTCGGACAAGGTTTCTGAAAATTCTTCGGACAATTTTGTTTCCAAGGAAAAGGCGAAAATCGAAATCCAAAAAATCCTGCAAGAGCATTCGGGCGAAAAGTCTTTGAGCGACCAAAAAATCGCCGACATCCTTTTTGAACGCGGCATCAAATTGGCGCGGCGCACCGTCGCAAAATACCGCGCGCAGTTGAACGTGCAGTCTTCGTACTTTAGGAGCTAGGCGAATTTCTTGAAAATTTCATTTTACTTTTTTTGAAATCCGTGTTATATTTATTTGAGAAGGAACTTGAAACTTTTTTACTTTTTGAAAATACAAGAGGTGTTTGAAGTTTGAGTCGAAGATGCCGCCTCAAACTTCAGCGTCGAGTTTTTTCAAAAACTCGCTTATTCACTGCCGTTTCTCATTTCATTGCGAAACGGCATTCCGAAAAATAAAAAACTTGAAATTTTTTTATTTTTCGGAATTATAGGAGGTGTTCTATGAACAAGACGGTTAACGCGGTGGGATTTGAGCTGGAACAAAAACAGTCAGATTTGATAGAAAAAAAACTCCGACGGCTTGATTATGCCGAAGATTTTATAATTGATTTGATTTTGCGCGTGAAGCACGACAAGCAGTATGTGTTTGACACGACGGTGAATTTCCGCTGGGGTGCGCAGGCTCATGTTTCGGGCGAGGACTACGATTTTGCCGCCGCGCTCAACAAGTTGATTGACATTTTGGACAATAAAATCAACAAGGAAAAGGAAAAAGTCCAGCAAAAGGGCTGATTTTCTGTCCGTGAATTTTGAAGCGCGGGGTGGTTTCAAAAACGCAAAGTTGCGGAACGCCTTGCGCATTTTCTGCCGCTTCGCCATAATTTTTTAGTCGTCCGAAAAATTTATTTTTGACGCGCGAATTTCGCTTGCGCAATCTTTGCAAATTGTGTATAGTGTTCTTATGGGCGAACAAAAATTCACGGTGCTTGATCTCCTGAATCTCGAACTTTCGGATTATGACGCGATAAACTTGCGTTGCGTTGCCGGAAGGCGGGGGCTTTCGCGGGAAATCACCGGCACAAGCATCAGTCGTCCAGGGCTTGGGCTTTCGGGATTTTTCGAAGGCTTTGTCCGTTCTTCGATTCATCTTTTTGATGTGGGCGAAGTCGCGTATCTGAACAAACTTTACTCCGAACATCGCACCGACACCATCAGGCAGTTTTTTTCCTATTCCGTTGCTTGTTGCGTTTTTGTTTCAAACGGCGAGCCGACTCCCGACTTCATCGAAATCGCCGAGGAATTTTCCTGCGCGATTTTTGTCACGAATCTGAATCTTTCCGAATTTCTGCCAAGAATCACGCGAATTTTTTCGAATGTTTTCGCTCCTCGCAAAACCATGCATGGCGTTCTTGTGGAAGTGTTCGGCGTGGGCATTCTGCTTGGCGGGCGTTCGGGCGTGGGAAAAAGCGAAACTGCGCTTGAACTTGTGGAACGCGGACATCGCCTTGTTGCCGATGACATCATAGAAATTCGGTGCGTGAACGGCAATGTGATTTTGGGGCGTGGCGCGAATTCCCTGATAAGCCACCACATGGAAATCCGCGGCGTCGGAATAGTGAACGTTTCGCGGCTCTATGGAGTCGGTTCGATTCGCGAGCAAAAGGAAATCCAGCTGATTGTGGAACTGGAAGAATGGGACCAGAATAAAATTTACGACAGGCTGGGCACTGCGAAAAGAAGCATGGATTTGCTTGGCGTGAAAATTCCCGCGATAGAAATTCCTGTGCGTCCCGGCCGAAACCTCCCGATTATTATCGAGGCTGTGGCAATGAACGAGCGGCTCAAAAAAATGGGTTATGACAGCGCACGGGATTTCAACCAAAATGTATTGCGCTGGATTGAAATGGGCGCCGCGCAGACTGCGTATTACGGAATGGAAGATTTGTATTGAGGTTTAAAATCCGCGCTTGGATTTTGCGCGGATTTTAAAATGCGAGTTTTTCGAAAAACTCGCTTATTTACTGCCGTTTCTCGCTGCACTGCGAAACGGCATTTCAGCGGATTAAAAAAATTGAAACTTTTTTAATCCGCTGAAATTAAGGGGGAAATATGATTGAAAAAATTTTGACCGTAAAAAACCGCGCGGGAATCCATGCGCGTCCGGCTTCTTTGATTGCGCAGACGGCAAACAAATTTTCCAGTGAAATCACGTTGATAAAAGATGAAATCGAAGTGAACGCCAAATCGATTATGGGCGTAATAGCGATGGCGGCCGGCTACAACACCACAATCGTGCTAAAGGCGGAGGGCAGCGATGAACAGGAAGCCGCCGCCGCGATTGAAAGGCTGTTCGAGACGAAATTCGAGGAGGAGTGAGTGAAGGAAATCACGCAGGTTCAAAAAAACGTCCTCGACTATATTTCAAAATTCATCGATGAAAATTCTTACCCTCCAACTGTGCGCGAAATAAGCGAGCACTTCGGAAAGTCGATTCGCGCGGTGCAGGACAATATGATGGCGCTTCAAAAAAAAGGCTACATTTCGCTTGTACGGAAAAAATCGCGCTCGATAAAAATCCTGATGGACGACGCGGAAAAAGAAGGCGGCGTTTTTATGGACAAAGTTCCGCTGCTCGGAACGATTGCCGCAGGAAAGCCGCTTCTGTGCGAGGAAAACCTTGACGGCTATGTCACGCTCACCGAGCCTTTCATCCGTCCGGGAAAAAAATATTTCGCGCTGCGCGTTCGCGGCCAAAGCATGGTGGGCGCGGGCATCCTTGAAGGCGACCTTGCTATCGTGGAACAGTGCTCGGATGCGGTGGACGGACAGATTGTCGTCGCCGTCATCGAAGACGCGATAACGCTCAAACGCTATTTTAGGGAATCGGGACGAATCCGCTTGCAGCCTGAAAACCCCGAATTCAATCCGATTTATTGCACGAGCGACTTGCGCATCGTGGGAACGCTTGCCAATTTGGTGCGCACTTACTGAAAATGTCTCTTTACTTGTACAGCGGGCCGGAATTCGGCGAGCGCGATGACGCGGTTCTGGCGGTGAAAAATTCGCTCCAAAAAAAATTCTCCTCGTGCGAATTCTATTCCTATTATTCCGTGGAAGTTTCGATTGCGGACGCGATGCAAAAATTGTACGGCGCGTCGCTCTTTTCCGATGTCACTTGCGTCGTCTTTCATGGCGCGGAGCAAATCAAAAAGAAAGAGGATGTCCAAAAAATAGCGGACTGGGCAAAGACCGCGCCCGAGTCCAGCGTCCTGATTTTGGTGAGCGATGAAATTTCCTGCGACGCGAAATTGGAAAAAATCGTGCCGAAGGAGTGCCGCCGCCAGTTTTGGGAAATGTTCGAGGAGCAGAAAATTCCGTGGCTCAAAAATTATTTTTCCAAAAACGGCTATTCTATTGAAAGCGACGCTTGCGAAGAAATCCTCGACCTTGTCGAAAACAACACGCAGGCTTTGAAAAACGAATGCTCGCGGTTTTTCGTGTGCTTTCCGCAGGGCGCGAAAATCACGGTTGAAAATGTGGATTCGCTCATCGAGCACGTTCGCGAGGAATCGGCTTTTACGCTTTTTGACGCTATGTCCGAGGCTTCAAAAAATCCTTCGGACCGCCTTGAAAGCGCGCTCGGAATCTTGCAGAAAATCCGCCTTTCAAAAGATTCTTCGAGCGTGATGATAATTTCGGGGCTTTCGTTTTGTTTCCGAAGGCTTTCCGTGTGGCACTCGCTGAAAGCCGCGGGCAAGACTGACGATTTTTCGCTAAAGACGAGCGGCTTTGCGAGCAAAAAAAGCCGCCGCCAATACAGTGCCGCCGAGCGCGTTTGGAATGCCGGGCAAACTGCGGCTATATGCGCACTGCTTTCCGAAACGGATATGCAGATTCGTTCCGGCGGGGCGGGGATGGAAGACACGCTTTTGCAAATGCTTCTATATGAAATCATAGTGAAGCGCGGAGCGAAGATGAGTTTATATGTGTGAATTGCGAACAGGTAAAAGTTCGCTTATTTATTCAAACCGCGCCCTGCGTACAAAACGGAGTTTTGCCTGTTATTGCGCGATTTCGATTTCGTTCAACTTTGATTTGAGCGAGTTCAACTCTTCTGCGGTGAACGTGATTCCTTTGCCCATTTTTTGATGGTCCGCGCTCCACGGCCGCAAGTCGTATTTTGCGGGGCGGTCTCCCCAGGAAACGCGGTTCAGTTCTGTTTTCCAGCCGCCTTTTCCCTCTGAAATCACTGCGATGTGCTCTTCGATTTTGAATGTGAATTCGTCCATTTTTTTCCTGCCTTACATATAATATACACCTTTTTGCGATTTTTTTCACGCGAAATCAAGAAAAATTTCAAAAAAATTTTGGAGTTGGATTCGACCTCAAACTTACCGACAAGTTGGATCTTGTAGCGGATATGTATCTTTCGATGTTCTTCGCGTTCGACCTCAATGTGGGAATCGCGTATCGCTTCTAGTATTTTGCAGGCATGAGATTTGTGTTACCCCTCCCTTGCTTTGAATCAGCGGGGGAGGGGATTTTTTTTTTCACCACAAACGCGGAAAAGGAAATCTCAGAGCATTGAAAATATATGCCACTTTATAGGCGAGGCTTTCATCGATTACAAAATGAACTGCTATGTAGAGTGCGAACGAGATAACGATTGTAAGACCGAGTTTTATGAAAACCAATGCCGTAGAAAATCCGCATGAATATTCGAATACGATGTGAAGAAGCACAACAAAAATCAAAAACAAAAGAAATTTTTCGGCTACAAAAAAACAGGCGAGGAAAGTCATGGCAAGCGTCAAGATTGAAATGACTTTTTTGGTTCCGTTTCGTGCTGCCAAAAGGACGATGATTTTTAGCGTGCCAAAAATTATAAGACCAAGTCCTGAAAGACAGCGTTGCAGTGTTTGAATTTGCGCACTGACATTGCTTTCCATGACTTCCACTCTTATGAAAATGTCTCCGATTTTTTCGGCAAAATAAAAATAGTTGTAGAGCGGCTTGGAAAAGTTGCCAGTCAAAAGCGAAGGTTTTATGGCTATTACAATGGCCGCGATGAAGGCGAGACTTGCGATTAGATCCAAAATTGAAAGAAGCATTTCGAATGCCGCTTCTTTGAACGGCGATGTTTTGTAAGTCTTTTCTTTTTGGTCGGAGTTTTTGTTTTCTTGCCATGCTTCATTGTTCGTGCTGTTTGAATCGCAAGGCTCGCTGCCGATTTGCGATTCGTCTGCTTTGGTTGATGGATTTTCTTTCTCCGAAGTGTCAGTTTTTTGAGCATCGAATTTTGCCTGACTTTCCTGCGCATTGGTGTTATGTGTTGTTTTGTTCTTTGCCGCGTCTTCTGCGTTTTGCGACTCAGTTTTTGAATTACATTCTTCTTGTTTTTGCGCGGGATTTTCTATGTCTTGGGGAAGTTCTCCCTTTATGGCTGTCAGAATTTTTTTCTTCACGATGCTAAAAGTTTTTTTTGCCGATTCAAACAGGTCTTTTGTTTTCTTCAAAATAAAATTATTTTCGTATTCCATAAAAATCTCCCAAAGGCTTACCTGCGGTTAGTTGAAAATTCTGCCGTCGATTTTTCCGTTTTTTATCGCGTCGGCTTTTAAATCCAAATATGCGTTTGCGAATGTGAGCCGCATATACGGAATCAAATAAATTGTGACAATTCCGAACGAAGAAAGCGTCAAAATGAACCAGCCGAAAAAGCTTAAGAACAAAAGCGCCAATTCTTTTTTTCTGCCTTCGGTGATTTTTTGGCTTACAAGCATCGCCCTTTCCACTCCAATTTTCGGGTTGTCCGCGAGAATGAAAAAAGTTTGTGAGTATTCAAGCCATTTGATTATCGCGGCAGGAAAGAAGATTATGTACAAAACGATTTTCACAAAAAGATACCAGCCAGAAATCAATCCCAAAAGCCAAAGCCGTTCAATTTTTTCGGGAACGGCATCAGTATCAAGGCTTTTGTCTGACTTTGACATTTCAAGATAAATCGAATCCCGTATCAAATTGATGATGTTTGAAATCGAAAAACAAAGAGCCAGCGTAATGATGATTTTAAAAGCAACTTTGAATATTACGTGCTGCAAGGATTTTGCAGTTAGTAACGACAGTATGAAAAACCACGAAAAAAATCCTGAACTGCCACTTTCCATGCTCAGCGCGATGAACATTATCAAAAGAAAGATTCTGTTCAAATGTAGTTGTTCTCTTGCGGATTTTTTTAACTTGCTGTAATCCAACATGGTCGAATAAATCCCTCATTCAATTCTATTTATTGTTTTTGGAACTATATCATATCTCCATGTGAAAATCAATTGGTATTTTCTCTCGCTTTAGTTTCTGAAATCAGTTCGCTAAAATTTCAAAGATTCCGCAAGTCGAATTATAGCAAGACGGTTTTCATCGCTCATCTTTTCCAAAGATTCTATCAAGTTTTTGTATTTGTCGTAGAGTTGAATTTTTTTTGAACCTTTCGCGCTTTCTCCTTTTTGCTTGCTCGGTAAAGAGCAGGCTTCTTCGCCCAAAAGCTGTTCGAGAGGCACTTGAAGGAATTTTGAAATTTTCAAGCCCTTGTCAACGGACGGAAGGCTTTCTTCCCGGTTTTTCCCGTTGGTCATGGTTGAATACGGAATGCCTGTTCCAAAGGCGAGTTCTTTAAAAGAACTCCCCCTTGTGTCCAATATGAATTCAACATTCTTCCAAAATGGGCTCATAATTAGAGTTTACCATAAAGAGTTTTTTATAATGGGTGTTGACACAATTGAGTAAACATAATATAATTGAGTAATATTTACTTATTTAGGTTTTTGGAGGTTGTATGAGGATTTTTAAAGTTCGTTCATTTTTGCTTTTTGCATTCGTGCCGATTTTTTTTGGCTGCGTGAGTCCAAGTCCTGGAAAAGAAAGTTCCGCTAATGCGACTCCTTCTTCTGTCGAAATGTCCAAGGAAAAAGGGCGAGCGGGAAATTCATTGAAGAGGAAGGTTGCCATAGCGCGTTTTTCAAACGAAACGACTTACGCCAAGGGCGCGTTTTATGACAAGGAAAACGATCCGCTTGGAAAACAAACCCTCGACATTCTTTCCGCAAAGCTTGCTGCGAGTGGAAAATTCATATTGCTCGAACGGAGTGACCTCAATCTTATAAACGCCGAGAAAGAACTTTTAGGAATCACCTCGCAGGCTGTGGGAGCGGACTATCTTATAATCGGAAGCCTTACGAAATACGGAAGGAAGAACACTGGTGAAACTGGTCTTGCTTCTCGAACGAGGAGGCAGACTGTGGAGGCGGGAGTTGCAATACGCCTTGTGGATGTTTCGAGTGGACAGATAATTTATTCCGAAGAAGCCAACGGAATGGCTGAAACAGAGTCAAAGACAGTTTTAGGGATGGGAAGTCAAGCGGGTTTTGATGCGACTTTGAGTGACAAGGCGATTGAAGCGGCTGTTTCCCAATTGGTCGAGAACATCGTTAATAATTGCATGGACAGGCCGTGGAGAAGTTATTTCATTTCGGTTGAAGGTGATTCTGTTTTGATTTCCGGCGGAAAGAGCCAAGGGCTAAAAGTGGGAGACAAATTTGACGTGTTGCTTAAAGGAAAAATGGTCAAAAATCCTCAGACAGGAATGATGATAGAGCTTCCTGGAAGCAAGGTTGGTTCTGTTACAGTTATTCAGACTGGCGGAAGCGATCCCGTAAACGAGTGGTCCTTGGTAAGTCTTGATGCGAAAGGAATCGGAACGGGAAATCTTTCAGCATACATAATTCAGGAAATGGAATAGCGTGGGCAAGGAGTTTTTATGAAACAGAAATTTTTCATACGGTTTTTCACATTGCCGCTTTTGTTATGCGCGGGTTTCGTTTTTTTTTCATGCAAGAGCGCGGTTACGACAAGTTATGGATACGAAAACACGGCTTATTTGGAGATTGTGGGGAATGCTGCAAAATACGGTGCTTCAAGCCAGTCAATGCTTGTGCAAGTCGTTCTCGATAAAAAAAGTGATTTGCAGTTTGATGCGCAAGTGAACCCAGTTTCAAAGCGCACGGTAAGCAACAAACATTCATATAAGATTGCGCCAGGCATCCATGAAATTGAAATTTTTTTCAATGGAGAAAGCCTTTTAAGGACGAGCATTTTTGCTTCGGTCAATCAAACAAAACTCGTAATGTTGCCATAAAAAAACAAAATGCCAGAAACGTAAGACTGCTTGGCGATATTTTTTTGCCTGTGTTCACTCGTTTGTTTTATCGAACAAATATAACTATTTTGGAGGTACTATGAAAAAAACTCTTTATGTGCAGGTTGTTCTTGCCATCGCCTTTTTGAACGGTTGTGCTTCGACAAGCGGAAAACTTCCGCTTTACAACTGGGGCGGCTATACGCAAGACACTTACAATTACATCAAACAAGGAGAGGAAGAGAATATCGAAACTCTCCTTGCGACTTATCAGTGGATTTTCGACAATCAGACAGGTACGATTCGTGAAACCATTCCGCCTGGAGTTTGCGCTGATTACGGATATTTGCTCGTGCGCGCGGGTCGCGTTGAGGAAGGAAAGTCATTTCTTAAAAAAGAAAAAGAACTTTACCCTGAAAGTGCACGTTTTGTTGACAGCATTTTAAGAAAGATAGAGAGGTAAGAATATGAAAAACAAACAGATTTTATTTTCCATCGCGCTTTTCGCGCTTTCTTCAATTTTCATTTTCTCGTGCGCTTCGACTTCTTCGACAAAACTTTCGGAAGCGTATCCGGCTTTTTACGGTGAGACCCCGCCTGTGTCGATTTTGGTGATGCCGCCAATAAATTTGACGAACAATGTCGATGCGAAGGACTATTTTTATTACACACTGCAGGCGGTTCTTGCAAATAATGGATACTATTCGTTTCCGCCACTTCTTTCCATGCAGACTTTGCAGGAGAATTCCGCCTACGATTCGGAACTTTTTTTGGAAGGAAATATTTCAAGGTTCGGCCAGCTTTTTGGAGCGGACTTGCTACTCTTTACAAAAATCACGGAATGGGGTAAGCATCCCGTAGGAGGGCATGTCGATGTCGGCATTGAATATATTTTCCGTTCAACCTCAACTGGAGAAACGGTTTATTCAAGAAAGGGAACGATTGACTGCGACACAAGTTTCAAAACTGGGTTTGGTTCAGGCGGTGGTCTGCTTGGACTCATTGGTCTTCTTGCCGATGCTATAGGAACTGCGGCGAAGACAGCTGCCACCGATTATACCGCCGTGGCAAGGAGTTGCAACTACGCGACGTTGGCGAACGATTTGCCTGCCGGAAAGTACGCACCGAATTTCGGAACGGACGGTGAGAACGCTGCGGGAGTCGCTTCTTTTAAAATGAGCGTTTCCGCTGGAACTTATGGCGACCAGGTTTATTATGTTCCTTTGGTTTCCGAGGATGAAAATGTACAGAAACAAAACACAGCTTCTGGAAACTAGTCGAGTTCATAAAAGCAACCATAGTTTGTTTTTCCAGGACTGTGTTTTTTAAAAGTGGCAAATGCGCTGTTCAAACTATTGATGACGTATGTGTTTGTGCTATCAATTTGGATTCGTGCGGAGGATTTTGCCCCCGACGCTCTGCGTTGAGATTTGTGTTGCCCCTCCCTTGCTTTGAATCAGCGGGGGAGGGGATTTTTTGTTTTGGCGGATTTGATTTTGCGCCTGTTCATGTCTATGACAATTTTCGCAGGTCTTACGGCTTGCACACTTTGCACGGCTCGTATCCCCGCTCCTTCAACTGTGTCGGCAAAGCGCGGCAACGCCGAGGCTTGACAAACAGTTCCTTTTCATTCATAATTAAAACGCTATTCTTCTTAAGAGCTTTTGAAGCGATGTTCTAATATTGAATGCGAAGGAATTTTGGAATGGGCAAAAAGAAATTTGCGTTGGCGTCGCTTTTTTTGGCGAGTGTTTTTTTCACATTTTCTGGCTGTTTGAGCGTCGTGCATCTTGGTTGGATATATCATCGCGAAAACGGTGCGGATGAAAGAAGGGAAAGCGGAAATACGGAATCATCCGGCTCATCTCGTTCTCCGAAGGACAAAGGAAGCAATTCAGGGAACGCGCAAAAAAATCCTCCCAACAGCGGCGCAAAGCCCGATGACAAGCCAAGTCGCTCCGAGAAGATTCCGGAAAAAAATGAAAAGCCCGGCGTGTCGAATGGAACTCAAAACTCTCCGAACAAACCAAACGCTCCAAGTGGCGGACAAACCGACAACAAGCCTCAAAACGGCAACTCCAACGACAAAAAGCCCAACGATAAAACCGACAACAAAGCGCAGAGCGGCAATTCGGGCAACTCCAACGACAAAAAGTCAAACGAAAAGACCGATAACAAAGCGCAGACTGGTAACTCCGGCAACGGACAATCAAACAACAAGCCGCAAGCAGGCAACTCCGATGACAAGAAGAACAACGGCAATTCGGGCAACTCCAACGACAAGAAGCCCAACGAAAAAACCGACAACAAAGCGCAGACAGGAAACTCGGGCAACGGACAGCCAAACAACAAGCCGCAAACAGGCAACTCCAACGACAAGAAGCCTAATGAAAAGACCGACAACAAAGCGCAGACTGGGAACTCGGGCAACGGACAGTCAAACAACAAGCCGCAAACAGGAAACGCTGGCGACAAAAATAACAACGGCAATTCTGCCAACTCCAACGATAAGAAGCCCAACGAAAAAACCGACAACAAAGCACAGACCGGGAACTCGGGCAACGGACAGCCAAACAGCAAGCCGCAAACAGGCAACTCCAAAGACAAAAAGTCAGACGATAAAAACGACAACAAAGCGCAGACTGGTAACTCGGGTAACGGCCAGTCAAGCAACAAGCCGCAAACAGGCAACTCCAACGACAAGAAAAACAACGGCAATTCGGGCAACTCCAACGATAAGAAGCCCAACGAAAAGACCGACAACAAGTCGCAGGCGGGGAACGCCGCTTCTGGCAGCGGTCAGGCGAATGGCGAAAAGTCTACAACTGTGAACGGCGTTGATGTTCCGCAAAGCGCTTACAGCGGCAACACTTCTCTGATTTTTGTCGGAAAGAAGGGGTATTACAAATGCTCTTCAGTGACAACGGAACAGGGAAGCGGCGTGAAGACATGGACTTACGAGATTCCGCAAAGCGAGATTCAAGTTTGTGTCGCAAGTTGGTCTTCTGACGAATACCAGTCCGTGAGCGTTAATGGAATCTCTATGGTCAAAAATCAGACTGTTTACAGTTTCAGAGATGTGACGGGAAATACGATAAGCCTTGACTTTGTGGACGCGAAGGGAAACAGGATTCACAGCCTCTTGATAGTCCGCTCAAAATGATTTCCGCGGATTGCAACAGTTTGTCCTCGCCCCCTGTCTGCTTTTATCTATGAATATTGAAGCAATCTTGTTTTCGCTTGTATCGACGATTCTCATGCGGCGCAAAAGCGGAATGAAATGAAACTTTCAGTGTGGCATCGTGAAAGAGCAATGCGGATAGTTCGCACAACCGTAAAACATTCCGTGCTTGCCGTTCCGTAGTTTTAGCGCACCATTGCACCTCGGACAAATCAGGTTGTTTATCTTCATCTGCCGCTCATGTACATCCTGCTGTACGGCACGTATATGCACTTTTTTCGCGCCTCGATCTGTGATTTCCTTTGATTCGAGCAGGGCTTTTATCCGCAGAACATCATCGCCCGAAAGGCATTTCTCCGTGCACAATGCTCTGATTGTACCGTTCAGGTTATCTGTATACACGACTGGAATGGAGGATGTTATGTCTTTCAAAACCGCGCTTCCCGCGAAGACGACAATCGGATGATATTTCGCCTGCGGGAAATCCGTCAGAACGCTTTTGAGCGCGTAGACATGACTCCAGTTCTGCTTTACGGGATTTCTGAACCGATGCTTTTCCTTAAATATTACCTGTGTCCAGTTCTCTGCTTTCTCGTTCCCGAAAATCCAGCCTTTGAAATATTTCGTTTCAATCACGAAAATCCCGTACTCCGACAACACTAGATGGTCAATCTGTGATGTCGCACCCTTTTCGTTCTGTATCATAATGTCATGCATAGAAACATATTCGCATCCGAGAAATTTAAGCGCGGCGTTTACCTTCGCCTCGCCTGCCGCGCCTTTGATTTTTGCGAAGTTGCGTTTGAGGATGAGGAATAGGACTACGATTGTCAGGAGGAGAAGGAGGGGCATTGCGGTTTCTCATCACCTGAAATTACTGTGCATCGCTTTCCACAAAAATCGCTTTGCCAGAGACGTTCTTTGCAGTTGCAGGAACAAAAATGCCATACATTATTACACCGCCACTGTTTGACGTGCCAACACTTTCAACGATTACTCCGTTCGCCCCGATTTTCGCGGCTTGCTTTTTCAGTTCCGCGATTGCATAGTCAAGACTGCCCTGCGCTGTCCACCCGGCATCGCTCGAAGCCGTCACAATGCCGATGACTTCGTACTTTTCTGGTGCTTCCGTATACACGACAACTTCGTCGGCATTTGTAGCAGGGCGTTGCGTCCCAGTCACAAGCACAGTCCCGCTTGCACAAGAGAATATTAAAAACGAAAACAGCGATAACAGACTCGCAACAGATATTGCCAAAATCAATTTCTTTTTCATACAAACTCCTTTCAACTTAATTATATCATACCTTTCAGCAAAAATCATCGGACACATCCCCGCCTGTCCATTCCTTGCCTTGCAGGACAGTAAAGTATTTGTCCGCGCTGTCTTTATGGAAACACGTCTTGTACAGGGAATGAACGTACAGTCCGTTTTCAAACGTGATGATGCCGACGCTCCACGGCTTGATGGCACGCTCTCCGTCTCCGCTCTCGCATTTCACTATGATTTGCTGTTTTTCCTCGCACAAAGCCGCTTCAAGAACAATTGTCGTATACCGCGAATTCATGTAATACACGTTTCCTGTCTGCAAGTTTTCATAATACGCACTAAGCGGATTTTCTGACTTCTCTTGCGGACAGCAAGGGAAGTACGACGGAATCATGTTTCCTCGTACAACGGCGTTTGGTGTCAAAGACTCGTGAAAATCTTGGTCGAACGACTTTACTTTCTTTCTGCTTTCCGCCGAATTCCAGTCCAGCTCCTCTTTCTCCTGTGGGGTAGAGAATTTCAAGTCGATGTATTTTTGCAGGCATTCGTCAGCCTCTTTCTGCGAAACCGTTTTCATCCAGTTCAGGTTGGGAGCGTCAACCGTTTGCAGAATAGATATGTCGGACAAGATTTCCTCTATCTTTCTGCCGGTGAGAATTCTCAGTTGGGATTGTATGTTCGGCTGCAAGACTTTGAATTCAAACTTCGTTACCCAGCACAAGTTTGCAGCCCGGTTATCCTGCGAGTTATAATTCTTGTGAAAAACAACGTGCTGTTCATTTGGCGGATTGCCACGAAAGGCGGTCGCCGCAATCCTGTTTATCTTCTCACCGCCGATTCGCAAAAATCCTTTGTCATCAACATTGCCGAAAGTCCAGTTGCCGTCTATGCTTCTTTTCCGTCCGGTTTCTCTGCTATGCCGCATAACCGCGCCATTGTCGCGGACAGAATATGTCTCGTTTTTGTATGTACAGGTCTTTTCCTGCGTAAAATCGTTTATGTTCTGCTCAATCATTCCCCGCCTCCCGCACTTCTTGTTAAGGGCTTCGCTCCTAGGCTTTCCCTGCAAGACGGTGATTTTTTCGGGAGAGA
>JAFLSR010000017.1:0-40672 GCA_022510845.1 Treponema sp.
TCGGTAGAGCAACGGACTGTTAATCCGTGTGTCGCTGGTTCAAGCCCAGCAGGGGGCGATTAAAATTGCCGTCAATCTTGAGTTTTGAAATGCGACAAGCGAATAAAATATTTACAACCGTTTTTTAAATTTCGCAAAATAATTCCATAAAAATCTTCAGATGATTCACATTCAGTGGCAGTTTGTGTTTGCACACAAGCACCACTAGTCGAAGCCTGTTTTTTTTAGTAAAATGATGTTTATGAAAAATTGTCCACTTTCATCAAAAAAAAGATGCACACTTATTGCACTCGCGCTGCTGTTTGTTTTCTGCGCGCTCCTGTCAACGCCAAACGCAGTTTTTGCGATTCTTGACCGCGCGGAACGGCATTTAGGGCGAGCACTCCGCGACCCGGGGCGATGGATAGAAATCGTAAAGCACTGCTCGTACATCGCCATGACGGTTATAGCGCTTGCGGCTTTTCTCGGTTGCACGGAGCGTGGAAAAAGCCTTGCAAATGAAGTACGGCAGGAGTTGTGCGCATGGGGCAAAAAAATTGGCGCGAAGCGCTTTGCCATTGCCGTTGCAGGAGTCGGCCTATTCTATTACATCTGTTATTTCAAAGTTATCGGCGCGGACTTTTACTATGGTGACGACTTCTGGCGAAGTTACGACGGAAGCCGCTCGTGGATTGGATACAGTCGGTACATCTCCGAATTTCTTTCTATTCTTATACATGGGAATGTTTATCTTTCGGACATCGCCCCGCTGACACAGTTCATCGCGATTCTCGTCATGGCACTGACGACAGTTTTGTTCGCGGCGGTACTCCGTGACGGAGCGGTCAGTCTGACGGCACTGCTCCCCTGCTCGCTCCTGTTCATATCGCCATTCTTCTCACAAAATTTTTCGTATCGCTTCGACTCGCCTTATATGGCACTCGCCGCGTTCTTTCCCGTTGTCCCGTTCCTGTTCATGGCGAAACGGCGCGCGTTCTTTTTTGTCTCGGTCGTGTCGATTATTCTGTGCTGCATGTGCTATCAGGCGGGAAGCAGTATTTTCATTCTCCTTGCGATGTATTTCGTGCTGTCGATGTGGCGCAGAAACGAGCCAGGAACGCGCGTAGCAGGATTTGCTGGCATCAGCGCGGCGGCATTCCTGTGCGCAATGCTCCTGTTCAAAATCCTTTACATGAACACGCTGGAAAACAGCGCGGACTCAAATTCCTCGACCGTCATCATGCTCTCCGCCGTACCAAGGAACATTGCCGCTTATGCGAAAAACACGTTGCCGCTTTTCGGCGGGGCGTGGACAAAATGCTTCCTCTTTCTATCTTTTGTCGGATTTATCGTTGCGGCGGTCAGTAATGCAAAACGAGGCAGGTTTCAGTCGCTCATTGCCACCATTCTGTTCGTGGGAGTCGGCTTCGTCCTCTCGTTCGGTCCGTACCTCGTATTCGAGCGACCGCTCTTTGCGCCGAGGGCACTCATGGGCTTCAACATGCTCGTCGCGCTCATCTGCGCGGAAGCATTCGGCACGACGTTTAAAAAACTTCGCGTGCTTCCGGTATGCTGTCTGATATATGGGTGCGTCGTGTTCCTGTATGCATACGGCACGAGCCTTGCCGAGCAGAAAGAGCACCAGCAGTTCCGCACGGAGAAGCTGCTCGCCGACCTCGGGAGGCTCGCGAATGGTGGCGATGAAATCGGAGTCTCGTTCTCCGGCTCAATCGGGCTTGCGGATGGACTGCACGTTAATGCGCAAACCTTCCCGCTGATAGGCAAAATCGTCACGGTCGTTCCCACGGGTGGCGGCATCTGGAACGACGACTTTATGAATTCGCTTGGTTTCAAATGCAGGGACGAGTACCTGCGCGAAAATCCCGGCTGGCCGCTGCTCGTGTCCTCATACTGGCACGATATCTACGGGGAGGATGGACGGTTTTTCATCGTCCTCAAGCGGCACGGGAAAGCGGAATGAGCGCGCGGCTAAACAAGGTTACGTTCCTCACCGTCCACAGCTGGGTTTCGAACAGACAGGGCGGCTTCCACAAGTTTGCGGAAGTGTGCTGCAGTGCCGGCGCAGAGGTCGTGTTCTTCAGTTTTCCGCGGCCGTACTACAGCATGTTCCAGCATCAGGAACTGTACAACCGAAAAGCAATCGCGGCACTCGCAAAGGGAATCCGCTATGAGGTCGCAGGCTCGACGCTGACGAACGTGACGCTTCCCACGCTCAAACTACCCGACGTGGCAGGCAAACGGATTCCCGATGCGGCGGCTGACGCACTTGAGCGATTCTCGTTCGGCGGACTTGCCCGCTTTGCACGCAGATACCTTTCCGGCACGGACGTGTTCGTCATCGAAAGTTGCGGAGCGGTCGTTCTCTTCGACTTCCTGAAAAAACGCTTTCCCGAAGCGAAATTCATTTATCGTCCGAGCGACCCACTCATGTACGACGGTGCGCTCAGGCGACGGGCAAAGGCAGAGGAGCGCGTCATGCTCGGTGCGGACATGAGCCTCATCGTGAACGACGAAGGACTCGCGCTGTACCGCAGGAAGATTGCGCAGTTCGACACGCGCGTGCGGCACGAACTGCTTCCGAACGGAGTTGACATCGCGCCGTACCGCAAGAAGCACCCCGTTCCCGAACTCCTGCGGAGAGAAAACACGGTGCTCTATGTTGGTGCATGGGAAGTTGAATGGAACTTGCTGTTCGAGGCAGCGGCGCGGCGCAGGGACTTCAACTACATCGTCGTCTGCCCGAACTTCCCGGACGGAACGACCCGGAACAAAATCGAAGGCATCCCGAACCTTGTCTACGTGCCTGGAATCAAGCCAGACGATGTTCCAGCGTGGATAACGAACTGCGACGTGGTGATGGTTCCTTACGTGACGGATTTCTACAAGAACCGTCCGCTCGGCATCACGGCGAAATACTACCAGGCGATGGCGGCGGGCAAGCCGATAGTCGCCTACTGCGACACGTCGAAACTTGCGGACGCTGGGGTGACGGTAACATACGAATATGAGGACTTCATGCGCGCGGTGGAGGAAGCCATGCGGCGACACGAGGTGCGCTACGAATTCGACCCGACTTCGCGCGAATGGCTGCGCATCACGCAGCGATTCCTTGAAATAGCTCGGGATTTATAACTATGATAAAGGACAAGGTGAAATGAAAAAAGTATTTATATACCCATCGGGCTTTATAGGAAATGAATACATAAACATTCAGGAAAAAGCTATCCGCGAAGCGGGACTCGACGTAACGTATTCTTTGAGCGACTTTTTCTCAGCCGATTATTTCCTGCTGAACTGGTTTGAGACGCTGGGCAAGAACGAACGGCTTGATTATGTAAAAAAACGGATAAAACTAACACTGCTTTCTCTGTTTCGGAAAAAAATTTTGTTTGTCATTCACAACAGGCGAACGCATACAAGATATGAAGACAACGCTGTCCTGGAACTTTCAATTGATTTGATGAAACGACTTCTGCGCCTTTCCACAAAAATCATCATTCTGTGCGAAGAAACACGAAATGTCATCGACTCGCTCTGCAAACGTAACGAGGATTATTCTGAGAAAATATACAAAATTCCGCATCCCAATTATATCGGGAGCTATCCTTCTTGCAATGACGAAAGCAAAAAGCCAACGAACCGGCTTTCTTTTCTATATTTTGGGCAGATAGACAGATACAAAAATATCGAGTTGCTTATCGAAGCGTTCAACGGGCTTGCCGAAACACCGAACGTTTCTCTGACCATAGCAGGAAACTGCAAGGACAAAGAATACGCCGAAAGATTGCTCTCTTCCATAAAGAATGTCAACGTCACATGCGATTTCAGATACATCCCCGATGAAGAAATCGTTTCGTATATAAGCCGACATTGCGCCCTTGTCATTCCATATTCCCTCGAAAGCAGTTTGAATTCGGGAACAATTTTTCTAGCGTTCAGTTGCAAGCGGACAGTCATAAGTCCGCTTATCGGAACGCTGAAAGAATTCGAAGGCAGAGATTTCTATTACTCATACAGCTACAACAATCAGCAAGAACACAAGGACAAACTGCAAGCAACGATACACAAGGCTGTAGAGGATTGGCAATCGAATCCGAACATTTTCTACGAAAAAGGAATCGAAGCGTATGAGACGGTAAAGGAAAACAATTCGTTTTCAAAAATTGTCGCGTTATACAAAAAACTTTTTCAAGAAATTTAGAAAATTCCGCTTATTGCAAAACCGGCATTGATTTCTCGTACACCGCACGGAACATGCGCCTCGAGGCTCGACAATGTTTTTTCACATCCATGCCTCACGACTTCGGCAACTCCAGCAAATCGCCGAGCATTTTGTCGGCGGAAGGAGGCGTGAACCTCATAATTCCTGAAAAAGGCGTAAACGTCATCTCGGAAAAATAAACTTTATCATGTATCACATATAAGTCAACGCGAACATGGCAGAAAGGTTCGGAAAGACATTTCGCGACCTCAAGCAACTGCGGAAGAACTGTCGGACAGGGGATATCATTCTCATACGGCGGATAATTTATAGCGACCAACTGCATCGTTTTTTTCCAATTCGTGTCATAGACCATATTGAATCCTGTGTGCTTTTCAAGATTCCTGTCGCCGATTACTTGAATGAATTTCGGTTCACCGTTGAAACAATAGATTTTGTAGTCGTGAAGGTTTCCGTCCATCTCCTCAATGAACTGCTCTGCGATAATTTTACGCGGAATTGCGGAATAGTGAAGTTCGAAAGCATCTCCGATGTGGGCGTAATCGACTTTGAGCCAGCCATCGAGCCGGCGGCGGGTTTTCGGAAGATTCAACTTTGACTTGTCTTTGACGACAATGTTCATACCACTTCCGTGGTTGCATTTCAGAACGAATTTTTCAGGGAGAGAATCAAAATCTATATCAGCCGCCTTGTCCCACACGCCAAGTATGGGAACGACTGATACCCCCCCCCTATTATTCTTTCGGCATTGTTCCTCTGCCCATTTCGGTGCAAGATATTTGTCCGCGCACAAGGTCTTGAGCGGCGTGGAGTCATACAGTTTCAGCCACTGGATTTTTTCCGTAAATAATTCAGGCTTATCCAAATGCAAGTCCTTTCCCATGGCTCGTTTGTACCATGCGGAAAGTTCGGCGGCGTACCGTTCCTTGGGTAGGCTTTGATAATACCGCTGCTTGTATATGTTGTCGCTCATGTCATGGTTGCCGACTCTGAAAATCTTGTGCTTTACCGTCTTAAAAATATATTGCAATCCGAATTTTTGAATGTTGTCAATGAATCTCATAAAAAAGTCTCCTATTTCTTAATCTAACATTAAAATATTATATGAATTTTATTTGTAAAAGTCAACAATTCGCCAACGCTCGTGCAAACTTCGCGTTCTCACTAATCATGTTCCCGTATGCATCGCGTGTGCTACGCAGTGTGACGAAAAACAATTATGAAATCACAAAACTTGACAAACAACGCCCCATACCGTATAATTTTGTAGCGCATACACAAAAATTAGGAAGCCACAATGCCCAAAATTTCGCTTGTTGTCCCCTGTTACAACGAAGAATCAAATGTCATGCCGTTTTATGAGGCGATAGAGCGCCTTTTTTCCGAACCGGGAATTCTTTCGGACGACGGCGCGAGATACGAACTTGTGTTCGTGAACGACGGCTCTCGCGACGGCACGGCAGAGAAGATTAGCGCGCTTTGCACAAATGGTAACGGGGGGGGGTATAAGCACGGAATGGTACGAGGTATTTTCTTCTCGCGCAACTTCGGTAAAGAAGCCGCGCTCTTCGCGGGGCTGCGCAATGCCACCGGCGACTGCGCAGTCGTGCTTGACGCGGACCTGCAGCACCCCGTCTCCCTGATTCCCGAGATGTACGCCGCATGGAAGAGCGGCTTTGAGGTCGTCGAGGGCGTAAAGTCAGACCGCGGCAAAGAGTCAGTCTTCCACCGCCTGTTCACGAAAGTCTTTTACGGGCTCATCAGCCGCGCGGTCGGCATGGACATGCGGAATGCAAGCGACTACAAACTGCTCGACAAAAAGGTTGTCGCGGAACTTGCCGCTTTGCGCGAGCGAAACACCTTCTTCCGCGCGCTCTCATTCTGGGTCGGCTTCAAAAAGACAACCGTCTACTACGAGGTCGCCGAGCGCGCCTCCGGCACATCGAAGTGGTCAACAAAATCGCTCATACGGTACGCGATAAACAACGTGGTCTGCTTCAGCTACGCGCCGCTGTTCATCGTGGGAATAATCGGCGCGGCATTCGCCCTGTTCGGCATTGTCCTCGTCATCGACACGGTCATCGCTTTCATACGCGGGGCTTCGGCGGACGGCTTCCCCACCCTGCTCATCGTCATGCTGCTCGGATTCGGCGGCGTGATGATTTCGCTCGGCATCATCGGCGTGTACATCGCGCAGATTTACGACGAGGTGAAAGGACGTCCGCAGTACATCGTGAGCGGCGAGGCTGGCGGAGAGGACGATGCGGGGCGCGCTTGACTTCCATGCGGACGACTTCGCGCTGACGGCTCATTCCGACGGCGACATCATCTCACTGCTCGAATCAGGCGCGCTTGACAGCATCAGCGTCATGCCGAACATGAGCAGATTTCCCCGCGCAAAAACACTGCTCGAAAAACTCGGCGAAAACGTCCCCTATCCGAAAATTTCCGTTCACGTCAACCTTATGGAGGGGAAGAGCCTCTGCCCGCACGACGAGGTGCCGCACCTCACGGACGAAAGCGGATACTTCCGCGTATCATGGGGACGGCTTCTGCTCTGGAATTACAATCCGCTCATGCGGAAAAGAATCAGGCGCGAGCTTGCGACAGAAATTGAGCAGCAGGCGCGCGCGGTCGTCGATTCCGACATTATGAGTGGGCAGCATCTCCGCTTTGACAGCCATCAGCACCCGCACATGATTCCACTCGTGTTCGACGCCCTCTGCGATGCGGTGGCCGCGCTTTCGGCACAGGGAATCGACACAGAATTCATCAGAAACGCGCGCGACCCGCTTCTCCCCTATATCCGAAGCGGCGTATTCCTGCGCGGCTTCTCGCCCGCAAACTTCGCAAAATGCCTGATACTGAACTGGTACGCGCACCGCGTCTCGCGCAGACTCAAAAAACTGCGGCTGGAAGACAACTGTCTTTGCGGCGTTTTTTTCAGCGGGAAGATGGACGCGGAACGAGTCGCTCGTGTCCTGCCTGTGTTCGAGCGGATTGCGGCACGGCGCGGCGTTACGGCGGAGATTCTCTTCCACCCCGGCACCGCGCTCGTTTCTGAACTCGGCGACGAATTCACGAAGCCCGGCTTCAACGATTTCCACACAAGCCCCTGCCGCAAGACGGAGCACGATGCCACGCAGGAATTGACAAAGAACTTCCGCAAGGAGTAGAATTAGAAAGTATGACAACAATCGAAAAAACGAAAGATGTTTCAGTCATCATCGTGAACTACAACACAAGACAACTACTCGCGGACTGCCTTGCGTCTGTGTACGAAAAGACAGATGGCATCGAATTTGAAGTCATCGTTTCTGACAACGGCTCAAAAGACAGCTCGGTTGAGATGATACGCGCGGAGTTCCCCGAGGTCGTCTTGATTGAGAATGGCGCGAACCTCGGATTCGGAGCGGCGAACAACCGCGCACTTGACGTTGCAAAAGGAAAGTATGTGCTCTACCTAAATAGCGACACGGTACTGCTGAACAACGCCGTAAAAATCTTCTTTGACTATTTCGAGGCTCATGCCGGAGAAAATCTTGGAGCGATTGGATGTAATCTGAAAGATACTGAGGGAGGATACAATTGTTCTTATGGAAAACTAAAATCGCTGAAATCATTGCTAAAGATGCTATTCATGACATTGTTAGGAAACACAAAGCGGACAATTCAATATTTTTTTACTAGAAAGAAAATTGAAATAACGTTTGATTCAAAAACTAATTTCTACATTGGAAAGGTTGACTGGATAATCGGCGCGGACTTGTTCGTGCGAAATAATACATATGCAAGATTCGACGAAAGTTTCTTTATGTTCAAAGAAGAGATTGATTTACAACTTTGCATGAGCAAGGCTGGTTTGGAGTCAAGGATAATCGACGGACCGGAAATCATACACCTTGAGGGCGGTTCAACATATAAGGACAAAAAAAATTATAAAGTTTTTTATTTTGCCACAAAAAGACATATAGAACAACTCATTTCACAGTGTCGATTCTATGAAAAACACGAGAACAGGCCTCTGCAAATTTTCCTGCTGAAAATAATAATTACATTAATATGGCTGAATCCCTTGATTGTGAAAGATACATATAAAAGTATTCCGCGCCTGTTCGGGAAAAAGAGAGTCACTTCCTCATAGGATGTATCCTTCTCTATCCCGCCCACTCACTTCCCCGCAAGCTGCCAGCTCTCGTCAAGGCGGCGGATGAGGTCGTCCGTGCAAATCCCGCCATCCAGCACGACTGTGTACCAAGTGCGCTTGTTCATGTGCCAGCCGGGGAGGAAGTGCTGCCCGTCCAATGTAGATGGAAGTTCATCTGGGGAGATGCGCAGGTCGATGATTTCCACGCGGTCACTCCCCACAAGCCCGAGTTTTTCCCGCGCGACGATGGCAAAGACGGCGAACCACTTGCGGCTGTCCGCGCGGCGGAGCACCGCGTTCTCGCTCAGATTTTTCCAGAGGAACTCGGGGCGGCTTCCGTAGCGCGAAGCCGCATAGTCAATCACCGCGTGCGCCTGCTCCGAGCGGAACACGTCGGGAACGAAGCACCGTTCTGCCACGGAGGAAAGCACGCGCTCCGCTTCTTCACGCGCCGTGCCCACGAACGTGCCGCTTGCCCCCGCCACTTTATAAAGCGTGTATTCCGAGCCGGAGTCCTTGTCGAGCATCCGTGAGGAAACGATTCCTTCCGCCGAGACGAATACTTCAAGAACTAACTGCCCGCCAGCCACCGACTGCTGCAAGCAGAACCCGCCGTCCGTTTCCGAAAAGCCGTAATCACGCAGTGCGTCAAAATCTGCCCGCCGCCGTGCGAAAAACCGCTCCTCAAATGTCATGGCGCCGTCTTCCATAACACGCACCTCCGTTCCGCTCCCGCGCAGACCATTCTTGCATTTTAGATTCTATTGTCAAGACTCTGCCAAGGGGAATCATTACACTATACAATATTCTTGCACTTTGCGCAATGGACTGCGATGTTTCGCAAATCTCATCATTCGCCATCTCAAAGTCTCTGTAATTTGTTATAAAGTCAGAGATTAAAGTACAGTAATTTAGTATAAAAATCTGTTGACTTCCCATTTATTCCCTAATATAATAATCAATGTTATTAATTAAAAAACACAGAACATTTACTTTGGAGTAAATAAAGTGAAGAAAATCATAATCTTGTTGCTCTCTCTTTTTCTTTTTTCAGGATGCCCAAGCACTGGTTTCCTTATGTCAAAAGCAAAAGTAACTATGTTCACCGATTCTTATGCACCTAAAGACGAGAATTATCCTATTGAAGTTTTTGCTACAGCAGAACCATCGAAACCATATATTGAGATTGCACAAATAACGTGTAATGACACAAACGAAGACTGGTGTTTAAAACAGATAAAAATAAAATCTAGAGAAATCGGAGCAGACGGAATTATTCTCCTTGGAAAATCATCAGAGGGCGGAATTGGAGTTCCAATTGGAAATATGTATTATATATCGAACGAAAAATACGGAATGAAAGCCATCGCTTTTAAATACAAATAAGCAATAAATATAACATCGCAAGGCAAGGAACTTGCCTCATCTCACTTCATCCCCATCCACAATAAAAAAACATACCCATACCGGGTATGGGTATCCGCTCAAAGGATAACACAAATTTCCAAAACTCACTCAACACTTCCCAAATCACTTATGGCCGTGATTTCCGCGCCGGATGCCAGCAGTTCGTTTATGAGCAAATGAAATTTTTCGTATAGGCTTGTTCGGGAAAATCGCCGCTCGCTGCCAGTGCCTATCGGAATGACGAAGGGGTTGTTTGTGTCGATATATGTGTAACCTGCGGCGCGGCCTTCTTCGCGGATTTTTTTATCGGACTTGTTCCAAGGTGCGTGCCAATAAAGAGAAAGTTCCTTGCCAGTGCACGCGAGAAATTCGTCCTCAAGCCGCGCAAGACCTCTTGCTATGAAAGTTTTATCGTTGTAAACAACCTTGTCCATGAGGTTGATGTTGTAGAAAAAAATTGCCGCGCATTCATGCCCGCTCTGTGAAATCCTTTTTGTTTCGCGCGGATAGCGTCTGATGAATTCGCCGTTAAAGAAAAATGTACATTTCAAATTGAACTCATTGCACAATGTAAGAATTGAATCCATGCCATCGCAATTTTCATCCGCATCAAAAACAATCGCCACTTTTTTTCCGAAAGAATTTTGCTCAGCCATTTCTTCAACTAATGCGCCCGTTGTGATTTTTCCTGCAAGCGTGCGCACATAAATCGCGTTCTCATAAAAACCATTTTTTGACGCGCCGCAAAAAATTCGATAATTCTGATTTTGGAGTACCACGCGCTTTTCCGCCTGATTCGCTTTAGACCAAGCCCCACCCCTTTCTGAAAAATACGCGCCTTTTTTTCCATCGTGCAAAATTATTTTGTCGCCGTTCCACCATGCTTCATCCGCACTTGAGGCGAACAGTTCTTTCACAGAAAAATCTTCGAGTGAAATTTTTTTCACCGAACGGCTTCCGCCCACACAAAGATTTTTTTCATCGCACCATGCGAGCGAAAATGATTTTTCACCTTTGAGTTGACAAAGTGGTTTCCAAGAAGAAACTTTGTACACAAAAACATTTTCCCCTGCCATAAGCGCGATGCAGGTATTGTTCGAGTTTCGCGCAAAAAAAGAATGAGTGTCATTCGCAAAAATTTGGCGCACCATTTTTCCAGAAGAATCTACTGTATAAAGCGCGCAACTTTCTACGCCGCTTCCCGAAGCGACAAGTTTCGCACAAAGCGCGACTTGTCCTTCCGCCGTCCAAAATGCATCGAAATCCAAGGCAGTCATTTCTTGTTCGAAAAAAAATGCAGAATAGACGGGCTTCAAAAAAATCTCTCCGTCCGGTCCAGAATTTTTTTTGTACAAAGAAATCATCTCGCAATCGTGCACCACAAGAAATTCGCTTGCGCTTTTGTTCACAAAGAAAACATCGAATTTCGCGTCAAACTTTTGCGGCAAACGTCCCAATATTTTTCCGAGCGGAAGAAATTGTGAATAAAGTCCGAATGAAAAAATTTCATTTTTGCCCACTTGAAAAATCATGTCGGAAGAAATGTACGTGATAAAATTGTTGTCGTTCCATTTGGCGCAATTTATTGCACCTGCGCAGATTTTTCGGAATTCTTCGCGAATCAAAATTTCTTTAAAAAGTTTTTCGGCATTGCAAAGATAAAGCGAGTCGTTTTTTTCGTAGATGAAATTTTCTCCGTCGGGAGACCATTTTACAGGAACGGCGGAATAACTTAAATCACATTCTTCCACAAGGACGATTTTTTTTCCTGTAGCCGCCTCGACAGCGACAAGACGGGCTTTGAACAACGCTATTTTTTCGAATGTGCAATACCATTTTCCAGTACTGCTGAATGCGGCAGGGAGAGGCGATGCCTGTATTTCATTGAAAGATTGGACGCGCTCCGTCCATTGCAAAGATTCCGAAGAAAAGTCATACACCGCCTGTCCGAATCGATTTGTGATTTGCAGTTTGCGTCCAAAATCCAAAGCCTGCATTTGTTCGGGGAAGCAAGTGATTGCGCGGGGAAAGAATTCAGCCTTGCCGTTTTTTATTTTCGTCTGAAAGATAGTGGAAAATTCATTTGCGTTGGAAAAATTTTGTTTTAAAGCAAAAAGCGTTTCGTCGCGCTCATTCAAATTGAGCGAAGAAAAAACGACTTTTGGAAAACCGTTCGCAGCGAAAAAAAATGAAATCGCCGCAAGGAAAATTTTTCGACGCAAACGAAAAAAAATCATCTATGCATCTCCGCACTCAAAATCAGGATTTTCAACTCCTTTTCCAAAGTGTCCAATTTTTTTTCCATTTCGTCAAGCACCGCAGTGCGTTTTTCGATTCGTTCTTCGACATTCATTTCTTGAATTGAATCCGCAACTTCATTGCTGCTTTCATCACAAGCGCGAGAATGTCCGCACCACGGACAAAAGACGTAGTTTTTTTCAACAGTACGTCCGCATCCGCCACAAACACAGATTGTAGTCATTTTTGGAAATTCCATTTTCTACCCCAAAAAAAGTTGGGAACAAAATTTCAATTTTGCGACCAACTTTTTGCGTGCGCGGAGCACTTTTGCGACGCGCACAATAATATCGCAAGTTCAAGCGAAGCGCGAACTTGTCAATCAAAAACATCGCGTCATTTTGCGATGCTTTTGATTATTCCATCAGTTCCCCTTATTCATTTTCCCAAGAGCGTTTCTGGGTCAACTACCTTGCCGTTTTTGTAAACCGTAAAATGCAAGTGTGGTCCAGTAGAATATCCTGTGGAACCGACAAGTCCGATTTTTTGGTTTTGCGAAACCTGTTCGCCCGCAACGCTGATTCGCTTTGACATGTGTCCATACAAGGTCTGATAGCCGTTTCCGTGGTCGATGATGATGTACTCGCCATAAATGCGCGAAACACCGGAAGCCAAAACTTTTCCGCCCATCGTAGCGTAAATCGGAGTGCCTGTCGGACACGCCATGTCCATTCCAGGATGGTACTGCTTTACGCCCGTAAAAGGATCGGCACGCCATCCACATTTTGAAGTGAGCCGCCATTTTGATTTGAGCGGCGTGGCCCAAGTTTCGCCCATCGCCTTGCGAAGCGCATCCCGACTAAGTTTCGCTCCGGGAATGAAAAGTTTTTGTCCTGCCACAAGCTCCGTGGAATCCAAATCGTTCGCGTCAAGCAAATCTTCCCAAGCCACGGAATATTTTGCAGAAATGCTCGTAAGCGAATCGCCCTGCGTAACAATATGAACCAAGCCATCGCACGAAGGAATGACGAGTTTTTGCCCCGCGAAAATTTGGCGCACGTTGTCGATTTCGTTCACGGCGATTATCGTCGAAATATTTTTCAGCCCGAACCTGCTCGTGATGCCGCCAATCGTCTCGCCTGATTTCACCGTGTAATTCGTATATGTAACTTTGTCCTGAAAAAGCGAAAGAGAAATTTCGGAACTACCAACATTTCCGTCCAAGTCCACTTCGTCGCCAGTGGAAAGAGCAAAGTTCGACATCGCCTCCTGCAAAAAAGCCATCTCGTCAATTTTTTCATTTTTCAAAACAAGCGGATTCGTCTTGGTCTGCATCATCGAAAAGGCTTTGTTCACGGCATGGGGAACCATCGCGATTATAACAAACAGCGGCACAGTCCAAAAATATTTTCCAAGCTTTTTAAAAATCAAAAGCGGATGAATTTTTGGCAACGAAATCATCTTTGCCGCGCTGCCGAATTCATACGAGTGTGTCCGATTTTTTGCATTTTGAAATTTCGGAAGAATCACTTTTGAAAAAAAACTTCTTCTGATTTTTTTCGCGCGCGACGCGCCGACATAGCTAATAATTTCCATATTAAAACTATCGACAAAATTTTATCCCCATATTAGAATAAAATCATGCGCGAAGAAATAATAAAAAAGAAAAAATCGTCAAATTATTTTCGATGCGCCGCGCTCGGAATTTTACTCGCCGCAATCCTTAAAATTTTTGCGTTCGATTTTTTTCGCGTAAAAGGACTTTCAATGTCGCCGAAAATACAAGACGACCAAATCATTTTTGTGAACAAACTTGCGTATGGACTTGTGAATCCGTTCACTGCCGAAATTTTTTTGCGATGGAAAAATCCGCAAGAAGACGACATCATTTTGTATCTTTATGAAAATTCTTGGGTGATAAAAAGATGCGTAGCAATTGAAGGCGCACCACTAGAATATTTTGAAGATTCGGAGTATAATTTAATAGTGGGAGACAAAAAAATTTCATTGAGTTCGATTCAATTTCACAAAATGCGTTTGAGCGAAAAAATTCCTTCGGGCTATGTTTTGGCGATTGGCGATAATTACGCGCTTTCGTATGATTCGCGCAACTACGGTTTTGTTCCGGCAAAAAACGTCGTCGGAAAAGTGATGATAAAATGAACAATTTTTTTCCAAAATGGCGAATCATAACTTTTTCAATCGTCTCGGTTCTGATGGTGGCCGTATTGATTGCGAGATACGCCCATCTTTCGTTCGCGCCGCAGGAAAAAATCATTCCCAGAAAGCCCGACATCGAACGCGGTTCAATCGTGGATCGCAACGGAAAGCCGCTCGCCGTTGAAACGCATTTTTTCCACATGGGAATAAATCCGCAGAAAATAAAAAATCCCGAACAATTTGCAAAAGATGTCGGCCCCGCCCTTGGAATGAGCGAAGCGGAAATATTGGAAATCATTCGCGACGCGCTGGAAAATCGCAGGGCGCGTTTCACCTACCTCAAAAAAAAGATGCCGCTCACAACTTACGAGGAAGTGAAAAAAATCACGGACGAAAGAAAATACAATGTGTTCGTCAGCTTCGACAAAATCCCGGGGCGCATCTATCCCGAAAACACGCTTGCCTCGCAGTTGGTTGGATTTATGGGCGACGATGGACGCGGACTTGCGGGAATTGAATATTCGATGCAGCGAATCCTTTCGCCAGAAGCAAAGATTGGTGAAAACGGAAAAATCGAACAAGGCAAAAACATTTATCTTACAATCGACGCAAACCTTCAATATAAACTCACTCAAATTGCGCGCGCCGCCCTGGAAGAAACTCATGGCGCGAACTTGATGTTGCTTGCAGCCTACGCCAAGACTGGCGAAATCTTGTCGTATCTGAGTTTGCCTGAGGCGAACTTGAACGAGTACACGAGCGCGGGCATCGAAGAAACGATTGACAGGCCGGCAATCACTTTTTACGAGCCAGGTTCGGTGTTCAAAGTTTTTTCTATCGCAGCCGCCTATGATGCTGGACTTTTTTCACAGAACGAAAGTTTTTTGTGCGACGGCGTATTCGAAAAAGTGATGCCAAGCGGCGAACGCCTCAGGTTGAATTGTCTTTCGCATCACGGCTACCTGACCGCGCGTGGCGCACTAGAACAATCGTGCAATGACGTGACAGCGCAAATCACGGACAGAATGGAAACCTCGGCGTTTTTGGACAAATTGCGCGCGTTCGGATTTGGGCAAAAAACTGGCGTGCAGTTGCCAAGTGAAAGCCCGGGACTTTTTCACGACCAGAGGAGCACGCGATGGTCGGGCCGTTCAAAAATGACGATTTCCATCGGACAGGAAATCGGAGTAACCGCGCTGCAAATCATCGAAGCGGCCACTGTCCTTGCAAATGGCGGGCATCCGCTCAGACTTTCTCTCATTTCGAAAATCACGGACAACGAGGGCAACATCGTATTTCAAAACGAAGTTGAGCGAATGCCGCAAGTGATTTCTGCGCAAACCGCCAGTTACATTTTGAGTTGTATGCAGACCGGCGCTGAAAAAGGAATCGGATGGCGTGCGAATGTTGGCGACATGACAATCGGCGTAAAAACAGGAACCGCGCAAATGGTTGACACGGAGCATGGCGGATACAGCCAAACCGATTTTCTTTCGGACGTGCTCGCCTTTTTCCCGGCAGAAGACCCAGAAATAATTTTGTACATCGTGATTCAAAAATCGCAAGGAATAAATTTCGCAAGCCGAATCGTCGCGCCTGTAATCAAAGATTCTGCCAACGCAATCATCGACCATTTGGGAATGAGCCGTGGCGATGCCGCGTCGCTTGCGCATTCGGGACGAATATCGATTCCCGGAAAAGCGCCCCTCATACTCGGAAAAACCCTGCCTGATTTTACGGGACTTTCCAAACGCGAACTTCTTCTGCTTTTGAAGCGCAAGGATTTGAATGTGAACATCAGCGGAAGCGGTTGGGTAACGCGCCAATCTCCTCCGCCAGGAACTCCGATTACGGAAGGCATGCAAATTGATCTCTATTTGGAATAAGAACATCTCGCTTTTCAAAAATCGATTTCCCGCGCTTTACGAAATACTTTTGCCCCAATTTCCGAAATTCATTTTTGAGGCAAAGGCAACTGCCGAAATTTCCAATGATGAATTTTTAAAAACACTGAACGAGCAATTTCCATTTTATCAATTTGCTTTTGCAAAAAACGGAGCAATTACCGCAAGTGAAAATTCCCTTGCGATTCATTCATCATATAATCCGCAGCGCGAAGCGGAAAAGACGGCGGAGACGAATGCGACTTCGCAAAAAGAAATTTTTATTTTCGCAGGAATCGGGCTTGGATACTTGCCGCAAGCGTTCGCGAAAAACTTTCCGCAAAAAACTTTCATCATTTTAGAGCCAGACGCGCGCTACTTTTTTGCGGCGATGGCGTGCATTGATTTTTCTGAAATTTTCAAAATCGAAAACCTACTTCTTCTAATCGGCGCGAGCGCGGAACAGGCGGCCGCCCTTGTTGAAAACGCGGGAGGCTTTGAAAATGCGCAAGTCTTTTTCACGAACGCGCAAGTCTTTCATGCCCAAAAATATTTTGAAAATTTTTTCGCGCTCGAAAATCAAAACGCACAGAAGGCGCAAGCAAACACAAACACGCTCGAACGATTCGGTACGTTGTGGCTAAAAAACAGCGCGCGCAATTTGCAGGAAATGCAAAGACTTTGCGGCGTAAATATTTTTTTTGGCGAGGCGAAGTCCACCGAAAAAAATTCTTCCATACCTTCGGTAATCCTTGCGGCGGGCCCTACTTTGCAAAATGTCCTGCCGCACCTTGCGCAAATAAAAGAACGCGCGATTTTGATTGCGCTTGACACATCGCTGCGTGCGATTTTGCGCGTAGGAATCGAACCGGATTTCATCGTCATAACCGACCCGCAGTTTTGGGCGGCGCAGCACCTTGCCGGGCTTTCTTCCCCCTCCTCGATTTTGATTTTGGAAAACGCGGTCTATCCCAGTGCATTCCGATTCGATTGCCGAAAAAAAATTCTGATTTCATCGCTATTCCCGCTCGGCAAATTCATCGAATCGCACCTCGGAAAAAAAGGCGAACTTGCTTCGGGCGGCTCGGTTGCAACAACGGCATGGGAATTCGCGCGCGCGATTGGAAGCGAAAAGATTTTCTTCGTTGGATTGGATTTGGGCTTTCCACAAAAGAAAACGCACATCAAAGGAAGTACGTTTGAAGAAGCCGTGCACACTTTCTCGAATCGCATCGCTTGCGCCGAAACTGCGCTTTGCAAAATTCTATTCTCGGCAAAAAATCAAATCGCACGCGACTACGACGGCAACGAAATCATCACCGACGAACGGATGAAACTTTTTGCGAATTGGCTTGAAAGCAAAATCGCTTCAATTTCACAGGAAAAAAATCACGCGCGCACTTTCACTTTTTCAAGGGAGGGGCTTTTTATAAACGGCATCGATTTTTTTTCGCTAGAAGAATTTCTTGCCCTGCCGCCCATCACGGAGCAAAAAAACGCCTTTTTTGAGTGCGCGGAGAAAAAAAGTTCCGAATACGAAAAAAAAGAATTTGATAAAGTGCTTGAAGAATTGAAAAAGCAGTTTGAAGAATTGAAAAAAAATTCTTTACGCGCGAAGACGATTTGCAACGACATTCTTTGCGGCGATCCCCGCGCAAAAACTTTGCTTTCGGAACTTGATTCGCTCGACTCGAAAATCTTGTCAAGCGATGCCAAAAAAGTTGCCGCGCTCGTTTTTCCCACACAGCGCAGGCTCGACGAAATCCTTGCCAAAACGGAAATTCCAAACGACGCGATTTTGGCGAACGCAAAAAAAAGCCTCGTCATTTATTCAGAACTTCTCAACGCGATTGACTTGTACTTAAAATTTTTGCATTCCTTATAATTTTACCATACATCGGGATTCGTGATTTCGCCGCGAATGATTCTTCCAGCCGCAGATTGAAACAAACTGTCCTCACAATCAACTACACATTGAAACGTCCAATCTCATCGCCTATGCCCGCAACAGATTCGCTCATGCGTTTGAAGCCATCGCTCAACTGAACGCCATGTTTTGCAATGGCAAGCGCACCGTCAGAAATTGTGTGCATTCCGTTCTCCAACGCCTTAACGCTATCTTGAAGCCGCTGCATTTCTTCAAGGATGCGGCGGTTGCCCTCCGCCATTTTTGCAGAAGCATCTTTTACGTCCATGGTATTGCTTCCCATAGAGCGCAGGGACTCGATGACTTGCTTAGAACCTTGATTCTGTTCATCAAGCGCAAGCCGCATTTTTCGGACAAGCCCATCCGTCTCCTGAATTTTGTTTGAAAGCGCGGAAAACGCTTCGCTTGACTCCATTGACGCGGCCACAATCTCTCCGATGCCAACTTTGATGCCCTTCAATTCCTCTCCGATAGTGCGCGACTGTTTGGACGATGTTTCGGAGAGTTTGCGGATTTCCTCGGCAACCACGGAAAAGCCGCGCCCCGCTTCTCCTGCGTGTGCGGCCTCAATCGCGGCGTTCATCGCAAGCAGGTTGGTTTGCGACGCTATGCTTGCAATCGCCTTGTTTGCGTTCTGCAACATCTCCGACTGCGTTTCAATCTGCTGTATGCGCTCGTTGACTTTCTTCTGCTTTTCCACGCCGTTCTGCGCTTCGCCATCCAAAGTGTCGAAGGAACGCGACATCGTTTCCATAGAACCGCTGATTCCCGAAATGCTTCCGATAAGTTGCTCAACTGCGGACGAAGTTCCAGCAATGCTCTCCGCCTGCGTATCAATCAAGCCAGTAAGCGCAGTGATTCCATCGGACACATTATGCACGACATCGGAAGTCCTGCTGAAACTTGCCGCCTGGTCATCAATCTGCCCATGCACGGTTTCAATGCTGGCTGTGATGTCATCAACGAAACCAGATGTCGCATCCGCACTTGTCTTAATCTCCTGCGCAACGGAAACCAAATCCATCTCCGATTTTTTGATACCTTGCATCATGGACTGCAACTTCGCGAGGAACGCATTGAAGCCTTCCACAATCTGAGGAATAACTTTGAACGGAGTGCGAATGTTCGTGTCAAGCCTGCGCGTCAAATCCGCCTCGCCGTGCGAGATGTCGGAAATCGCGTGGCGCACAAAAGAAAGCGGCGTGATTATACTGCGCAAGCCGAAAAATATGAGCGCAGCAACAAGCAACACCAACACGCCGACAAACGGAAGCGCCGCATACTGCAAAAAGGCGAAGAAATTGTAAGGAATGAACATGACCATAATCCAGCCAACTTGCGTCAGAGGCACGATGATGTACTCGCCCTTCCATGTGGAAACAAAAGTGTCCTCTTTTGGGAAAAGCGTCTCCGCCCGCAGAAGTTCCGGCATCACCTTGGTAATAGGCACTTTGTTCTCCAAATGCTGCAAGTCGAGCGAGCCGGAAATCTCCGCGCTTGCATTGTACATATACATCGTAACGCCGTCCTCAAGATGCCTGTACATGTCTTCAACAAAGTCGTCCAACTCAACTCCCGTGCCCGCAATTCCAACGGCCCTGTGCAGGCTGTCGTACACAAGCGCGTTTATCCACATATATGTCTTTTTCAGACCCAAATCGTAATCCACATAAAATTGGTACGGAACGCCCGAGTTCAGCGTGGCGGAATACCATGCGTTGCCTGGGTCGGACTTGTCCAAATCATATATGAATTCCATATTTGAGTAATATCGTAAATCCGAGTCAGAAATCCAAAACGTCCTGTGCGACTTGAACGAATTCTGGAACACGCGGAACTCTCCGAACGCGAGCCGCGAAAGAAACTCGTCCGCAGGATTTGACATATAGTCCACTATGACGGGCGACTGAACCATCTGCATCGCAAGCGTCAGTTCCGGTCCAGTGCCGACGTCTATTTCCAGACGCTTGATGTATGCAAGTTCGCTTAAATGAGATTCGGTGCTGCGCTTGAAAAGCGCGTGCGAGCCGAAGAAAACAACCGTTGTTGCAACGAGGATTCCAAGTGCGGTAAGAAGCAAGAATGAAGAATTTGTTTTCATATTACCAAAGATGCCTCATTTATATTATAGTATTCCACAATTATATATATAATACATATATTGTAAAGAGCATTTTTTGGATTTTTTTTGAAAAAAAATCCAAAAAAACTAAAGTTTTTTCGCGTGAAGTCGATATTATAAATACAAGATTCATGCGAGTGGTTAGACATCCGGACGCTTGCAGAATTGGTAATGCATTAAGGTTGGGAACTGTGTGAGGTTTCCAACCATTTTTGTTTTAAAAACAATTAAAAAAAATCACAACCGGTTAAAATTGCTGCTGAAATAGCATGGCAATTTTAACTTCAAATTTCTGCGAAGCGAAATTCTCGCTTATTCACTGCGATTTTCACTTCGCTGCAAAATTCATTTTGCGTTTTTCTTGGCTTCCTTGGCGGCTTTTTTTGCGGCGATTCGTTTTTCCTTTGCCTCGCGTTCGGCGGCTTTTTGCAATGCGCGTTCTGCGCGTCGCGCGAATTTTTCGCGAGTTTCTTTTGCGAATTCCGCGTCTCCCCGATCGATAAAAACTATTCCGTCAAGATGGTCGATTTCATGCTGAATCACTCGCGCCAAAAGTCCTTCGGCTTCCAGCATAAAATTTTTTCCGTCCAAATCTTGCGCTTGGACAGTAACTTGAGAAGGCCGCATTATTGTTTCGTAAGTCTGAGGAATGGAAAGGCAGCCTTCGTCATAAGGAACGCTGTCGCTTGAAGTGCGCACGATTTGCGGATTTATGAAAACGCGCCTCACATCGTCGTCAGCTATCGCAACGAACATTCTTCGGCTTTGCCCGATTTGCGGACACGCCAAGCCCACTCCGTTCGCGTTTATCATCGTTTCGAACATTTCTTCGGCAAGTTTTTTCAAATCATCGTTGATTTCTTCTTTCGGAATCGGAAGGGCGTTTTTCGAAAGCACTTCTTCGCCCAATTTGTAAATCTTCATAAATCACCTCGTTGATATATTTGACATCGACGTAAAAATTTTTCAAAGTTCGTTCAGCCTGAATCGGGCGGCGCGCGCGTGTCCTGCAAGTCCTTCTGTGTCACCCAAAATTCCTGCGGCATTCGCGCTGGCATTCACGCCTTTTTTTCCGTCCGCTGTTCGCAGTGTTGTAACCGTTTTCAAAAAACATCGCACGCTCAAACCGCCCGTGAATTTTGCAGAGCCGCTTGTGGGGAGGGTGTGGTTCAAGCCCGCCGCGTAGTCGCCAAAAACTTCGGCCGCGCCGTGCCCGATGAAAAGCGAGCCGTAATTGTGGACGAGCGATTTTATTTTTTCCAAATCCGCGCCTTCGTCCAGCGCGAGTTCCAAATGTTCGGGGGCTTTTTTGTTTGCGATTTGCGCGGCTTCTTCGAGCGACTGCGCGAGAATTATCAAGCCGCAATTTTCGATGCTTTCGCGAGCAATTTTTTTTGTCGGCAAATTTTCAAGTTGCGCTTCGATTTCCGCCTGAACTTTTTTCGCAAAATCCAAATCGTCCGTCGCAAGAATCGGCTGCGCCACAACATCGTGTTCGGCTTGCGCGAGCAAATCCGCTGCCACCCATTGCGCGTTCGCATTTTTGTCCGCGATGATGAAAACTTCGCTCGGACCTGCAAGCATATCGATTCCGACCGTGCCGTAGACAAGACGCTTCGCTTCCGCGACGAATTTGTTTCCGGGACCTACAATCACATCGCATTTTGGAATGGATTGCGTTCCGAACGCCATCGCGGCGATTGCCTGTGCGCCGCCGCAAGCAAAAACTTTTTTCGCTCCGCAAATATAGGCTGCGGCCATTATTTTTTCATCGGCATAGGCGCACTCCGATTTCGTTTCGTCTGGATGCTGGCGGGGAGGGGTACACATTACGACTTCGTTCACGCCTGCGGCAACTGCCGGAGTTACGGTCATAATTACAGTGGAGACGAGCGGAAATCTTCCTGCCGGAACGTAAACGCCCGCGCGTTCGACAGGAATGTTTTTTTGTCCTGTGAAAAGACCTTCTTCCAATTCGATTTCGAAATCAGAAAAACAGTCGCGCTGCTTTTTTGCAAAGCGCAAAGCCAAGTCGTGCGAGTAGACGAGCGAATCGTAGAGCGCGGGATTTTCGTCCTTGATTTTTTTTGCCGCGCGTTCCAATTCTGAAAATTCTATTTCGAATTTTTTGGGAGAACAAGCGTCAAACTTCGCGCCGTATTTTCGCAACGCTTCGTCGCCTGAGTTTTTCACGTCAGCCAAAATTGTTTTTACAACATCGAGCAACTCGGCAAAATCCCGTCCTTCGAAAAAATTCTGCTCAATGTCTTTGGCTTCTACAATTTTTATCATTGCTTTAAATTCTCCTAATATTTTCAGTGATGAAAAAAGTTTCGAGTTTTTTCATCACTGAAAACGCCGTTTCGGAACGCAGTGAGAAACGGCAGTTAATAAGCGAGAATTTTTGCGAAACAAAAATTCTCGTGTTTAGAAACAGCGGCGGCATTTTCGACGCTGTTTCTAAACGTCCATATATTTTCAGCGCTTCGTGGCGAAACGAAAAAGGGCAATTCGATAAACGAGTTTTTGTTTGCCCGAAATAGCATTTCCAATATTTCTTATTATATCGCAAAAAAAAAATAATTGGAAGAGTTCCGAAAATTTCGACATTGAAAAACATCCGGTTGCCAATGCAAGAAAATCAAAGTTGAATTTTGCAACACATCATTCACTTGAAACAATCGTTATTTTATGATAAGATTTTCAACATCGCAAGGAAAAGTTTGCGAAGAATTTTTTCTTGCGATGAAAGTCGTTTATTTCATTACCCGCTAACGCGGAGTTTTTATTTAGGAGAAAATATGGCAAATCAAACTGGACACGAATGCACGCTTGAAAAAATAATTTCGCTTTGCAAGCGGCGCGGATTTGTATATCAGGCTTCGGAGATTTATGGCGGACAGGCTGGGGCGTGGGACTATGGTCCGCTCGGCGTGAATTTCAAGCGGAACATTCAGAACGAATGGTGGCACTATATGACACAGCTTCGCGATGACGTGGTGGGACTTGACAGCGCGATTTTCCAGCATCATAAAACTTGGGAAGCCTCGGGGCATGTGGCGCACTTTTCCGACCCGATGATTGACTGCACCGAATGCAAGGCGAGATTCCGCGCTGACAATTTGATTGAAGAATTCTACGACAAAAAAGGCAGCGCGCCGGAAAAGCCGGTGGACACTTTGAGCCACGAAGAAATGAAAGCCATCATCGACGCGAACATAAATTGCCCGACTTGCGGAAAACATTCTTGGACGGCTGTCCGCGAATTCAACTTGATGTTCAAGACGCACTTGGGGCCTGTGGCAAGCGACACTTCGCTGATTTATTTGCGCCCTGAAACTTGCCAGGGAATTTTCACAGATTTCAAAAACATCGTTCAATCCAGCAGGATGAAATTGCCGTTCGGCGTGGCGCAAGTGGGAAAGTCTTTCCGCAACGAAATCATTTTCAAGAATTTCATTTTCCGCACCTGCGAATTCGAACAGATGGAAATGGAATATTTTTGCAAGGCGGGAAGTGACGAGCAGATTTTCGAAGACTGGCGAAAATACCGCTGGAATTTTTATCTTAAATATGGAATCGCCGAAGAAAATCTCAAATGGCATCATCACGACAAATTGGCTCACTACGCGAAGGACGCTTACGACATTCAGTATAATTTCCCGATTGGATTTGAGGAAATCGAAGGAATCCACAACCGCACGGATTTCGACTTGAGCCAGCACACGAAAATTTCCGGCAAGGATATGTCGTACATCGATCAGGACAACGGCAACGAAACTTTCACGCCCTATGTCATCGAAACTTCCGCCGGCCTCAACCGAAATTTTTTGGCGTTCATGTGCGAGGCTTACGAAGAAGAAAATTGCGGCAAAGACGGCAAGGAAGATTTCCGCACGGTTTTGCATTTGCATCCGCGCCTCGCGCCAGTTACTGTGGCTGTGCTTCCGCTTATGAAAAAGGACGGACTTGCGGAACGCGCGAAGGAAATCCAGCATTCTCTCAAAGAAGAATTCGTTACGGATTTTGACGTGTCTGGAACTGTCGGCAAACGCTATCGCCGCCAGGACGAAATTGGAACTCCGTTCTGCGTTACGATTGACTACGACACAATCACGCAGGGCAATCCGAATTTTGACACGGTGACAGTCCGCGACCGCGACACGATGGAACAAGGACGCGTAAAACTTTCCGAACTTTCCGCGTACATACAAAACGCGATAAGAAATTATCAAGCGCCCAAAAGAAAGTCTTGAAAGGCGGGAAGTCGCCGGCTTTTAGGCTGAAATTGGGATTTTGAAAATTTTGAATTAAGGAAGGGGAATTGATATTTGTGCGAAATCCAGTCTTTGTAAAAAAGGCTCGTTTCAGCGGCTTTTGAATTTGAAGCGTGATTTCGCATAAATTTAATTGTCGGTTTTATGGAGTATCTTTCTCTTGGAAAAACGAATTTGATGGTAAGCCGCGTCGGGTTCGGCGCGATGAGTCTCGAAGAAATTGACACGGAAGAAAACGCCGTCGCTTTGGTTCACAAGGCGTATGATGCGGGCGTGAATTTTTTCGACATATCGCATTCGGCGCGGGAAAGCGAAAAACGTTTGGGCGCGTGCCTCTACGGAATCCGGCACAACATCGTGCTTGCAACGAAGGCGTGCGTGTTGGACGCGCGTGATTTGGAAGAGTTTTTGGATGAGTCGCTTTCCGCGCTTCGCACAGATTGCATCGATTTGTTTCAATATGAAACCGATGAAAAGAGTATCGTTGCGTTTGACGAAATTGCCGCGCAGATGGAAAGGCTCATGGAGCGCGGAAAAATCCGCCACTTCGGGCTTACCACTGAAGATTATGAAATCGCATCGCGCGCGCTTGATTCGGGTGTGTTCGCTTCGATTCAAATTCCGTTCAATATGCTCGTGGTAAAAAAAGTTGAACAACTCGTAAAAAAGGCGCAGGAAAGCGAGATTGGATTTGTCGCGATGAAGCCGCTTTATGGCGGCCTAGTCAGAAACATTCCGCTCGCGCTTGGCTTTTTGTATCAATATGAAAATGTCGTTCCGCTTTGGGGCGTTCGCAACATTGAAGAACTGAATCAGATTTTGTACTTCAACGCGCACCCTCCTTTGGTGGACGAGCAGTTCAAGTCCGAAGTTGAGCACATCCGCGCCTTTTTCAATTAGTTCTTTATTTTTTAACAGTGAAGAAAGTGTCAACTTTCAAACTGTTAAAAAAGTGATTTTGCAACGAAGCGAAAATCGCAGTGAATAAGCGAGAATTTCGCTTCGCAGAAATTCGGGAGAAAAACATGGCGATGAAAATTCTTTATGCAGGAAGTCCCGAAGCGTCCGCGCGTACTTTGGAAATCTTGCTTGAGCGTTCCCAAGGCGTTTACGAAATCGCGGGCGTTCTCACCAATCCGCCGAGCGCGAAAGGCAGGAAAAAAGATTTGCTTCCCACCGCAGTGGGAGCGTTCGCCCAAGAAAAAGACATTCCTGTCTACGCGGTGCAAAAATTGGATGCGGATTTTCGCGAAGTGATTTCCGCGCAAAAATTCGACATTTTGGTATGTTTCGCATACGGAAAAATTTTCGGACCAAAATTCCTTTCGCTTTTTAAAATCGGCGGAATGAATTTGCACCCCTCCCTTTTGCCGAAGTATCGAGGTCCTACCCCCATTCCCGCCGCGATTTTGAACATGGACAAAGAAACCGCCGTTACCGTTCAAACGCTTTCGCTCGGAATGGACGAAGGCGAAATTTTGGCGCAAAAAAAAATCGCGCTTGATTTTACGGAAACTGCCGATTCGCTTTTGGAAGAAAGCGCAGTCATCGGAGGTGAATTGCTCGATGGCGTTTTGCGCGAATGCGCGAAGTTGGAAACACTGCCAAGAGGAACGCCTCAGCAAGGCGATGCTTCTTACACGAAAATAATTTCGCGCGAAGACACTTTGATAAATTGGAACGAAAGCGCACAAAAAATTTCAGCCTTTGTTCGTGCATACACAAGCGAAGGCGGCGCGTTCACTCGAATCGGTTCAGCCGAAGGCGAAACTTTGAAAATTTTAAAATGCGTTCCTTTTGACGAAGATGAAATTGCAAGCAAAAAAATTGCCTTGCCGGAAAATTTTTCCGAAATGAAAAACGGCACTGTCACAGCGGCGGACAAACAAAACGGAATTTTCATAAAATGCGGCAAAGGCGTTTTGTGCGTGACGCAGCTTCAACGCCAACAACGCAACGCGATGAATTACAAAGACTTTTTGAACGGAAACAAAAACTTCATCGGCACTACATTGTTCTAAAAAATTCGAGATAAAGAAATGTTACAATCTGCAAGTGTTTAAAATTGCAGGATTCTAAGCATACCCCATACAGGTATAGGGTATGTTATTTTATTAACACCACGCATCTTTAAAAATTGATGTCGTTCTCGCAAAACTGTCTCATTGCAACAAAGTTTGTGCACGCGAAATTATGCGCGTTACTATCTCATCGTTCAATTCTTCGAAGTTCGCGTCAATGACTTCCAAACGCTCGTAAAGTTTTTTGAGCAAGTCTTCCACAAACGAAAGTTTTTCACGAGAATTCAATGTGTAATAAATTTGCGTTCCTTCTTTGCGCGACTCGATTATTTTTGCCGCTTTCAGAACTTTGATGTGATGGGAAATGGCAGGACGCGAAAGGCGCGTTTTTTCGGAAAGTTCCGTAACATTCTTTCCGCGCGAGCCTGCGTAAAAAAGTTTGAGCAAAATAAAAAGTCTCTCGGAATCTGCCATTGCCTGAAAAACTGGAATGTATTCATTCGCCTTATTAAAAATTTCCAGAATAGCATCTTCTTGATTCATAAACCTTCCGATTAAACTCGGCATCGCAGAAAACTTCAGTTTTCGAGAATGACGAGTTTCGCCCGTGTTAAGCAACTTGCTGAAATGCGGGCAGTAAATAAGCGAGTTTTTGTAAAACAAAAACTCGGAGTTAAAATCAACCACGCTATTTTTGTGGCTGATTTTAAACATCCTTCGATTTTTAAAACGAATAAGTTACGCTCAACTGAATGAAACTATTGTCGAGCCAGCCTTCAAATTCGCTGTCGCCATCGTCGCCAAAATTATGGATGAACAAGCCAGAAAGCCGCGCCTTCCATTCATCGCGGATTTTGTACGAAACTTCTGGCATCAAAACCAAATCGCGCCGCTCAAATCCGTAAATGGCTTTTATCATGGCTTCGACTTTTTCGTAGTAGAACGTGTCTTTGAGTTGCACGACAATCTTGTTGTTGCTGTAGCAGCCAGTCGGATCGTAGTCTGTATCAAGTTGCTTGTACCCACCCTTGGCAATCATTGTATCAGAAATCTTGTCCTTTTTCAAGACAAAATTTCCTGTTCCCTGGACATTCAAATTCAAGTTGTGAAGCGGAATGCCCACGTCGAATCCTGCCAAATATGAAATGCTGTTGTTGTGAACCCACGGGTCATCGCCAGCCACATCTTTGGTGAGATTGTAGGCGAGTTCTGCGCGCAAAGTAAACGGACCTGCCGCCGCCTGCGCATCCAATCCGAACACTTGGAGTTTGTCATATTCCAAAGTCGGAACTGAGGCAGGTTGACCTTTAAGGAATGGCAAAAATGGCGACATATTCGCGCTCACTTGCTTGTAGTGCCCGTTATAGTATGAAACGCCCACGTCCACCATGCCTATCGAAAAATTGCCATAAAAGCCGAATTGTCCATATTTAAGGCGGTTCGTGTTCGGGTACAGATTGTCTTGAAGTTCTAGCATTTTGAGAAGACCTGCTCCGCTAACCGAGTCAGCCGTAGCAAAACTTCCCATCACTTGATTCGTCAACTTATTCACTTTGGCAGGAACCCAGCGTCCGTCTTCGGCATAAACTTCGCCGCGCATTATGGGCGTCCAAATTCCTTCCAAGCGGAAAATGGACGGCGCGTTGTATTGCACTCGGAACATATATTCGCCTGCGCGTCTGTCCAAATAATCGGGAATCAAAAAATCGGTGTAGTCGTTTGCGTTGAAATTGTCCACCACATGAAGTTTGTCGCCCTTTCCCCAAACCACTTTCATTTTTCCCGCGCTCAAAACGAAGTCGCCCAAAAACAAATCCGCGCGGAATTCATCGAGGATATCGATTTGATTGTGAAGCAAAGTGCGCTCCGAAAGATTTATCCGCGCGTTGAAATTCGTGGAAGAGCCTTCATAGTCCAAACCGAGTTTCAGTTCGGGAATGGCGCGCACTTCGGTTTTTCCCGCGCTTTCGCCATCAAAATAAATTCTTCCGCCCAAACTCGCGTCGCCTGAAATTTTGAATTTGTCCCAAAATCCTCCCGCGCTTTTTTCGCTGGAATTCGAAGAGGAACCATCGCCCCAATCGTCATCCCAGTCTTGCGCGAAAATCTGCGCCATGGAAAAAAGTGCGACCAAGAAAATCAAGAAAAATCTTTTTGCAGTTCTCATTTTTTCTCCGAATTAAATTCGAGTTTTTTCAAAACTCGTGTATTTACTGCTGTTTCTCACTTCGTTGCAAAACCGCGTTTCCAACATTTTCAAAAATTGAAATTTTCGAAAATGTCGGAAAATTAAGGAACTTTTATTTTGCCACTTTTCCGTTCTGCAAAAATCCTTTTGAAAAATACGCAGGATTTATCGGCTCGTCAAATTTGAGGCGCTCTTCGCTCATTACAAGGCGAGTTTTGTGTCCTGTTTCAAAATTCGTCATCTCGTTTTCCAACGGCGTGGGATAGCCTTTGATGACTTTGAGATTTTTCACTTCGAGCGTCTTGCAAACTTTGCCGCTTTTTTTGCTGTACATTTCCACATACACCGGAACCCAAGTGTCCTTGTCCACCCAAGAAATGCGGTAGGCGTATTGGCTACTCTTTGCATCCTTCGGAGTGGACTTCACTTTGGCGCAATTTTTAAACTGACCTTTCGCCTCGGTCTCGGCAAGAAGTTCGTGCGTGTCCTCGTCAACTTCGCGAGTTGACATATCGTCGTAAGTGGCGTCGCTTCCCATAAACGAGCTGCTTCCTTCGCTCGCGGCTACAGGACGAACCGTGCCCAAACTCGGCAAGAAAATGAATTTCGTGTCGGCTTTTCCGCCGCCATTTTCCTGCTGGCTGAATCGAGTGCCTTTCACGCTAGCGGGGCTGTTGAACTGCATCACCATCGTGGAAAGGCCATTTTCATTTTTGCCCCATTCATCGATGACGCGCGTTTCACTCGCGCCGCTTTTTTCAATCAAAATCATCTGCACTTGCGCGCGAGTAAATTTTGGTTTTGCAACATTGTCCGCGTTTTGCATGACAGTGCGTCCGTCCAAAGCGAACGCCGCACAACCTACCGCCAATGCGCTGAGCACGGCAACAATTTTCTTTGTAATTTTCATTTTCTTCTCCTGTAAACAAAATTATTTTTTATGGCGCGGAACAAAAATTCCGCACACATACTTTTACACATAGAACTATGACTTACACAAACCAATGCGTTTTGCTTGCAGTCAATTTTTTCACTTTCCTTCTTCTGCGCGTTCCTCTTTTGAGTGCATGAATTTCGGGTCGAACGCATTCAAAATTCCAGGAATCGCCGTCATCGCCAAAAACGAACTTGAGAACATCACTATGGCGACAAGGATTCCTATGCATCGCAAAATCGCGAATTTCGAAAGTGCCAAAACCAAAAATCCAAAGCCCACAGCAAGCGCGTTCGTTACGATGCCGTGTCCAGCCACCGCAAAAGTTTTGAGCGTTACGTTCTCCACATTGCGATCGACTTCGCGCAAAGCCTTGTAACTTTCCATAAAGTGAATCGTGTAGTCGATGCCCACGCCAATCGCAACCGAAGCGATGATGCTCGTCACCAAATCCAAATGGATTCCGGAAAATCCCATCATCATAAAATTCAAAATGATTGTGAACGCGAGCGGAATCGCGCCGATTATTCCAGCCACCGGCGACTTGAATGAAATTGCGATAATTACGAAAACCATCGCTATCGAAAAAATGATGCTCGTTAATTGGCTCGAAATCACCATCTCGCTCATCGCAAGTTCCATTTCGCCGTTGCCTGTCGCTTTGATTGTGTAGCCTTCGGGGAAACGGGTGGCGGCAAACTCCTCGGCATCGCGAATGATTCTCTTCGTTTTTTCGGTGCTGTGGGTGCGCATTTGCACTTGCATTCGAATCGACTTCGGAGCAAGTTGGTCGTCGCTGAATCGGTCGAGAGAGCCTGAATACAAAAGCAAATATTGGCTCACAAGATTCGCCAAGCCCTGATTGTCCGCGGCCGGATATTTTTCCAAATCATAGGGCGTTTCATAATAAGCAAGACCGTTGTAGTTCAAAGCCTTTTGCAATTCGGCAGCCATTCCCTGCACGGTAGCATTTTTTCCGCCCGCGGCCGTGTATGCGTCCGCGAAAAGTTTGAGTGCTTCCTGCACGGTGATTTGACTTTGCAGCATTTTCGCGTATTCGATGTTCGGGTCAACCCAATCACTTTTCGCGGTGCTTTCCGAGGCAACTTCATCGGAATCGCCCCAATCATCTTCGCCCCAGTCGTCGGAATCTCCCCAGTCATCCCAACTGTCTTCTGCAAAATCACCGCCGAAATCCGCGCTTTCATTTTCCACGGAACCCAACATCGGAACATGCATCACTTGGTTCATTCGCTTTATGAAAGTCGTGAACGAAACCACTTTTCCGATTTCCGTATATTTTTCATCGAGATAGAATTGCAAGTCGTCCACCGCTTTGAGGATTTCGGGCTTCGTCATATCTCCACTTTCCTGCCCCGAAACAACAAAGTAAATCGAATTCGTTCCAGCGAAATTCTCGTTTACATATTTTATGTCTTTGCGGAATTTGCTGTTTGCGGGAAAGTAATTCACAAGCGAAGTGTCAATCACAAGTTTGCTCACTCCCCATGCCGAACACGCGACAAGCACAATCGCAAAAATCGAAAGGCGCACCCTCGTTCCTGTGAAAAAATGATACACATTGTAGAGCGTCTTTCCGTTCGCTTCTTCCAAAGAAGTGCCGCCGTGTCGTTCAAGTTCGTGCTCCAAAGTGCTCTTCAATTTTGCAGAGATTCTTCCGCCGCGCTTTTTTCCCACCTGCGAAAGCGGAGTGATGCAAAGCATAGCCGGAACAAACGTTATCGAAAGAATCAGCGAAAACGCGATTCCCAAGGCAGTGAAAACCGCGAAACTTTTCAGCGGAACAAGCGGACTTGTCACAAGCGAGATGAAGCCTGCAATCGTCGTGACCGCCGCAAGCATTACGGCAACCCACACATCTTTCAGTCCCGCGCAAATCGCGTCAAGATGCTTTTCCTTTGTCATCTCGCCTTCGACTTTTTCAAGAAAGGCATAGTAGTGCGTCATAACATGAATGCCATACGCGCTTCCGCACGCTATCAACGCCACGGGAATAACGCTTCCCACAATCGTGAACGTGATTTTGAAAATTGCCATAAGTCCGCAAGTCCAAACCGTGGACATCAAAACCGTGGCAAGCGGCAAAAGCGTTCCCGAAATCGTATGGAACGAAAGGTAAAGCGAAACCAAAACCACAAGCGCGACCAGCGGAATCAGCCGAAACAAATCGCTTATCATGTATTGCGTGGCGTTGTCGCTCAAAACAGGATCGCCAAAAAACCGCACGTCAAGATTGTGCCCTTCGATTTCCTCGTAGGCAATTTCGCGGATTTTATTCAAAAGCGCAATTTGATCCCTTGGGTTCAAAGAAGGATTCACGGTGGTGGCAACTTGCGCGGCGGTGAAAGTATCGTCAACAATCACGCGGTTGTACATATCTTGCCAATCAACGATTTTTTCTTTTATCGATTTCATATCGTCGGCAGTGCCCGCATAATCGTCGTCCAAAATTTTTCCTGCGGCAAGCCCTCCGTCCAACGAATACACAAAATCGATGTTCGTAATCGAATCCACCGACTCAATTCCTTCAAGATTTTCCACGCGCTCAGAAATGTTCCGAATCACATCGATGTATTCCGAAGTCAGAATCGTGGACTTGTCGTTCGCCTCAAGCGAAATGCCAATCGACACCATGCTTCCGAACTGCTCTTCGGTTTGAATGAGCCGCCTGTAGGAATCGCTGTGATGCGGCATATACACGCGCAAATTGTTTTCGATGAAAATCGAAGCAAGCGGCAGAGCCAGCGCGACCGTAATCGCGATGCAAACAAAAATAATCAGTTTTGGATGCTTGAGAAAATTTCTCATAAAAAACCTCGCAAAATCATTCGTTTATTCGTTTAATCTCTTAAACCAATACATACTTTAACAAATTTCAAAATTTTTGTAAATAGGAATTCAAAAAAATTTGATAAAAAAAATCGCAGTTAGAATCAATTCCGCATTTTACAGGAGGGGGAAGTCTCCCCCTCGCTTCAAAGACAAGTCGCTCCCAAAATGCCACTGCAAGCAGCGTCATTTTCTTCGCTTTGTTGCCTTTTCCGCTACCCCCTCTGTATGCACGGCATAAGCCGTGCTATCAACGCCCCCCGCGATGTTTGCGAAGAAAAACTCGAAACAAAAATTGCGCTGCAAATTTTCAAATAAACCTCGGCGGCGACTTGTCGCGTTCTCGTTTTAGCGGCGGTTTCAAAAATTCAATATTCCATAATTTTGTATTCAACTTTTCCGCTCGCTTCGTCCACCGTAACAAGCGCGAACCTTTTTTTGAAAACGTATGACGGCACAATCACTTCAACAAATTTGCCAAAATCGTGCTCGCCGTAATTGTGCGTGTGCCCCGTAAAAACCCACTTGACATTGTGCCGCGCGAAAATCGCAAGCAACTTGTTGCGTTCCATCGTATCTCCGAGCGCAAAGTGATATTGCCCATTCTGCTCGTCAAACACAGGATAATGGCAGAACACGATTTTCGCTCCAGCATCGGCGGCAAGATTTTTTTCCAAGTCCTCAAGTTGGCTCGCGCCCAAAGTTCCGTTCGCGCTGTCCAAAAAATAAAACCAAAATCCATTTCCACCCGAACTTGCATTCACAAAAAATTTATAATATGAAAAGCAAGGCCAAATTTTTTCTTCCCAAAATCTCCAGCCGCCATTGTACAAATCATGATTTCCTAAAATCGAATAGACCTTGAATCCGGCCGCGCCCTTTTCAGCCGCCTTTTCGTGCCAAGACTGCGAAGCCGCATTGAACAAATCCGCCTCGCTTTCGCGCCCGGCATTAAGTGTGTCGCCCAAATTGACGATGAAGCGCGGCGGCAATTCGCCTTGCAGAAGCGAATCCAGTTTTTGCAAAAATTCATTTTCGCGCCGCTCGACTTTTTCCGTGCCAAAATGCGCATCCGTCAAAATCACAAAACTGTATTTTGCAGGGTTTCCTTCGATTTGCGGAATGTCAGCGCCTTGGAGATTTTTTATTTTGCGGCTTCGCGAATCCACCGAAGTTCCGCCATAAAGATAAAGCGGGGAGCCGAATTCGCACGCGGAAAAAACGAGCGCGAAAATAGTTGCACTCAATATAGTTGTACACAACATAATCGCGTGCGACACGTTCTTTTTCCAAGTGAATTTCAAAACGAAAACCTCACATTGAATTTTACAAGCGCGTAGCTCACATAAATCACCGAAGCCAAAAAATCCGTCGCCCCCCATTCAACTTGCGCCGCCACTCGCAGATGCTCGTCAAAATTATACGCCACGCCCGCTTGCATTTGCGGACAAAAAAACAAAGGGTGCCGAAATTCGCTGTACGAACCCAACGCCCCGAAAATTTCCAACCCGAAATTCCATGCCTTGCAAAATTCATTTATGAAAACGATGTCGCTTTCATAAAGACGAAAATCTGGAATGTCGGGAAAAAGAGTCCAACGCCAAGAATATCCGAGTCTTCCCGCAATCGAAAAATTCTTTTTGGAATTCCATCGAGCCGCGCTTTCAAAAATAAAATCATGCTCATTGTAATAGCGGTAATACTTTTGCAAATGATACGAGGCAGAGCCTCCAAGCCGCCATTCGCCGCGATCCGTCTGAAAAACGAGCGGCATCCATTGCGTACGAAGCGCTGCGTCCAAGGCGTCTTCTTCAATTTGAATCGCCGCAAATCCCAAAAACGGCATCAGGTCAAAGCCGTATTCGGCAGAAAAAAAAGTCTGGTCGTGCCCCACGCCCCGGGAAAAACTGCGCGAAATATTGAACTGCAAATAATGCTTTGGCTTTTGACTTTTGCTCGGAAGAAGATTTGCGGCGCACATTGAACGCGACGCAAAAAAAATCGGAATGAAAAACACCAAAAGGATTTTTTTCATTTTGAAAATCATCGGAGAAGTTCAAACTTGTCGCTGAAAAAGCGCGTCAAAGTTTTACTCAAGTTTTCCGCTTTGCGGCAAAACTTGCTCATTCAATGTCATTTCTCACTTCGTTGCGAAATGACATTTTTAACAATTCGAAAGTTGAAACTTTCTTCATTGTTAAAAATTTTATGGAGATGATCGGACTTGAACCGACTACCTCTACAATGCCATTGTAGCGCTCTAGCCAGGTGAGCTACACCCCCATTTTTGAAGACTGGCGGCGCATTACCGCCAATTTCAAGTATTCTTTTATTCTACCAAAAACGATTTTTTTTGTCAATAGGGCGGGCCGGCAATTTTAACACGAGTTTTCTATAAAAAAACCGCGTATTCAGATTCCCACTCCATTGCAAAATCGCTTTTTTGCGGCGGAAAGAAATTTTACTTTTCCGCTTGACAAAAACTCAAAAAATATGATATTATTCAAAAACACTTTTGGAGCGATGGCAGAGTGGTCGAACGCGGCGGTCTTGAAAACCGTTGAACCTTTGCGGGTTCCGGGGGTTCAAATCCCTCTCGCTCCGTTTTTTATGGAAGCGTGGTAGAGCGGTAATACAACGGATTGCTAATCCGTCAGTTCCATTAGGGCTGGGCAGGTTCGACTCCTGTCGCTTCCGTTTGCCTAAACGCAAAGAATTTTTTTGAGACTGTAGCTCAGCTGGATAGAGCGCCACCCTGCGGAGGTGGAGGTCGCAAGTTCGAACCCTGTCAGTCTCACGAGTCTGCTTTTGGGCAGACTTTTTTTTTGGAAAGATGTCCGAGTGGTTTAAGGTACACCCTTGGAAGGGGTGCGTGGCAGAAATGCCACCTGGGGTTCGAATCCCCATCTTTCCGTAAATTCATTCCACAAAAATCAAGTCCGCAAATTTTTTAGCGAACTTAATTTCGCACGTGCGAACAATAAATGAGCGACACGCAGTGCTCGCGGAGCCAAACATCCGCATTGCCTTCAAAAAAAGTTAAAACGCCTGCTTGATGTTTCTCGCCGATTCTGCTAAAATAATTTATGGAAAAACCTTTTTCAAAAATCCTTGAAAACTTCATCTCTTCCGGCGACATGCACTTGGATGCCGTTTTGAAATTCGCCGTGGAAGCAGACCAGATGACTGCCATTTTGCGCCGCAATCTTTTGACCGATGCGAGCCGCCGCGAAAATGACGCGGAGCATTCTTGGCACATCGCGCTCATGGCGATGCTCTTCAAAGACTATGCCGAACAAACTCCGAATGTCGAACGCGCGGTAAAAATGTGCGTCGTGCATGATTTGGTGGAAATCTATGCGGGCGACACTTTCGCGTTCGACAAGGCGGGAAACGCCGGAAAAGCGGAGCGCGAAAAAATCGCCGCCGACAAATTGTATTCGCATTTGCCGGAAGATTTGGCAAAGGAGTTGCGCGGGCTTTGGGAAGAATTCGACGCAATGCAAAGCGTGGATTCGCGCTACGCCAACTGCATGGACAGGATTCAGCCTTTTTTGCACAACTCGCTTACAGGCGGGCACACATGGAATTTAGCAAAGGCTTCGGTGGCGGATTGCGAAGCGCGGATGTCGCCCGTGAAAGAATTCATGCCGCGGATTTGGCCGTGGGTTCAAAAATGCATCGAACGCGCCGTGAGCCAGGGCTGGCTTCAAAAATGAGCCGCTAAAATTGAACGCAAGCCTTGCTACTGAAAACCGCAAAAACTCGCGAACAAACACTTGACAAGTTTTTGAAAAAACAGTATAAAGGCTGTTTTGATTTTTACAAATTTTTTTCACATCTTCTTGACTAAAAATTGACAATCATTATAATTAAATTTGCGCTATGGCAGATGAAATTTTGCAGGCATACAATCTTATCAGGAGCGGAAACCCTTCCGAAGCAAAGTCGGTTCTTGAGCCGGCTTTGGTCTACGAATTGGACAACGGGGAAACGCTCTTTGCGATGAACTGCTGCAATTTTTGGATTGACGCGATAAAGCGTGCCGAGGAAATCGACGATTTTTTTGAGCGCGGCGAAACTTATATAAATGAATGGAAATCATTCTTGGTCTTTTTGAAGCGCGGAAAAAAGATTTTCGAACGTACGATGTTCGCCGTGCGGACCGGAGTCTTTACGCTCGCGCTCGACTGCTACAATCGCATTGCGATTGAAAAGAATTCCGCGCAAAAGGCGGAAGTGCAGCGCAAGATTGGATTGTGCTACAAAAAATTGGGCGAATTCGAAATGGCTCGAAACTGCCTTGCGGAAGCGCTTTCCCTGAAAAATGACAGCGCACCGATAATTGCCGAGGCAGCCGATTGCTACGCCTTGTGTTCGGAAGAACGGCAGGCAAAGGTTTTGTTTCGCGAAGCGTTTTTTGTGGACGCGCAAAAAATCGATTTGGAATTTTTGGATTCAGAATTGATAAAATGCCTTGTGCGCAACGTAATGGAAAAAGGTTTTTCCGACACGGCGCTTTTGGAATGGATTCCGGTATACGGCCAGCTTTTCGGGATTTTTACCGTGAAGCGTCGCCTAAAGCCGCAGGAAATCGCAAGACTCAAAGGTGATGTCTACGCCGCAGAAAACGCGATGAAAGCTCCTTCGTGCCAAACAGAGCTTCTCACGCCGCGGCTCATCAACCTTTATTTTTGGCTCATTGATTATTATGTTTCTGCGAAAGAGGACATAAAAAAAACGAACGAAATCCTTACAAGAATAAAAATTCTTGATACGGAAATATATGAAATGTATGTGAAATAATTTTGAATGGTCAAGGCGGGCGAAAATGCACGCAGGCTTTGACCCGAACAAAATAGCCGCGGGTTTTGCAGGCGGACAAAAATTCGCCAAACCGTGCAAACGCTCGTTTAAGTGAACCAACAAACTCCGACTCAGGATGTCGGTGTATGTTGTTCTCAATAAGGTGTTGCAGTCGGGTTTCATGCCTTTTATTACGGCGCAAAGCGTCGTGGTATGAAACCCTCCGCGCGAATCAGAAAATCAGCACAGGAGAAAAAAATGTCTGAAGAATTGATCAAGACCGTACAGGCGAAACTCAAAGAAGAAGCGTGGACTCGCTCAGCGATTGGCAGCGTTACGCCGAACGCCATCATGGATTTGTCGAAAATCGTGGACGAATCCTTTTCGCAGGACTGCGCCATCCAAGTGCGCGACCTTTGCGACGAGCATCTCTCGCATTCAAAAGACAGCATCAGCGCGCTCTACCTTTCTGGAATGATCGCATTGCGCCAGGGCGCGATTGACAATTCGGCTTTGGTGAATCTTGTCGATATTTTCAACAAAAACAAAAAGGAGCAAGTCGTTGTCGGCATTTGCCAGGCGATTTTGTCCGACGACGAAAACAACAAATTCGCGCTCCGCACTTTGGCAAATTCCTACCACGAATCAAACAACGAAGAAAAGTGGGCACTCTACGAAAAACTCGTCAAAATTGATTTTGAAGAAGCGGACATGGCGAAGGCTTTGGCGGAACGCGCGGAGCGGAACGGCAATTCCGATGACGCGGTGAACTTCTATAAAAAAGCGTTGCTGCGATATGTCTCGCTGAAAAATTTCGCCGCGGCGAAGGAAGTTTGGTCCAAACTCGTTTCGCTTGTTCCGGAAGAAATCGACTTTTTCCTTTTGGTTCAGCGCAAAATCGCAAAATCCATCAGCGAAGAAAAAAGCGCGACTTTGATGCAAGAACTTTATGAATGGTACAAGGAAAACCAAAAATGGGAAACCGCAATCGACATTCTCAAATTGAATTTGCAGATTGATGCCAAAGACAATTGGGCCAGGCGCGAAATCGTTGAATGCTACAAAGGGCTTTACGCAGGACGCAGCAATTTGGACGACTACATTGCTTCGAGCGACCTCACGCAGAATTTCCGAAACGTCTTTGAAGCCATAAGCGATTTTGAAAAGCACATCGCCTTCGACAAAAACCGCTATGTTTTCCATCGCTCATGGGGCGTTGGAAAAATCGTCAAATCGCAAAATGACATTCTTACAATCAACTTCGGAAAGAAGGCGGGCAAAAAAGAGATGTCGCTCAAGATGGCGGTGAATGCGCTCACTCCCCTCAAAAACGACCACATTTGGGTTTTGAAGGCGACGAAAAACCGCGAAGAACTTGCTACGATGGCGAAAAAAGACAAAAAGGAAATGCTCGCGCGAATCATAAAAAGTTTTGGCAACAGCTGCGACTTCAAGCGCATCAAGGCGGAACTCGTTCCTACTATTTTGAGCGCGAGCGAATGGACGGCATGGAACAACGCCGCCAAAAAAATCCTTGAATCGGATTCCACATTCGGCGTGAACCCGAACGACATCACGCAGTACATCGTGCGCGACCACGAAATCAGCTACGAAGAAAAATATTCCAATGAGTTCAAGGCGCAAAAGCAGTTCTTTGCCCGCGTTGACATCATAATGAAATTCATCAAGGACGAGAACACCGAAAAAGACAACGATTTGTTCAGCGATATGTATCAGTATTTTATCGGCTTCATCAAGACCATCACCCATGCGAACGAGCAGATTGTGGCGGCGTACCTTGTCGTGCAGAAAATCGGGCAGCTTTTGCCGGCGCACGCATTCCAATGCAAATACACTTTCGCGCAGATTTACGATGACCTTGAAGACCCGCGCAAAACTTACAATGACCTCAAGGACACGAAGAACACTTCGCTCAAAGACGACTTCATCGCGGCGGTGCGGCTTTTGCCCGACTGGCAGGAACAGTTCATCAAACTTTTCCCCACCGTGCTCAAAAAGGGAATGCTCGACGCTTTGAAGAACAGCGGCGCGGAAGACCGCCTCAAAAAATTCACGGCGGATGCCTACGAAAACGCCCGCGATTTCCGCAGCGCGATTGTGTTCCTCTTTGAAAATTGCCAGGAAGAGCAATGGTACAAGGAATCGGGCGTGAGCTATGAAAAGCAACTCATAACGCTTTTGAACATCATCGAACTTTGCTGGCGCGAAATCACGAACCATGTGAACACCGTGGAAAACAAAAAGATTGCGAAGCAAGCAGAAATCCTTCTGTTCAAAAACGACGCGCTCGGAAAATATATGTTCGCGAACGACGAGCAGACTGTCACAAAAATGTACACGCTTGTCAACGACATCGCGAACATCGACGCTGCGACAAAGACCTCCCTCCGCAACAGGATTTTGGAAAAATATCCCGACTACAAATTCCATACCACGGAAGAAAAGTCAGCCGCGCCGAAGGGAATGCTTGTCACTGCCGCCAAACTCGAAGAAAAGAAGGCTTTGGCAGAAAAGATTCAGAAAGTGGATATTCCTGCCAACGCCAAGGAAATCGGCGAAGCGCGCGCTCAAGGCGACCTCAAGGAAAACGCCGAGTACAAGGCAGCCAAGGAGCACCAGCACCATTTGAATGTGAAGCTCGCGAAGTTGCAGGAAGAACTCAACCGCGCAATCGTATTCGATCCGACCACGGCTTCCACCGCCATCGTTTCTTTCGGAACGAAGGTCACTTTGCTGGACCGCGACACAGGCGAAAACGAAACATATACGATTATGGGACCGTGGGAATCAGACCCGGACAACGGAGTGATTTCGTATATGTCGCCCCGTGGAAACGCGCTTTTGGACAAAAAGCCCGAGGAGGAATTCTCTTTCACGATAAACGAGAGGCAGTACAACTACAAAGTGCTGAAGATTGAAATCGCGAAATAGCGGCGAAATTGCGCACATTTTGCGCGGCACACTTGCCGTGCACCGAACATAAAAAAAGGCTTCCGAAAGGAAGTCTTTTTTTATGCGACAATCCGCCGCTACCGCGCGCCTGCGGCCTCAAGCAGTTCTCGCACGTTCTTTTTATAATAGTTCTGTGCATACCACAGCGCGGTCATGCCGTCATTGCTCTTTGCGTTCACGTCCGCGCCGGCTTCTATCAGAAGCCGTGCCACGTCCACGCAACCATGCCTTGCCGCAACCATCAGCGCGGTAGTGCCGTCATTCCTCTTTGCGTTCACGTCCGCACCGGCTTCTATCAGAAGCCGTGCCACGTCCACGGAATCATAACTCGCCGCTTTAAGCAGCGCGGTCTGGCCCTTTTCGTCCTTCGCGTTCACATCCGCACCGGCTTCTATCAGAAGCTTTGACATGGCCACAGAAGTCTCGTTAATCATCAGCGCGGTCCAGCCGAATCTGCCTTTGGCGTTCACGTCCGCACCGGCTTCTATCAGAAGCCGTGCCACGCCCGCGGAATTCC
>JAFLSR010000017.1:40772-45040 GCA_022510845.1 Treponema sp.
CCGCACCGGCTTCTATCAGAAGCCGTGCCACGCCCGCGGAATTCCTCTCAGCCGCATACATCAGCGGCCAGCCGTCTTCATTGTTCTTTGCGTTCAGGTCCGCACCGGCTTCTATCAGAAGCCGTGCTACGTCCACGGAATTATTCCTCGCCGCAATCATCAGCGCGGTCCAGCTTTTATAGTCCTCTGCGTTCACGTCTGCACCGGCTGCTATCAGAAACTTTGCCACGTCCACGGAATTATTCCTCGCCGCAGACATCAGCGCGGTCTGGTTGTAATCGTTCCTTGCGTTCACGTCCAGACCGGCTTCTATCAGATGCCGTACCGTGTCCACGGAATTCTTCTCAGCCGCAATCATCAGCCCCCACACGCTGTCTAGCGCACTCGCAGCGCAGCACAAGCCAAACATCAAGGCTGCAAGCACGGCCAGCCGTCTTCTGTTTTTGTTCATATAAAACTCCTTTACTCTGCGTTTTCTGTCCGCAGGTGACTGTTCATTTATGCGCGGGAAAAACGCAATTTCCTGCGCCGCTACCGCCGTGCGCCTGCGGCTAGAAGCAGTTTCCGCACGTTCGGGGCATCGTAATCACTCGCGAACTTCAGCACCGTTCTGCCGGAATTGTCCTTTGCGTTCACGTCCGCACCGGCATCTATCAGAACCTTTGCCACGTCCACATAATCGTTGTACGCCGTCTGCATCAGCGCGGTAAAGCCGTTATTGTCTTTGGCGTTCACGTCCGCGCCAGCTTCTATCAAAAGCTTTGATATGGCCACAGAATATATCTTATACATCAGCGCGGTACGGCCGTGATTATCCTTTGCGTTCACGTCTGCGCCGGCTTCTATCAAAAGCTTTGCCACGTCCATACCATTTTTCATCAGTGCCGTGGCGCCTTCATTGTCTTTGGCGTTCACATCCGCGCCGGCTTCTATCAGAAGCCGCACCATTTCCACATTCCTTTCCTTCTCCTCAATACCCATCGCCCTAGTCATAGCTATTAACATCGGTGTGCCGCGATTCTTTGCGTTCACGTCCGCGCCACCCGCTATCAAAAGCCGCGCCACGTCCACACTGTCAGAAAACACCGCCCACGTCAGCGCCGTATCACCACCAAAAGCCCTTGCGTTCACGTCCGCGCCGCCTTCTATCAGAACCTTTGCCGCGTCCACAGAATTCTTCATGGCCGCATGCATCAGCGCCGTACTTCCGTCGAATTCTGTATTCGGGCCCGCGCCGCCATCTATCAGGATTTTTGTCACTTCCGCAAAATTGTTCCTCACCGCAATTATCAGCACGCCAATGTCTCCGACGTCCTTCCAGTCGTCCTGCGGGGTGAATGTGTCTGGATCTGCGCCCTCCGCTATGAGCCGCCGCACCTCATCGACATTGTTGCTCTTTACCGCCTCCGCGAGCGCCTCTGACTTTGCCTGCATTTCCTCAGGCGTCATTCTGTTGGACTTGTTGCAGCCCGCCATGACCGCAACCAAAACCAGTGCCGCAAGCACGGCGGCAATCCTCTTCATCTTTTTCATCAATTTCTTCCTTATGCGTTTAATGTCCGCCGACAATTATTTTCACATGGCAGTCGCCGTGGCTCTCGCCGAATGTCGTGACCCTGAAGACTGTTCCGTATGTGTTTCCTGCCATGCGCATATTGTAGCGCGTATGCCCGCCAGTGTCAAAGGCGGATGTGGCCAAAAAAAGCGGTGCCATGATGACACCGCTTTCCCGTCATTTTCAGCGCCGCTGAACCCGCTTACTCGCCGGCAGCGTCTCCTGCCGTCTCAGCCGCTGCCCTGCGCTCCTTGAGCCAGCCGGCAAACGACACGCCAACACCCGCAAAAGGAAGCAGCTGAATGCAAATAACCGGGAAGCCCGCTAAAGCGCGCAATATAAATCCAAAGTAATTTCTATAGCGCCATTCCCAGAAAACATCATCCAACGTGCTAGGAATACCCCTGACGGCTGGCAATGAGAACAGCAGAGCCGCTATTATCAGAATCAGCTGCACCACTGAGCGATTCTTTATTTTTATCCGGCGGAGCACAAGCAGACCCACCGCGCAGAGAAGACCAAGGCACAGATGCCAATTATCTCTAAAGAAGTAAAACAAAGGCGTTGCAAATTCTGACAAACTGACTAGACCATCTCCCACAATAATCAGCACAGGGCCTGCCGCGCACCGCCGTGCTGCCGCTCTCAGCCACGCCGCAAGCTTCTCTTTCTGCCTCTCTTTCTGCCTCTCCTTCTCCGCCAGCTCCTCCGGCGTCAGCTCCTTGCTCTCCTGCTCCTCCACCGGCGTGTCGTCAGCGAGCAGGTGCGTGTGCTTCACCTTCCACCTATGAATGCGCAGCGGCACCCAGAAGCAGTAGATTCCGAGCGTGACAAGGCAGAGCAGGAGGCACAGCATCCATGTGCCGAACAGCCCGACTGCCCGCCCGTCGAACGTGCAGCGCCGCCCGCAGTAGACCTTGTGCCGCTGCTCCCAGCTGTAGACCATCTGCACCGCCCACGGATAGCAGATGCCGAGCGTAAATAACGTGACGAGCCAGCCGAGGATGTTCCAGCCGATGTACTGCATAAGCCCGCCGTCAAAGCGGCTCGCCCTCCCTAAGCGCAGCCTCTGCTCTGCGTCGAACGTGGGGATCTCGTCCTCAAAGAAGGTGTTCGCCTCGCGCCACTTCCTGATTTTGAGCGGAACCCAGAAGTAGTAGATTCCGAGCGTGACAAGGCAGAGCAGGAGGCACACTATCCACGTGCCGAAAAGCCCGCCCGCGCTGCCCGTGAACTTGAGCCTGCGCCCGTCGATTACCGTGTGCTTCGCCTCCCACGAATACATCCAGTTCACCGCGAACGGGTAGCAGATGCCGAGCGTGAACCCCGTGACGAGCAAGCCCAGAATCTTCCAGCCCAGCCACTGAAAAACACCGCCGTCAAAGTAGCTCTCGCCGCCGCCCTGAGCCGCCGGGACTGCCTGCGCCGCCCCGGTCTCCGCCACTGCCGCGCCCTGCGGCTTTCCGCACGCGGGGCAGAACGCCGCGTCATCATCGATTTTGCTTCCGCAATGTTTGCAGAACATAAGTTTTCTCCTTCCGGCCTTTCGGCCTGTTTATTTCCAGCCGCCCGTGCGGGCGGTTGTTTTGCCATTGCCATGGCGGTGGTTTTTCCGCCCCAAACCCCACCATTTCCCCAGCACGGCTTAGGGCCGCGCCCTAAGAACCCGCATTTGCCGCAATGCGCTCAGGTGCTGGCGAGACTTGCCTCGCCGCCTTCGATTATTTCAATCCAGCGGAGCAGGGTGCTTTTCTTGAGAATCATGCGGGCTGAAACCCTGCTCTTTTGTCCAAAATCCTCAAAGATAAAAGTCCAGTCGCCGTCTTTTTCTCTTATACAGAACCTTCCGTGAGCAAGGCAATTACGCAGATGGTAAAAGATACAGTTGGGTTGATTCTGCTTACTTTTCTGATAAAAGCCGCCGCGCTCATGCTCAAAATTTGAATGGAAATTGTCAACCAAATCCGCCTCGGCAAGGACAGCCTTCATTTCTTTCCAACTTTCTGCAAACAGAAAGATGCTTTGTTTGGACGGGAAGAGCCGCATGAATTTCTTTAGTCCATAGGTATCTTCCCACCCGTATTTTTCTTTGAGAGGTTTTGCCCTTGCCGACAGTTCCTTGCACGGCGTGAAAATCACGAAAAAATCCAGAATCTTTCGGAAGTCATCGTCTTTGAGTTTTTCTTCCAGATTGTCTTTGGCGTTGCTTATCCATTTTGGCGGTATCTCGGCATGAATGAAGTCGCTTTCATTGACCTTTTCCATACTTCTTCCTCCTGATAAAAAAATCCCCGCCCAGCGTCGGGGCGAGCCATGCCGCAGCATTTGCGCCGCGGCATGGTTTGTTTACAGCCCTGCTACTGCCTCTTGTATGTGCGTATGTTTCCTGTGCCGGATGTCGCGATGACCAGCTCGTTGCTGTCCACGATGGTAATAAGGAAGTTTTGCGTTTCGCCTTCTTTGACACCAATGCTAGCCCCAAAATTCTTCATAGCTTCGCATGTTGATGTCAGAACATTGCCTTTGGTCGTGTACTTTCCCGTGTAGTACCACTCGTTGAATTCCTGGTTCACCACAAGACCGTCGCCGCTGCCGAAGGACAGCTGCCCCGGTCCGCCCGGCCGTCCACAGCCGTACTTGAAGCTTCCGTCCTCCCCAAATATCATTTTGAAGACGTACTTGCCGTTCTTGCACACCCACGTTCCCGTCAAAT
>JAFLSR010000018.1 GCA_022510845.1 Treponema sp.
CCGCGCGAAGCGCGGTCAAAAATTCCAAGGAGGAATCCAAATGAAACACATCAAATCAATCTTATTAGCCGCAGTCCTTGCGGCGCTCGCTCCGCTCTCCGCGCAGACGGTGGCGGTGCTCGGCTTTGAGAGCGACGACTTCTGTTTGGGGAGCAACACCGGCGTGATGAGCGACCTGCTCTCCGACGAGCTTGTGCGCATTGACGGAATCACTGTGCTTGAGCGCAAGCGCATTGACCGCGTGCTTGAGGAGATGGAGTTCCAGATGTCCGGCTGGACTGACGCGAAGACCGTAAAGGCGGCGGGCAAGATGGTGAACGCGGACTGCGTGATTACCGGCTCGGTGGACACGCTCGGCGCGACGCTCTACGTGACGGCGCGGATGATTGAGGTGGAGAGCGGTAAAGTCCTGCACTCTGCCAAGATGTCGTGCACGACCTGGGACGACTTCACGCGCAAGCTGCCGCAGTTCGCTCGCGAGTGCGTGAAGAAGATGCCCTCGCCCAACCGCTTTCTCGGCACATGGGAGGGCGGCGACTGGGAAATCACCTTCGCGGACAAGAATTCCTGCACGGTGAAGAGACTCTCGGACAGCGGAGCGTCCGGCGAAAGCAGGGGAACGTACTCCTACGACAAGAATCTCCTGCGCGTGGACGTGCGCGGCGCGAACATAAGCTGGCGCAGCGTGTACAGGTTCGACCCGCAGTTCGGCTCGTTCAACATTCTTGTTCCGAAAAGCGCGGGGAGCGACGAGCAGGAGCGCGTAACGTTCGCCAAGACCTCCGACTGACAATAGCACAAAGTATCTCAAGTCTTACGGCTTGCTTACCGAGTTTTAAATACTCTCAATGCGAGTATTTAAAACTCGCTCATTGAATCAGGTGCTCGCGATTTCGCTTCCAGTAATACCCTTCAAAAAAACTCACAACCAACATATCCCCGATGTCCGAATGAAAATAACGCTTGCAATTTTGTGTAAAGATGTGTATTATAGTTTGTAAGGGAGACATTGATGAACGCCCACAAAAAGGCGGAGAAAGCACTTGAAGAAGCCGGCTATGTGTTAAAAAGGCACGGAGCGAATCACGACATCTATTTCAATGCGCAAAGGGGAGTTATGATACCGTTGAAACGGCACGACTTTGATGAAGGCGACTTGCGTTATATCAAAAACGAGATAAAAAAGGGGGAACGAAAATGAAATACACCTATACGGCGATTTTCACGGAAAAGGGCGGCAAGGTCTACGCGAGAGTTCCCGACCTCAACGGCTGCATAACGACAGGCAAAAACTTGTCTGATGCCATAGAGCAGATGACTGACGCGATGGCGGCTTGGCTGTGCGCGGCGGAAGACGAGGGCTTGCCGATTCCGAAGCCCACACAGCAGTCAAAAATATTTTGCAAGAATAACGAGGAAATGTCGCTCATCAATGCCGACACTTTGAAATACCGTGCGGCGACCGACACAAAGTCGGTTCGGAAAAATGTTTCACTGCCTTTGTGGTTGTCGAACATCGCGGAAAAACGGCATTTCAACTGTTCGCAGATTTTACAGGACGCGCTCATGGCGAGAATCTAGTTAAATGTCCAACAAGAAAGTGTCTTCCCGTAATAGCCTTCAAAAAGACTACACTTCAATTATCCGAGAATGCGTAATCACTTCGTTGCCGCTTTCGGTGATGAGCACGTCATTTTCCAGCCGCACGCCGCCGAGTTCCGCGTCGTACAAGCCAGGCTCAAGCGTTACGACCATTCCGGGGCGGAACACCGTTTCCGAATCGGCGCGCTGGCGGACAAAAGGCTCTTCGTGAATTTCAAGTCCGATGCCGTGCCCCAAACCGTGCGGCATCGCGCGGCGCGCCTTGGCAAAAATCTCGTCGGCTTTGGCGGCTGCCATTTTCACGGGAATGTCTTTCTTGTAGAATTCGAGGCATTCCGCCGCGGCGTTTTTCACGAGCGAAACAAGTTCTGCCTGCGCCGCCTTCGGCTTTCCCTTGACGATTGTCAAAGTCGTGTCGCTCGTGTAGCCTTCGTAGACCACGCCGAAATCCAAAATCGAAAGCCCTTTGCCCGGCCATTCCGAAGCCGTGTAGTTGGGAAAGGCGTGAATCGCAAAACTCCTTGCAGGTCCTGCGGCGAGGGTGTCGAATCCGGTGCGCTCGCATTTGTGCGCCCTGCACTCGCGTTCAATCAAAAGAGCCACGTCCGTTTCTGTTTTGATTTTGCCGCTCCGGACTTGTTTTTCGATTTCATCGATGATTAAGTCTCCAATCCGCGCCGCTTCCCTTATGCATTCGATTTCGTATTCGTCTTTTACAACGCGCATTTGCTTTGCGAAATTGTGGATTCCGTTTTTGTGGCAAAGGACATCGTAGCCACTGAGCGCGTCAACGTATTCCAAAAATTTCGGATAGGAGGTTTCGGGCGAGATTTCGATTTTTTGCGAATGGAATTGCATCGTGCCCAAAACGGCTTTTATCGCGCGTCGCATATTTCGCTCGTAGCGCGTGGAAGGAATTATTTTTTCCACGAACGCGTTTTGCCTCGCAAGGTTTTCGTCCCACGGAATCAAAGCGGAATTCCCCTCCGCGCTGATTATCAAAGTAGCGTCGCTTGTGTGCCCGCAAAAATATCGAACGCTCACATCTCGATGCGCCTCGTCGTCTTCAAAAATCACGGCGTCGATTTTCTGCGCCTTCATTTCATCGATTAGTTTTTTGCGTCGCGCCGAATAAATCGCAAGCATTTCGTCTTTTGATTTCTTTTTCATATTCTCCGCCATTTTGCATTGTCCAAATTTTGCTGAGCTTGTAGTTTTTGTGCGCACATCAAATTCGCTTTGTTCGAGCCGCTTTTTGCGCGTTTCATTTGTTTCGGTTTTTGCCGAAAATCTTCATCACGCTTTCATCGCGGGTTGCGAACAAAACCAATATTCCGATTGCGGCGAAAACCAGCAGCGTAAGTGCGAGCGGAATTCCGTTTCCCAAAAATCTTCCGAGCGAGGAAAATTTTTGCACGAAGAATCTATGCGCGAAGAATGCGGGCACGCTCGCCACGATTGAAATCAAAATCATTTTCACCGTGTAAACTATGCTTGACTTCACCACGCCGCCCACATTGACTGTGCGCATTTTATTCAAAAATACAAAAAGCAAAACTGTGTTCACAAAATTTGCCGCGCTCAACGCGAACGCGATTCCGCCGCCGCGCCATCTGAACGAAAGCGCGAACGAAAGAACTATGTCCGCCGCCATCGAAATTATTCCTGCGAGCGTGGGAAGTTTCGTGTTGCCTTGCGCGTAGAAGGCGGGGGAAACGATTCTGTTCAGCGCGGTGAAAAACAATCCTGCGATGTGGAATGTGAACGCGGTCAAAGTGAGCGCAACCGATGTGTCGTCGAAGCGGCGGCTTTTGTAAACGAGCTGAATTATTTCGCGCCCCGTGATGAGCGAATAAAACGTGATTGGAATCGTAATCAATGCGATGATTTTTATCGCCCAAGTGAGCATGGAATTGTGCTCGCTCCATTGGCCGCGCTTTGCGAACGAGGAAAGGTCAGGCAAAATTATCGTTCCAATCGAAACGGCGAAAACTCCCAAAATCAATTCCTGCAAGCGGAGCGAATATTGCAGGCTTGAAATCACGCCTTCTCCGCAGCGTCCCGCGAGCGCGGTGGAAATCAAATCGTTGAGTTGGTACGAGGCTGTTCCGATTATAGTTGGCACAATCAGCGCGACGACTTTTTTTGTTCCCGGATTTGAAAAAGTTTTTTTTAGAGAAATGAATTTTATTGGCCAGCCGCTTTTGAACACGAAAGGCAGTTGGAACGCCGCTTGGATGAAGCCGCCCACGATTACGCCCACGGACATCGCCCGCGCGGGATTCGCCATTTTCGGCGAGAGGATGTAAGTGCCGCCAATCACGCACAGATTGAAAAGTATCGGAGTGAATCCGCTTGGAAGGAAAATGTTCTCGCCGTTCAAAATTCCTTGGAAGCACGCCGCCACCGAAATGACGAAGAGATACGGAAACATAATCCGCGTCAATAGCGAAGTTTCGGCGATGATGGCGATTTCATCCGACTTCAAAAAAATCCGCACCAAAAACGGAGTCACCAACATTCCCACGCAAACCACGACCGCCGTCAAAAATGAAACCAGCGTGAAAGTGGCGCAGACGAATTCGCGCATTTCTTCGCGGCTTTTATCCCCTTCCAAATATTCTTTGAAAGTGGGAATGAACGCCACGGAAATGCTGTTTTCGGCGAAAAGCCTTCGGAGCAAATTCGGAAACAAAAACGCGATTCCAAAAGCGTCCGCCAACGCGCCTGTTCCCAAAAATCGCGCCTTCGTCATTTCGCGCACAAGCCCAAGCACACGGGAAATCATTGTGAGAAACGAAAGTTTTATGCCGGAGGAAACCAAATTCTTTTTCATCGATTCTCTTCATTATAAATCAGTTTTCGGGGAAAAATCAAGGCGCGTTTGAAAAAATCCTTGCAAAATTCGGGGAACGGTGCTAGAATCAAAATATATCTATTATTATCACTTTCGCGTTTTAAAATTTTCAAAATCAGGAGAAAAATGTGGCAAAAAAACGTTTTTTTCAGCGCGTGGGAAATGTTCCTATAATTCCCGTTTCGGTGAAAATTCTGATAATTTTCATTTCGTTGATTTTGATGTCCAATTTTATGACCAATTTGATTTCGATACAATTAAATCAGCGGCGCGTCATCGACTTGTCGAATCAACTCATGGTAACGCACCTCAAATCGATGTACAAAAATTCCAGCAGCCAATATCAAATTTATTCCTACAAAAAAAATCGCGAAGAATCGCTTGAAAAAATCGCTACCGCCGCATCCGAGGAATTCACCAATCCGCACAGCGTCGCGCTTGGCTTTGACAGGACTGGGCGGGTTTTGTTCTATGCGAATGCGGACGGTTCGAGGCTTTTTAGTTTTGACGACAAGACCGCGCTCGAAAAACTGAACTATGATTTTGACCGCGGCGTAAACGAAGGGCAGGTGAGTTTCGCGCTGCCATTCGGCGAATATTTCGGCGTGTACAAATATTCCGACGACTGGAACGCGTTCCTTGTGCGTGCCGAATCCCGCCAGGACACGGCGCAATATACTTGGCGAATCATATTGATAATATCGATTTTGATTTTTGTTCTGACTGCGGTTTTCATCGTGCTTGGAATTTATATGTTCCAAAAAGTTTTCTCCAGCATCGCGCAGATTACGCAAAGCCTTTACGATATGCAACAAAAATCAAAACTGGATTTGATTGACATTGATGGCGCGCCGAATGACGACGTGACTTATCTTGCCGCCTCATTCAACTCGCTTTCGGTTTCGGTGAACAATCTGCTTTCCACGTTCCAAAAATTTGTCTCGAAGGACGTGGTTTCAAAGGCCTATTCCGACCACACGATAAATTTGGAAGGTCGTCAGTGCGAACTTACGATTTTGTTCAGCGACATAAAAAGTTTTACGTATCGCACGGAAACTTTGGGCAACGAAATCATCGACTTGCTCAATGTCCATTACAACGGCGTGATTCACAATGTGCACGAACAAAATGGCGTTGTCGGCTCGATTATCGGCGACGCGATTTTGGCGATTTTCGGCACTTACGGAACCGGCTACAAAAAATCGCTCCAGGCAATCGATGCCGGATGGGAAATAACCTACATCACGGCGGAACTGCGCAGGAAGATGAAATTGCAGCGAAAGAAAATCGAAGAAACTCGAAAGCTTACGGCTGCCGAAGAGCGCGTCTACAAAGCAGTTCTTTTGGACGTGGGCGTTGGTATCGACGGCGGAACGGTTTTCTATGGAAACATCGGAAGCGACGAGCACATGACGAACACCGTCATCGGCGACAACGTGAATTCGGCGTCGCGGCTGGAAGGCGTTACCCGCGTCTACCATTTGCCGGTGATTGTTTCCGAATACATCGCGAAAGAAGTGGGCAAAAACGAACGCTATAGATTTTTCGAAATCGACACCATTCAAGTGAAAGGAAAGTCAAAGGGCAAAAAAATATTTTATCCATTGGATTTGTTTAATCCTGACCAAACCCCTCTCATCGAAAAATTCGAAATCTACGAAACCGCTCTTGCCGCGTATTATGAAGGGGATTGGAAGGAAGCCAGAAAACTTTTCAGAAAATGCGAATTGGAAGTTTCTCAAGTTTTCCTTGAGAGAATGGGAGCGCGGGGAAATGCGCCTGAAAAATGGAGTGGAATATGGACAATGACATCAAAATAGAAAACGCCGAAAAAAAATCGGATTTGAAAGAAGAAAAATCACGCCGCGAAGATTCGCTTTTTGCGAAAACAGAATCTGCCGTTGGCGCGAAGTCCGCGCCGGAAGAAAATGCCTTGGACGAACAAAGCCGCGACGCAATGGCGAAAAAGGCACTTTTGGAAAGCGATGAAGATGCGTCCACGCTCGCTCCGGACACCGAAAGCGAAGTGATGCTCTTCCTTGGCGATGAACTTGAACCGCTTCGCCGTTCCAAGCGTGTCAATGTATACGACTTGGAAACCGAATACGCAAAGACACGCAAGAACAAATTGTGGTCGGTTTGGATTATGCTCGCGCTCACTTTTGTGGTCATTGTTCTCACAACAGTTTTTACATTGGGCGGGCTTTCTGCCAGCAATGCGAAAATCGATGTGAGTTTTTCTTCGTTCAAAGATTTGGAATTGCAGAATTTGTTCAATCAACTTCAGCGGACGCAGGAGAGGTTCGAGGAGGCGACAAAACGCCGTGCGGAATTGCGCGCGCATCTTGAATCCCGTCTTGCGCAAGCGGAGGCGAAACGCGAAAACGATTTGAACCTTTTGAGGAACACGCGCCTTTCGAATGAAGTTGTCGTCAATCGGAGAAGGGCAATCCAAACGAATTACGATGATGAAATCGCCGCGATTCATTCGGAGTTTGATGTGGACTTGGCGACCGCCGAAACCGAAATCGAACAGTATGAAGAGCAACTCAAATCCTATGACAGCGAGAATATTGCGCGCGCCCAAAAATGGGAACAGCAGATGGACAGCGAACGCCAAGTCTACCAACTTGAGCGCGAGCGGCTTGTGGAAAACTACGAATCCCAACTCGAAACTGCCCGAAGTAATTTGGAAGCCACGCGCAAAAAAGGTTTCGAGGACAGAATCGCGGCTACGACCGAAATCACCAAACGCTACGAAGGCGAACTTGGCGCGCTTGATCCTGTCATAAATGATTCTCAAACGCTTGATGTGATAAAATCGCTTGCTGAAATTTATCCGCAGAAATTTGATGCGGAAGCCTTGATTGCTTCTGATGGAAATATCAGCGAAAATTTCGCGGCGACATTGAGGCAGGCGCAGGCGGATTACGACAATCTCGAATTGCTTTATTCGCATTCAACTTCGATTCCGAACCGAAACACGATGAAAGACATTTCCGCGTCGGAACAAAAACTTTCCGATTTGATGGTCAACAAAATTGCCCACGCCGCCATCTCCGAAATCCGAACGGCGGAAGCCCAGCGCAATTCCGCGCGCGCGGCAAGTCAGGCTTATATTGGCATTTTGAACAGCGTCGCCGTGGACGAAAACATCGCGGGTTTTGTGCTCGATCCTATTGCTAGTTATGGCGTGGCGATTTTTGTGCGTAACTCGCATTTAAATGAAATGCGGCAGGACGGCACTACGAGGGTGGAAATCTATGACGGCGAAACGCTTTTGGCAACCGGCGCGATTATGGCTGTTTCTGGAAGTTACTACATTTCGCTGGATGATGATTCCGATCTCGAAAAAATTTCTGTAGGAAATTCGTTTGTGATTTCCGAAAGTTACTAGTTTTTTGAATCGGATTTTTGAAAATAATTTTGCAAAGACTCGATTCGCGCAAACTAATCAAGTTGCGCTTGTAAATTGAAACTCTTTCAAAAGCTTTCTCAACCCGCGCGGACTTGCTTTAAAATACCTCGAACTGTTTGTGTCGCGCATTTTTACTGTGTTCAATGACTCCGCTTAAAAAATCGTTCCAAAAAACTTCGCGGTTTTTATTGAAAATTATGTGATTTTCTGTTATAATCTATGCGGAATTTTTTATGGAATTTTCAGGCAGCACGATTTTTAAACAGGCATTTCCTCCAATCCGATTTGGCATCGACGTCGGTTCTACCACGGTAAAAGTGGCGGCTCTCGGCGAAAATGACGAACTTCTATACAGCGCGTATGAGCGACATCGTGCGGACATTCGTTCAACGATAATCAGCGTGGTAAACAAGGCGTTGGATGCTTTGGAAAAAATTCTTCCTCAAGGCGCGAAGCAGCCCCTTTCCGTAAAAGTTACTGGCTCGGGCGGACTTTCTGTGGGGCAGTGGCTCGGCGTGCCATTTGTGCAAGAAGTGATTGCCGCCACAACCGCCGTGCGCAAAATCATTCCTCAAACCGATGTCGTGATTGAACTTGGCGGCGAGGACGCGAAAATAACATATTTTACGGGCGGCGTTGAACAGCGCATGAATGGAACTTGCGCCGGCGGAACGGGCGCGTTCATCGACCAGATGGCGGCGCTTTTGGAAACAGACGCTGAGGGCTTGAATAAACTTGCCGCCAATGCGAACACGATTTATCCGATTGCCGCGCGTTGCGGAGTGTTTGCGAAAACGGACGTTCAGCCGCTCATCAACGAAGGCGCGCGCCGCGAGGATATCGCCGCTTCCATTTACCAAGCCGTTGTGACGCAGACGATTTCTGGGCTTGCTTGCGGAAAGCCGATTCGCGGAAAAGTTGCATTCCTTGGCGGTCCGCTCCATTTTATGGAGCAACTTCGAAATCGATTTGCGCAAACACTGAAACTCAAAGATGACGAAATAATCGTTCCGGAAAATTCGCAATTGTTCGTGGCGATGGGCGCGGCGTTTTCCGCCGAGCGTTCGATTCTTTGGAATGAATCCGAATCTGCCAAAAACGAAAAATCTTCCGATGAATCGCAATTCAAATTTCCGACGCTGGAAGAATTCCGCGCTTCGCTTTCAAATTTGGACGGGGCGGAACTCCAGGAAGTGCAGCGGCTCGAACCGCTTTTTAGGAACGACGAGGAACTGGAAGAATTCCGTGCGCGTCATTCAAGCGAAAAGGCTTTGCGTGGCGATTTGGATTCCACAAAAGGTCCTGTTTTCTTGGGATTGGATTCCGGCTCCACAACGACGAAAGCCGTGCTCACGGATTTGGAAGGGCGGATTCTTTGGAGTTTCTATACGGCGAACGCCGGAAATCCTGTCGAAATTGCCGTGCAGACTTTGAAGGATTTGTACGCGCGTCTTCCAAAGGATGTGTACATTGCCCGCGCTGTTTCCACCGGCTACGGCGAGGCTTTGTTTCAAGCCGCGCTCGGCGTGGACGCAGGCGAAGTGGAAACAATAACGCATTATCGCGCGGCGGATTTTTTCGTTCCCGGCGTGGAATTTTTGCTCGACATCGGCGGGCAGGATATGAAGTGCCTCCGTATGAAGGACGGCGCGATTGTTTCGATTCAACTCAACGAAGCGTGCTCCAGCGGATGCGGAAGTTTTTTGGATAATTTCGCCCACACGATGGGAATGGATGTAAAGCAGTTCAGCACGCTCGCGCTCAAAGCGCAAAAGCCCGTGGATTTGGGAAGCCGATGCACTGTCTTTATGAACAGCCGCGTGAAGCAGGCGCAAAAAGAAGGCGCGTCTGTCGCTGACATTTCTGCGGGGCTTTCGTATTCGGTCATAAAAAACGCGCTTTTCAAAGTAATCAAACTTCGCAACACGAACGAAATCGGAACGCGGGTTGTGGTGCAGGGCGGCACATTCAACAATGACGCGGTGCTCCGCGCGTTCGAAAAAATTTCAGGCGTGAATGTTTTCCGCCCCGATGTCGCGGGCTTGATGGGCGCGTATGGCTCGGCATTGATTGCAAGCGACCAGTGGCGCGATTTGATGGCACCGAAGCCAGGCGAGCCGGAAGGCACTGTCCACGATGTTCGCACGAACCTTGCCACGCCTGAGGAATTGGAATCTTTCCATGTGGATTTGGAATTGCGCCGTTGCGGAAAATGCCAGAACAATTGCCAACTCACGATAAACAGATTCAAAGCCACCGACAAAAACGGCGCGGAACAGGCGCGCACTTTTATCACAGGAAATCGTTGCGAGCGCGGCGCGGAATTGGAAGGCGAAAATGTCATAGCAGCGAGCCAAAAGAATTCCACCGACGAATCGAAAATCCCGAACTTGTTTGAATGGAAATACAATCGCGTTTTTGACTACAAGCCGTTGGAATTAAAGGACGCTCCGTTTGGCGAAGTGGGAATTCCGCGCGTTTTGAATATGTACGAAAACTATCCGCTTTGGTTCACTTTTTTTACGAAGCTCGGTTTTCGTGTGCGGCTTTCTCCACGCTCCACGCGCTCGGTTTATGAACGCGGCTTGGAAAGCATTCCTTCGGAATCGGTCTGCTATCCTGGAAAAATTTCGCATGGTCATGTCGAATCGCTTTTGAAGGCTGGAGTCAAATTCATTTTTTATCCGTGCGCTCCTTATGAAAAGCAGGAGGACGCGGAAGCTGGCAATCATTACAATTGTCCGATTGTCACGAGTTATCCTGAAGTTTTGCGCAACAACATCGATTCTCTGCGGCAGGATTCTTCGATTTTATATCTCGATCCGTTTTTGCCGATTTACGACAAAAACCGTTTGGGCTACAGGCTTTTCGAAGAAATCCATCCGCACTTCAATGAAATCTCTTTTGAAATGGTGATGAGCGCGATTGACGCGGCTTGGAACGAGCAGGAGAAATTTCGCGCGGAGATTCAGCGCAAGGGCGAAGAGGTTTTGGAAGAAATCATCACGCGCGGAATAAATGGAGTCGTGCTCGCGGGAAGACCGTATCACCTTGACCCCGAAATCAATCACGGAATTGCGGAAATGATTTGCGCGCTCGGGATTGCGGTTTTGACAGAAGATTCCGTGGCGCATCTCGGCTCAATCGAACGCCCGCTCAGAATAATCGATCAGTGGGTTTACCACAATCGGCTTTATCGTGCGGCGACATTCGTTTCGCAAATGCCGAATTTGGAATTGATTCAGCTTACGAGTTTTGGCTGCGGACTGGATGCGGTGACTGCCGACCAAGTGGACGAAATAATGCGCTCGAAAGGGCGAATGTACACGCTCATAAAAATCGATGAGGGAAGCAATTTGGGCGCAATCCGAATCCGCATCCGTTCGCTCATCGCGGCGGTGAAGGCGCACGAGCGCAATCATACTCGCCCTCAAATCAAAACGTCGGCATACAAGCGGCAGGTCTTCACCAAAGAAATGAAGCACACTCATACGATTATCGGGCCGCAGATGTCGCCGATTCATTTTAGGATTTTGCAAAAGGCGTTCGAATATTGCGGATATAAATTCGTGATTTTGGACGCGTTGGATCCGAGTGCGGTGGAAACCGGCTTGAAGTATGTGAACAACGACGCGTGCTATCCTTCGATTTTGGTTGCGGGGCAAATGATAAGCGCGCTCGAAAGCGGCAAGTACGATTTGAACAATACTTCGCTCGTTATTACGCAGACTGGCGGCGGATGCCGCGCCACGAATTACATCGGCTTCATTCGGCGCGCGCTCAACGATGCGGGCTGGGGAAATATTCCTGTGCTTTCTTTGAGCGCGCAGGGCTTTGAAAAAAATCCGGGCTTTAAAATTACGTTTGCGCTTTTGCATCGCGCGTTTATGTCGATTATGATTGGCGACGTTTTGATGCGATGCCTTTACAGGACGCGGCCTTATGAAAAAATTCCTGGCAGCGCGAACGCGATTTATGAAAAATGGAATCTGCGCGCGCAAAAACAAATCAAGTCGCTTTCGCTTCGTGGCTATTACAAATTGCTTAAAGAAATCATCAAAGATTTCGATTCGATGGAATTGCTTCCGATAAAAAAGCCGCGCGTGGGAGTTGTAGGCGAAATCCTTGTGAAATTTCATCCCACGGCGAACAACAAGATTGTCGAAACAATCGAGCGCGAGGGCGCGGAATGCGTCATGCCTGATTTGGCAGACTTTTTCTTCTATTCGTTCAGCACAGGAATTTTCCGGCACGAACAACTGGCGTTCCCGAAAAAGACCGAGCGCAACGCGAAACTTTTTGTGTGGCTTTTGGAATTGTATCGCCGCGATATGAAACGCTATTTGAAAAAGTCGCGCCGCTTCGAGCCGCCCAGTTCGATTTATGATTTGATGAAAGGCGTGGACGACATCGTTCAACTTGGAAACATCACCGGCGAAGGTTGGTTTCTCACCGCCGAAATGGTCGAGCTCATTCATTCGGGCGTTCCGAGCATCGCATGCGTCCAGCCGTTCGCGTGCCTGCCGAATCACGTTACTGGAAAGGGAATGATAAAGGAATTGCGCCGCCGTTATCCGGGCACGAACATCAGCGCGATTGACTATGACCCAGGTTCGAGCGAAGTGAATCAACTGAATCGCTTGAAACTTTTGCTTTCGAACGCGCCGGCAGGAAAGCATCCCGACGAAACTCCGAGCGGAAAAATTTGGACGGCGCATGGCGAAGTCGAGCCGCAAATCCGTTTGGCGCAGGGCGCGGTTTTGACAGACCCTGAGCCTGTGGAACAAAGCGCGATGCCGCCGGCGTAAAATAGATTGCGGTGAAAATTGGAGTCGCCGCGCAGATGATAAGCAATCTTTGAACTGCATCGCAAGAAAAAGCTCGCTACGATTTTGCTCCATGTTAGAAGTTCTGCTAAAGTTTAACTTGCTTCGAGTTGGTTTGTTTATTGTTAAGCGGCTCTTTCATAAAACAGGCGAATGGTTTGCTTTGCAAAATCGGTTGGTGGCTGCTGTTTCGTTTTGATGCGGAACTGCATTTTAGAGAGGGGTTTTAAAATGTTTCATAAAAACAAAAGGCTTTTTTTCTTTTGCGCGGCGTTTTTTTTGTTGGAATCGTTTTTGTTTGCCGAATACAATTCTTTTGGAATTCCAGATTCTTCCGAAATCCGAAAAAAGATTGGGCGCGAATGGTTTGAAGGCCCGCTTTCTGTTTTGCGCACGTTCAGCACGGAAATCCATAAAAATTCCGTGGGCATAGAATTCGAACTGCGCTTTGAAGAACAAGACGATGTGTTTTTGACAATCATCGCGCCTGCTTCGGTGGGGAAGGTGAATGTTCACGATTCGCAAGGTTCAAGCATTGTTAACGAAAAAATTTTTTCTGCCGATGCCGCTGGCTCTTGGGTTTTGGTTCGCGACAAAAAAAATGGAAAGCCAAAATTGGTGCGATATTATTTTGCGCGCGACAACGAGGTTTTCGTCCAATTTCGTCCCAACGAAATTTCTGGAACAAAAAATTCAACTTACGCGGATTTCGTGATTTTCAATTCCTACGCGGCACGCGCCGTTCCATTGGGAATTCCGTTTTCGAAATTTTACACTGCGTCTTTTGCGGAAATCAAGGAAATCACTGCAAAAACTCTTCCGTGGAATTTCGCCGTTACCGAAAATTTTTTCACAAAGCAAAACGCAGGCTTTGTTACATATCAAGGCAACTACGAAAATTCGCTTGTTATGATTCAGACGATTCGAAATAATTTGGCGGACATTGTTTATTTAAATGACGCGATTTATGACGAGCACGGCGAGCCTGTCAGTTTGGAAACCGGCAAAGACCGAATCATTCCCGAACAGTATCGAAACAAACTTACGCTTTGTTCGCAAGGTTTTGTAAAATGGATTGTGGACGGAATAATCGAACCGCTCAGCGGAAGTTATTTGCGGCGCGACCCGCTTTTGCGCGAGACTGTGGCATTTGACAGAACTGGCTATCAAGGAGTGACGGCGGAAAAATACAATACGCACAGTGCGCTGGACTGGACACGAAATCTTGCCGCCGCTGCTTTGAGCGTGGTTTCAGGCAAAACGATTTTATATGAAAATTCTGGCGTGGACGTCACATTCGATCCTTTTGCCGCGATGGTTACTGACCAAGGCGTTCTTAATACTGCTGGCTACATCAACAATTCGGGATACAAAATTCTTTATTTGAAGCAACTTTTGTATGTCCTTGCCGCGACGAATCCGGATTATTTTTATTTGGCTGCCATTCGTCAGGCCGACACGAATTCAAAAATTGAAACCAAATTTTTCAATGAATGCGCGGCGATTTTTCCTTACTTCAATGAAAGCGGCGCGTTCAGAACAGTCGTCTTTTTTGATGGAAAAGAATATTCGCTGGAAGAATTTTATGATGTGTGCGCCGGCACCAACAGAAAAGATATTTTCATTCATTTGACGCGCGTAAAGGCGACGGCAAAATATTATCCACAACTTGTAAAAAAAGGTTCGTAAAATGATTGACGGAATAAAGGCAGTTGCCTTTGACATCGATGGAACTCTCTACCCGCAATATCGGTTGCATGTCCGCATCCCTTGGCATTTTTTGACTCACTGTCGAATTTTCTTTAATTTTGGTTTGGTGCGTCACCAATTGCGCAGAACTGCGCCTTTGCCGGATTTAATTCATTATCAGGCGATTTTGATGAGCGAGCGTCTGAAATGTTCCACGGAAAAAGCGGGGCAACTTGTTGACGAAATCGCGTATGTAGGTTTGGAAAAATTCTTCAAAAAAATAAAGCCGTTCAATTATATTGAAGAAACGTTCAAAATGTTGAAGGACGCTGGCGTGAAAATCGCGATTCTTTCGGACTTTCCGCCAGAACAAAAGGGCGAACTTTGGGGACTCAAACCTTATTGTGACAAAATTCTTTCTGCGGAAAAAATCGGCGCACTCAAGCCTTCAAAATATACGTTCGGAGTGATGGCGATGGAACTCGGGCTTAAGCCGTATGAAATTCTTTATGTGGGCAACAGCGCGAGATATGACATTGTGGGCGCGAAAAATGCCGGAATGAAAACCGCGTACTTCGAACCGCTTTGGCGGCGAATCTTTCGTCGTCCTTTAAAAGAGGCGGATATTTCTTTTAAAAGTTATCGACACTTTCAAACACTTGTGTTACAATGATATAGAATATATTTTCGGGTGGGAAATATGGAAATAGTTTTAGTGCTTGTCTCGGTGGTGATTTCAACTGGAATCGCCTATGCTTTGCGCGCAATGGATCGCGACAGCAACCAGATGGAAAAGGTAAAAATTTTCGCGAACAATCGACAGGCGCAATTCGACAAATATTTCGAGGAACGCAGCAATGCCTTGCGTGCCGACAGTGCCGAACTCGAAACCAAATTTTCCCAAGCCAGCGCAATCATAAAACGCCTCGACCTGCAAATGGAAGATTTCCAGGAAAAGCTCGCTGGCGTTCAAAAAGACAAAAATGCCGCCCTTGAAGTCGAAAAAAAAGTGGCTGAATACGGACGCGCCATAAACGAACTTTCGCAAATGACCGAAGCCGTGGAAGAAAATCTCAAGCGTGTTCGGCAAGAAAGCATCATCGTAGACAAAGTTTGGTCGGGCATAAAAAACAATCAGGACACTTTGGAAAAACTTTCCAAGCGCATTCCGAGCGTCATTTCGGATTTTGAAAAAGTGAATGCCGAGCAAGTGAAAAAACTCGGCGCGGAAACGCTTCAAAAAATCGATGCGCGAATCGCTGATGTGCATGACAAAGTGGGCGAACTTGAAGTGAGCGCGAAAGAGGCACTCAAGCAGAATGAAAAAATTCAAAAGGACATAGAAAACTCTGTTTCCGGCATTTATGCGAGCGCCGCCGAAAAAGTAAAAGCCCTTGAAGACGAAGCGTTCAAACTTTTGCGCGAGCAATCTCATAAACGCGCCGCCGAATACAATGCCGAAGCGCGCAAAGCCGGACAACAAATGATAAATGAATTCAACGCGGACATGAAGGATCAGGTTGCCAACGTTCGCGATGCTTTCCAAAAAGAACTTGCCGAAACAAAAAGTTTTTCCGACGCTTCGATAAAAGAAACTAAATTCCAAGTGGAACATTGGATTGTGGAAGCGAAGTCGCAGTCGGAGGGCATGATTGAAAAAATCCAAAATTCCATTTCGGAATTCCAAGTTGCCACGGACAAATCAATCGGCAACATGAAAAATTCTTTCAATGCAGCTGTGGCGGAAATCCGCGATACGGCAAAAAAGTCTTTGGAAGAAACTCGCGAGCAGACGAAAAATTCCATTTTGGAGATTCAAGATTCCACGAAGAAAAATTTGGCGGACGCAAAACTTCAAACGGAAAATTCAATCGCGGGAATAAAAAAATCCGTGGACGCTTCTGTTTCAGAAATAAAAAATTCTACAGGAAAATCGCTTGAAGAGGCTCGCGTAAAGGCGAAATCTTCGGTTGCGGAAATTCAGAATTTTGTGAACACTTCCACTGTGCAAATGCGCGAGTTGACGAACAAATCGATTTCCGAAGTGAACGAAAAATTGAACGCCGCGCTTTCGGAAACGCGCAAGACCGCCGATGATTTGGCAAAAGAAACTTCGGGCACTGGAAAAAGTTTGGATTCGGTGCGGGAGCAACTTCAAATCCAAGTTGAGCAACTGCAAGAAAAATACGATGCGGCTTATGCGAATATGTTCAAGCAAATCGAAGAAAAAGAAAAGAACGCCTACGAAAAATACAATGACGCATACAAGGTGAGAATTGAAAATTACAAAAACGCCGTCAACGAAAAAATCGAAACGTACAAGGCGAGCATTTTTGAAAAGGCGCTCGCTCTGCAAACTTCAATCAAAAAATCGATAGACGATTTGAAGGCGCAAAGTGCGGCGGTTTCGAGCGATACAAAAACGCAGATTTCCGAACTCAAAGCCGCGAACGCTTCCGCGCTGGAAGAAGCCAAAGAAAGCCGCAAGAACATCGAAGAATTGAATGCAGCGATAGAACAAGAGATGTCGAAATTCGAAAAAGATGCCGCCGCTCGGCTTGAGGATATTTCGCGCCGCTTGGAAACCGCCGTGAAAAACGCGATTACTTCTTACGATTCGCGTCAAATTACCGCGATGAGCGAACTCGATGCTGATTTGGAAAAATACAAAAAAGATATGCTCTACAGATTTTCGCGGCTGGAAACTTCGGGCGACGATGTGGACGGTTTGGAAAAAGTTTTGCGGAAGTCGATGGGCGAAACTCAGCGGAATGTGATAGAAAGTTTCAAGGCGTTTGCCGAGGAACAAAAAAAGCAGCAACTCGATTTCCAAAATCAGATCAAAGAGAGCACCGATACGCTCAATGGTGAAATCCAGGAAATCGAAAACGCGATGGAAGAATTGCGCAAGCAGACCCTCGCGCGAACTTCCGAAAAACTCAGCGGGTTTGAAAATTCGTTCGAAGTGGATCTCAAAAAGCGCGGCGATGAAATTGACGAAACTCTAAATAATTGGCGGCAAGGATTCGAATCAAGGATGTCGGAACTCCAGTCGAATTACGAAAACGGCAGGATTGAACTCGAAGAAAAATACAGCGATGAAGTCAAAGCGCGTTTGGCGGCAATGGAAAAAAAATCCGAGGAACAAATCCGCAAGACTGCCACGAACATTCAGGCGAGTTACAACGAAATCAAAGGGCAGACCGAAACAATTCGCAACGCTCTGAAAGAATTCAAAACGGAGTATCAAACAGAAATCCGCGATTCGCTCAAAGAATCCGACAAGGCATGGCAGGAACAGACCGAAAAATATTCCAAAGAAATTTCAGTTCGGCTTGCCGGCGTGAAGGAAGAAATTCTCGCCGACATTGAAAAATTCAAACAGGACAGCGAAACCCAACGCCAAATTGGAGTGACCACAATCGACACCACTTTGCAGGATTTTAATTTGTGGAAAATAAAAATGGGCGACCAGTTTGAAGCGTCCATCAAGCGGCTTGACGAAGAATTAGAGGAACTCAAAAAAGCCTATTCCGCGAAAACCCAAGCCGCACAATCCGGGCTTGACGAAGAAATCGAAAATATGAAATCCAGTGTCGATGTTCGCCAGAAAGAAATTTTGGATACGGTGGAAGGTTTCAGAACTGATGTGATTTCGAATCAGCAAGAAATCATCGATTCGATTGACGGATTTAAGAATTCAGTTTTGGACAGGCACAAGGAAATAGAAGAGCGTGTGGAAGAGCTCAATTCGCGCACGGAAAATTCGCTTGTGGATTACGAAAAAAAGTCCGATTCTATTTTGGCGAATTTGCAGGATATGTTCAAAAAAATGGACGAAAAGTCCGAGGCAATTTCGAACGGCTTGCTGGCGAATGGCGAAAAAATTCTCGTCAATGCCGAAAATCGTTTGCGGATGCAAAGCGAGGATGCCGAAAAGAAAATCAAAAGTCTTGGAATGGAACTCGACACGCTCAAAAAGAATTCGCTCGGCGAATACAAAAATCGAACCGACGCAATCCTTTCGGAAACTCGCGAAACTTATGCGGACATCGTGAGCACAACGGAAAATCGTTTGCGCAAGCAGAGCGACGATTTGGAAAAACGTTTGAACGAATTGAGCGACGAATTGGAAGCCGCCAACACAAATGCCTACAAGCGCAACGCACAGATTCAGGACGACAGCAACAATTTGCAGTCAACGTTGCGCGATTTGGAAGCGGAATTGAGCGACATAAAAACTCAAATTGGCACTTACGATCGGGCCGACGAACTCAAGCGGCAGTTTGACTCGCGCATCAAACAAATCGAAGACAGTTTTAGCAGATTGGATGATTTTCAGAAAAAGGCGGAAAGTTGCAATCGCGATTACGAAAAACTCGTTCGGCTCGATGAGCAGGCTTCTGCGCGGCTTGAAGAATTCAAAGCGAGCAAAACGCAAATCGATGATTTGGTGCGCGATTATTCCCACATTGTCAAACTTTCCGAGACGGTGGGACAGAAAATCAAAAATCTTGAGGACACGAACGATGAACTTCAAACGCTTGAAGTCAAGGTGCGAAAATTCAAAGACGACATTTCCAGCTTGAGCGTCAAGTATGATCGCGTTGATAAAAAGAGCGAGACCATCGACCGCGTGGCAACCGATGTTGACGAAGCGTTTGAAAATTTGAAGGAACTTGAACAGCGTCTCGAAAATTGCGCTCGCCAGGTGGAATCGCTTCCCGAAGAAATTCGTGGTGCGCAAGACGATGTTGACAAACTTTTGGACAACACCAAAAGAATCAATGTCGCCGCCGACAAACTCGATTCGCTTGGGAAAATCATTGAGGAAACCGAAAAGAAAATCGAACAGATTCAACACGCTCGCGAAGGCATCGTAAACAGCGAAGAGCGGCTCAACAAATTGGCAAGGGAAATCGATGCGAAATTCAGCGCGTTGGAAACAATTTCTCGTGTGGGTGCGGAAAGTGAAGCCCCGAAAACCACGACGCGGCGCACTACATCTCTTACTCCGCGAAAAAAGGCAGATGTAAAAGAATTGAAGCGTCAAGGTTGGCGCATAGAAGAAATTGCTACAATGTTGAAATTGACCGAAACCGAAGTTCAGCTTATTTTGGATATGCCTGAATAAGATTTGGTGGTGAAGACATACCCCATACTAGTATGGGGTATATTGAATTTCTTTTGCATTCAAAAATTGATAATTTGAACTGCGTTTCTTCTACAAAATCAAGTTCACGAAAATTCCTGCAATGAACGAAAGCGCCATCACGTACAAAATGTAGAACGCGAAATTTTTTATGCCCAGCGCGATTTTGAGTGCGCCAAGATTAGTGATTTTTGTTGCAGGGCCGGTTATCATAAAAGCCGCCGCGCTTCCCGCGCTCATTCCATTTGCAAGCCAGTCAAGCAAAAGCGGAATCGTGCCACCGCCGCAGACATAGAGCGGAACGCCGACAGTCGCCGCCATCAAAACGCCAAATCCTTCATTCTTTCCAAAAAGTTTTTCCACAATGTCAGAAGAAACGTAACGCTGAAAAACCGCGCTCAAAAATATTCCAAGCAAAAACCAAAAGCCTGTCGCGCGAATGTTCCGCATGACATTTTTCAAATATCGCAGGAAAAGATTTTTGTCAGTATCTTTTTCGCGCGGCTCGCCAAATGAACTAAAATCAAAATACGCCCTTCCTTTGGCGCAATAAATTTTTACGATAAGCCCTGCGAGAATTCCGCAGAAAAAACTGCTTGCGATTCGCACCGCAAGTATTTCAGGACCAAGCGCGGCACTGTAGACAATCAATTGCGGATTCAGCAAAATCGAACTCATCATAAAAGCCGCAAGAAAATCGTCGTCTATGCCTTTTTTGGAAAAAGCCGCGCAAATCGGAATTGTGCCGTACATACACAAAGGCGAAGCGATGCCAAGCGCACTGGCAAAAACAAGGGCGATGATTCCTGGAATTTTTTGTCCGAGAAATTCCGCCGCCCTGCAAATCCATTTTTTTGCAAAAACGGAAATTGCGGAGCCGAGCAGAATTCCAAACACCCAATACAAAAAAAATTGGCGCAGTTGTATGTCAAAATAATACCAAAGATAAATCGCTTCGCGCTTGAGGATTTCGAAAATCATTTCAATTCGATTAGCCTGTAGTTTCTAGAGCCTAGCCCGATTTTTTTGGCGTGTTCTAAAATGTGGCGGCCGTTCTGTCGTTCCACTCGCTCAATCAGGCTTCCCGAATCCGACGCCTTCCACACCAAATCTATGCTCGCTTGGTCGATTGCAAGCGGATCGAGGCTCGCAAGAATTCCGATGTCGTGCATATCAGGCTCGGCAGGATTTCCATTGCAGTCGCAATCGACGCTCAAACGATTCATCACATTGACATAAGCCATTCCGCCTTTTTTTGCCATGTAATCGCAAACGCCTTTGGACGCTTCTGCCATTGCTTCGGTGAAATTGTCCTGCGGAAAGCCCCACGCTTTTGTCGCGCTTGCGCCGCCCGAATGAATCAATGCTTTTCCGGATTGCTTTGTCGAACTTCCGCTTCCGAATCCGATGGAAAGATTTTTCATCGTGCCGCCAAATCCTGCCATCGCGTGTCCTTTGAAATGCGAAAGCACTATGAATGAATCGTAGTTCGCAAAATGTGTGCCCACAAAATCTTCTTTGAGCCGAACTCCGCCCGAAACCGGAATGGACATCGAGCCTTCCTCGTCGAGCAAATCGAACTGCGCGATTTTGTCGTAGCCGCGGTCTTTGAACGCCTGCTTGTGCGCCGCATTCGAAGCGCGACTTCCGCCGTAAGCCGTGTTGCATTCTACGATGATGCCGCCGTGCTTTTTTACAAAGTCGCCGATGAGTTCGGGGCGCAAGTGATTCGAACGGTTCGATTCGCCGGTGCTGATTTTTATGCCGACTTTTCCTTTCGCTTCAAAACCGAGCGCGTCGTAAACTTTGGCAAGGCTTTCGCTCGAAATGTCGCGAATAAAATAAACCACGGGCGCATTCGCATCTTTTGTTTCATAAGTTTTGTACGAAGCCGCATTGGGATTCGGCTTGGCGAACGAAGCGGTGAATGCAAACGCCGCCAAAAAAATCAAAACAAATCTTTTCATCTTTTCCTCCATGAAAAAATACTAATTGCAAAATATCAATTTTGCAATTAGTATTTTGCGTGCGCAAGAGCAACTCGTTGCTATGCGCACATTAAATACATTAGTTTTGGTAACGCGAACTAAAATCGGCAAGGCACAGCGAATTCATGCATCCCGCAAATATGTGTTGAACTCGCGTTCCGTGCCCACTGTTGTCGGCGGACCGTGCCCCGGCATAATTATGTTTTCATCAGATTGAGAAAGAATTTTTGTTTTGATATTTTTCACCAACATTCGCTCCATAAATTTTGCGATTGTCGAACCGATTGTTCCCGCAAAAAGGCAGTCGCCAGTGAAAAAAACATTTCCGATTTTATAGACCATCGAATCAAGCGTATGCCCGGGAATTGAAAAATATTCCACATCAAGCCCTGCCACTTGGAAAACGCCATCGTCTTTCAAAATATTCGTTTCGTGTTTTGCCACTTCCCAGTCGGCGGCGTAGATTTGCGGCGTATAGATTTTTCGAAGCGTGGAAAGCCCTTGAACGTGGCTTCCATGATTGTGCGAAACCAAAATACCCGCAAGTTTGTAGCCGCTGATTTCGATGTTTTCGATGACGGACGTAGTGACTGTCCCTGGGTCCACGACGAGCGCCTCGTGGATTTTTTCGTTGACGATGACATAGCAATTTGAAAAACCTGCAAGATTCAAATGCGAATAAATTTTCATTTGCGCTTCCTGTTATTTTGAATTTTCCAAAAACAATTCGCTTCCGCGTTCATCAAAAATCGCCTCGCGCAAATTCGAAGCCTTGAACAAAATGTTTTGCTGTTCGATATTGATGAACATCGTGTTCTTGATGTTGCAATTGCGGAACGAAGTGTCGATGAGTTTTGTATTGATGAAACGCGAGTTGTACAAGTCCGAATCGTCAAAAGAAGATTGATAAGCCTGCGCTCCGCAAAAATTATCATGAATGATGTCGCTTCCAGTAAAAAGGATGTGTGAAAAAACGCACCCCCCAAATGAAGTGAATTGCATATTGCATTGCAGCATCGAACAGTCCACAAAAATCGAATGGTCGAATGTGCTCATCCTGCTGCGGAATTTCGTCGAATTCAAATTGACGAATTTGCAATGCTGAAAATTGCATCCGTAAAAACGCTTGTCCGTAAGGTCAATGTCTTCAAATGTTATGCCCGAAGCGTTAAGACCGATAATTTTTTGATGCTGATTGATGTAATTAAAAATATCTTCCTTTGCCTTTGCTGGGTCCGGCAAATGTTCAAGACAAAAATTTTCTCCCTCGACGATTTCCCCATAATAATTGAAAACCGTGAGAGCGATTTTGTCGCAACCTTCTTTTTGGCATTTGTTTTGCTGGAACATAATTTATATTTTAAGTGCTTGAATGAAATTTGTCAAATGTTTACAATGAAAATATGTGTTGGAAATGCGGAAAAATCTTGCCCTCTTCAGAAAGCGTTTTTCGGGATTCGACTTGCCCTGAATGCGGCGCGGACTTGCATTGCTGCCGCGGATGCAAATTCTATTCGCCGGGAAATCATTATGATTGTCACGAAACAGTTGAAGAAGAGGTGAGGGAAAAGACACGCGCCAATTTTTGCGAGCATTTTTCGCAACAAGAAAATTCCGCATCAAATGGTTCGGATTCCGAAAAGAAAAATTCCGCGCGCTCGGCTTTTGACGCGCTTTTTTCTTGAAAGAATTCTAGGCGAATTTTCATTGCACGAATGCATGGCAATTTTCTGCGTTTTTATTTGCGAGGGATTTTATGGAAACGGATTTTGCGTTTTTGGACAGCGGAACTGGCGGCGTTCCCTATATGCTTGATTTGAAAAAAAAATCTCCCGAATCGCGCTGCGTCTATTTGGGCGACACCGCAAATTTTCCTTATGGCGAAAAATCCGCCGAGCAAGTCTGTGAATGCGCCATGCGCGCCGTGCAAAAAATAGTTTCGGTTTGGAATCCAAAAGTTTTGGTCATCGCGTGCAACACGATAAGCGTTGGCGCGCTTTCGGAATTGCGCAAAAAATTTCCTGCGCTTCCGATTGTCGGAACAGTGCCTGCAATCAAAATTGCCGCGCAAAAAACTCGCAATGGAAAAATCGGACTTTTGGCAACAAACGCCACCGTAGAAAATCCGTATTCAAAAAAACTCATCGAAGATTTTGCGAAAAACTGTGAGGTTTTTATGCGTGGAGATGGCGCACTTGTTTCGTTTGTGGAGCGCGAACTTTTTTCTTCTTCGCACGAACAGAAAATAGCGGCCGTCACTCCCGCGCTGGATTTTTTCAGGCAAAATGATTGCGACACAATAATTTTGGGCTGCACGCATTTCACTCACGTGGCAAATGAAATTGCCGAAGCTGCAGGAAAAAGCATCTGCGTGGTGGACAGCCGCGACGGTGTTGCAAACCAAGCCTTGCGCGTGCTGAAAAAAAATCATCTTGAACAAAAAAAATCCATTAAATGTGTTCCGCAAACTGCCGAAGCGACAATTGAACAGCCCGAAATGAAATTTTTTGTCACGCGTCTTTCTTCCGATGCGGAAAAACGCGAATACGAAACCCTTTGCAAATATTACGGCATCACGTTCGGCGGGCTGGCGTGAGAATCTCGAAGCAATCTTGACAATTCAAAAATCTTATGCTATAATCAAATTCTACTTATGGAAGATGAAATCATAACCATAGGGCGAAAGACTTTTTTTATCGCTCCAGACATCACGATTTTGCCGGAATCTTATCTCGAAGATTTTTTGGTGCGTGGGTATGAGGCTTATATCATTGATGATTTTCGTTTTTGTCCGCTCGAAGGAAAAGTAGATATAATCATCGGAAACTTTCCTGATTCGATTTTGTTTTTCTTTGTGGATTCAGATGCGGGCGTGGACTGGGAACGCTACATCGCCCGGCTTCAAAATGATTACGATGGAAAACTTTCAATAGGAATCCTTTACGCAAGAAGAAGCAACGAGGAAAAGCAGCGCAACATCGAAAAATATTATCTTTTTGATTTGGGTGTCAAATGCGGTTGCATCGCGTTGGAATATCAGAAATCCAAAAATTTCAATTTGATTGATCGCGTGATGTATGCGAATCAAGCGTGTGGCAGGCGAAAGCACGTCCGCGCCATCTGCGATATGTCGAGCAAGGCGAATTTCTACTACGAGCGTGAGCGCATAGACGGAAGAATAGTCGATATAAGCCTAAGCCATTTTTCATTTGTGCCCGACTACGGCCGCAGTTTTCCGGACATTCCCGAGGGCGAAAAAATAAAAGACATTTTTGTGATTTTCAACGGAATGCATTTCAGGACGAACGGCAGCCTCATTGCCAAGCGCGAAATGGGCGGAAAAATTCTGCATATTTTCTTGTTCGAAAAGCATGATGGCACGCCTGGGCTTGAAGACTACCTCATTTCGCAATTGAGCAAAAAAATTTACCAGGCGGTGGCGGATAGGGTGAAGACTTTCTTGCGCGAAAAATTCGATGAATACGCAAAGACCGTCAAAAAAATCGGGCAAAAGAAAAAAAGCACCGCCGAATGATTTTCATACAAACGAATTCCGGTGTTGTTTCAAATGAAAACTTCGCGTCCGTGCGGGCGTTTCCGCTTTGTTCGTAATTCAAATAAAATCTTGACCAAATTATGTGTTTTGCGCTATAATTGTTTTTGAGGTGAAATATGGCTTCTTTGATTTTGGGAATAATTTTCATTGCGTTCACAGTTTTCAGTGTTTTGCCGGCTGCTCCGTTAGCTTGGGGAGACAACGTAATTGAATTCTTAAAAGGATGTTTGCCGGTCCTTTCGGCGTTTGTGGGGCTTGTGGCGATTCTCATCGGCATTGCCGACATCAAGGACAAAAAAGAATCCAAGCGCGAAGAAATTGAAGCCGCCAAAACTTCAAAATAAATTCATTTGCTTTTTTTCGAAAAATATGCTATACTATAAAAATGGCCAGAGCAAAAAAAACAGATTACAAAGTCAAACAGCAGATTGTGTATCCTAGCCAGGGCGTTGGAACGATAACCAAAATTTTCGAAAAAGAATTCAATGGAGAAACCACACTTTATTATAAGATTTATCTTGAAGTTTCCGACATGGTTGTGATGGTTCCCGTGAGCCACGCCAAAGATTTGGGAATTCGTCCCATTGTGGATGAAAAAGAAGCGAAAAAAGCCCTTGAAATTTTGAGCGAAGATTTCGAACCGATTACTTCCGACTGGAAACTTCGCTATCAGATGAATTTGGATTTGCTCAAAAAAGGCACAATTGCCGACATCGCGAAAATCGTGCGTTGCCTTTACAATCGAAGCAAAGTCAAAGAACTTCCCATTCAAGAACGAAAACTCTACGACAATGCCAAAAAACTTTTGGAAGATGAACTTTCTATCGCGTTGGGCAAAGACATCGAACAAATCGAAGCGCTCATACACGAAAAACTTGAGCCGCCGGGAGCCGCGCCCAAAATCAAGCATCAGTTAATTCAAGACGAAGATGATGACGATGATGTTTTTGATATGGAAGACGAAGGTTCAAAAAGCCGCGTTGATGACGACGACGATGAAGATGATGAGGACGATGAAGAAGAAGGTCAGGAAGAATCTCTAGAACGTCGCGCCGAAGAAGAAGACGAATTTGACGACGAAGAAGACTACGACTGATACATCGAATCGCGGCGGCGCGAAAGCGGCTTTGGTTCTTTTGGCGGGCGGCTCTTCCGAACGGATGGGGCGGCTTGGAAAAAAAGAATTCTTTCCGCTTGAAAGTGGCACGGTTCTTTCTTGCGCGGCGGCGGCATTCCTCAAAACGAATTTTTTTTCCACAGTGGCGGTGGCTCATCCTGCCGGTGAATTGGCTGCCACAAAAAAAGCCTTTTTTGCAAATGCAGACAACGCAGATTTTTCGGGAAAAGTGATTTTCGTGCAAGGCGGAAATTCGCGCCAAGAAAGCGTTTTGTTTGCGCTGCGTTCAATCAAAAAAAATTGCAAGAAAAATGAAATGCCGCAAGAAGTCTTGATTCACGACGGTGCGCGTCCATTTGTTTCATCCGATTTGGTTCGAAAAACTCTTGCGGCGGCGAGAAAATTCGGCGCGGCAGTGCCTGCCCTTGAACCAGTCGAAACGCAAAAAGAAATCGATTCGAAGAAAAAAATTGTGCGCCACCTGCGTCGAAAAAATCTTGCCGCCGTTCAAACTCCGCAAGGATTCAACTTTGAAAAGATTTTGGAATTCCATGAACGCGCAAAAAAAGATTCGCTTGAATGCACGGACGACACGGAAATTTGGGACACTTATGCGGAAGAAAAAACGCGCGTGATTCTTGGCGAAAGCGCGAACGTCAAAATCACTTATCCAAAAGACATAATGAAATCATCCGAAACTGAAAGCAGGATTGGGCTGGGCTACGATGTGCATCGCTTGGTGGAAGGCAGGTCTTTGATTTTGGGCGGAGTGAAGATTCCGTTTGAAAAAGGCGAACTTGGCCATTCCGATGGCGATGCCTTGCTTCATGCGATTACGGACGCGATTTTGGGAGCGAGTGCGCTTGGCGACATCGGTTCTTATTTTCCTGACACCGATGAAAAGTGGCGCGATGCGGATTCAAAAAAATTGCTTTCGTTTGCTTGGAACAATGTGCGGAATTCCGGCTGGCGATTGGTAAATCTTGATTGCGTAATAAAAATGCAAAAGCCGAAATTCATTCCGCATCGGGAAAAGGTGCGGAACACAATCGCAAAGATTTTGGGAGTTCCAAAGGAAAATGTTTTCGTAAAAGCGAAAACGGCAGAAGGTTTGGGCGATGTCGGCCGTGGCGATGCTGTTGAATGTCAGGCGATTTGTCTGCTCAAGAGAAGTGTGTGCTAGGGGAGGGGTGAGTTTTGTTTTGCGAAACTTGAATCAAGTTCGAGAACTTTGCGAAGAAAGGCTTTTCCTGCATAAAAATTTCAGCGGCGGCTTTCTGGAATGTTGTAGACTTCAAAACGGACGCGCCCGTGTTCCACGCATTCACGGATTTCCTTTTCGCGCCGAGAAAGCGTGGCTTCGCCGCTTTTTACTTCCACAAAAACAATTTCGTTGATTTTGTCTTCTTGTGCCGCGCCACAAAACGCCACAAAGTCCACGGGCTTTCCGATAAATCGAGCGTCGGCAGGATTGCATGGAAAGCCTGGCAAAAATGGCGCGACTTGTTCGCCTGCAAGTCCGCCCAAAACTGAGCGGGATTGTTTTATCGCGTCTGCGCGTTCCGAAGAAATCCTCTTTTTGAGTTTTGATTCGAATTCGATATGCGAAAAAATTCTTCCCAAAAAGAATGCGAACGCTATGGTAAGCAAAAACAGCACGCACAGCAAAAGTGACGCGGTGCGATCCTGTAACAAAAACTCGAAAATATTTTTTAAATAAGTGAACGACATATTTTCAGAATACAAAATTTTTTCGCGCATAGCAAGGCTTTGTGCGCACCGCTTTTTAAAAACGCATGCTTGTTGCTCGACTGATTTTGGATTCGATTTTTTCTAAATGGGGCGGAAATTTTTTCCGATAATGATTGTATGTATGTTTAAATTCGGCATCGGAATATTGCTGCCGATTTCAACTTCGAGTTTTCTTGCAAAAACTCGTTTATTTAACTGCCCGCATCGCAAAAGTTGCTTGACGCGTGCGCACGCGACATTCTCGAAAGTTGAAACTTTCTGTGGTGTCGTATTTTAGGGAAAATTTTTATGAAATTTTTTTTGGCTTTTTTAAATTTGGCGTTTGTTATGCTTGGTGGAATTTTCGCGCAAAATTCATCAGGCACAAAATTCACATTCAAGTACAATAAGGGCGATTCATATAAAATTCTTTCTACGATAAATGAAAATGTTTTTGTAAACGGGCAACTCAATCATAAGGCCGAAATCTTAAATCGAATTTCTGTGACTGTTACCGAAGCCAAAGGCGGAAGCGGCACGCACGAAGCGACTTTTATGACCAGCGAAAATTCGATGGGCGCGTTCGGCGGAATTTTTTCTTACGGCGAAGATTACAATAGCGTTTTTGTCCGCGATGCTTCTGGAAAATATTCAATCAGCGATGAGTATTTTATGCCCGTTGTTCGCGATGTTCCGATTTTCCCGAACAAGGAAATTTCTCCGGGCGAAAAATGGACTTACGAAGGACATGAGGCGCACGATTTGCGGCGAACTTTCGGAATTATGACTCCATACAAAATTCCGTTTTTGGCGGAATATCAATATCTCGGAATCGAAAAAGATGAAAATGGAAAGCAGTTCCATAAATTCGACGTGAAGTACACGCTCGCCTACAAAATGAGTTCGGAATTGTATGATTTTCAAATTATCGATGTGCCAGTTGAAACGCAGGGATTTTCGCACCAAACGATTTTTTGGGATTTTGAAAAAGGCTACATCGACCATTACAACGAAGAATTTCGAATCGTGCTGAAAACGTCGCTCGGAAACAATTTTATTTTTGAAGGAGTTGCGCACGCGGAAGTTACCGAATTTGAATCAACTTCGGATGACAAAAATCTTTCTTCCGTGATTGAAACGCTTCAAGATTTGGGAATCAAAGATGTGAGCGTGACGCGCGGCGAAAAGGGCCTTACGCTTTCCATCGAAAATATTCAATTTGAGCCGGACAGCGACATTCTCATGGCGAGCGAAAAGGCCAAGTTGAACAAAATCGCAAAAATATTGAACGCATATCCCAACAATGATTTGCTTATCACGGGGCACACTGCTTTGCGCGGAACGGCTGATTCCAGAAAGCAACTTTCCGAACAACGCGCTCAGGCGGTGGCGGATTATCTGATAAAAAACAAGGTGCGCGACAAGTATCATGTTTTCACCAAAGGAATGGGCGGGGACGTTCCGCTCGCAGACAACAATACGGAAGAAGGTCGCGCAAAAAATCGCCGTGTAGAAATCACGATTATGGACAAATGATTTTTGTTGCGGGGAGGGGCGGGAATTCCGCTTTTGCTGGGGCTAGCCTCTGTGCGCAAGCCCCTCATTTCATTACAAGCCACAAAAACTAGCCTCTGCACCGTTTCGCTTCCGTAAGGGGCTTCAAAAAAGAAATTAAAAAAAATACGCAGTCAATTTTAGCAAGCAATGCCGTTATTGCCCTTGACTTCAAACGTGCTTTTACGTTATAATATAATAATGAATGAAATAACATTAAGTCAGGCCAAGCCCGATGTTCAGCGAAAATTTATGACGGGCGTTTACTTGCGGATGATGCTCGCGCTTTTTATCAGCGCGACTGTGGCATACTTTGCGTCGCACTCTCGCGCGATTCTTGGCTTTCTCTTTTCCAACAACGGCATTCCTTTTTATGGGCTGCTCGTGGCGGAATTGGTTTTGGTGATCGCGCTTTCGGCGGCGATTCACAAACTTTCTTCGTTCGCGGCGGGCGCGTTCTTTTTGCTTTACTCCGTAATAAATGGGCTTTCGCTCTGCACGATTTTCATTTTATACACCGGCAGTTCGATTTACAGAATGTTTTTGGTGAGTGCCTTGATGTTCGCGGGAATGAGCATTTACGGCGCGAAAACGAAAAGCGATTTGACCAGCGCGGGCCGCTACCTTTTTATGGGCTTGATTGGAATTGTCGTGGCAGGACTTGTGAATATGTTCTTGCGTTCGAGCGCGCTTGACTTTATTACGAGCCTTGTTGGTGTGGGGCTTTTCATCGGCATCACGGCTTATGACACTCAGCGGCTTATGCGAATTGCGATTCACGATGACGGAAGCGAAAATTTTCAAAAAATGTCAATCATCGGTGCGCTTGAACTTTATTTGGATTTTATAAATATTTTCTTGAAAATGCTTTCGCTTTTTGGAAAAAGAAGAAGTTAGGTTTAAAGGCGCGCGGAACGCAAAGTCGCGCGCTTTTTTATTTTTTAAAAAGGGCAATCTTTTTTGAAGTGGTGCGCGTCAGTTTTATGGAATCTCCCCAAAATCCAAAGCACATGTGCATTTGTTTGGTTTGTGATGAATGGGGGGGGGTATTGAATGTCTCAAAAAATTGTAATTATCGGCGGCGGAGTCGCGGGCTTGACGGCAGGGATTTACGCGCAAAAAGCCGGGTTCGAATCTGAAATCTACGAAAAGCACGCAATCATGGGCGGGCAGTGCACCGGCTGGAAACGCAAGGGATTCTACATCGACAACTGCATCACATGGCTCACTTGCGCCCACCCGAAATTCCCGATCTACAAAATGTGGAAGGAAATGGGATTCCTTGCCGATGTGAATGGCAACGAAATCCCGTTGCGCCAGCACGAGGCGTTCTATGCTTCGGAATTGGACGGGCAGAAAATCACCCTTTGGCGTGACCTCGACCGCGCGCAAAAGGAAATGCTCGAACTTTCGCCGCAAGACAAAAAGGCGATAAAACGCCTTTTCAAATATGTTCGGTTGTGCAAGCACCTGCGAGTGCCTTTCCGCGCTCCGTTCGGAATGATGAATTTGTTCGAACTTTTGGAACTTGGCATTCCGATGATTCCGGTGGGGCTTACGATGCTGAAATATAGGAAGACAAGCCTTGCGGACTTGGCAGAAGAATTCAAGCACCCGCTTTTGAAAAAAATGTTCACGGACTATCTGCCCAAAAATTATTTGGCGTACATCTTCATTTCTGCCTATGCGACCTTGGCAAGCGGGGGGGGCGGAGTTCCAGACGGCGGCTCTTCCAAAGTAATCGAGCGGATGGAAGAAATTTACAAGGCGAAGGGCGGAAAGATTTTCACGAATTCGCCGGTGGAAAAAATCGAAATCCAAGACGAACATTGTTCCGCAATCGTTTTGAAAGACGGTCAAAAAATTTCGTGCGACTTCATCATTCCCACTTGCGACCCGCATTGGCTTTTTGAAAATCTTTTGGACAAAAAATATATGCCCGCCGCATTCGAAGCCGCCTACGCGGACAATGAGGCTTGCGAACTCGATTCGACTTTCCAAGTGGCATACGAATACGACGGCGAGACAAGCGAAATCGGCAGGCACACTTTTTTTGAATGCTCAGGCTTCGATTTGGCAGGCGAGCACAGGACGCGGCTTAATATGCGGAATTATTCTTCCTTTGAGCCGATTTCCGCGCCCGAAGGAAAAAGTTTGATTCAAGTGAAACTTTCCCAAACCGAAAAGCAATATTTGTATTGGGAAAATCTCTACAAAAACGACAAGGACGAATACAATCGCCAAAAGCAGCTGGCCGCCGAAAGCATTCTCAAAATGCTTGAAGAGCGCGTTCCCAGCGCAAAAGGCAAAATGAAAATCCTGGATATTTGGACGCCGTACACTTACACGCGCTACACCAACGCATATCGCGGCGTTTATATGAGTTTTGTCGTTACGAAAAAAAGCAAAAAACTTTTTAATATCCCTATCGCACTCAAAGGGCTTGACAATGTGTTCCTCGCAGGACAATGGCTTTGTATGCCGGGCGGACTTCCCATGGCGATGACCACCGGAAAATTCGCCGTGCAAAAAATATTGCGTTCATTGGGAAAAAAATATAGAATAGAACCATAAAGTAGCCACGAGTTTCGGCGCAAGCAGGAGGGGGAAGCCTCCCCCTCGCTTCCAAGGCAAGCCGCGTCCGCGTCTTTGCCTTGTCCGCTACCCCCTCTACGGGGGCGCTGCCCCCATAACGCCCCCGCGGTGTTAGCGAAGCAGCGTGCCTTGCCGCACTCGATGGCATTTTGCAAATTATTGAAGCGCGGAAATGTCGCGCGGACTTTGCGCGGCGAGTTTTTCAAAACTCGCGTATTTACTGCGATTTTTCGCTCCGCTGCAAAATCGCGTTTTTTTAGCAAGAAGAAATTTGAAACTTTCTTCTTGCTAAAAAATATAAGGAAAAAAGCATGATTGAAGTTTCTCATTTGTCGAAAATGTTCGGAGAATTCCGCGCGGTCGATGACATCAGTTTTTCAATTCCAACTGGCCAAATCGTAGGCTTGCTCGGACCGAACGGCGCGGGCAAGACGACCACGATGCGCATGATTTGCGGCTTTCTCGGTGCGAGCGAAGGCAGCATCAAAATTGACGGCGTTGAGATTTCCAGCGACCCGATTTTTGCAAAACGCAAAATCGGATATATGCCGGAAAGCGCGCCGCTCTATGCCGATATGATTGTGGAAGACTATTTGAAATATGTGGCGCAAATGCAAGACGCGGACGCGGCGAAAAAAATCCCCGAACTATGCAAAACTTGCGGCCTTAAGGAAGTGATGCACAAAAATATTTCCGAACTTTCCAGAGGCTACAGGCAGCGCGTCGGGCTTGCGCACGCTTTGATGAACGATCCCGAAATCCTAATTTTGGACGAGCCTACAAGCGGCCTTGACCCGAATCAAATTGAAGACGTGCGCGCGCTCATCAAAGAAATCGGCAAAACGCGGACGGTAATAATTTCCACGCACATTCTTGGCGAAGTGGAAATGCTTTGCCCGCGCGTCATCATCATTGCGAACGGAAAATTGGTGGCGGACAGCCCCACGAATGAACTGCGAAAAAATTTCCAGAATTCAGTTATGCTGAACATTGTCTTGGGCGGCGCGAATTTTTCGGAAGCGAAGTCCGAGTTGGAAAAAATCGAAGGCATTTCTTCGGTGGAAAAAATCGAAGCGGAAAAAATAAAAGGTGAGCGGAAATTCTGCGGCGTGAAAATTTCTGTCAGAGAAGGAAAGGAAATCCGCAAAAGTATTTTTGAAACCGCCGTAAAAAAAGGGTGGACGCTCTACGAAATGAACATCCAAAAGAATTCGCTCGAAGACGTTTTCCACGCGCTCACTGCGACTCCGCAGGTTTCGTAAAATTGAAGTCTTACACAGGTTCAAATTAAAAGGTACAAATTATATCGAGGAAATGAAAATGCAAACTAAAAAAAAGAATCCGGCTTTCACCATTATGCGCCGCGAACTCGCCGCGTTTTTTACGAATCCTGCCGCATACATAGTAACAGTGATTTTTTTGGTGGCATCGGGAATTTTTTTCTTCTCCACGTTTTTTATAAACGGCCGAGCCGACTTGCGGAATTTTTTCAGCCTGCTTCCGATAATGCTTTCGCTTTTTGTGCCTGCGCTCACGATGCGGCTTTTTAGCGAAGAATTGCGGAGCGGAAGTTTTGAAACTTTGATGACGCTTCCTGTCACATCGGCGCAAGTGATATTGGGAAAATTTTTGGCGGCATTTTTGACAAGCGCCGCGATGCTTGTTCCGACTTTTTTTTATGTGGTTACGGCATCCATTTTCGGCAAAGTGGATTTTGGCCCGATAATCGGCGGATATTGCGGCGCGCTTTTTTTGTGCGCTCTTTATTCGGCAATCGGAATTTTTTCTAGCGCGCTCACTAAAAATCAAATCATAGCGTTTTTTGCTGCGCTCGCGATGAGTTTCGCGCTCATCCTTTTTGGAACGATTTTGATTTTTTTGCCCGCGTCGCTCGTTCGATTTTTTTCATGGCTTTCTGTTGCCACTCACTTTCAGCAAATTTCACGAGGCATAGCCGACACGCGCGATGTGATTTATTTTGTTTCGCTTTCGGCACTTTTCCTTTTGCTCACGCAGCAAAAAATCGCAGTACAAAAAAATCGAGATGAAAAAATCGACTGCGCCATTTTTTTTGTGATTTTGATTTTGGCGAATTTGGTGGGGGCGCGCGCTTTTTTGCGCAAGGATTTGACGAGCGGAAAAGTCTATTCGATTTCTTCGGCAAGCAAAGAACTCGTAAAGAATTTGCAAGAGCCGATGAGCGTGAATGTTTTCTTTTCTTCCGACTTGCCCGCGCCTTACAACAGCGTGGATCAATATGTGCGCGACATTTTGATTGAATACAAGTCTGCGGCGAACAAAAATTTCTCCTACAAAATTTTCGACATGAACAAACGCGAAAACGAGGACATTGCGCGTTCATACGGCATAGGTCAAATTCAAGTGCAAAAAGTCGAAACGACCGAAGTGAGCGCGAAGGCCGTTTGGATGGGAATGGCACTTCTTTATGGCGACGACATCAAAGTTTTCAATCCGATTGATTCGACGGCAGGATTTGAATACAGGCTCACAACCGCGATGTCAAAAATGATTTCCACAAGCGACGCGCTCGCGCAGTTGGACGGCGGGCTTGAAGTGAAACTTTTTCCTGCGAGCGAATTGTCGCAAGCAGGCATTACGAATTTGGAACGGCTCGAACAAACGGTTTCCGCCGCGCTTGATTCCTTGAACAAAAATTTTTCCAGTAAAATAAATTTGAAAATCGAAAATCCTTCTGGCGATGAAGCGAGTCAAATTGCCGAAAAATATGGCGTTCAGCTTGTGACATTTCAAAACGAAGATGCTGGCGGCGAACAAAATGTCGCGCTCGGAATTGTTGTGGAGTTGGGCGAAAATTTTGTTTCGATTCCGCTGCGTTTGCAAAATTTTTTCGGCTGGCATCTTTTGGGCTTGGAAGATATTCAAGAAAACATTTCCAATGCAATCGAAAGTCTGCTTTCAAAAAGCGTGCAAGTCGGCTACATCACGGGGCACGGCGAAAATGAACTTTACGCAAATCCTTATGGAAATTCCGGCGCGTCTACTTCCGAAAATTTCCGCAATGTGCTGGGCGACATTTACGATTTGCGGCAAATCAATTTGGGCGAAGAAGAAATTCCACTCAACATAAAGTGCATTGTTATAAATGGTTCAAAACAGGAATTCTCGCAAAGCGAACTTTTCAAAATTGACCAGTTCATAATGAAGGGCGGCAGTGTTTTGTTCTGTCTTGATCCGCTTGTTGAATCCGAGGAAGCAGGACCTGGTGCGCCGCCTGCTTATCTTGCGCCGCAAAATGGCTTGCAAAAAATTTTGAACGCCTACGGAATCAAGCCCGGCGCGAATTATGTTTTCGACCAAAATTGCTATCAAGAAAATCAGGGGAGGGGGCAGAGTGTAAAATTGGAATGGGCGCCGCTTGTCATGCGGAACGCGCTCAACCAAAAAAAATCTATTACGAAATTTTTGAACGCGATGATTTTCTTGCAGAACGGTTCGATTGATTTGAGCGAGGCAGAAAAAAATCCCGATTTGAAAACGACCGTGCTCGCGCATTCTTCCGAAAAATCTTGGCTTGCGAGCGAAAACATAATTTTGTACCCGGGCTATGTTTTTCCGCCCAACGATGATTCACAATTCGCCGAACAAAATTTGGCTGTGCTTGTTGAAGGAAAATTCCCAAGCGCATTTGCGGACGAAGAGATTCCTTTGGATAACAACAACTACGAAAGGTTTGCCCCCGAGCAGGGCGCACAAAATGCCTCGCTTGCGACCCAGGAAAAAATTTCCAAGGGCATTCAAAATGCCAAAATAATTTTTGTGAGTTCGGCGCAAGTCACCACTGGAAAACTCGTCGATGAAGCGGGCAATGAGCCGATGTCGTATTTTATGCGCAACGCAATCGATTATTTGAACGGCGAGGAAGAGTTCAGCGAAATGCGCACAAAAGGTGTTGCGCAAAATTTGCTGGAAATAAAAAATCCTGCGAGCGCCGCGGCGTTCAAATTGTTCAATCAATTCGGGCTTGCCGCGCTTGTAGCATTGTTTGGAATTTTTGTTTGGCGTTCTCGTTCGCTCCGCCGAAACCAAATCCGTTTGCGATACAACGCAGACGATGAGCGCGTGGTAAAATGAAATGAGTTGTTAAAATTGTGCGGAAACGCGCATAATTATTTTTAACATCGAAATATTTTTAGGAGAACAAATGACAAAGCGAAGAACGATTTTGGTTTGCATTGCTGGCGCGTTGGCGGCAATTTTTGTCGTGCAGATTTTTCTTGGAATGCGTTCGCCCCAAAAAACTTTCAAGATAAAAGAAAAGGCGGATTTTATTTCGATTGAAAATTCTGGCGAAACAATTTTATTGGAAAAGAAAGGCGATGAATGGTTTTGCGCGTCAAAAAAAGCGGACGCAAAAAAGGCTGAATATTTGGTTGGAAAATTTTGCGAAGTGCAAACGCTTGGCATTGTCGCGCGTTCGGTAGATGATGCAACGCTTGCGCGATACGGGCTGGATGCTCCGATTGTCGTTCGCGGAAGAGCCAAAGAAAAAGATTTGCGTGCGATTTTCATTGGAAAGGAAAGCGCAAGCGGTTCGCAGGCTTACGTTCGGATTGGCGGCAAAAAAGAAATTTTTTTGGCGCAAGGCAATCTGCGGCGCGACTTCACTTTTTTGCCCGATGATATTGTTGAAAAGGATTCCGCTGAAAATGCTGAAAGCGAAAATTTCACAGAAAATTCTGCGACAGAAATCTTTGAATGAGATTGTTTTGAAAAAGCCATTTCATAACGAGGCAATGTTTTAGCAATGATATACCCCATACCTGTATGGGGTATGTTAAATTTTCGCTATTTCCAAAAAAACTATAACTTTAAGAATCTATTTTTCTCCAGTTTTTTCCATCGTAATCAAAAATGCTCGCTTCGCAATTTTTTTGCAAATCGCCGAGCCAATAGTCTTTGATTCCATGATTTTGGATGTAGCACATAATGCCTTTGTTGAGCGCGCCGTGCGCCACAATCATAATGTGAGATTTGTTTTGAAAATCCGCTTCGATTTCGGATTTGATGAAATCTTTTGTGCGCGCGCAGACGTTTTCAAACGATTCGCCTCCGGGCGGAACAGGATATTTTTCCGGCGCGCTGAAAAAATATCTGTATGGACTGCTTTCGTTCATCCATTCAGTGTAATGCTTTCCTTCCCCCTCCCCAAAAGAAATTTCTATGAGGCGTTCGTCTTTTATTATCGGGATTTCAGATTGCGATTCAAGTTCGTCGCGAATGAGGCAGGCGGTTTGGAAAGCGCGTTGAAGCGGAGAAGAAAAAATTTTTTCAAAGTGAATGCCGCGCAATTGCTCGCCCAATTTTTTTGCCGCGTCGATTCCGTTTTGGTTGAGGAGCGTGTCGCTTCTGCCTTGCAACAAGCCGTTCGCGTTCCAGTCGGTTTGTCCGTGCCGAACAATGTAAAGTTCCATAAACGGATTATATCAAATTGATGCGTTTTTTGCAAATGCGGGGTTTTCAGTGAGTTTGCGCGGCGAACGATTTTTCAAATTAAAAATGAGATGCGTTTTAGAATCCGCGCGTCAAATAATGCGGATTCTAAAAAACGGCATAACATTCAAAGCCCGCGCTCCTCAATTGTTGTCCGATAGTTCCTTGTTCGTTTTCATTCACTAGGACAATGTAGTAGGTTGTGCCGCTCGCGCGAGTTTCTTCTGTTATGTAAGGTGAAAAGCCTTTCGACTTGAGTGTGTCGCATAGTGCCTGCGCGTTTGCTTTGTTGCGGAAAAGTCCGAGTTGTTGTTTGGCGGCCTTCGTTCCGTCCTCGTTTTCTTTTCCTGATTTTTCTACTGAAATCTTTTGTGAACCTGCCGCCGCTTCTGCGGAAAGTGCCAATGCTTCTCCATTCTTTGGCATGAAGTACCAAAATGGCGCGGGCATCATTTGAACCTTGCCGTTCACTACTTCGGCTTCCGGGGATTTTGGGAATTCCTTTTTTATCGAATTGCCGTAAGTCGCTTCGCCAGTGATGTACCAGAGCGTGAGCAGGATTTGCGGCTTTACGATTTTCATCGAAGAAAGAGCCGAGTAAGTTTTGAGGATTGCAACGGAATCTTCAAGTTGCGCGGTGGATTCGAGTTTGCAAAGCGTACTCCAAACTTCATAAAGTTTTATGGTTGCCTGAATTCTTTCGTCCTGCGAATTGCGCACTGTCGAATTCAAATATTTTTCGGCGGTCGCGCTGTCGCCCGAACAGAGCGCGCATCGCACGGCATCAAGCACGAGTTGCGGGCTAGTCTTTTTGGGCATTCCTTGCGCGTCGCCGGCCGCAATTCCCGCAGCCTGCGCATAAGAGTCCGAGGCGTCTTTGTATGCGGAAATCTGTTCTTGCAACGCGCCCAAAAAGGCAAGGAGAGCGCGTTTTTCTGCCGCCACGCTCACTTGCGCTATCATTTTGTTCAAGTAGTTGATTGATTCGCCCGCGCTTTCGAATTCCAAAGCTTTGTCGGAAATCTGTTTTGCTGAATTTTGCGCGTACACAAAATTCGTGCCAATCGTGAATGTGCAAGCGAACGCAATGCAAAGAAAAATTTTTCGGCTCATTTTTTCTCCGAAGAATTTTCCAAAGCGGAATTCTGCCCGGTGCCATTTTCGTTTGAAGCAGAATCTTTTTCCGATTTTTTTCTGTTCAATTTTTCTGCGCGAATTTTCGTCTGTTCGAGTTTGTTCTGAATTTTTTGCTGGCGTTCGAAATCTCTTTTTTCTTTTTTTTCAAGACGCTCTGCTTCTGCGCGGGCTTGCTCGGAAGTGAGCCGCTTTTTGGGGGCGAAGAAAACTGCCAAAAGAGTTATGAGAATTCCTGCCGCGAACGAAATGAGCGCGGTGATGAAAACCGGCACATCCGAAAAAGTTTTTCCGAAAAGCCAAATGTTGCATACATTTTGCAAATTGAATCCCGTGAAAAACACGATGAGCACGATTATAAGAATCGTAATAATCAGTTTCAAAACCATTTTCGCACCTACCGCATACCGTGAAGATCGATATATTCAAAAAATTCATTTGCAGGAAGCGGCTTGGAGTAGAAGTAGCCTTGAATCAAATCGCAGCCGAGTTCTCCAAGAATCTCCGTCGTCTCTTGGTCCTCGCAGCCTTCGGCAACGGTTTTCATATTGAACCGATTCGCCAAATCGACTATGCACGAAAGGACATTGCGTCCTGCCAAATTTTTGATTTCCCTGACCAAACTCATATCGAGTTTGAGAATGTCGAACGGTATTTTTGTCAAAATGCTAAGCGATGAATAGCCTGTTCCAAAATCGTCCAGTTCGATTATAAAGCCTGCCGAATGGAGCGAGTCGATAATCTTTTTTATTTGTTCCGAATTTTCATTGTACGCGGATTCCGTAAGTTCGAGGTGGAGTAAATTGTGCGGAACGTTGTACTTGTCGGCAAGCGCGATGATTGTTTGATCCAAATCCGTCATGTCGAAATCGCTTCGGGAAATGTTCACCGAAACCGGAACAACGATGTCGTTCTTTTCTATCCGCTCATGCAGCATCTTGCAGACATTTTCCCAAATGTAATAATCCAACTTTGTGATGAAGCCGTTCTGTTCGAAAATCGGAATGAAAAGCCCGGGGCTCATAAAGCCGAATTTTTTGCTGTTCCAACGGACAAGCGCTTCCGCGCCCATCGCCTTGTTTTCTTTTATGCCATGCTTTGGCTGATAGAAAACGACGAATTCATTTGCGTCCAAAGCCTCTTCCATGTTGTCAATGACATCTTGTTCTGCCTGCGCTTTTTTCCGCAAATCTTGGTTAAAGTAACTGATTGTTTTGCCGTATCGCCGCGTGATTGAATTGAGCGCGAACATCGCGTTGTCGTATATTGACGAAGTGTCTTCCTCATGGTCGATGTTTTCGCAAATGCCGAATTTCAGCACAAAAGCGTCCGCTATTCCGTTTTTGAAGATTTTCGTAATTTCGTCTTCGAGTTTTTTGTAAAAATCAGGTTCGCGGTGTCGAAGCAAAATCATAAAACGGTCTGCGCTGATTCTGCCGCAGATTTCGTGCTTTTGCAAAATGCTTTTGAACTTGCCCGCAACTTCTTGCAAAAGCTTGTCGCCGGATTTTCTTCCGTGCCGCGAATTCATAATTTTGAACGATTCGATGTTCGTGCAAACAAAATCGTATTCATCACTGTGATGGTTTTTCAAAATTTGTTTGGCACGGACAAAGAATGCTTGGCTCAAATAAACGCCGGTGAGATTGTCCAAGACCGTCGCAGAAAGAATTTCAAATGAACGGCGCAGTCGAATTATTGCCTCGATTCTGTTTACGATGATGTTCGGGTTGTAGGGCTTGGTGATGAAGTCCGATGCGCCAAGTTTGAGCGCGCGGATTTGGTCGGCATCCGCGTTGTTGGCGGTGAGGATGATTACTGGAATCGATTTGAAGCGTTTTTCCTGGCTGATTCTTTGAAGGAATTCGTAGCCGTCCATGACCGGCATCATAAGGTCCAGCAAAATTATCGAGATTTTTTTGAAATTCTCGGAAAGGACATCAAGTCCGACTTTTCCGTTTTCGGCTTCAAACAAGTTGAACTTTTCTTCCAGAAGCGCGCTCAGAATTCCGCGATTTATTTCGTCGTCTTCGATGATGAGAACCGTGTCTTTTGTATGCGAAGCCTCCAGTATTTCAATGGAGGGGGAATTTTTGTCAATCATTATGCTGCTCCTTCGTTTATCGCGGCGAGTACGTTTTCAAAATCTTTTTTTACTTGTTCAAAATATTGCTGCGTGTTTGGCGTGGGCGTTCCGCTGCGCAAATCTTCTGTGAGCAAGTTTGCCGAATTGTAGAGTGCCGTGAGCGAGAGATTCGCCGCCACGCCTTTGAGCGTGTGGCTTGCGGCAAACGCCGCTTTCCAATCTTGGCTTTCCATGCCGACTTTTAAATTTTCGAAACAAGGCTCTTTCGGGAGCATCAAAACAAATCTTTCAATCAGTTTGTCGGTGGGCAAGCGACTCTTGATTTCAGCGTAATTTCCGCCAACTTTTTGATAGAAATTCTGTAAATCCATATAAAATCCATTTTATCACAAAAAAGTCTTTTTGTAAATATTTTATTTTTGAAAACAAAAAGAATGCGTGGGCATGGCAACTGGTGGTTTTGGGCGCGCCTAGGAGGAGGGCAGCCGCAACGAAGTGCGGGCGCAGGCAAAATCAAGTTTTTCGGAAATTGATATTTCCTGTAAACTTGATTTTATTTATGGAATGCTTTTCCTTGTCAAAAAACTGGGCATCCACTGCGATTTTTATGGCGCAATTTTTGCCCGTTTTTTGCAAATACGATTTTAGCGGCTAATGGTAACGTCTCCGTCACTGCAAGTTATGTTCATACTGCCTGGAAACGCGCCTTCGCCTTTTTTGATTGAACGCCAGCCGGCCTTGCTTCCGCCGTATTGGATTGTCCTGAGCGTGCGGCAGCCCGCGAACGCTTCTTCATCCACGCTTTTGACGCTCGATGGAATCGAAATGTTTCTGAGGTTGGTGCAATTTTGGAACGCAGCATATCCTATTTTTGTTATGCCTTCTTGGATTGTTACGCTTGAAAGCCTTCCGCATCCGGCGAAGAGTTCATTTTCGATGGCACGCCGTGTTTTTTTAATCAGAAAAATCTCATCAAGAACTCGCCTGTTCTGTCCGTCCGCGCGGAATAAACAGGCGAGTCCGCCTTACTCCTCGTCTTGAAGCGCGTCGTAGCCGCTCTCGCCGGTGCGCAC
>JAFLSR010000019.1 GCA_022510845.1 Treponema sp.
GAGGTGGTGGGAAGGAAACTCCGCGCGTACATGACTGCGATGAAGCCTGTGGTGTGAGGAAGCCCGCGAGTTGTGGCATTGCCCGACTCGCGTGGAAATTCGCAGGAGTTCGCTCGCCGCGGAATTTTCGAATTCGGCTTTGCAAAAACGCTTATAATTTGCCGTTTTCATTCTTTGCAAAACGGCATTTTAAACAGTGGAAAAAGTTCAACTTCTTTCACTGTTTAAAATACAATTTTAACAGCGAAGAAAGCATGATTTCCTAGCCGTTAAAAAAGTCATTTTGAAGCGAAGAGCGAAATTATTTTTTTGTAAAATTATGGCAAGAAAAAAAATCGAAACGCGGAAATTATCCTCAAAGCCCGAGGCGGTGATTGAAATCGCTTCAACAGGCGTGCGACTTTCGATAGTCGAAGTTATATCGCAAGAAAACGCGGATAAAAATTCGGAGCGCGAAAATGGAAACGCGCGAAACGTTTTTTGGAACACGCTCGACAGAAGCAATGTCCCGATTACGTTCGCTACGGAACTTTTTGCCACCGGCCGAATTTCGCAGAGTTCGATTTCGCAGTGCATCCAAATTCTTGCGCGTTACAAAGAGCAACTCGTTTCATGGGGACTGACTCCGCAAGACACCACTGTAATTGCCACAAGCGCGTTGCGCGAATCTCCCGACCGCGATTCCATCATCGACAGGATTTTCGTGCGCACCGGATTTTCCGTGCGAATAATTGACGGTCTTGAAGAAAGCCGCCTGATGTACATCGCCGTCCGCGAATGTTTCAAAAACAGTCCGATAAATTTGGCAGACGATGACTTTATAATTTTAGAAGCAGGCGGCGGTTCCACAGAAATCACGCTGCTGAAAAAAGGCAGCATCGTAGGGGCGCATTCGTTCAGGCTTGGAGCGGCGCGTGTGGAACAGCGGCTTGGACAAGTGGGCGCGACCGACACGACGCAACGTTATGTGCGGCAGTTCATTTTGAATTCAAAGAATTCCCTCAACCAAGAATTGAAAAATCTCAAAGTGAAGAGTTTTATCGCCGTTGGAAAAATTCCGCAAATCGCCGCGCTTTATGTGGGCAAACCGATTTCGACTTTTTTGTGGGAAATCCCGCGTGAAAAATTTTTTGAATTCGCTGGCGAAATAAAAAATTATTCTGTGGAAGAATGCATGGCGCGTTTTAAAATTTCGTACAATGACGCTACGCAAATGAACACAGGCTTTTTCATTTACGAAACTTTTTTTGAACTGAATGACGCGAAAACAATCATCGTGCCGGAAACGAATTTGCGCGAAGGAATTCTCATCAGCAAAATCGATTCTCCGGACGAAGAATTGCAGCAGGAATTCTACAAGCAGATTTCCGCCGGCGCGTTGAATTTGCTGCGAAAATATCATGGTGATGAAAGCCACGCTTCTTATGTCGCGAAAACTTCGCTTGCAATTTTTGACGCGCTCAAAGACGAAAGCGCGCTCGACAAACACGCGCGGGTTTTGCTTGAAGCGGCGGCGATGCTTCACGACATCGGAATTTTTGTGCGAATGGGAAATCACCATTTGCACAGCGCGTACATAATTTCCAATTCGGAATTTTTCGGGCTTGGCAAAGACGAAATCACGATTATTTCCGAAATCGCAAAATATCATCGCGACAATGCCGCTCCGCAAGATGACGAACAATTTCAAAAATTGCCTCGCGCCGAACGAATGATGATTTTGAAACTCACTTCGATAGTGCGAATTGCGGACGCGCTGGATCGCGGACACACACAAAAATTCGAGCAACTCAAATTCCGCAAGCAGGGAGATTCGTTCATCATCGACACGGGAAACAGACACAACACAGTTTTGGAACGACGCGCGCTCAGCGAAAAAGGCGAAATGTTCGAATCGGTTTTTGGCTACAAAGTGATTTTGACTTGATTTGATTTTCAGCGAGATTTCGCGCACCCGCTAACGAACGCGGTGTTTACAAAAGGAGAAATATGGCTACTGCGAAAATTTCATCTGACAAATTTTTGAACCGCGAACTTTCTTGGATTGAATTCAACGCGCGGGTTTTGCACGAAGGATTGCGCTCTGACATTCCTCTTTTGGAGCGGCTCACATTCCTTTCGATAGTAACAAGCAACTTCAACGAATTTTTCCAAGTGCGCGTGGCTTCGATAAAGCGGCTTTTGAAAAACACGCCCGGCGCAAAAGACAGTTCGGGGCTTTCTCCAAAGCAGCAACTTCGCGCGATTTCCGAACGCGCGCACGAAGTGATGGGCGAACAACAGGAATGCCTCAAAAATCAAATCCTGCCGCTTTTGGCAAAAGAAGGATTTGTGTACAAACGCCCCGAAAATTTTAGCGCGGCGCAAAAAGAGTTCACCGAAGATTTCTTCAAAAATCAAATTCTCCCGCTCCTAACTCCGTTGCGGACGGACACCGAACAATTTCCGCAAATCGTGAATTTAAAATACCACGCGGCATTTTTGCTCAAGCCCATCGCCAGCATTCGCACGACGAACAAGGCGTTCGAGGCAAAGCCGGGCGTTCCGCTTGTCGCGCTAGTGCAGATTCCAGACACGATTCCGAATTTGATTTGGCTTCCGAGCGAAAAGCCGAACGTAAAAGAATTCACGACGCTTGCCGATTTGGTAATCAAATATGGCACTTGGCTTTTTGCCGGATTCGAAGTGAAGCAGTCGCTTTTGTTCAATATGGCGCGCGACGCGGATTTTGCGGTGGACGAGGATTCGGGCGAAAATTTCGTTCAGGCGATGCAGGAAATTTTGGTACAGCGACAATCATCGTTTGCAGTGCGAATCGTTTGCAACAAGACCAGTTCGGAATTGCAGAAATTTTTGGCGAGCAAATTGAATTTGACGGCGCAGGACATCTACGCTTTTGAAGGTTTGGTGGACGCGGCTACGCTCTGCGAAATTTCCGATGCGGAAGACACCGCGCGGCTCAAAAATAAAAAATGGCAGCATTTTGAAAATCCCGATTTGCCACAGGACGGAACATATTGGGACACGCTCAAACAGCGCGACGTGATTTTGCACGTTCCTTACGAATCGTATAAAAGCGTGGTGAAATTTTTGGAAGACGCGGCAGAAGATGAAGACGTGCTTTCAATAAAAATGACGCTTTACCGCACGGGGCGTTCTTCTCCAATCATCACGGCATTGAAAAAAGCCGCGCACAACGGAAAGCAAGTAACCGCGCTCGTGGAACTCAAAGCGCGATTCGATGAGGAACTGAACATCGCATGGGCGGAAGAATTGGAACGCGCGGGCGTCATTGTTGTTTACGGCCTTGTCAATCTGAAAGTGCACGCAAAAATTATGATGGTGATTCGACGCGAACAGGACACATTCAAACGGTACATCCATCTTTCCACAGGCAACTACAATCCAAAAACCGCGCGGCTCTACAGCGACATTTCGCTTTTTACTTCCAACCACGAAATCGCGAACGACGCGACAAAATTCTTCAATACGGTTACTGGATATTCTTCGCTGCAAACGATGAAATATCTTTCCATGGCACCGGTGGATTTGAAGTCAAAATTGCTGATGATGATTCAGCGCGAAATCGAACTCTCCACGCCGGAAACGCCGGGCCTCATCATGGCGAAGATGAACAGCCTCGCCGACGAGCAAGTGATTTCCGCATTGTATCGCGCGAACCGAGCGGGCGTTCGAGTGCTGCTGAACATTCGCGGAATTTGTATGCTTCTTCCCGGCGTAAAAGGAATGAGCGAGAACATCAAAGTAGTTTCGGTCGTGGACAGATATTTGGAACACGCGAGAATTTTCTATTTCCAAAACGGAGCGTCGCCCGAAATTTATTTGGCGAGCGCGGACTGGATGCCGCGAAATCTTGACCGCCGAATCGAATTGATGTTCCCGATTTTGAGCAACGAAGTTTTCAACGAAATCAAACACATCCTTGAAATTTATTTCGACGCGAACACGAACATTTTTGAATTGCAAAACACAGGCACCTGGAAGGCGTTGCGCCCGAAGCCAGGCGAAGAGCCGCGCCGCGCCCAAGAAATTTTGTACGAAGAATACAAAGCCCGCGACGAACGAAACAAAACTCCACGAACGCGATTTTCGGTGCGAAGAAAATAGATTATATGCGCACGGCAAAATATTGGTGGTTTAACCACCGATTGTCGGTCATTGAGCAGGTTGCGTTAGCAACCGTGTCGAACATGACCGGCTTGCTTCCCCGCCCATTTCGCCCCCTCAATTAGCGAATGTCGGCGGTCGCCTTGCTTTAATGAAAAGCCAGTTTGCATTATGAACATTCCAAAATAATCGCATTTTTTCAGCACACTCTCATTAGATGACAGTGTGCTATTATAGAATATGCATCGTACCACTTTTTGAACAAGGAGACGATGCTATGGCAGACAAAAAGAATCCGCTCACCATAGAGGACGGCGTAGTCATAAATTGCAATTACAAGGCGAGAGAAGCAATCATTCCTGCCGGAGTGAGGGCAATTGGCAAAGAGGCGTTTTGCAACTGTGACTTAATGTCAGTGGTAATTCCAAAAGGCGTAATTGAAATCCGCAATGACGCATTCGCGAGTTGCATACATCTTCCAATCTTGGACATTCCCAACAGTGTGACAAAAATTGGCAGCGGCGCATTCAGCCAGTGCTATTCACTCAACGATGTGGAAATACCGAAGTGCGTGACCAAAATCGAGGAAAAGACATTCTTTGGTTGCGCAATTAAAAAAATTGCAATCCCCGAAGGCGTAACGTACATCGGCCCGGAGGCTTTTGCTTCCTGCAAGTCGCTTACGGACATAGCAATTCCTGCGAGCGCCGCGGAAATCGACACCCATGCATTTTATGGCTGCACGTCGCTCATGGAAATCCACTTTGACGGCACAAAGGCGCAGTGGGCTGCGGTAAAGAAAGGCGATGAGTGGTATAGCGGCATTCTGGCAGAACTCGTGCATTGCACGAACGGATACGCAGACCTGTAAAGGCAGTCGGGGCATACATTGTTTGCGGTTGGAAGTCAATATAAAACGCCACAAAGGTTTACAGGAGATGTGCGGCTCAGTATTCCGCATCGAAGAATCCGTCCACCGCGGCGCAAATCTCATCTTTTAGCTCCTTCCGCAACCTTTTGTTTTGCAGAACTCCCGCATTAGTTTTTGCAAACAAATCAATTGAATCTACCTCAAGGGCGGTGGCAATGCGCTCAAGCATCGGAAGCGACGGAAATTTCTTCCCGTTCTCTATCAATCCGATGTAATTCGTGGACGTGCTGACCTTCTCGGCAAGCCTTTCCTGGGTGAGACCGCACAATTTTCTGTAACGGCGCATATTCGCGGCGAGATATTCCTGTAATTTTGTCATAAAACAAACCTATGGTTTTGATTTTTCTATTATTTATGAACTGTTGGTTATTGACTACTTTCCCACAATGTGTATAATTATCTAAAAGAGTTACTGATAGTTTGTATGGATGGGTATTCAGTTTTCAGACAGGAACAAAAGTACATCATCTAACGTGCGGATGCCGCGAGGCTGAGGGAGCGGCTCTCACTCGCGTTGAGTCCGGGACGGCGAATAGAGGACATTTTAACTATGAATTCTAAATAAAGGAGAGATAATGTGAATACAGTAAGCTTCCTCGACTGTACTCTTCGCGATGGCGGATACATAAACGACTGGCGTTTTGGAAATTTCACTATCCGGGCAGTAGTATCGCGACTCGATGCGGCAGGACTGGATTATATCGAGGTCGGCTTTCTGGACAGTCGATGCGAGTATGACATCGAGCGTTCTATGTTCCCGACAATCCCGTCAATAGCCAGAACTCTCGGAAATACTCGTCCAAAACATGCCAAATTGGTCGCGATGATAGACTTCGGTTCTTTTGACGAAAGTCTTCTCTTTCCCACAGCCAACCATAACTCCTGTCTCTCTGGAATAAGACTTATATTCACAAAAGAAAAGGTGGATGAAGCCCTTAAATACGCAAAAAAGATAAAGGAAGCCGGATATAATTTGTTTCTGAATCTTGTATCCACGTCATCATACAGCAACAAGGAACTACTTGCGCTTACGAAAAAAATAAACGAAATATCTCCTATAGGCGTTTCAATAGTAGACACCTACGGCCTAATGTTCGAATCGGATATGGAGGAATATGCTTTACTTCTTGACCGCAATTTGGACAAACATATCATACTAGGCTACCACTCCCATAATAACATGCAAATGTCAAACTCAAATACAATCAAATTCATCAAATTAAATCTACAACGCGACTTAATAGTGGATTCCTCGATTCTAGGAATGGGTAAAAACGCAGGCAATGCGTGCACAGAACTTATAGTTTCCTATGGGAACAAAATGAAATTCCATGAATTTGACATAATACAGGTTCTTGAATGTGCCTACACAAATATAATGAAATTCCAAAACAATGCAAACTGGGGATACAGACTTGATTATCTAATTTCGGCGATTCTGCGCTGCTCTCCAAACTGGACAAAGACATATATGAAAAATTTTGCTTTGTCAATAAAAGATATCTACAATATTTTGTCTGCTTTGCCAGAGGATAAAAAATATCTCCCTTCATTTTTCAGCCCAAACTTGGCACAAAGACTGTTAAATGAATACATAAGCAAAGCAGTTGATGATACTGCGTTCCGTGCAGCACTGGCAAAGGAACTAGAAAATCGGGATATTCTCCTTGTGTGTCCTGGTACGACCATAATAACTCATAAAAAAGAAATTGACAAGTATATATCAGAATATAATCCAGTTATAATTTCAATCAATTTTATATATCCAAACATTAACGCAAATTATGTTTTCATAAGCAACTCAATCCGATATTCACAAATCACCTGGATTTATGAGGACATAGGAAATACACCGCGAATTATGATAACGTCCAATATCACGCCATCACCAGCATTGCCGTATGATTTTATGTTTAATTTTAAGGCTTTGTATGACGAAGTAGGCGGAAATATAAGTGCTGTTCTCTTGTTGAATTTGCTACTTTCGTTCGGGATAAATAAGATTACCTTGGCAGGGTTTGACGGTTTTGACAGCACCAGCAAGAGCTATTTTGACAATGGATACATACTTACATTTGACAATCCATCTAATGAGGAAATCGAGCGCGAGTTATGGAATGTAAAAAGCAAATATGATTGCAGCAACATAAGATTTATCACCCCTTCAAAATTTGAAAAAACATTGCGTGATAGAGATTAAACTATAACGGAGAAGCATAATGAAAGAAATAAATCATTTTACGAAGAATGAAATAGAGATATTGCATGACGGATTCAGCAGACTTTATTCGGGGGTCGTTTACGACACACTTCATGAGGACATCAAACCACCAATGCCCTATGTTTTGTCGAAAGCAATAAAGCCTTCGTGGGACTTTGATGAAGTGTTATGTGGAGTAGCTTTTACAGTTCAAGGAGCAACACTGACAGACAAAAGTCATGCAAATACAACTTATGTTGATATGTTGAGTTCGCTTTATGATGGTTGCATAGAAATGATCTCATCTGGAATTGATAATAAGATTTCCGTATTTGGAGAAATCACCGGAAAAATCGCAAGACGCGAAGGAGCAGTAGGAACAATCATAGATGCCTGTACACGGGATATTAAAGGATTAAAATCAGATGGATATAAGGTCTTTTCGGAAGGAGTATCTATGATAGATGCACTTGACAGATGGCAGATAGTAGATTTTCAAATACCTTTACCTTTTCAGGGAGAAGATGGAGATGTTTGGGTTTATCCAGGCGATTATATCTTTGCAGATTGTGATGGGGTTCTGGTAATTCCGCACAAAGATACTTTTCGCACATTGGAGATAGCCGAAGAGCGAAAAGAAAGGGAAAATCGTATTAGAGATTTGATTAAAGACGGTATACCTGTAGCAGAAATTCTTAAAAAGGAAGGACGGTGGTAGTATGACAGTGACAGCAATTATTCCTGTTAAAGGGCATTCCACACGAGTACCAGGTAAAAATATAATGCCTTTTGCGGATAGCAATCTATTAGTAAATAAGATACGACAACTGAAAGAGAGTAAGGTTGATGAAATTTTGGTAAGCTCAGATTCTGACGAGATGTTAAAAATGGCAAGAAAAGAAGGTGTAAGAGCGGAAAAACGTCCCGATGATTTAGCTAATGAAAGCCGCCCTTTCGGAGATTTAGTTATCCATGTATCAGAATTGATGACTGGTGAACATATGATGTGGTCGCCAGTAACCTCTCCAACACTGGATGGAATTTTTTATAGTGAGATAATTGATTTTTACGAAAAAGCACTGAATGATGGATATGATTCTTTTACTACTGTAGAGGTCTTTAAACATTTCCTGATGGATAAATCTGGTAAACCATACAATTTTAATCCAGATGCCGCGGTAACAAACTCTCAGCAGTTGCCTGAAATGTATAAATGGACCTGTGGATGTTCTATTATTCCAATTGAATTGGCAAAGAAGTATAGATTTATTTTCGGAAAGAAGCCGTTCTGTTTTGAAGTTGATCAATATCATGCGATAGACATTGATACAGAATTTGATTATAGGATGGCAAAAGCGATGTATGAAGCGGAAGTAGGGAATATTTGAAAATAATTTAAGGAGAGTTGTGATGTTTGAAAACTTGTATGCAATGATTGAGAATACAACAATTTGTGGTGCAAATTGTATCATGTGTCCTCGTAATAAGTTCTCTCACAAATTCGAGAACATGCCTTTTGATACATTCAAAAAAATCATAGATGAACTTGTTGGGGGGGGGTGTAAAAAAATCGGAATTTGTGGCTTTGGTGACAGTCTATGTGATACTGGTTTGGAAAAGAAACTGGAATATGTGAAAGAAATATGTCCTGACATGTATATTTCAACAATCAATACAGGACATCTGTTGACACCGAAGAATATTGATTTGGTTTCTAAGTATTTTGATATCGTTAAGATTTCGATGTATGGCTTTACAAAGGAAACTTATGAATCTGTTCATCGTGGATCGTTAAAGTTCGAGCAGGTAAAGGAAAACATAGACGCTTTTTTGGAAAAAAATAAAGGCGATAAAGGAGTTTATACGATAATGACTTTTCTCGTTATGCCGGAGAATGAACATGAGATGGACATTTGGAAAGAATATTATGAGCCGAAATGTAATCGGATTGATATTTGGAAGCCGCACAACTGGGGTGGTAATATGGGAGATGTTCAAGATTCGGTTATGCGTATGTGTCATCGCATCATGCACGGTAATGACTTACAGATTTGTACAGATGGGACGGTAGTGCCGTGCTGTTTTGATTTTGACAGGAAGAACAACATCGGAAATGTGAACGAGATGACAATAAAAGAGATACTTAACGGAGAGAATTTGAAACGATTACAGAAAATTCACAAAAATGGTGAAGTTCCTAATAGTGATATAATTTGCCGGCATTGTGATCAAATAAGAGACAGAATGGATGCATTAGTTTATAGTTCGGAGAAGGATATGAAAGTCGGAAAATCCTCTATGATAAACTATGAAAAATAAAAGTGGATGACATACGGCGTTTCTTTGCAGGACAGCGGTCTCACATGAAGAGGCTGCTAGAGGAGCATTTTTCTGATGCCTTCTGATTCCTGCATAAAAACCAAGCAGTGAGCACAGCAAAAACATTTTTCAATTCTTTATATAACGATGTTAACTTAACACCGTTATATTCCCATGTCGAACCGCGATGAGCATAAAAGTGTTGAGCAGTTGCGTTTAAACTGCTCAACACTTTTGTCCGAAGTGCTCAGCACCTGAGTATGTAAGTGTTGAGCACTTGGGGGTGCAAGTACTGAGCAGTTGAGACGAAAGTGCTCAGCACTTCGAACCCAACTGCTCAGCAGTTTAAAGCGACCGCCGTATTTCCAATCAAGTCATCCGAATACATCAAAACACTTGCATTATGCTATCATATTTGATACTATATAATTATGTTGCGAGAGGAAAAGAATACATACATGGTGAAGATTTCCAAGAAAGTGCGGAAGCAGGTAAAGAAAATGCCGCTTGACGTGCAGGACATTTTCACGGTGCTTGTCGAGGACATCAAGCGGCACGGAGCAATCCGCACCAACTGGCGCAACTTTTCCGACTTGGGCAAAGGCAAGTATCACTGCCACCTGAACTATCACTGGGTGGCTTGCTGGACTTGGGAGAAAGGCGCATTTATCGTGGAGGTTTACTATGCAGGTAGTCGCGAAAACGCCCCGTATTGACGTGCGGGTTGAGGGGAAAGGAGTCAAAGCCTTCCTTGCCATCATAAAAAAGAGCATCCCCGGCGTGCAGATTATCGACGATGACGAGGCGCAGGACATTGACGACTGGGAGTATTACAAAGAGATGAAATCGCGCATCACGCCCGCAAAGGTGCTGAAAATCCGGCGAGAGAACGCGGGGCTGACGCAGGCCGAACTTGCGGAGAGGTGCGGGATAGCCGCGTCAAACATCGCGCTCATGGAAACGGGCAAAAGAGGCATCGGAATTAAGAGCGCGCGCAAACTTGCGGATGGACTTGGTTGCAATGTAGGTGATTTTGTTTTGTAAAAAAGACGATGTGATACGAAAACTGCGCACGGTTGTGCCTTGAAGCGTATCATCCGCAAAGCCCCCTACCATATCCCCCAATACTTGCAACGCCTCGGATTTTTCATTATAATCAATATATGAAAGTTTCGGAATTTTTTCTCAGCACATTGCGCGACATTCCAAGCGATGCGATTATCGCAAGCCACCAACTTATGTTGCGCACTGGAATGATTCGCAAATTGGGAAATGGCCTTTATTCTTATATGCCGCTCGGATTGCGCTCGTTTTCAAAGGTGGCGGATGTCATCCGCCAAGAACTGGATGCGGCGGGCTGCCTCGAAATGAAGCCGACTGTAATTCAGCCTGCCGAAATTTGGAAAGAAAGCGGACGCTGGGACAAGATGTGCGGCGAAATGCTCACTCCGAAAAATCGCGGCGGGCAGGATATGGTCGTAAGCCCCACGGCGGAAGAAGCGTTCACCGCGCTTGTTCGCGACGTTCTGGAAAGTTACAAGCAACTCCCCTTTACGCTATATCAAATCAACACAAAATATCGCGATGAAATTCGTCCCCGTTACGGCGTGATGCGCGGACGCGAGTTCACGATGATGGACGCATATTCTTTTGACGCGGATGAAAATTCGCTCGAAAATTCCTACAACAAAATCGCGCAGGCATACAGAAAAATCTACAAGCGGCTCGGGCTAACTACGATTTCCGTCAAAGCGGATACGGGCGCGATGGGCGGAAGCGGTTCGGAAGAATTCATGGTGGAAAGCGAAGTGGGCGACGACACTTTGATTTTGTGTTCGAAATGCGGATACGCCGCCAACTTGGAAAAGGCTTCGTGCCAAATGGACGAGGCTCTGGACAAAGACGGCAACGCGCAAATCCCCGCGACGGCGCAAATCGAAAAAGTTCCCTGCCCCGGCGTGGAAACAATCGAGCAGATGGAAACCTTTTTCAAAATGCCCGCGACGCAATTCATCAAAGTTTTGATTTACAAAGTTTACAATTGCGCGCTCGATTTGGAAAAGGCGCAGGGTGCGAAATCGTTCAAAAAAATTTCGGACGGAAAAACTTCGTACTACCCGGAAAGTTTTTTTGCAGTCGCAATTCGAGGCGACCTCGAAGTAAACGAAACAAAATTGGCTGCCGCGCTCAAAGCAAGCGGATGCGAACTTGCCGAAGAAGCGGACGTGATAAAATATTCGGGCGCGCCGCATGGATTCGTTGGACCTGTGGGCTTGGAAAACGTGCCGCTTTTGGCAGACCAAAGCGTTATGACGCGAAACGCGGACGGCTCTTTTACGGCACGTGTCCACGACACTGTAACAGGCGGCGGCACAAAGGATGTTGACAATTTGCACGTAGAGCCAATCCGCGATTTTGTTCCATTCATCGTTGCCGACGTGCGCACTGTCCGCCCCGGCGACAGATGCCCTGAATGCGGCGCGGAACTGTACAGCAAAAAAGGAAACGAACTCGGACACATTTTCAAACTCGGCGACAAATACACAAAGTCGATGGGGCTGACCTTCCTCGACCAAAACGGAAAGTCCGCCACACCGATAATGGGCTGCTACGGAATCGGCGTGGATCGCACGCTCGCTTCAATCATCGAAGAGCATCACGATGCAGACGGAATAATCTGGCCGATGAGCGTCGCGCCATTTCAAGTGGTAATCATCCCGATAAAATACGAAGGCGCGATGAAAGAAGCCGCCGACAAAATTTACGCCGAATTGCTCGAAGCGAAAATCGAAGTTTTGCTCGACGACCGCGCCGAACGCCCGGGCGTCAAATTCAAGGATTTCGATTTGATTGGCATTCCGCTCCGAATCGTCGTGGGCGAAAAGAATCTTCCGAATGTGGAAATCAAGCAACGCGCGCAAAAAGATTCCGTGCTTGTTCCGCTTGAAGATGCGGCGCGAAAAGCGGCGGACCTTGTGCAAAACGCGCTTGAGGAATTGAACTAGGCGCAGACTGGCAGAAAAATCTCGCATCAAAATCGCCGCTAGCAATTCGTTACTTGCGGCGGATTGCGCGGTTTAAATAATATCCAAAGAAGTAAAAAATGTGATTTCGCGCCAGCCGCCAAACTCATTTTTCTGTGCGCGGCGCAAAATTGTTATGGCTTGATGTCGAAGCATCGTCAATTTTCACATAAAGAGGATTTTTATGAAACGCTTTTCCAAATTTTTTGCCGTCGCCATTTTTTGCCTGTCGCTCGCCAACTCCGCCCGCTTGTTCGCCTTGCCCGCAGTTTCGCGCCAAATCGAGGACGCTTCGGGCGAATATGTTTTCTACCGCGACAATTCTTTCAAGCGCGAAAGCTACATCGGATTTTTGTATTACGACGAATCCACCTATGAAGCGCGGTATTTCGCGCCGCAAAGCAAAACTGATTCAGGCGAAATTCTTCCTGCAAAAAATTTGCAAATCCTTTTTTCTGTGAATCCCGCGGCATCGTACTTTGAACTCACTGGCGAACGCTTCGTCACTCCGCCGCTTGAAGAGGACACCCAAATCATAAACTACATCCACGATTTGCTTTATGAAATTACGGCGCGGCGCATAAAACTTGGCACGCTCGATTTTATCGACTATTCAAAAAGCAAGGTAGATTTTCTTTCGGAAGGAAAAAGTTTCCGCGATGACTACGCGCAGTTCGGCGGAAATGTTACGATGATTTTCGATTCGATTGTTCCGATTTTCAATTTGAAAAAAATCATCGACTACGCTGGAAACGAACTTTTCGTAGTTTGTACAATCGGGCGGCTCGCTTCTTCGCAGGACAAAAGTTTTGCGGAATTTGTTCCGCCGAGCGCGATGAAAAATTACAGTGAAAAAGACAAAAAAATCAAAAGCGCGGGCGCGATGCAAATCGAACACACCGCGCAATTAAATGAAAAACAAAAATTTCGGCAAGAAGTGAGCGCGGACAAAAATTGGCAGGCTCAAAGCGAAAATATGTGGACGTTCGGAGACAACGCCTTCATTTTTTTGAGCGGCTTCGCATTTCCGAAAGAGATTTCGCAACAAGGAAAAAATTTCGTGGCGGCACAAATTATGCGGCGTTACTGCGCGAGCAACGGCTACGCGTATTCGGACTGGGGCGCGCTCAGTGTTTATGTTGACGATGCAAAAATCAAAATAAACGCAAACACATACAATCCAAAAACTGGCCGCAATTTGGTGGACATAAAAACTTTCGGGCAAGCCGCCGAAAATTTTTACGGATGCTTTTCGTTCACGGCGTTCACCGATGGCTACAAAAAAAATCGCGGCTATTACGACAAAATCATAAAAAGTTATTCTTTTAAAATCGAATAGAAGTTTGAATGTGCGCCGCTAGAAAACGAAATTGTTGCGCCACGAATTTAAGTAACCAATTTTTGCTATGGACAATTTTACAAAAGAAAAGCGTTCCTGGATGATGGCGCAAATTCATTCTGCGGACACGCGCCCCGAAAAAGCAGTCCGTTCGGCTTTGCACGCGCTGGGCTTCCGCTTCCGAAAAAATTACGCGCGGCTGGTGGGGCATCCCGACATTGTTTTTCCGCGATACCACGCGCTCATTTTTGTAAACGGATGTTTTTGGCACGGGCACTTGATTGGAAACAGGTCTTGTGAAAAATATCGCATTCCAAAAACGAACACTGAATTCTGGCAGACAAAAATCCAGCGCAACAGAAAACGCGATTCGGAAGAAATCGAACAACTGATAAAAGAAGGTTGGCGAGTGGGCGTGGTTTGGGAATGTTCGATTACAGGGAAAAATCGCGCGATGAAAATTCGCAACATAAGCGAAAGCATTTCGCTTTGGCTGGAAGAAGGTTTTGACGAAGCCTCCAAAGAATTTTAGTGCGCGTCCATATTTTCCGCAATTTTTATCACGGTCTGCGTGATGTAATCTTTTGAATCGCGCTTGCCTTCTTCCATGAGCCACGACCAAAGCCGCATGATTCCTATGTAGCCTTGCATTTCCGGCTCTTGGTCAATCGTAAAATCAATCAAGCCGTTTTTCAAAAATTCCGTAACTTGCGGAACTTCATCAAACGCGAGCACATTGATTTTGCACCCGCACTCTTGCACGGCGTTGCACACCCCCCCTGCCCCTGCGGACGCAACAAAAATGCAATTTATTTTTGGATTCGATTTCAAGGCGGCGCGAGTTTTTTCATAGGCGGTCTCATCGTCATCGAATGATTCGATTTTATCCACAACGGTAAAATCGGCATTGTGCGATTCAAGCCCGCTCACAAAGCCTTTGATTCTTTCTTTGTGGCCGCGCATATTGTAACTGCCTGCCAAAATCAGCACGTTGATTTTTTCTTTGTTGATGAGGGAGAGCATTCCCGCGGCGGTTTTCCCGGAGCGAAAATAATCCGTACCCACATAGCATATACGCCCGCTATCTGGAATGTCCGTGTTCACGCTGACGACGGGAATTCCTTTTTGCACGATTTTGTTCACTTCAAGTTGAACTTCCGGAGTATCAAGCGTAGTAAGACAAACGCCCGAAAATTTTCCGCGCGAAATTTTTTTGATTGCGTCGATGTGATTTTTTTCGTCGTATTTTGCGGCGTAGAATAATTTCAGCGTCACGCCGAAATCGCCAAGTTCTTTTTGCGCGCGCTCGAAACCTTTTATCACTTGACTGAAAAAAGGAATCGAAGCATCCGGCAGAAGGCAGGCAAATTTTATTTTTTGCTTCCGGGCGGCAAGGACTTTGCCCGCGCGGTTTGGAATAAAGCCCAATTCGCAGGCTATATCTTTTACCCTCGCGGCTACGGCGGCATTCACGCCAGAACGATTGTGCAAAACTCTGTCAACCGTTCCGCGCGAAACCCCCGCCTTCTGCGCAATGTCCTTTATCGTCACGCTCATATAATTTTCAAAGTTGTCAGAAATTTCAATTTCTGACAACTTTGAAAACGCGATTTTGCAGCGGAGCGAAAAATCGCAGTGAATAAGCGAGAATTTCCGCAAAGCGGAAATTCTCGAAGTTACAATTGTCGCCACATCTCGGCGACAATTGTAATTGCTTTCTTATGCGAACGGATTTTCATCGCAATAAAGCTGACCGGCAGGCTTGTTGTAGGCGATGTCGGGCACACCCAAATATTGGAAAATCGTGTACAACGCTTTTCCCACGTGTCCGAACGCCACCGCGCCGTGATGCGGATAATGCTTTGAAATCAAAACATGGCGATAGAACCTGCCCATTTCTTTGATTGCGAAAATTCCGATTCCGCCGAATGAGCGCGTCGCCACCGGCAGAACTTCGCCTTGCGCGATGTATGCCTGCAACTGTCCGTCGGCATTCGCGTGCAAGCGGAAGAATGTGATGTCGCCGGAAGCGATGTCGCCTTCCAAAGTGCCGCGCGTAAAATCGGGCTCGCTGCCTTTCGGCTCAAGCAAGCGATGCTGAATCAACTGGAATTTTATCGCAGGGCAACTCGCGTCGGAAAGACGGCAGAACGGAGTGTTGCCACAATGGAATCCCATGAATGTGTCGGTGAGTTTGTAGTCGTACTTGCCTTTGATTTCGCTCTGCCACATATCAGACGGAACTGAATTGTTGATGTCGAGCAAAGTGACAGGACCGCCAGTCACGCAAGTTCCGATGTATTCGGAAAGACCGCCGTAGATGTCCACTTCGCAAGCGACAGGAATTCCTTTTGTAGCAAGGCGGCTGTTCACATAGCACGGTTCAAATCCAAACGCTTCGGGGAACGCCGGCCAACATTTGTTTGCGAACACAACGTACTCGCGCGCGCCTTTGTTCTTTTCAGCCCAATCCAAAAGCGTGAGTTCAAACTGAGCCATGCGCGGCAAAAAGTCGGGATACTGATTTCCCTTCGCGCCGAGTTCTTCCGACATTTCCTTCACGATTTCTGGAATGCGCGGGTCGTCTTTGTGCGCCTTGTATGAAACAAGCAAATCCAATTCCGAATTTTCCTGAATCTCCACGCCGATGTCGTACAAGCCTTTGATTGGCGCGTTGCAAGCAAAGAAATCTTGCGGGCGGGGGCCAAACGTAATCACTTTGAGTTTTGAAAGCCCGATAAGCGCGCGCGCCACAGGAATGAAATCTTTCATCATCGTGGCAACTTCTTCAGCAGTACCAACAGGATATTCCGGAATGACGGCTTTGAGATGGCGCAAACCCAAATTGTACGAGCAGTTCAAAACTCCGCAATATGCATCGCCTCGACCGTCAATCAAATTGTCGCCGCGCTCTTCCGCCGCCGCCGCATACATCACAGGGCCATCAAAATTTTTGGCAATCAAAGTTTCGGGAGTTTCAGGTCCGAAATTTCCCAAAAAAACACAAAGCGCGTTGCAACCGGCTTTTTTCACATCGTCAATCGCTTTGAGCATATCGAGTTCGTTTTCCACCGTAACCTTGCATTCGTAAAGTTCCGAAGCATCTCCATACGCCTTGACGATTGCCGCGCGGCGACTTTCCGAAAGCGAGATGATAAAACAATCTCGACTCACAGCGATGATTCCCAATTTTACCTGAGGAACATTTCCAATCTTTGCCATAACTACTCCTTGTATAAAAACTAAATTGCAAAATTTCAATTTTGCAATTTAGTTTTTATGCCGCTTCGCAATAAAATGAGAAGCGGTGTCGATATGCAAGTTCGGGCGAAAGCACGAACTTGTCAAGCAAAAAAACTGGCGACATTTCAGACAGTTTTTTGCTTAACTCCTTGTTATAAAACTTCAATCGCAAAATTTCAATCACGAATTTCGCGACCGACTTTCTGTAATGCGCAAAACTTGCGACACAGTTTCAAAATTAAATCGAATTCAAATCGATGTTCTTTCCGTCAAGTCCAACAAAAGCCCCCGCCTTTGCTTCGCTCGTGTCCGCATGGGCGATGAGCCATTTGTTTGCCGCCCAAAGGAGTTTGTCCTCCGCATCAATTGCATTGAGCGCGGGCTTTTCAAGATTCGTTCCCTTTGGCAAAACAATAATCACCCTAAAACCGTCCTGCGAAACTTTGCCGTTTTTGACAGCGTTGCACGGCGCATAATGCAAAGTGGTTTCATAAATCTGCACGACGGTTTTTGCCGGAACAAAAAACGCTTCCACCGCGTTCGTGTTCAAGCGACCCTTTTTTACGGATTCAAGTTGCGCCAAAAGCAAAACGATGTCGGTTGAAGGAATGTTGAGTTCGCTTCCGCGATGCCATTCCAAGCAATTCAATTTTGTGTTGAAGCCGTTGCAATATCCAACTTGAATCGGCATTCCGCCATAAGCGTTCGTTGAAAACTGCTTCGCAACAGGAAGCGATTCAAGTGCAGAATCGCTCGGCAAATAAATCGTTTTGTCGGAAGGCTTTTCAGTTGTGTCGTCCAATTTTTTCAGCAAATCATCCACATCATAGCCGCGCAAAACTTTTCCATAGCGTTCAAACTTTTTGCTGAACACAGATTTTATTTTCATAACTCACTCCTATTAAATCAAAACGATTCCAAAACACGCAATTCTTTCGCGCACATTGATGCCGAAAGTTTTCAAAAACATCAAGCCACATTTACGCGATTTTTTCATTTCAATTTTACAATCCAGCCAATTCCGAAAAATTATTTTTGAGCGCGGGATAAAGCGCACGATACACTTTGTAGAATTTTTCGTATTCCGCGCTGTTCTGTGAAATCGGATTTTGCGGCGGATTCGTTTTTATCACGGCGGCGCATCCATCTTGCACGCTCGAATAAACGCCCGTTCCCGCGCCAGCAAGAATGGCGACACCCAAAGCCGGCCCTTCCTTGGAAACCACAGTTTTCACAGGACAGCCATACACATCCGCCAGCATCTGCCGCCAAAGCGCGCTCGAACCGCCGCCGCCGCACGCGAGCATTTCATTTATAGAAACTCCCATCTCGCGCAAAACTTCCACGCTGTCACGCTGACTGAATGTTACCCCCTCCATCACGGCGCGAAGCAAATGCTGCCTCGTGTGCATTGCAGAAAGCCCAAAAAACACTCCGCGACAATTCGGGTCAAGATGCGGCGTACGTTCGCCCATGAGATAAGGCAAATACAAAAGCCTGTCGCTTCCGATGGGAATCTCTTCGGCCTGCTTGTCCATCAAAAAATACGGGTCTTTTTTCATTCCAGCCGCGGCAATCATTTCCTCATGGCAGAAATTGTCGCGAAACCACTTGAGCGAAAGCCCTGCCCCTTGCGTAACGCCCATGACGTGCCACGCGCCAGGAACGGCGCAGCAAAAAGTATGCACGCGGCCTTTCGGGTCAATGCTCAATTTTGAAGTGTGCGCAAATACAACGCCGCTCGTTCCAATCGTAGTAAAAGCCTTTCCGTCCAAAACCGTGCCCGTTCCAACCGCAGCCGCCGCATTGTCGCCCGCGCCACCTACGACCACCGTGCCTTCTGCAAGCCCGCTCAAATCCGAAGCGGCCTTTGTAATCTTGCCAGTAATTTCAGGCGACTCGTAAACCTTCCCCAAAAGTGCCTTGTCAATTTGAAGCGCGTCCAAAACCTGTTCGGACCATTTCCGGTTCGGCACATCGAGCAACTGCATTCCGCTCGCGTCGCTTACTTCGGTTGCGAATTCGCCAGTGAGTTTGTATCGAATGAAATCCTTGGGCAAAAGAATGTGCGCGCATTTTTCGTAAATCTCAGGCTCGTTATTTTTTACCCACATTATTTTTGAAGCGGTAAATCCGGTGAGCGCAGGATTCGCAGTGATTTTTATCAGATTTTCCGCGCCCACTTTTTGCGTGATTTCATCGCATTCCTTGGCAGTGCGCTGATCGCACCAAATAATCGACTTGCGCAAAACATTCCCGGATTTGTCGAGCATCACGAGGCCGTGCATTTGCCCAGAAAGCCCCACGCCCTTTATTTCACTCGCGGAAATTCCAGCCTTCGCAATCACGGCTTTTGTCGTGCCGCAAACCGCATTCCACCAATCAAGCGGGTCTTGCTCCGCCCAACCGTTCTGCGGCTGATAAAGCGGATATTCAATTGTGCAAGATGCCATCACCGAGCCATCTTCCGCAAACAAGACCGTTTTCGTTCCAGAAGTTCCAAGGTCAACGCCGATTAAATACGCCATAAATTCTCCAAAATCACACTTTTACCGTGCTCGAGCACGGTAATTTCAATGTTAATGCTATTTTAAAATTTTGTCAACAAGAAATTCATCCCGCGCAAATCAAAAATAACGAAATTCGCATTTTAGAATTTATATCATTTGGGCGGCTTTTTGCTTGCGCAAAAACCAGGTGTTGCGCACTTCGCCGATTTCCGGCTCATTCCTTCGTAGCACTTCGTGCTACCTTCGGAACTGCCTGCGGCAGGTGCTACACCCCTTGCCGCAAAAAACGCTTTTTGCATTAAAAAAATTGGCAGCCAAAACTAGCCGCCAATTTTCAACGCCTGCGAATTCTCCAAAATCAAATCTAGAAGTTGCTACCATTCCATCCCCAATCTTTGTAGCCCTGATAAGTGATGTAAACTCCATCGCCCGGAATGTCGAGATGGCGTTTTAGGATGTCGCAGATTTCCGCCGACATTTTCCTCGACTGCCCGCTGTCGATTTGACCGAGCGCGCTCACTTCAACAAACGCACCGCGCTCCAATTTTTTTCCGCCAAGATAAATCGTGGCGTTTTCCTCAAGGCAAACCATCAGATAAGTTTCGCCCTTACCCATAATTGAAATCGCTTTTCCAAAATCGGCTTTGAGCGCGTCCTTTTTTTCCGCATCAAGTGGAACGGAAAATTTAGCATTGATACAAGGCATTTCTTCCTCCTTAATTTTTTCAATATGTGCAGAAATTTCAATTTCTGCACATATTGAAAACGCGCTCTTTTATCTTACTCCGAATTCATTTTAAAATAAAATCCGAATTTTCGCAAGCAAAAAATAAAGTGGAAGAGTCCGAATCAACTTCACGCTTGCAAGGAACACGATTTTCAGATAGAATGAAATTGCAAAAAACGCGCTTCACCACGAACCGCTAACACGGTGTTTATAAAAAGGAGATAATATGAAAACTGAAATTTTGACTTCCGCAATTTCCCGAACCACGTATCCGGGACGCGGAATTGTTTTGGGAAAAAGCCCCAACGGAAAATTCGCCGTGGCAGCATACTTCATCATGGGACGAAGCGAAAACAGCCGCAACAGGATTTTCGTTGAAGACGGCGAAGGCATCCGCACCCAAGCGTTCGAGCCTTCCAAAATGACCGACCCGAGCCTGATAATTTATTCTCCAGTCCGCGTTTGGGGCAACCGCACAATCATCACGAACGGCGACCAAACCGACACGATTTACGACGGCTTCGAAAACGACCTGACTTTTGAACAAGCCCTGCGCGCGCGCGAATTCGAAAACGACGCGCCGAATTTCACGCCGCGAATTTCAGGCGTGATGAACATCCACGACGGCGTTTACAACTACGCGCTTTCGATTTTAAAAAGCGATGGCGGCTCGCCGCAAAGTTGCCAGCGTTTCGCGTTTGCCTACACGAACCCGCCGCAAGGAAAGGGCCATTTTTTGCACACATATTTGGGCGACGGCACCCCCCTCCCAAGTTTTGAAGGCGAACCACTTCCAGTCGAAATCGCGACAGATAAAATCGATGACTTCACCGATTCAATTTGGAATGCGCTGAACGCCGAAAACAAAATCTCGCTTTTCACGCGCTTCATTGAAATTGCCTCGGGAAAATTCGAATCGCGAATCATCAACAAAAACAAATAAAAAAATATACCCCATACAAGTATGGGGTATATTTTTTGGTAAAAAGCAAAATTAAAGTTGCCGGCTGTTTTTCACCGCCAACTTTAACCCCCTCCCACATAAGAAAAATGCAGATTATTTTACACTTTCAACATCTTCAGCAAAGTCATAAGTATATGCTCCCAATGTGGCAAAAGTGACCGTAGCTTTTACTGCGTAATACGGACCGGAACTTTTTTCACCTTGGTCATTGCCGGGATCATATTGGCGGCTTTTTACAACTACAGTTCCCTTTTCTGTTTTGTCACCAATTGTAACAGTTACCGTAGTACCGCCTTTAATCTCAGTCTTTGTACTGCCTTCCCAAGTTCCTTTGGCCTTCTTTCCGTTTTGATCAGTTGCTTCCAGCTTACCATCGTCTTTAAACGTTATGCCCAAATACGTCGCGCCGGTTTGCCGACCATCAAAATGCGCAATCAATCTGCCGCCGCCAAACATATTGCCAACCAGCTCACCAATACTTACGCACGATGTCACACCCAAGAGCCCTACCAATATGGCAAAAACTGCCAAACCATTTTTGAATCTTTTCATAAGATTCCTCCTAAAAAAATAAAATACGATTTTTCATTATAATCTACCCCCCCCCCATCCGTGTCAATAGGTTTTTCGATTTTTTTTGAATTTTTTTTGCAGGGGAAATTCTTCCTTAAATTCTGCAACGACGCGAAAATTCTCAGCAGATGATGAGTTTTGAAAGAAAATTCGCAGTTCAAAATTGCGGCGCGAATGAAGCGAATTTTTTTTTTCGTGTTTTTTCACCTTGTCCGCCGCCCCTTTATCATTTCGCATTTTTCTGTTATAATGAAAATATGAAACACAAAATGCAAATCTTGCAGGAAGCGGCTCAAAGCAAAGGCCCGCTATGCATCGGTTTGGACACCGATCCTTCTTACATTCCACAAAACATCTTGGAAAAATTCCCCTCCCCTGCCTCGGCAGTGCTCGCCTACAACAAAGCCATCTTGGAGCGCGTTGCCCGCGATGAAAGCGCGTGCTGCTTTAAAATTCAGGCGGCGTATTACGAAGCGATGGGCTTGCAAGGAATGGAAGCGTTTTCGCAAACCTTGCAGATGGTGCGCAACGCGGGCTTTGTCGCAATAAGCGACATAAAGCGGGGGGATATTGCGGCAAGCGCGCAAGCGTATGCACGCGCACATTTTTCGGGCGATTTTGAAACCGACATCATCACCGTGAATCCTTACATGGGATTTGACACGCTCGAACCCTTTACGCAGATGTGCGTATCGCAAAAAAAAGGTGCGTTTGTTTTGTTGCGCACTTCCAATCCTGGTGCCGCCGACATTGAACAAAAAGATTTGGTGCAAGGGGGGCGCGTTCTCGATTGCGTGGGCGCAGAATTGAATCGCATTTTGGAAAACACCGAATCCAATTTTCCAGAACAGACTTGCTCGTGCGTAGGCGCGGTCGTTGGATGTACGCACAAAGACGATGCCGCTTTTCTTCGCAAAGCATATCCAAAAATTTTCTTTTTGATTCCGGGATACGGCGCACAAGGAGGCGATGCCGAAATCTGCGCTACACTTTTGCAAGAGGTAGGCGGCGTGGTGAATTCAAGTCGAGGAATTTTGTGCGCGTACAAAAAAGATTCTTCGCTCGCTGAAAAAATGGCGGCCGCCGCCCTCACCATCGAAGACATCGCAGAAAGCGCATCTCGCGCCGCGCTCGCAAGCAAAAAAGATTTAATGAGGTTTGTATGAACTGCGACAAAGAAACAATTCCGATTTTTTGCGAAGCGCAAGTCGAAGATTGCCAAAGCGTAGAAGAAGCTGTTCCAAGCGGGAGCGTGTTTCTGCTTACAGTCAGTTTTTCAGCGCAAGAGAATTCAGTTCCAGCACCAGGACAATTTTTCATGCTCCGCGCAAAGCCTTCAAAAGTTTTGCTCGCGCGTCCAATCAGCGTTTTTGAAGTGATACCCCATACTGGTATGGGGTATACGCAAGTCAAATTTATGATTTTGAAAAAAGGCCAGGGCACAGAAGAACTTTGCGCATTGAAAAAAGGTGATTTTCTCGAACTGCTCGGTCCTTGCGGGAATGTCTTTCCCTTGCCCGACAAAAATGAAAAAATCTGCATCGCTGGCGGCGGAATCGGAATTGCGCCAGTGGCAGGCTTTGCAAAAACCTTGCCGCCAAAATCCTATGATTTTTATGCGAGTTTCAAAAGCGGCGCGTATGGCATCGAAAACATTTCGCCAGAAAATCTTGTCATCACCACCGATGACGGCTCGCGCGGAATCCGCGGAATGATAAGCGCGGCGTTGACGGCGCAAGTTCTAAAAGAAAAAAAATATTCGCTCGTTTATGCTTGCGGCCCTGAACCAATGCTGCGATACATCCAAAAAATTTGCGCCGAAGCGGGCGTCAAATCATTCCTTTCGCTGGAATCAAAAATGGCTTGCGGAATGGGCGCGTGCCTCGGCTGCACTGTCAAAACAAAAAGCGGCTTAAAACGATGTTGCAAAGACGGGCCTGTTTTTGAAGCAACCGAAATTATTTTTGAAGAAAAAAAATCAGCGCAGCCAAAGCCGCCTTTGGAAAAAGTTGATTTGAGCGTTAAAATTTTTGCGCACAGTTCAAATGACGAAAGCAGCGCGTCAAAACCGCTTTTTCTGAAAAATCCCGTGATAGCCGCTTCTGGCACTTTCGGATTTGGAGAGGAATACAAAAACATTTTCGAGATTGCATCGCTCGGTGCGATTGCGAGCAAAGGCCTCACGCTCGAAGCACGAGAAGGGAATTCCGGAGTGCGCATTTGGGAAACGCCATCGGGCTTGATGAATTCAATCGGCTTGCAAAATCCAGGCATTCCGCATTTCATACGGGAAGAATTTCCAGCCATGAAAAAAATCGGCACGTCAATCATCGCAAATCTTTCAGGCTCAACGGCGGAAGATTACGAAGAAGGCGCGCGGCTTTTGGAAGGAACTGATGCCGATGCAATCGAACTGAACATTTCCTGCCCGAATGTTTCAAAGGGAGGGGCGGCATTCGGAATGACTTGTGAAGACGCAGGCGGCATCACAAGCCGAATCAGAAAAATCGTTTCAAAGCCGCTCATCGTAAAACTCACGCCTCAAGCAAACGACGTTGCGGCAGTGGCGATGTCGTGCGTTGCGGCAGGCGCAGACGCGATAAGTCTGTGCAATTCGTTTCAAGGCGTGGCTATCGACATCGAAAATGCCCGGCCAGTTTTTGAAAAAATCAAGGCGGGGTTCGGCGGCCCTGCCGTTCGTCCGATTGCGCTACGCTTGGTCTACGAAGTTTTTTTGGAGATGAAAAAATTGCCGCAAGAAAATCGCGTTCCGATAATCGGAATCGGCGGAATTGCCACTTGGCGCGATGCGGTTGAATTCATCATGGCAGGTGCGAGCGCAGTCCAAGTGGGAACTGCGACTTTCGCAAATCCGTTCGCGATGATTCAAATCGTCAAAGGGCTGGAAGAATTTATGAAGCGCAAAGGCTACGCGAGCATAGAAGAAATGCGCGGCGCGGCGGTGTGAGGTTGTGTGGATTGGGATGTGCGGAAAAACTATGCGAAGCATCACTTGAAAATAATTTTATCCGCACATCAATCGAAGTCGGTTTTTATACCATTGAATAACATCAATGTAAATTTTGGAACAATAAAAATAATCTCAATCACAGTTATGAAAAACTTTATTTGCTCAATTACAGCAATATCATAACGCATTTTGCTCAAATCTGTCAATAAAATTATCTTTTTGCTCAATTATACTAATTTTATGAAAATTTCGGTTAAAGAAATTCTTGATACTTTTCGCCTCAATGTGAAAAATTACAGAGATAAGAAAAACTGGACTCAACGCGATTTATCCATACAAATTGATTGTTCCACGGGCGCGATTGGCAGTCTTGAGGCGGGCAGTTCAAAGCCTTCGTTTGATTTGATTGTGAAAATTGCGAATGCGTTCCGAGTGCATCCCGCCTTGCTCTTTATTTCAAAAGATGACCTTGCAAAAATCGCACAGGAAGGCGAAGCGAGTAAAGACAAAATCTTTTTGGCGCGCCTTGAAAAAGAATTGCACGAACATTTAAAAAGCCAGAACAAAACTGTGCCTCCGCATAATCGGCAACATCGCGGAAAAAAAGGCTTCCTATAATTTTCTGCATTTCAAAAAAATCTCAATTTTTTAAATGTCGGAAATGCTGTTTTGCAACGAAGCAAGAAATGGCTGTAAATAAACGAGTTTTGAAAAACGCGAGATTAAAATCAGTTGTATAAAATCCGAGCACACTTGCACTGCGAAATATATTTCTATCGAACTTCTATAATAACGCATCAAAATCATATCGACCGATAAACAAAAAATTTGAAAATTCACCCCCCACACACAACTATTAACACTACCACACACATCCGCTCAAAAAAACCACCACTACCCTTCACCGTGCGCCATAAAAATCCCGATTAAAATCTTGAATATTTTTTAAAAATTTCGCTTAAGTCTTTTTTGCAAATTCCGATAAAAAAAATGTAGGGTGGTGAGGACCGGCCGAGCACAACCGGGCTTCTGTATTGAAACTTGTTTCAATAACTGCTCAATCAAACCATGTAAGGAGACAATTATGGTTATCAATCACAACATGAGCGCGATGTTCGCGCAACGTTCAGAAGGAGTCACTGAAGTTGCAAACCAGAAGAGCATGGAAAAACTTTCGTCAGGCATGAGAATCAACCGTGCTGGCGACGATGCTTCCGGCTTGGCCGTATCTGAAAAAATGCGTGCCCAGATTCGCGGTTTGAACCAGGCTTCAACGAACGCGGAAAACGGTATCTCATTCATTCAGACTACCGAAGGTTATTTGCAGGAAACGGAAGACATCATTCACCGCATCCGTGAACTTGCCGTGCAGTCTTCAAACGGCATCTATTCTGACGAAGACCGAATGATGATTCAAGTTGAAGTTTCTTCACTTGTAGACGAAGTTGACCGCATCGCTTCTGCTGCTCAGTTCAACGGAATGAATATGCTCACCGGCCGCTTTGCGCGTCCGACTGGCGAAAACGTTGTTACTGGTTCTATGTGGTTCCATATTGGTGCTAATATGGATCAGCGCACTCAGGTGTACATCGGAACCATGACTTCTATGGCTTTGGGAATTCGCAACATCGGCGACGAGTCAAAGATTTCTTTGGCCGCTCCGGATGACGCGAACCGCGCGATTGGAACGCTTGACATTGCTTTGATGAAAATCAACAAGCAGCGTGCGGACCTCGGCGCGTACCAGAACCGCCTTGAGCACACAGTCGTGGGCTTGGACGTTGGCGCTGAAAACTTGCAGGCTTCTGAAAGCCGCATCCGCGACACAGACATGGCGAAAGAAATGGTTGAATTCACAAAGAACCAGGTTCTTATCCAGTCTGGAACAGCGATGCTTGCGCAGGCGAACCAGCAGTCACAGAACGTTCTTAGCCTCTTGCGCTAAAGAAAGTTTTGCGTGAAACAAGGCCCGCTCAAAAAGCGGGCTTTGTTTTTTTTCTGGCAATCATTCACCCCCCCCCATTAAAAATCAATTACGAATTTTTTGCTTTTGCAAAACTCACGCTAATCCCATCGCCCTGTCCAAAAAATTGTGTTTCAAATTCTTCGTTCGCTTTTAAAAACGCGATGTACTTGCGGATTTTCTTTACAAGTTTTTTCGTGGAATAATTATGCGTCAAACTCAAATCTTGAACCATTCCGTGGAAAAAAAGATTGTCGCTCAAAATCGCTCCGCCTTGCGCCAAATTGTTTTTGAACTTTTCGAAAAATTTTATGTATTGCGCTTTTGGCCCATCGATGAAAATCAAATCGAATTTTTCGGAAAAGTCAAATTGCATCGCGTCTCCGAAAAAACAAGTGATGCGCTGCGAAAGATTTTCGCTTGCAATATTTTTTTGGGCTTGCGCATAACGCTCGGCATCCGATTCAATCGTAAAAACGGAAATGTCGGGGGCGCACTTCGCGAACATTATCGCAGAAAATCCGATGCCCGTGCCGATTTCCAAAATGCGTTTCGCGCCGATTTTTTTGATGAAGTTCAGAATGAATTCCATTCCTTCATCCTGCACAATCGGAACGGCGTTTTGCGCGGCGCAATTTTTTATTTTTTGAATTGAATCGCTTTCCAAAAAATCAGTTTGCATTTTTAGAATTCTTTTTTTAAACGCGGAAATTCGCGTTCGAAAATTTGCGCCATAAATTCGTGCCCCTTTTCATTTGGATGAATTCCATCGAGGCACATCAATTTTTCAAAATCACCATGCGATAAAAATTCCGCGCGAACATCAATTATTTGCGCGTTCAATTTTTGCGCGACTTTTTTTGCCGCATCAGAATACGAATCCTGACTGCGAAGAAGCCTTTCGCTCTCACCGCCAAGAAAATCCAAAATTATTTTTTCATCAAGTCCAATGCAAATATTTTTGAACCACCATTTTACGACAAGCGGCGGCGGCGTAACAACAATCGGCGTGATTTTATTTTGCCGCGCGTCCAAAATCATTTCTTCCAAAATCCGGCAGAATTCTTCAAGCGGGCATTTTTGCGTATGCGGCGCGGAGGGATTTTCGCAAACTTCCATCCATTCGTAATCGCAGTCGTTGCTTCCAGATTCTATGATGCCGAATTCCGCATCAATCATGGTGCGAAAATTTTTTTGCTGAGTGCGCCGCAATTTTTGAATTGTCGCGCCGTAAATGCTTTTGTTCGCGATTTGGATTCCAAGCCGACTTCCGACAAGCGTAAGCGAATCGTTCGGTGTTATTTCAAAATCTTTTGAGTCGCCGTTTGAAACAACGCCTTTTAAAATCGAATCTCCCCAAACAATTATCGATTTGATTTGCTCCATAAAGATTATGCTAGCATTTTTTCGAATTTTGTGCTATGATGAATCAGATGGAAAATGCAAAAATCAAGGAAATGCTCCTTCAAATCCATGAATCGAATTTGGATTTTTCGGTAATACAAAGCGGCAAAGAATCCAAGCGCGTTAACGGTCTCTACAAGCCTGATACTCACGAAATCGTTCTTCACAATAAGAATTTCAAAACTGACGAACAGTTGGTCTACACGGCGGTGCACGAATACACACATCACATAATTGCGGAAGAGCAACTCGCGCTTTACGGTTCGGAATATATGTACAATGCGAAAGTGCACACGCAGGCATTTTGGGCGCGTTTCCAGGAACTGCTCGCGATTGCGGAAGAAAAGGGCTTCTACAAAATCGACATTTCCACTTCGCCCGAACTCGAAGAACTGACAAAAAAAATCCGCACGGAATACTTGGAACAAAACGGAAAACTTATGTCGGAATTCGGAAGGCTTTTGATTCGCGCCCACGCGCTCTGCGAGCAAGCCAACATTCGTTACGAAGATTACATCGACAGAATTCTTTGTTTGCCGAGAAACGCCGCGCGTGATTTGAAACGAGTCGGCGCAATTATGGGCTCGGAAAATCCGATGAATCCCGCGCTTGGATTTGACAATCTGAAAATGGTGAGTGCGATTCGAAAAGCGGACGACCGCGCTTCGGCGGAGCAACAACTTTTGGGCGGAAAAAGCCCCGTAACTGTCAGCGAAATGATGAAGCAAAAATCGCGCGCGCAAAATGCCGATGACGCAAAAACGAAATTGGAAAAAGAAGCACGCCGCCTTACAAAAACAATTGCGCAACTACAACAGCGGCTTAAATTCGTGGAGGAAAGTCTTGAAAATATGTAAATTCGAATTTGCATTTTTGACGTGCGCATTTTTGGGAGCAAATGCATTTTGCCAAACTGCGCCCACAGCACCAGTCGCTCCAATTGCGCCAATCCCTCCGATGACGCAGTTGCAGATGCCGCCAATGCCTTCGATTTCCGCACCAGTAACCGGAAGCAATTTTTACATTCCGGGAAGTCAATATTTGCAAAACAAAAAAAATGAAGCAGAAAAAAATGACGAGCAAAATGAAAAGGCGGAAACTGCCGCTCCGCTCGAACAAATTTTGGACGGCGATTTTTCTAATGTTTTTTCTGGATTAAGCGCGTGGGATTTGTCGCAACTTGCGCAACGCGGCGCGCTCGGAAACATTTCTTCGCTTTCCGCGCTTTCAAACAATTCTCTGAATTTGGGCACGAAAAATTTGGATTCCGCGCGAGGCCAAAAAATCTTGGCGCAAATTCTTTCTGAACTTGAACAAATAAAAGCCGCGCAAAGCAATCTCATTTCCGCCGCGCCTGCCGGCGCAAAGCCTTCGTCCGTTCCGCCAAAAATCTTGCGCTTCTTCATCAATTCAAAAGCCATCGAATGCAGTCAAGTTTTTTTTAGCGAGCAGGAAAATGACGGAAGCTTTTTGCTCACCGGCGACGTAAAAACTCTGTTTCAAAACGAAACCATTTCCGAAACTTTTTATCTGCTTTTTACTGCGAGCGGAACTTCAAATTCCAAACTGGAATATTCTATAACGCCGACATTTTTTCAAAGCAAGCAAGCGCAAACTCCTTTGAGCCAATTTTGTTCCGCGCAAAATCTCACGGCAACGCGCACCGGCAACTTGGTCATGCTTCATTACACCGAAGGCGACAACAACTACGATTTGCTTTTGGACATCGGAACTCCCGCAAGCGCAAGATGAATTTTTTGGAAGAAGGACTTGCAAAATTAGATTTCTCAAAAACTCAAATAGAACGGCTTGCGCCGCTTATGGAAAAATACGCGAACGAAATTTTGCTTTTCAACAGCGCGTATAATTTGGTGAAAGCGTCCGGGCGCGATGAGATTTTTGTGCGCCACATTTTGGACAGCCTCTCCGCCGCGCAAGAAATATGCAGACTCGCAAAAAAAGTTTCCGTGGAAAATGAAAAAATTACGATTGCGGACATCGGCTCTGGCGGCGGACTTCCAGGCATTCCACTTGCGGCGGCTCTTCCCCAATTTGATTTTGTTTTGGTGGAACGAATGTCAAAGCGATGCGCGTTTTTGGAAAACGTCCGCGCACTTCTTGGTTTGGAAAATGTGCGCATAGAAAATTCCGAACTGGAAAGAATTCCGCCCGAAAGTTTTGAAATCGCGACATTCCGCGCATTCCGTCCGCTCGAAAAAAAAATGCTCGCAAGCCTGCTCGCGGTTTTGAAAAAAGGCGGCGCGCTCGCGGCATACAAGGCAAAGAAAAAAAACATAGTCGAAGAAATGCGCCTTGCGAACTGCGACGCCTACAATGTGATTCCGCTCAATGTGCCTTTTTTGACAGATTCGGATGCAGAAGAACGCGAACGAAATTTGCTTGTAATCGAAAAATAAAATTTTGCACGAATTTTGCGTGAGGGATGCGCAGGGCACGCGAAGCGTGTTCCCGCTCATATATTAAATAAAGAGCGGGAATAAAGTGAAAACGGTACCCGGAGCAGCCCGACCGCTTGCGTACATCGCAAGCGGGCACGCCCAAAAGAAATCGAATTCAATACGCGCCTTTTCTTCCGAGCACCACCCAAACAGTTTTTATCAGAATCCACAAATCAAGCCAAATCGACCAGTTTTGAATGTAATAGGTGTCGAGCACAACGCGGTCTTCGTAGGCAGTGTCGCTGCGACCGGAAGTCTGCCACATTCCGGAAAGCCCCGGCGTTACGGACAAAAAATAGTCGGCGTTGTCGCCGTATCGAACAAGCTCGCTTTCCGTAACCGGGCGAGGGCCTACAAAACTCATTTGTCCAAAAAAAATATTTATCAGTTGAGGCAGTTCGTCCAAACTTGTCTTTCGGATGAATTTGCCGAACGGCGTAACGCGCGGGTCGTTTTCGATTTTGCGGTCTTTTTCCCATTGCTGGCGCATTTCGGGATTTTCCTTTAAAATCGATTCGAGTTTTTCGTCCGCGTCCTTGTACATCGAACGGAATTTCCAACATTTTATTTGCTTGTGATTTTTTCCAATCCTTCCGTGTCCATACAAAACAGGCCCAGGGGAAGTGATTCTTACAAGCAGGGCGATTATCAAACTTACAGGAAGCACAAGCGGAAGCGTGAAGAAAATTATCGCCAAATCAATTATGCGTTTTACTGCGAGATGAGATTTTTTCGTGAGATTGTGCGTGCAAGAAAATCCAACGATTCCGCCGATGTCGCGCAAATGCGGAGTGCCACTCATCAGCATATTTTGTGTATCCGAAATCACAATTGTGTATCGGAAATTTTTCATAATTTCATCAACGGAACTTTTGTAGCCCGCGATGATGGCGACTTTTATTTTCTGTTTTTTTATGACGCGAATCAAATCTTGGCTCGGAGCGACCATCGGAATTTTTGAATTTCTGTTTTGCGGAAAATCTCCATCGTTCACGATGAGAGCGGGCAAATATCCCAAATATGTTTTTTCCAAAAATCGTTCGATAATCTCATCGCCGGAATTCCCAGAACAATACACCACGACTGGCAATCCCCAAAATTTTAATTTGCCACAAAATCGTCGGGCAACTTCGCGCATTCCAGGAAGCAAAATCGTAGCGAACGGAATTGCCAAAACAAGCGCGACCGCAATCGCAACTTTGTCTTCCGCGTCTTCCACAAAGATGCTTATCGCAATTCCAGCAAATCCGAAAAAAGTGCAAATAAAAAATCGCTTCACATCTTCGGCGGGCGACGTCATAATTCCAGGATACAAATCAGCCGCATAAAACACGACTATAATCATCGGAATGTAGATGTAATATTCCACAAATGAGCGAAAATTTATAAACGAATTGTTCACAAAATTGACGATGAAAAATCCAATTCCAACGCAAAGAAAAAGTGTGATTGCATCCACAAACACAAAAACGAGGCCTTGGAAAAATGAACTTGTTCTGTGAAAATTGCGCTTGCAATAATTTTCAAAATCCTGAAATGTGCTTTCCATATTTCCTATAATTCGTAAGTTTCGCCGTACTTCGAAGCCTGCACATTTTCGAAGCCATTTTTGTTCAAATGATTTGCAAGGAATTCCTGCGCATCTTTTTCGCCGTGCACCAAGAAAATTTTCTTGAGGCGGCTCGTATCGATTCGCGAAAGCCAATCGACAATTTCTTCATAATCGGCGTGCGCACTGAACGCATTCAAAGTTTCCACTTTGGCGCGGACATTGTAAAAGTCGCCCATAATTTTCACTTCTTTTTCGCCTTCGAGAATTCTGCGTCCCAACGTATTTTCCGCCATATAGCCCACAATCAAAATCGTGTTTTTTTCATCGGAAATATTGTTCGCCAAATGATGCAAAATTCGTCCGGCTTCGCACATTCCGTCCGCGCTCAGAATTATCATCGGACCATCTTTTTTGTTGAGCGACTTGGATTCTTCCACACTCGTTACAAATTGCAAGTCGCCAAATCCAAACGGATTTTTGTGATGTCTGATGAACGCATTGGAAACAGATTCATCGTAGCATTCGGGATGAACTCGGAAAATGCTTGTGGCGTTCGTTGCCATCGGCGAATCGACATAAATCGGAATGCGCGGAATTTTATTTTTGTCCACGAGCAAGTGCAAATAATAAATCAGTTCTTGTGTGCGTTCGATTGCAAAAGAAGGAATTATGATTTTGCCTTCTTTTTCGACTGCGTTGCGAATGATTCGAATCAGTTCGTGCATCGCGAATTCTTTTTTTTCATGCTTGCGATTGCCGTAAGTACTTTCGCAGACGATGTAGTCAGGCGCGGGAAAATCCGTGGAAGGGTCGCGGACAATCGCCTTGTTGCGCCGCCCCAAATCGCCAGTAAAAAGAATTCGAGTTTCGTTTGGCGCACCATCATTCACGCGGAAAAAGGCGAACGAAGAGCCAAGAATGTGGCCTGCGTCAAAAAATTCCAGCGAAACATTTGAACCGACAAAGATTTTTCGATTGTAGGAAACCGTCAACATTTGGTTGGCGGCTTTGATGCAGTCTGCTTCTTTGTATAGCGGCTGCCAATTAAATTTTTCGCCTTTTTTGCGCGCTTGCTTTGCAAGATATTCACGGTCGCGCGCCTGAATTCTCGCGCTGTCCATCATCACGAGATTCGCCAAATCGCGCGTGGCAGGGGTGGCGTAAATGTTTCCGTTGTAGCCTTTCTTTGCCAAAAGCGGAAGAAGCCCACAGTGGTCAAGATGACCGTGAGTCAATGCAACCGCCTCAAGTTTATCGACTGCAAAATCAAACCTGCGATTTTTTTCATCCGAGGCTTTTCGCTTGCCTTGGAATGAACCGCAGTCAATCATATATGAACGCCCGTCAATTTCAAGAATGTGTTTGGAACCAGTAACTTCCTGCGCGGCGCCAAGAGAATAAAATTTTATTGCCATAATTTATTTTATCATATAGCGGCAGGATTTTCAACTATTTCTTCCAGAAATCCGGCACGAAGAAAATTATCATCGTGTACAGTTCAAGTCGTCCTGCCAACATAGCGAACATATACCACCATTTGAGCGCGGCAGGCAAAAAGCCACAATTCGCGCTTGGATTCAAAGCGCCAAATGCAGGCCCAACATTTCCCATCATTGAGGCGGCTCCAGAAAGTGCGGTTTGAATATCTAAGCCAGCCGCCGCGCCAAAAACCGCCGTCAGCGCAAGCAACAAAAAATACAGCGTAAAGAAAGATGCCACATTGAAAACAATGTCTTTGCGTCCTGCGCGGCCGTTCAACTGAATGCTGAAAACTCCGTGCGGATGAAGCATCTTTAAAAATTCATTGTGAGCCTGTTTTCCCATCACTACCCAGCGAATCACTTTTATTCCTCCGCCCGTAGAACCAGAACATCCGCCGATGAAAAAAAGCAGGAACAAAAGGAACTGCGCCGCGTTCGGCCACATCGCGTAATTGCTTGTGCCGAATCCCGTGGTGGAAATTATCGAAGCGATTTGGAACGAAGAAAATCTGAGCGAAGTAAAAAAGCCGCCGTAAAAATTCTTGTTGACTAAAGTTATCGCCAAGATGGAAAAAAAGAAAATCGCAAGATACGCTTTGAGTTCGCTGTTTTTGAAAATGTCGGAGAATTTTTTTGTGAGCAAATAAAAATACAGGCTGAAATTTATTCCGCACAAAAACATAAAAATCGTGCAAACCACATCCACAGCCACAGAATCGTATGCGCCGATGCTCAGATTTTTGTTGCTGAATCCGCCTGTTCCTACTGTAGAAAATGAATGAACCACCGCATCGAAAAAATTCATTCCGACAATTTTCAGAATTATGATTTCCAAAATTGTAACGCCGCAATAAATGAGCCACAGCACTTTCGCCGTCGTTGCGATTTTTGGAGTAACCTTGCCTTTTTCAGGTCCCGTAGTTTCCGCCTTGATGAGCTGAAATCCGCCCACGCCCAAAAGCGGAAAGAGCGCGACGGTGAGAGCCACGATTCCCATTCCGCCGAGCCAATGCGTCTGCGTCCGCCACAAATTTATCGAATTCGGAATCGCTTCAACATCATCCAAAATCGTCGCACCAGTCGTGGAAAAACCCGAAACGCTTTCCCACATCGCGTTTGTCCAATTCGGAATCGCGCCGCTGAAATAAAAAGGAATCGCGCCGAGAAGCGAACAAAAAATCCACGCGAATGCCACGACGATGAACGCGCTCCTGATGGAAAGCGTGATTTTCTTTTTTCGGCCGGCAAGCAAAAACACCGCCGCCAAAATCAGGAACACCGCCATCGGAATTGCAAATGCAGGAACAACGCTGAATTCATCGAATGCGATTGCCGCACAAATCGGAAAAATCATTGTGAGCGCGACGATTCCCAAAATTGAAAATTCGATTCGCAAAAATGAAAATAAGTTCATTTCGTTTCCGCTCCGAGAAGTTTCAAAACACTTTGGGTTTCGTCCGCAAGCGTAATCAAAATGAGTTGGTCGTTTGCGTCAAGCACCGTGTTTCCGACTGGCACAACGTAATTCTTCGCGTCAGATTTTTTTTCGAGCAGAACCAAAAACCTTCCTGGGTCGGAAATGTCAAAAAGCGATTTGCCCACAACTTTTGAGCCAACCGGCAAAGTGCATTCCACGATTTCAAGTTTACCTGTGGAAACCGTGTGAATTCCAGTGACGGATTTTCCGTGCAAATGGCTCATAATCGAATCGACGATTGTATCGCGCAAAGGAACTGGAACGTCCACGCCGAGTTTTCGCGCAATCTCCGCGAATGTAGAACTTTCCACCAAACTCACCGAACGCCCCACGCCCAAAGATTCAAGATAGGCCGCGACAACCATATTAAGTTCGTGATTGTGCGTGGCGCAAATCACCAAGTCGTATTCGGTGAGACCCTCTTCGCGCAAGAAAGTTTCGTCCGTGATGTCGCCGCGAAAAACGTGCGCATTGGGATAACGTTGCGAGGCTTCCTTGGTCAGTGAACTGTCCGTATCGACGATGGCAAATTCCGAAGCAATGCTTTTTCGCCTTCCAAAAATTTTCGCAAAGAAAGAAGTCTTCTCTCTTGAAGTGAGGCGGTCGGCAATGAGCGTGCCGATTTTTCCTGCGCCGACAAGCGCGATTTTATCAAGCGATTCGATTTTCGCGCCGCAGAGTTTCAGCAAATCGCCGATGTCGCCGGCACGCGCAAGAACGCCGATGCTGTCTCCTGCATGCAAAGTAGTCGAACCGCTTGGCAGACTTGTTTCTCCATTGTATTCGACATACGCAATCAAAAAAGGCTTTTCGGTGAGTTTTCGCACTCCGCTGAGTTGCTGGCGGTCAAACGGCGCGCCCTCCGCAATCGTGATTCTGGAAATTTCAAATTCCGAACCTTCGAACGCCATCACATCGCTCACGGCTCCATTTTCCACCGCGCGCACAATCGCCTCCGCCGCCTCGACATCCGGATTCACCATAAAATCGATTCCGTAAAGAGGACGGTGTTTTCCGCTAAAAGTGGCGGCGTGTTTTTTGGCAGCGTCCGCCGTATTTCTGTAGTAGGAAAAATTTCGCACGCGAGCGATTTTCAAAATGTTCGGATAAACGGAATCAACGAGCGAACAAGTAATCATATTCACTTCGTCATTGTCCGTAACGCAGACAAGCGCATCGGCCTTGGCAATTCCAATGTCTTCGAGATTTTGCAGACTGTTTCCGTCCATTTCCTTGACATCGCAATCCAAAGAATTCGAAGAGTGCCGAACGACATCCTCGTCATTGTCAATCAGGATGACTTCGTTCTTTTCATTGATAAGGCGACGAGCAAGTTGCACGCCTGTAAAACCTGCGCCGACAATTACGATTCGCATAGAATAATTTTAATGGAATGCGCGACTTTTGGCAAGGGGCAAGGAGGGGGAAGTCTCCCTTGAATTTCCAATATTTTTAGAAATTTCAATTTCTGAAAATATTGGAAAAGTCATTTTGTAACGAAGTGAAAAATGACAGTCAATAAGCCAGTTTTTTAGAAAGTGAAAAACTGGCAATCAAAATTGTCGGCGGGATTTTCGCGGGAGGGGGAGGTCTCCCCCTCGCTCCAAAGCCTGCGGCTTTTTTGCTACCCCCTCTCTTCGCAGGGAAAAGTCCCTTCGCAACTTTTCCCTGCTACCGAGTTTTTGCAGAGCAAAAACTCGCAGGGCGCGCCCCCTAAAACCCCGCAACGTATTGACATTTTCCCGTAAAAAAGATATTATCACTTTAAGAACGCAAAGGCGCGACACCGTATGGTGTCGCGCCTTTTTTTTCGGAGGAAGCCTATGGAAGAACTGTTGCAGAGCCTCGTGGACAGCGCGGCTCTTATCAACGAGCAGCTTGCACGCTACGGGGTCAAGTTCGGCATCTACAAAGACGGCACGTTCAACGAGCGGCTCTTTCCGTTCGACCCGATTCCGCGCGTTATTTCGGCAGGAGACTGGGAACGGCTCTCGGCTGGACTTTCTCAGCGGGTACGCGCGCTCAACTTGTTTCTTCAAGACATCTATTCGCAGAAAAGCATCATCTCAAGCAGTGTCGTGCCGGAAGATTTCGTGTTCTCGTCGTCGGGATATTTGGTGCAGTGCGAAGAAACCGCGCCACCTGGCGGCGTGTACAGCCACATCGCGGGAATTGACCTAGTGCAGGCGAAGGATGGCGAATGGTATGTGCTAGAGGACAATCTACGCATTCCATCGGGTGCGTCATACCCGCTCATTGTACGCGGACTTTGCCGCAAGTGTAGCCCCGACACGTTCATGAAGAACCGCGTGGCAGATAACCGTAGCTACGGCATAATGCTCAAGGACGTACTTGACGACATGAACCGCGGCGGCATCAATGTGATTTACACGCCCGGACGATACAATGCGGCGTACTTTGAGCACGCATACCTCGCCGAGCAAACGGGCAGCGTACTCGCCCAGCCCGGCGACCTGTTCGTGGAGAACAACGTCGTGTACTGCCGCACACTCGGCGGACGGGAGCGCGTCGGTGCCGTATATCGCCGTATCAGCGACGAGTACCTTGACCCGCTTACGTTCCGCTCGGAGTCGCTCATCGGCATCCCCGGAATCATGGAGGCATACCGCGCGGGCAACGTGGCACTCGTGAACGCGCCGGGAAACGGCGTGGCAGACGACAAAGGAATCTACTATTTCGTGCCAAAGATGGTGCGCTACTATCTTGGCGAAGAGCCGATTCTCCAGAACGCTCCCACATACCTTCCGTTCTATGAGGAAGACCGCGAGTATGTGCTCGCCAACCTGCAAAAACTCGTCATCAAAGACGTGGCAGAGGCGGGCGGCTACGGCGTAATTTTCGGGCGTGACCTCGACCCGCAGAGGCTGTCAGAAATGGACGCACTGATTCGCAAGGAGCCGCGCCGTTGGATTGCGCAGGAAGTGATTGACTTTAAGGATTTGCCCGTCATGGACGATGGCACCGAAGCGGAACGCAAGGCGGATTTGCGCGCGTTTGTGCTGACCGGCAAGACGACGCAGGTATGGGCAAGCGGGCTTACGCGCTTCTCGCGCGACCCTGAAAGTTTTGTCGTCAACTCGTCGCAGGGTGGCGGGTTCAAGGACACATGGATTCTCATGTGAATAAGGAGACGGACAAATGGATTTTGAAGGACAGATGACACAATGCACGGCGCAACGCGCACTCACGCTCAAACAAGTAGATGCCCTGTACTGGCTCGGTCGCTACAGCGAGCGTGTCCTCACCACGTTGCGCATCTTCATGGATGTATACGATTCAAGGCTTGACACCACGTTTGACTACTACGGCTACTGCGAAAAACTCGACATCAATAATGACTTCCTGTCACTTGCCGACTTCTGCGAACGGTACGCCTTTGACGACACATACGCAAGTTCCATCACTGCAAGCCTGACTTATGCGAACAGCAACGCTATGATGCTCCGCGAGACTATCGGAAGTGACGCGCTCGCGTACATTGAGATGGCACAGAGAGCCATGCTCAGCGCACGAGTGAGCAATTCCCCGGTGCTCCAGTTCCAGCGCGTCATCGACTGCATCATGGCGTTCAAGGGTACGGTGGTGGACACCGTATTCGACCGCAACGCGCGGAACATCATACTGTGCGGCTACGGCGTGGAACGGCTGGACATCTATCTGCGCCTCGGCGTAAATCAAGACAGAGTGCTGTTCGAGTGCCGCCGCCTTGCCGAAGCCCTCGCATACACGGACGTGGAATGCGATACGCTCCAGCTCCAAAGAATCACCGGCGACCTCTGCGAGCCGGATTCGGTGCAGGACAGCGTAGACAAAATAGTTCTGCTTCAACTGATTGACGAAATGTTCGCGTTCTCCTGACAGTGGGTGGAGGTTCGGCTGATGAAATTTCTTTTTGTTGACTACAAGATGACGCTTGTATTTTCAGGCGACGTGTTCGACCATTACTTCACGCTCCGTTGTGTACCGATTTCACGTGGCTGCCAAACGGTGCTCTCACGCTCGCTCGACCTAGAACCGGCAGTCCCGGTGGGCGCAGGACGAGATGTTTTCGGAAACATAGTGTACCACGGACAGTGCTACGGAGCGCATAGTACGTTTTCATTCCATGCGAATGCGCACGTGCAGGTGAACGGCACGGAGGGGACGCGCGAGCCGTGCCATCCGTTCTATAAATACAACACGCCGCTCACCGCCTGTGATGATGACATGACGGAATTCCTTTTCACCGTGTTCTCCGGCTCAGAACTGGAAGATGTGGTGCGCACACGGAGGATTCCGTCCAAATGTATACGAGACTTCGCCGACCGACTACTCCCTGCCGTTCACGCGCGGATTGCCTACACTTCGGGCGCAACGTCTGTCACAACTACGGCGGCAGAAGCGTTCGCCCTCCAAAAAGGCGTATGCCAGGACTATGCGCATCTGTTCGTCTCACTGTGCCGTCGCGCCGGAATAGCGGCGCGGTATGTCTGCGGCATGAGCGTGGGCGAAGGCGCGACGCACGCCTGGGCGGAGTTTTTTATTCCCGATGACGAATTCCTGCGGAACGACGGAAAAGCCGCAAACGGCACTTGGTTCGGAATCGACCCCACGCGCAATAAATTCACCGGAGACGACTATGTGATTCTCGCCGTGGGGCGTGATTTTTCCGACAGCCAAGTTGACCGCGGCGTGTTCTGCGGTTCAGTGAGTCAGGAGCAGAGCGTTTTTGTCAAGACAACAGAGTTTCCTCTGCCCACAGACAAAGGCACGTTCACCGGCCACTCCGTGAGCGGCGGCACGGACATCGCAGGGCAGCAATAGGAAAGCCTCTCCTGACACAAAAAAGCTGGAACAACCCGCATAGGCGGACTGCTCCGGCGGGTGCGTCTTCCTTCCCCCTGCCCCCAGTGCGGCTCGCGCCGCACCACGCCTTGCCCCGTGGTGGGCTAGACCGAAAAATACCCCCTCCCAGTCAAAAACCGTAACACTTTTCGTTTAAAACCGTTACTGTTTTG
>JAFLSR010000002.1 GCA_022510845.1 Treponema sp.
GAGCAGGACATTTTAATGCAAATTTTTGGAATTTTTTTAATTGCAATTTAAGAAGACCTTTAATGTACGTTTTGGAGACCCTTAAATGTACGTTTAAGACTCTCTTAAATGTACGTTTAAGAGACCCTTTAATTGCAATTAAAGATGTCCTTTAATGTACGTTTTGGAGACCCTTTAATGTACATTTAAGACATCCTTAAATGTAAGTATTGGAATTTGTTAGATTGCAGTTACGCCGAGGCTTTGATATAGGGAGTGGGCATTTTTGGGAGGAATTCCCGAGGTTGAATTTTTTGCGAATTTTTGGTATTATGAAACGGCGGTATGGGAACGCCATAGAACAAACATGTAGGACAGTGTTCGTTTATGCCTGTTTTGGTGATATAAAAAATGACAAGGAACGCCTATGCTTGGAAACATTGGAAACACGCTCATCGATAATTCAGAACAATTAAAACTCGTGGATACCTTAAACAAAATAATCTCGGAGTCAGAAATCAATGAAATCTGCATTGCGACCGGCTACTGGGATTTAAAGGGCATGGCGTTAATCGCGGATGCCTTAAAGATATTCCTTCAAAAAGACGGAACGAGCTTCCGGCTTTTGATAGGGAAAGACCCGAATGTCTGCCAAAAAGATTTGACCGCCGAATCCTACAGAAACGCAAAAAAGTATCCTCAAGACTTTATAAAAATCGACTTGCATAATATTGAGCTCACCGTTCCATCATATCAGGAAGCCGCAAAACTGCTGATTGACTATTGCTCGGCTGAAAACCCAAAAATCAAAGTCCATGTGTTCAATATAAATGAAAATGATGAGAGGCAGTTTTTCCATGCCAAATGCTACATCTTCACGGACGGAACTGATGACAATTCGTTCGGGATAATCGGCAGCAGCAACTTTACGCAGAAGGGCTTGCAGGGGAACGCCGAACTTAATTATCTTGAAAGCAACGGAATGATTGTGAATCACAGGAGCGAGGGAACAAAAAAAGGGCACATCCAGTGGTTCGATGAGAAATGGGAGATTTCAGATGACTGGACGAAAGAATTCGTCGTAGAACTTGCAAACTCGCCGGTGGGAAAGGCTGCCCGGCAGAAAAAGGACACTGCGGCGGCCGTCACGCGCCTCACGCCCTATGAATGCTACATCAAATTCTTGCAAGACCAGTTTGCTGAAATAATCGGCTCTGACGGAAGAATAAAGGAAGACGACTATCTTCCCAAGCCGAAAGCTGGCAACTTCAAGAAACTTACTTATCAGATTGAGGCGGTAAATCAAGGGTTTGCCATTATGAAACGGCATGGCGGCTTCATCCTGTCTGATGTCGTGGGGCTTGGAAAAACATATACGGCTCTGATGGTCGTCAAACGGCATCTTTTGGAAACGGGATACGAGCATCCCGTCCTCATAATAACTCCGCCCGCGATAAAACAGAACTGGATTGACTCAATCAATTTCTTTGACGATGACGAAGCAGAAAGCCGGAAACTGTTTTCCCATATAACGCTTACGACAATAGGCTGTATAGATGCCGATTCGGACGGCGATTTTTCAGACGGAGAAGGCACGGAGAAAGCCGCCATAGATGATTTTGACGGCAAATTCACAAATGCGGATTACGGAATGATTGTAGTTGACGAAAGCCACCGCTTCCGTAATGACAGCACAATCATGTATCAGAAATTGGACGGGTTGATTGGAAACATCAACGCCCGCATGGGAAAGCCGCCGTATGTCATTCTGATTTCAGCCACGCCGCAGAACAACAAACCGTATGATTTAAGAAATCAGATATTTTTGTTCCAGAGAAACCATAATAACGCCACGCTGCAAAACCTTGGAGCGTTTGGAAACAAACTTGAAAACTATTTTTCGGAGAAACAGAAAAACTACGAAGAATACATAAGAAAAGAAAAAAGGATTGACGGCAAAAAAATCCCGAAAACAAAAGAAGAGCGCGCGAAAGATAAGATGGCGTTGATTTCGGACAGCGAGGATATAAGAAAGCGAATAATAGAGCCGCTTGTGATACGCCGTACCAGAACGGATATAGAAAGATTCTACAAAGAGGACATGGAACTCCAAAATCTGCATTTCCCCAAAATTCAAAAACCGCGCGCAATTCCTTATGAAATGAACGGAGATTTGGGAAAGCTTTTTGACGAAACTGTAAACATAATCGCTCCGACGGACGAAAATGGCGAGCCTGTTTTGGATTTCAGCGCCAGGGCGGGAGAAGATGCCCTTGGATATTTCAGATACCGCGCGATAGAATACCTCAAGTCAGAAGAAGACAGGAAAAACTACGAGGCAAACAACCTTACGGTAAGCGCGACTTCCCAACGGCTTACGCAAATCATGGAGCTGCTCCTTGTAAAACGCCTTGAAAGTTCGCAGGCGGCATTCAAGGAATCTTTGCATAATCTGCGGCGGTACACGGAGAACATGATAAGAATGTGGGAGGCCGGCCGTATTTTCATCTGCCCGGACATTGATGTGAACAAAGAGCTGAATGATGAGCACATCGCGCAAAACGGAAGTTTTGAAAACTGCCTCGATGTTATTGCGCGAAAAGCAAGAAATGCCAACAAAAGGCATTCGGCATCAGAAGAGGAAGGAGCGAACAGGGAGTACACGCAAGAAGATTTTGACAGTGTGTACATCGAACTGCTGCGCAATGATGAGCGGCTCATAAAAAATCTTTGCGCCAAATGGGACGAGCAGACGAGCGACCCAAAAATGACTGCCTTCATTTATAAGATGGGTTCTGATTTTATGAATCCAATACGCAACAAAAACAAAAAGCTGGTCATTTTTACCGAATGCATCGCCACGCAGAAAGCCTTGGTAAAAAAATTAGATGAAATGCCAATTCCCGATTGCAGAGTCCTTTCAATTACGGCTGCCAATCGCACCGCCATGAAAGACACAATCGCCGCAAATTTTGACGCGAATTACAAAGGGGAAAAAAAGGACGACTATCAGATTCTCATTACTACGGACGTGCTTGCGGAAGGAGTGAACTTGCACCGTGCGAACACAATTCTGAATTACGATTCGCCATGGAACGCTACTCGCCTCATGCAGCGGCTCGGCCGAATAAACAGAATCGGAACTGATGCGGACAAAATCTGGAACTACAATTTCTACCCCTCTACGCTTGGAGACAACCAAATCAATCTGAAAAACAGGACTTATGTGAAACTTCAAGCGTTCCATGAACTGTTCGGGGAGGACAGCCAAATTTATTCAGACGAAGAAGAGGTCAGGCATTTTGAGAAAACGGCGCGTGATGATTTTGAAGAGGGCGAAACGCCGCTTATGCCGTTCATCGCAGAATTGAAGGCGTTCAAGAAAAACAATGAAATCGAATATGAAAGGCTTGCATCTCTTTCAGGCAAGGTTGTCTCGGCAGTCAGAGGCGAAAATGGGCAGGTGTTTTCCGTACTGCATGAAACAGACAAAGACAGCGGGCGTGTATGCTCCTCGCTCTACATTTCAAACGAGGATGACAGCGCGCGCAAGGTAAGCCAGCTTGAATTTTTTGAGACGATACGACCCATGGTCAGTCTGGAAGGAACTGACGCAGAGACTGCGCTTGTTGAAAGAAATGAAAAAGCCGTGCTGCGATGCTATCTCGCCGACAAACAAAATTCCGCGCTGTCCTTGCGAAGCCCAATCAGAAAAGATGCGGACAAGATTCAGGCGGCGATTAAAAAGATAAATGACTTATATGCGCTTGGTCTGCCGGAAGGATATGAGCAAAAACTTGATGAAATATCGGACGCAATCCGCGACAAAAATCTGAGCCTCATCCATAAAGTGATGGAAACGGATTTTAGTAATGACGGGCTTGGAACTGTCCGGACGGAAGCCGCCATCGATATGTTGTACAAATATGCGGGCGCTCACAGCGAAGATTCCGAGGCGGATGTGGCAATCCAGTTCATCGCAAAATAAAATCACGGAGGAAAATCATGCAGGACTTGCGAGCGCTGTTTGAAAGCGAGTACCCCGGGAAAGAAAGGCTTTTCGGGTCGCTCATAAAACCTATTTTCTCAAAAGCAAAAGACACCTCTCTTACGGATGAGCAAGTTCTGGCGGATTCTGATAGAAGACAGATAAAGTCATTCAGCATTATCGCGCAAGTACGAGGGGGCTTTCCAATAGTGTTTGCGGACGTTGAGCTGCAAGACACAGTGGACTTGAAAAGAAGCAGGGTGGCCATTCAGAACTGTGTCCGGAAAGTTATGCAGGACTATTCAAATGCCATTATCTTCTTTCATTTTACGGACAATATAAAAGAATGGCGGGTAAGTTATGTGTACCGCGCTGGAACAAATAAAAGCAGCACCAGCGCGAAACGCTATACCTATCTTTGCGGTCCGGAGCACGTTTGCAGGACAGTCTCGGAAAGATTTGAGACGCTCAAAGGACTGCCGCTGATTAAAAATGAAGATATGGTCGAGGCTTTCAGCGTGGAGCCGCTGAGCAAGGAATTCTTCGACGAATACAAAAAGTTCTACGAGGATTTCGTCCAGTACATCACCGGCAACCGCTATGTGAAAGTCGGCGGGAAGTACGAGAAAAAGGCGGTGGGCAAAGAGAACAAAGCGATTTTCAGCCAGTTCAAGGAAATTGCGGGCGGCGACCATGACAGAGCGTGCAAGCTCGTGCGCGACTACGTGAAAAAGCTCATGGGGCGGCTCGTGTTCCTGCATTTTTTGCAGAAGAAGGGCTGGCTTGGCGTGAGCGAGGGCGAGCCGTGGGGAAGCGGCGACAGGAGTTTCATACAGAACCTCTTTGCCAACGCTTGCGACAGCGTGAAGGACGACTTCCTTTCGCGCGCGCTGGAACCGCTCTTTTTCAGGACGCTGAACACCGACCGCGGCAAGGCGGCGCTCGCGCCCGATGAAATCAGCGCGGTCTACGGCGGGAACGTCAGAATCCCGTACCTGAACGGCGGCCTCTTTGAGGAGGACGAGCTTGACAGGATGCGGGTGCGCTTCAAGAAGGAGCGCTTCTCGGACTTGCTGGACTTCTTCAGCCGGTACAACTTCACGATTGACGAGAGCGACCCCACGGACAAGGAAATCGGCATAGACCCCGAGATGCTCGGAAAGATTTTCGAGAACCTCCTTGAGGACAACAAGGACAAGGGCGCGTTCTACACTCCCAAGGAAATCGTGCAGTATATGTGCCGTGAGAGCCTTGCCGCCTACCTGTGCGCGGACGGAGTGGCGGACGCTGGCAAAGTCAGGCGGATTATGGAGCGGGGCGACTCGGAGGGCATGGGCGAGGGCGAGAAGTCCGCTCTGCTTGGGAGGCTTCGCGCCGTGAAGGTGTGCGACCCCGCCGTGGGAAGCGGCGCGTTCCCCATGGGCATGATGAACGAGCTTATCGCACTGCGCTCCGCTCTTGGCGACACGGAGGAGACTTCGGAAATCAAGAAGCAGATTGTGCGCGACAACATCTACGGCGTGGACATAGAGAAAGGCGCGGTGGACATCGCCCGCCTGCGCTTCTGGCTCGCCATCATCGTGGACGAGAAAGAGCCGATTCCGCTCCCCAACCTTGACTATAAAATCATGCGGGGAAACAGTCTGCTAGAGAGCTACACGTACAAAATCAGGAGCGGAGACAACGACGAGGAAATCACGGTGGCGGTGGATTTGAGCCGGATGCTCGCAAAGCCCGATGACGGCAGTCTTGACTACAACGAGGAGCCGCGCAGTCTGCTGAAAACGAACATAGACGGATATTTTGACCCCGGCAGCCACGAGCACAAGCGCACGAAAAACGACGTGATAAAGGCGTGCGTGTTCGACCTTGCCTGCTCCACCTGCGGCTTGAAGCAGAACTCGCCCGCCGCCCTCGCCCTGCACGAAAAGATTTGGAACGGCACTGACGAATTCTTCCTCTGGCACACATGGTTCGGCGATGTGTTCAACGGCAAAGAAGGACAGGGCGGCTTCGATATTGTGATAGGGAATCCGCCGTATGTGCAGATAAAAAAGGGCTTTGTCAGCAAAGAGCAATATCCGTATGCGGAGGGGAAGGATATAGGAAAGCAGAATTTGTACAAACTATTCGTGGAGGCATCCTACAATTTCTTGAAAGACAACGGAGTTTCTGCATTGATTGTGCAAAGTTCTCTTATGTGCGACATGAGTTCTTCATACACGCGGGAATTACTGTTTACGAAAACAAGAATGCTCAAAGCCATTGAATTTCCTAAATCCGCGCATAGTAAAGAGAGTCAGATATTCAAGTCGGTTTTGCAGGGTACGTGCGTGGTGCTATTCATAAAGCAAAAGCCTGACGCAAATCATGATATGCTTATTTCGATAAACAACGACGTGAGCACAATATCTTCTCTGGAGTTTGAGATTGCTAATCAGCATGATTTGAAAGCGTATTTTTCGTCACGGTTTGAGATACCGCTCATCAGAAAAGGCGAAATGGAAATCGTTTCCAAAGTAAAGCGATTTCCGATGTTGCAGAAGAACATAGATGATTCCTTGCAGGGAAACATAAATACGATTCATCTGCCAAAAATAAAGTCTGATAGACCAACGGATATTTTCATTGCAAAAGGTGCGAATGTTCATAAGTATTATCTCGATGATGATATGTTTTTCGGAAAAGAATCGGCGCAGGTAAAAGAGCTTGTCGCTAGAAATCATGATGCAGGGGCTGTCCTTGTTACGCAGAACATCACTGGAACGACGGATAAATTCAGAATTCACGCGGCTTACGCCGAATGCAAGAACACAAGTATTGTGTTCTTGGATTCGGTAAATATCCTATATTTACCGAATCCAAGTCTCGCCAAATTCGTTTTGGCGATGCTGAATTCAAAGTTACTGGACTGGCTGTTTAGAAAGACAAGCACAAACAATCACTGCAATATGTATGAATTGGAAGACTTGCCCATCCCGCCCGCGACCGCCACACAGCAGAAGCCCGTCATCGCCCTCGTGGACAAAATCCTCGCCGCAAAAAAGCAAGACCCCTCGGCGGACACAAGCGCGCTTGAGGCGCAGATAGACGCCTTGTGTACGCCCTGTACGGGCTGACGGCGGAGGAGATTGCGGTTGTGGAGGGGAGGTAGAGGATGGATGATGGTGATAAAAAATATATGATTTTTTTATCGAGATAATGTATTGTTATAATAAGGGGCATTAGATATGGAAAATATAATTTTATCGAGAGAGGCTTTTATTCAACTGCAAGACAAAACGGAATGTTTGCATGGAGATTGCAAGCATCTGTTGATTTTAAATGAAAAATTAAGGCATCTTGATAATAGCAGTTTTTCAGATGAAGAACAAAAAATCTTAGAGCTTTTAACAAGGGTATCTTCAATTTTATTGACTGATAATTCAAAAAAAACATTTGCACCTCTTCTACAAACCGTTAATGGAGGGAGAACTTGTGTACCTGAAGATTTTACAGATGATGAGTTGGAGTTTATAAGAATTATTTTGCCCGATGTTGCAAATAGATTATTAAAAGCGTTTGTTGCGGATATTTTATGGTACAGGAAATACAAAAAAGACGTAGCGTATCCTAAAGTTGTTATAGAGATTTACCTTTCAATCCAATTTGAAGATGATTATTTCTTTGAGAATTTGAACTTGTGGCGCAGAGGACTTCGCTTGGCATCTCAAATTCGTGATAATAATTCCGCAAATGAATTTGCTCAAAAAGTATATACATACGTGACTAATACAGTGTTCGATAATAATGCTAGGTTTTTGAAACTGATAGAGCTTTTGCGCCAATTTGAATTATGCAAGAATGAAGCAGAGCAAATAATAGAGATGCTTGTGCAATTTGGAGCGCAGCTTGAAAACAATTACTTTTTGGCAGAGCAATACTATCAAGAAGCCAGTCTATGGGCTATGCAGATTCAAAAAGATTTAGAAAAACACGCAGAGTTTCAAATAAAACGAGTTTTTGCATATATTCAGCAAGCAGAACAGGACAACTCTGGTATTTCTGCCAACGTTCATTATGAAAAAGCATTAAAAATACTTCGCACATTGTCAAAAGAACAAAGAGAAAAGTATTTTACATCAGAAAAAGAGGCGGAATTGATTCGAAAAATAAAAGAAAGCGGACAAGCCTCTATTTCCGAAATGAAAGAAAGTGTTTTTTCCTTTGATATAAGCAATGAAATAAAATACATAACTGACAATATAAAGGGAAGAGACAAAGACAGCGCATTGCGAAATTTTACTTTGCTCTTTGGTCATATAGGTTTTAAGAAACTTGAAGAGGATGCCATCAATTTTGTAAAAGCAAGCCCTTTGTCAGCTTTATTTCCTCATACTGTGTATGGAAAAGACGGAAGAGTTATTTCAAAATCTTCCGGAATAGATTTTTCAGAAGAATTAAATGCGCAAAATAAAGGTGTTTGGAATAATATGATATGGCTATATATGATTCATATCAGCATTACCGTTCAAACCGCCATCTTACCAGCTTTGCAGGTAATTCGCTGTGAACATAATATTTTATTAAATGACATTATGCAAATTGTTCAGCAATCTAATTTAATTCCATTCGATAGAATAGGTATTTTTGCCAAAGGTCTTATGGCGGGGTTCTCGTATGATTTTACTACATCGCTACATCTGCTAGCTCCACAAATAGAAAACATGGTTCGACAAGAACTTCAGAATTCAAGAGTCAGAACTTCTGTTATTACTGAATCTGGTATTGAAGAAGAAGCAGGTCTTTCAACACTTGTGGAGAAAGATGAATTTACGAAAATTTTTGGAAAAGATTGGGGATTTGAGATAAAAGCACTTTTCTGTGATGAATCCGGTCCTAATTTAAGAAACAATGTAGCACATGGGCTTCTTAGCACACAAGAAACGCAAAATATATATAGTGTTTATTGCTGGTGGTTTTGCTTTAAATTGGTTTACGTACAATTTGCAAATACAGTAGAATCGAGGAAAAATCATATTTCTTGATTTAGAAGGAATGTGGCGTTTTCAGACCGAGGAAGAAGGGAAAATAAGATTGACAGTCTTGCATACAATCAGTATGCAATGACTTGCAGAACAACATCATAGGAGATATTGTGGAACATTTCGGCAACAGCAGTGAGTATAACGCATTTTGGGCAAAGTTTGCGAAAAACGCAAAAGAAATCATGCAAGAGTATAATAAACTCTCTCCATCCAACAAGCAACGGGCAGACATGGAAGTCAGGAACATAATCGTTGCGCAGGGGCTTTGGGGATTATGGAACTACTTGCAGAACGTGCGATAAACGCATTTCCATCTACGCGCAGATTATGAGGTCGCCTTTCTGCACGATATTCAGAAGTTCGCCGAGTTTGCGCTTGTCGTATTTCTTTGTTCCGCTGATTCTCGACTGTATGCCCATCGGTTTGAAATGCGAATGTAGTGCCTTTCCTCCCTCTCTCCCCTTGACAAATTTCCCGAATTGCTATAATACAAAATTGAATCCTGGAAATTGAAATTTCCTGCGGACTTAACATGAAATTTAAGGAGACTGACTTTATGAAGCGCAATTTGAAAGAACTGATTGGAAAAATGACTTTGGCAGAGAAGGCGGGGCTTTGTTCGGGGCTGGATTTTTGGCACACCAAGCCTGTTCCGCGCCTCGGCATTCCTTCGGTGATGGTGAGCGACGGCCCGAGCGGTCTGCGCAAGCAGGACATGGCGGGCGACCATCTCGGCGTGAACGACAGCATCAAGGCGGTGTGCTTTCCGAGCGGCTGCCTCACTGCGTGTTCGTTCGACACGGAACTCATGCGCGGCATGGGCGAAATCCTTGGCGACGAATGCCAGGCTGAAGACGTTTCCGTGATTCTCGGACCTGCCATCAACATAAAGCGTTCTCCGCTTTGCGGACGCAATTTCGAATACCTTTCGGAAGACCCCCTCCTTGCAGGAAAACTGAGCGCGGCTTATGTTAAGGGCGTGCAGTCCAAGAACGTCGGCACGAGCGTAAAGCATTTCGCGGCGAACAGCCAGGAATTCCGCAGGATGTCGTGCTCAAGCAACATCGACGAGCGCACTCTGCGCGAAATCTATCTGCCCGCGTTCGAGGAAACTGTCAAAGAAGGAAAGCCCGACACGATTATGGCATCGTACAACAAGGTGAACGGAACTTTCGCAGTGGAAAGCAAATTCCTTTTGACGGATTTGCTCAGAAAAGAATGGGGCTTCGATGGATTCGTAGTTTCTGACTGGGGCGCGGTGAACGACCGCGTTACGGGCTTGAAGGCGGGTCTTGACCTTGAGATGCCTTTTTCCGGTGGCGACACGGACAAACAGATTGTGCAGGCGGTGAAAAGCGGAAAGCTTTCCGAAAGCGTTTTGGACAAGGCTGTCGAACGCATTCTGCGCATCGTGTTCAAATTCACCGATTCTCGAATGCCGGGCAATTTTGACAAAAAGGCGCATCAGGCAGAGGCCGCGAAAATCGCGCAAGAATCTATGGTGCTTTTGAAAAACGAATCGAATATCCTGCCTCTGAAAAAGAAGGACGTTGCCGACATTCTTTTTGTGGGCGCGTTCGCAAAGACTCCCCGCTATGAAGGCGGCGGCTCTTCGCACATAAACGCATGGAAAGTGAATTCATTCTTGGACGCGGCAAAAGAGGCGGGACTTTCCGTAAAGCACCTTGCGGGCTACGACCTCAAAGAGAACAAGGCAAAGGACAAGGCGCTTTTGGAGGAAGCCGTAAAAGCCGCTAAAAAGGCGAAGATTGTCGTGATTTTTGCGGGGCTTCCGGACAGCTACGAGTCCGAAGGCTATGACCGCGAGCACATGAAGATGCCTCAGAATCAGGACGCGCTCATCGAAGAAATCGCGAAAGTGCAGAAGAATGTCGTCGTGGTCTTGCACAACGGCTCTCCCGTGGAAATGCCGTGGGCTTGCAAAGTCAAGGCGATTTTGGAAAGTTACCTTGCGGGCGGCGGCGTTGGAATCGCGCAGTTCAACTTGCTTTTCGGAGAGGCGAATCCATGCGGAAAATTGGCGGAGACCTTCCCGCTCAAACTTGAGGACAATCCTTCGTACTTGAATTTCCCGGGTAACGGCAAGGACGTGAATTACGCCGAAGGAATTTTCGTGGGCTACCGATACTACGACAAAAAGGATATGCAGGTTCTCTTTCCGTTCGGGCACGGACTTTCTTACACAAAATTCGAATATTCGGACTTGAAACTTTCCGCGAAAAAAATCACCGATGCGGAAACCTTGGAAGTGAGCCTCAAAGTGAAGAACATTGGCCGCCGCGAAGGAAAGGAAATCGTGCAGATTTACGTTGCGCCGAAATCTCCGTACCGCGAGATGCGCGCGCAAAAGGAATTGAAGGCGTTCGCGAAAGTTTCGCTCAAAGCGGGCGAGACCAAAACCGTAAAAATCACTTTGGCAAAACGCGCGTTCGCAATGTGGAGCACGGCCCTCAACGACTGGTTCGTGCCGAGCGGAGAATACGAAATCCTTGCCGCGGCTTCTTCGCGCGATGTCCGTCTTTGCAAAAGCGTGAGCGTTGCTTCCACGCAGAAGATTCCGCTCAAAGTGGAGCCGAACACTGTGTTGGAAGAACTCTTGGAAGACGAGACCGCGCACGAATTTGCCAAGCCCATTTTTGCCGCTGCCCTCAAGGGAATGTCGGACGATTCGGAGCGCGGAGAAAGTTCCAAGGCCGCCGTCAGCGACGAGATGCTTTTGGGAATGATGAAGAGTATGCCTCTGCGTTCTTTGAGGAGTTTTTCTCCGATGAGCGATGCCGACATTGCGAAAATCATCGAAGACATAAACAAAAAACTTTCTTGAAAAATCAAGTCCGCGGATTTTTAGGGAACTTGCTTTCGCTCGCGTTACCGGCTTGGCGCGATGCGGGCGAAGGCATGAAAAGCAAGTTTTGTCGCAAGTGAAAACTCGCGCTTCTTCGCGCGGATGGTTTCACACGCCGATGCTCGGCTTCGGGGTGTGTTGCTTTTCTAGATTTCGAAGATGAGCGCGTTCGTCTTTTCGTCGCGCTCGGATTTTTCTTTCGCATCGCAAATCAAGTCGCCCGACTTCACCTTAAAGTCGCGCGTGCAAAGCGCAAGCGAAAATCCTTTTCGAGCGCAGGCGTAGTGGCCGCGCATTCCTTTTTGCGCAAGGTGAATAGTGTCCGAGACTATTCGGATGCTTTCTTGATTCTCCGTTGCTTTCGGAGCGTCCGCGCCTCTTTGCATGAGGACGAACGAAAGCACGGCTCGTTCTTTTGGAAGCCTCGACTTTTCCGAAAGCGACAAAAGCCTTTTGGGAGCGTCCGCTGTCTCAAACGCGAAATTGCACCATTTTCCGCTCGCTCCGCTTTTTCCTGCCCTGCGTCCGTCCATCGGACATCTTCCTTGGTGGGGGCATGGCGCACTTGCGAAAAATCCGTTTCTCAAAAAGGCGTCTCGCATCAGTGAAACGAATCGCGCCGATGCGGGCACTCCTGGCTCTATGAGCAAGACAGAAGCGTTCTCCTGCAAATAGGGGAAGAGCGCGTTTGAATATTTTTTTGCAAGGGAATCGGGTGGCGCGGATTCGTTTTGCAGGATTTCGTTGAACACGTTCGCGCAAGAAACGAACGCCGCCTTTTGCCGAATCGCGCTTCCAAGCGAATCCTTTACGCGGACTATTTTCCACGGAATGATTTCCTCATTTGCACTTTCGCCGCGAGTCTTTCCGTTCGCGCTTTTCGCCGCAATCGAAAGGAAAATCTCTTCTCCCAAATTCAACGCCTGCCGCGAAATGTCCATCGCGTGCCAGACAAGGTTCTTTTTGCGGAGTTCGGGCTGGGAAAGCCACAGCGCGCAAATCACTGTCAAAGGTCCGCTTCCGATGTCAAGGCAGATGTCGCCGTCGCGCAAAAACGAAAAATCCAGGTTGGAAAAAAGGCGCGTAAGCCGCACCAAATTCCACCACATAAAATATCGCGCGTATGCCACAAGCGCGGTCTTTTCGTTCATGTAGCCTTTTCTACGCCGCTCGCGCTCGTCTGTCATTTGGTGGCTCAGGTCGCGGATTTGTTTTGGCAACGCGCTTTCCTGCTTGGAATTCGCGGGGATGATGTCCTGAATTACTTTGTCGAAATTTTCGAGCGTCCAGAGCGCGTCTTGGGGAATGTTCTTTGTGTCGAAAAGTCTTTGTATTGTCTGGCTCATCTTGTTTTCTTAATGCGAGTGGTCATTCTGTTTGAGCTTCCGATGAATTTTCTGAATCTGCATTCTCGCGGTATTTTCTTATCGCAAAAAACGAATCCAAAAGTTCCGACCTTGCTTTTTGAATTTGCGAAAGCGCGGATTCGCTGTCCAAAAAACAGTCCGCCTCGCTTATGATTTGATTCCGTGCGCCTTCAATCGTGAATTTCTTTTGATAAATCAGATGTTTCAGCCGCAAGATTTTTGCGATGTCGCTTTGGGAATAGGTTCTTCGTCCGCCAATATTTTTTTGCGGCGCGAATCCTGGAATCACCTCTTCCCAATAGCGCAGCACGTGCGGCTTTACGCCCGTAATTTCCTCGACTTGTCCGATTGAATACGTCATTCTTGTTTTCCTTAAATGAGTTTCTGCAAGAAACTCGTATTAAAACGAATGGCTGTATTTTAGCCATTCGTTTTAAATTCTTCCCATTTTTTTCGGCTTGCTTTGAATTCCAGTTGAACCGGAATTTTGTCAAGCCCCAAATCTTCGCGAATCCTGTTTTTCAAAAACGCGATGTACGACTGCGGAACGGATTCTGGGCGTGTCGCGAAAATCACGAACGAAACAGGACTCGTGCTTGTCTGCGTTATGTAGCGGATTTTGAAATGCATCGTGCGGCTTGCTGGCGGCGGATATTTTTGAAGCCAGTCGCGCAGCGCGTTGTTCAAAGCCGAAGTCTCGATTCTGCGGGTCACTTGTCCGTAAAGTTCCAGCGCGGTGTCCATGAGGCGTTTCATTCCGTCGCCGTTGAGCGCGGATGTTTCCACTATTGGAGCGAAGGTCATTTGCCCGAACATTATGCGGATGTTTTCTTCCGCCTTGCGCGCGGCTGTCCTGCCTTTTTCTTGTGTGTCCCATTTGTTCAAGATGAAGATTATCGGGCGGCCGCGTTCATAGGCGAGCGCGCAGATTTTTTTGTCCTGTTCGGCAAGTCCTTCTTGCGCGTCAATGAGCAGGAACACGATGTCGCATTCATCGAGCGTTTTTATCGCGCGGTTCACTGAATAGTATTCAACATTCTCTTTTACTTTCGCCTTGCGCCTGATTCCCGCCGTGTCCAAAATAACGCAGTCGCGCCCGTTGTATCGGAACGAGCCTTCCACCACGTCGCGCGTGGTTCCCGCGTAGTCGCTTACAATCGAAGATTCGGTGTGGGTGAGCCGATTGGTCAAAGTGGATTTCCCGGTGTTCGGCTTTCCGAGCACCGCGATTCGGATTGGCGAAGAATCTTCCTCGCTTTCCTTTACTTTCGAAAAATCCAAGCGCGAGACAATTTTCTGCGCCAAGGGCGTGATGTTGTCGCCATGCTCCGCGGAAATCAAAACCAAGTCGCCGAAGCCAAATCGCGCGTAGTTCCATGCCGCGGCTTCGTTGCGCCCGCCTTCGGTCTTGTTCACTGCGGCGATTACTTTGTTCCAATACGGCCTGAGCAGCGCGACGAATTCTTCGTCTTCGGGCGTGGTTTCGCCAGCGTCCAAAAGCAGGAGAATCAAATCCGCCTTTTGAAGCATTTCCACGGTCTTTGACACTACAAGGTCGTCGAGCGCGTTCGTGCTGATTTTGTGCACTCGGCGTTGGCTTGCGCCTTGGCTCTTTCCTTCGCGTTCGTCGCGCGTAAGTTTGAAGCCGCCCGTGTCCATCAGATGAACCGGCATTCCCATGATGAATGTCGTTCCTTCAATTGGGTCGCGCGTGACTCCGGGCGTGGGGTCTGTGATGGCGATTCTCTTGTGCATGAAGCGGTTGAACAGGGTGGACTTTCCCACGTTCGGCCGGCCCGCAATCACGACGAGCGGGAGGTTCACATATTTTTTTTCTGAGTCGAATTTTGTTTGCTGTTCGTCCGAACTTTTTGTGGACGCGGATTGACTTTTTTTCATAGTTCTTTCCAAGTATTGTTTTGCCTCGTTTTTCATTTCCGAAATCGTAGTTTGGGAAAGAGCCTTCTTTACGTGCGAAATGAAATTCGAGTTCATGCTCAAATTTCGGATTCCCATTCCCGCGAGCACGGAAAGGCTTTGTTCTCTGGTTGCCATTTCTCCGCAAATCGAAACAGGAATGCCTTCGTTTTTCGCCGCGTCAGCCGTGCGCTTTATCAAAAAAAGAACCGCGGGGTGGAACTCGTCATAGAGCGATGAGACGTTCGTGTTCTCGCGGTCCACGCCGATTGTGTATTGCGTGAGGTCGTTCGTGCCGATGGAAAAGAAATCCGCCTGCTTTGCAAGTTGCGCGGCGCAGATTCCTGCGGCCGCGGTTTCAATCATAACGCCGAGCGGAACGTTTTTGTCGAACGGAATTTTTTCGGATTCGAGTTCATCGCACACCTGTTTTATTACGGCCTTCGTCTGGCTTATTTGGTTCGCGTCCGTGATGAGGGGAAACATTATCCGCAAATTGCCGAAAACGCTTGCCCGGTAAAGCGCGCGAAGTTGCGTGCGGAAAAGCCTCGGATAATTCAGGCTCAGGCGAATCGCGCGAAGTCCCATCAAAGGATTTTTTTCTTCGATGCTCGGCGCGTCCACCAAGTTCAAAAGCTTGTCGCCGCCTATGTCGAGAGTGCGGATTGTAACGGGCTTTCCCTGCATTATTTCAAGCACGCGCTTGTAGGCCTCGAACTGAGTTTCTTCGGTAACAGTCCTGATTGCGCCTGCGTTCGCGGAATTGAGTTCGTTCATAAAAAGAAATTCCGTCCTGAAAAGCCCGATTCCTTCCGCGCCCTCTTGCAACGCGCGTTCCGCTTCCTGCGGCGTGCCGATGTTCGCGTAGAGAGTGAACTTTGTGCCGTCCTTTGTCTTTGCGGGCAGCGAGCGGAATTGGACAAGTTCTTGGCTGCGCTCTGTCTGCTCTTTTATTTTTGAAACGTAACTGTCCACGGTCGCGCTGTCAGGCTCGATGATGATTTCGGACTTGTCGGCGTCGATTATCACGGTTTCGCCATTTTTTATTTTTTTCGTGATTTTCGGAATCGCTGAAACTGCGGGAATCGAATAATTCCGCGCGAGAATTCCGATGTGGCTTGAAACTCCGCCCTGCGTGAGCGCGATGCCGAGAATTTTTTTTTCGGAGAGAATCGAAAAGTCGCCGGGGTTCAGCGAATGCGCAATCAAAATGCTGCGCTCTGGAATCTCTTCGATGTTGAACGGATGCAAGTTCAGCATTTCGTTTATGACGCGCCCAAAAATATCCGTGATGTCCTGCCCGCGTTCTGCAAGATAAGTGTTGCCGCTAGCGCGCAGCCGGTTCGAATATTCTTCGACCTTCATTTCAAGAATGTGTTCGGCATTGAAAAGTTCGCGCTTCAAAAGGTCTTCCACTTCCTTGTTGAACACGGGGTCAGTGAGCATCAGCGCGTAGGTTTCGAAAATCTCTTTTTGAATTTTGTCCGAATCCTTGCCGTTCAAATTGATTTGTTCGAGTTTGATTTTTATCTGCGCGGAAACCGAATCGCGGGCGCGGGTGTAGCGAAGCCATTCCGATTCGAGTTGCTCGATTGTAATCGGCGTTTTGGGAATTATGCGCTGCGTAGGCTCGGGAATCACGAATGCCTTGCCGCTTCCTATGCCGGAAGAAATCGATGTCCCGAAAAGAATATCCATTTTTCTATTATATAGGCTAATCGTTTTTAAGTCAAATAGTTCTTTGGAAACAGCGCGAATCCTTCGAAAAAGTCGGAGATATTTTTCTTACGAAAAAAATTCTTTGTGCCGAAAATTTTATTATGTCGCAGAACAGCTACGAAAAGCCCGACTTTTGGTCAAAAAAGGCGTTCGCGGAAAACTATCCCGCGCGTTCCGTCTACAAACTCGCCGAAATCGATGAAAAATTCGGCATCATAAAAAAGAATTCCACGGTTTTGGATTTGGGAAGCGCGCCGGGAAGCTGGACCCTTTTTCTTTTGCGCAATTTGGGCGGCGGCGGAAAAGTGGTTTCGTGCGATTTGAATCCGCTAGACAAAGGCGTGATGGGCGAAAATTTGATTTTTTTTCAGGGCGACTTGAATTCAAAGGAAACGCGCGAAAAAATCCGGATGCACGGCCCGTTTGATTTGGTTGTGTGCGACGCCGCCCCGCCTACAACAGGAAACCGCACTGTGGACACGGCGCGGTCGGAAAGCCTTGTCGAGATGGCGATTTGGTATGCGCAAACCATGCTCAAGCCGGGCGGAAACTTTGCGGCGAAAATATTCCAAAGCGGCGGCGAGCAAAAACTGCTTTTGGAAATGCGCAAGATTTTTTCCAGCGCGAAGGCATTCAAGCCCAAAGCGTGCCGCAAAGAAAGTTTTGAAACCTATTTGATTGGGCTTCAAAGACGCGCATAGTTTCGGGACAGTCTAAATAAAGTTGCCGATTTAAATTTCGGGTTTTTTGATTTGTTTTTTGAAAATGACTGATTTTTGAAATTGAATTTTCCGATAATAAATTTTGTCAAACCAATTGAAAAAAAATGAAAAATGAGGTATAATATGAGAATATCTATGTTTTTTAAAAAGAAATCTTTGCAGCTCAGCGTGACTTTTTTCGTGGGAGCGTTCATCGCTGGCAGCGCAGTATATTTTTCGCATATTTACGAGAACGGACGCGGCGGACTTGAACTCCCAGGCGCGCCTAATGAAGCCGCCGTTCGCGAAGCTTTTTCTCAGGACGAAAATGAAGAAAGCCTTGTGGAGGCTTTGGAAAGGGCGGAAAACGCGGAATATTCGCAGGATGAATTCCGCCCGCTCACATACACCACTTACAGAATCCGTCGTGGCGACATGATTGGCAAAATCGCGGAGCAATATTCGGTTTCCACCGATACGCTTGTGAGCGTAAACGACATAAAATCCACGCGCTCGATTCAAGTTGGCGAATACATAAAAATTCCTTCAGAAAGGGGAATTTTGTACACGGTGAAAAAGGACGGCGAAACTCCGAAAGAAATTTCCGAAAGGTACGGAGTGGACGCGGAAAAATGCGCCTTCGTGAACAATGTTTCCACGGATTCAAAACTTTCCGCCGGAAATTCGATTTTCGTTCCGGGCGCGGAAATGGATGCGATGACGCTCGCGCAAATCAACGGCGACTTGTTCCGCCGCCCGATTCATGGTCGATACAGGCTCACTTCGTACTTTGGCTATCGTCCAAGTCCGTTCACTGGAAGACGTTCTTGGCACGGCGGCTTGGATATGGCTTGCCCCGCATGGACTCCGATTTACGCTGGAATGGACGGAAGAGTGGCGGAGATTGGCTATAACAACACTTACGGAAACTATGTCGTCATAAACCATTCGGCAGGCTACAAGACTTTGTACGGACACATGGTCGTGCGAACTACTGATGTGAAAGTTGGACAATACGTTACCACCAATACGATAATCGGGCGCGTTGGAAGCACTGGTGCCAGCACCGGAAACCACGTCCATTTTACGGTTTACAAAAACGGAAGGATGATAAATCCAATCAGTTTGATTGGAGGCTGATTCGCGCGGATGCTTTCATGCCCCGACGCTCTGCGCCGAGGTTTGTTGGTTCGCGCATCGGCATACTTCGGTTTCATCTTGAATCATTTCCAAAAAGGCGGCAGGGCAGTTCAATGCTTGCCGCCTATTTTTGTGTTTATCAGTTTTACAAAAAAATCAATGTTGCACTTTGTGAAAACCGCGCAATAAATTGTGGTCATCAAGGCGAATTCGATGTACAGGCAAATCTTGAGCGTGGACGAGCCGATTTTGCGCGTGAAGATTGCGAACACGACGAAAAGCAGCAGCATCGCGATTCCGCCGAAAATCCATTTGGAAAGCGAGAGCGGGTTTTCCATCGATTCGTCCGAAGCGTATATTTTTTTCATAACGGCGGCAATGGAATCGTCGTTCACCAAGACTTCCTCGCTCACGGATTTTGTCGCCACGCTTTCGGCCTTGTTCAGAAATCGCACTTCGCTCCGGCAGTTTTTGCACACAAGCAGATGCAATGTCATCAAAAGCGGAACGCGTTCGCCTTTGTCGAGTCCCAAATATTTTTCCATGACGAAAGAGCAATTTTTCATTCAAGCAGTCCTTTTGAAATGAGTTTATCCCGAAGGATTTTTTTTGCACGAAATATGTGCGATTTGACGGTGTTCCCCGGCAATGATGTAATTTCGCTTATCTCGGCATAGGAATTGCCATAGAAAAAATAAAGGTCGATGCAGACACGATATTTTTCATCCAATTCTTTTACGGCTTCTCGCACCGCGTCTTTTGTAAGGCGGCGCAGTTCGTTTTCTTCCGGAGTGAGCGCATCGTACGGCAAGGCGGCTTCGTCGGCAATGGAAATGTATTCGGTGCGGCGGTTGATGGCGTTCATCGCGGCATTGTACGCAAGCCTCGTAAGCCAAGTGGAAAAAAGCGATTCGCCGCGAAACTGCGAAAGTTTTGTGAACGCCTTCAAAAAAACGTCCTGAACAAAGTCTTCGGTGTCCGCGGTGTTCTTGAAAAAACTCATTCCGAGCGCAACGATGCGATTCTTGTGAAGCGACATCAATTCGGCAAATGCCTCGGTGTCGCCAAGCAAAACTTGCCCGATAAGAAGAAGATCCCTTTTGTAAGAAGCTTCGTGCTCCTTGCTGAAGGAACGGGAGTTTTTCATTTTTGCTTGAAATCAGGATTCACTTTGTAAAACACAAGCAGGCCGATTCCAATGACAAGCGGGATGAGTCCGCCCAAAAGCAAATATGAAAGCCCGTCTATGAGCGCGAATAGAATGGTCAAAATCGTGCCTATTCCTACAAGCAGAATTCCGCCCAAAAGCGAAAAGGTGCTCAGACTGAATTCCGACTTGTTGTAAGTGCCCATTCGAATTCTGAGCTTGGTTTCATGATGCGCCCACAGAAGATAGAAAAACAAAATGATTCCGCCGATGGCAATTCCTATAATCGGAATCAGGGCGATTATCACCTGCGCAGAGTTTGACGCAATCTCAGAATACATGTTTCACCTCTTATAAAATTTTTTCAAACTTCATTTATATGACACAGCCGGCGCGAAAAAGTTGCGGGCGGAAATCAGTCCAAAAAGATGTAGTCGTCAAAATAAATCGCGCTGATTTCGCCCAAATGCAATTCCGAATTGAACAGTTCCAAAAGTTCTTCTTTGATTTTTTTTTCGCCGATGGAAAGGAGGGCGTTTTTCGTTTTGCGCGAAAAATATTCGATGAAAAACGAAGTGAAAAGCCCTTTTCTGGAAACCAGTTCTTCGTAAAACGCGCTGTCGCTGTCTTCGTAGGAAAGCCAAGGCGTTAAGACCAAAACCGCTCCGTTTTTGCCTTCCTCGTCCTGTTCGTCTGGCATGGCGATTATGCGAAGCGTTCCGAATTCTTTGAACGCTTTGAGTTTTTCGTCCGCGCCCCTTATCTGCTCCACGCCCGAAGGGTCGTTTTTGCGCAAATTCATTCCAGGGCGTTTTCCCGTGACAAATGCGATTACGCTCGCAAAAAAAATCAACGCGCTCAATGCGACAATCGCAGTTACAAGAATTATGTTTGCTTCGAATTTGATATTTTTCATTTTGGACATTTTACCGCAAATCGCATTATAATTCAAGTGAAGTTTGAAATCCGCGCAAAAAAAATCATTGGAGGTTTTTCTGCGTGAGGGAGAGTGTGGAAATGAAGCGGGAAATGCGCTTTGAGCACGGCAAGCAATTTTTTGTGAGGAAATTGCTTGCATACCCTATACTGGTATGGGGTATGCGCGTTTCAGCGTTTTTATACGAGTTGGTTCAGTGAGTATTGCGTTAGATTCAAAAACTGCCTTTTAAAAACGGGATTGATTTTTTCTTCTCCCACGGCTTCGTCAAAAGCCTTTTCTGCCGTGCGCGAAAAATCCGTAATCGCCTTTTCGCTTATCGGAAGCCTGAGACCCAAAAGTTTGTTTTCAAGTTCGCGGCTTGAAAAAACGAATGCGCCAGCAAAAACTATTCGCACGTTTATGAGCGCGCTTTTTTCGGTTTTTGCCAAAAAGCAAAAAGACGCGGAATCTTTTTCAAGCATGTGGCGCGGACCGCATCGCCGAAAAATTGAAACATCCCAATCTTCGTTGGGAACGCGGATGTTTACTATGACATTGTTTTGCGGAACGCCGGTGAATTTTGCAAACGGCATCGTATAAAAACTTTGGGTTTCGGCGTTTCGGAAACGCAATGTGGCGTTCAACGCCAAGAGGGGGGCGTAAAGAGTTCCGTGGATTTCTTTTGCGCAGATGTTGCCGCCGAGCGTCGCCATGTTGCGCACGAAATGGTTTGCCGTGTTCAAGATTGCCTTGTAAAGGATTTTCGGAATGCGTTCTTCGCCCAAGTCAAGAATTTCGTTCAGCGTCGTGGCGGGGCCAAAGTCGATGAAAAGTTCGTGGCGATTTATGTTTTTCATTTCCGCGATGTTTCTCGTGCAAAGAGACTTTTCTGGAAGCTGCGAAATCTGCGTGCATCCTCCGACAATTTCAAGTCCCGGCGTGTTCTTGACTTGATAGAGAACTTCGGAAATATTTTTTGCCAAAAGCAGCGTCTTATTTGTTTCCATTTTTTCTTTGGTTTCCCTTTTCAAAATGAATTTGAGCCGCATAGATTATTCCGTTTATCAATGTGTCGGATTCCACGCAGCATTCTTTGAGCGAGCGAACGCGCTCGAAAACTTGTTCTCGGCTCGGATTTGAAAAAGAGTTCACAATTTCGTAGGCGGCAAAAATTTTTGCCGCGTTGCAATATCCGCAAAGCGAAACGCCGGCCTTTTCAAATCCTTTCATAATTTCTTGATACTGCGCTTGCTTGGAAAAAAATTCCAGCGTGGTGATTTTCGCGCCATTCAAGATTCCGATTGGAATTGCGCAACTCAAAACGCATTTTCCGTCGAGCAAAACGGCGCACGAACCGCAACTGGAATTTTCGCACCCGCATTTTGCGCTCAAAAAATTCTGTCCGCGCAAAATGTTCAGAAGTTTTTCGTCAGGATTTTCGTTCAGTGAAAATTGCTGCTCGTTTACAGTTAAATTGATTTTCATTGTGGTCCGCCTTTTTTGTTTTCTTCTTTTTCACTTTTTTCTGCGGGTTTTGCCTGAGACAAAAGGGTGAAAAGTGAGTTGGATTTGAGCGGAAGAAAATTTTCGTTGCAATTCAACGCTTGCGAAATCGCCGCGGAGAATGCCGCGGGCAACGCCTTTTTTATCAACGCGCCGATTTGCTTGCTTTCGGTTTCGGAATTTATGAACGCGATTGAAATTTTTTCCGCTTCAAGCCGCTCGCCTTCCATGAGTTCCGCGAGAGTTTTTTGAATCGAAAATTTTATCTTTGTTTCGGCTTCCTTGACTGCGAGAATTTTTCCTGCGCTCACCGCAAGCCAGATGTTTTTGATTTTGGGCAGAAAAGTGCATGGGTCGATTTTCAAATCCAAAGCCAGTGTAACGAACGAAGTGGAACTGAATGGAATGCCGCGGAATTTTATTTTGTTCCATTGGCTTATCTGCGCTTTTGTGATGCTCTTGCTCACCGTGATTGGAAGGGGGGTACGAAAACGCTTTGCTTGAATTCCTTGGCAGCATTTTCGAAGGAGTCCCGTCATAATCGCAAGGTTCGAGTAAAAATTTTCTGGAGTGAGAGGCTCGTCCTTGAGTTTGAAATCGGAATTCATTTTTACCATTTTTAGTTCGATTTGAAGAATTTCCGCCGCGATGGTTTTCCAAATTTCCAAGACTGGCGCACTCGGAGTGTGCGCGTGAATCATAAAAGTTCCGTCTTTTTGCAGCGTCGTCTGCATTTTTTGGCCGTACTCGAAAATGCTTGTGCCGTAATACCCGCTGGCGTCGTAGGCGCACGCAAATCCGGTTCCGCGCGGAAAAATTCCGTGCCCTTTGTAACTGGCGATTTTTTCGTAGCCGAATTCCGAATTGATTTTGCAAGTGGCGAATTTTCTACGCATGTCGCTTTGCCGTAAAACCGCTTCAAAGACATCGCCCGCCCGTTCGATTTTCAGCACGAACGGCATCTTTGTTTTTTCGTTTTTCAAAACCGTGGAATTCGACATTCGAATTTCATCGGGCGAAAAGCCTGTCTCCGAACAGATTTTTTGCATTTGGTTTTCGATTGCAAAAAAGGAAGCGGAGTCCATCGTTTCAAGATTTACAGAAGTGGGCGGATTTGGCGACGATATTGCCTGCGCCGTAATTTCCAGTCGGTCAAAATGATATATGCTTGTGGAAGCAATCGTGAGGCGGTCTATGATTTCCTGCGCGAATGGATTGTACGCGCCTGCGTCAAAGTCGATGTCGATGCTGGCTGCCTTAATCGTGCCTTCCTTTGTGAGCGCGGTTCTGTGCGTGATTGCAACTTCTCCAGGATTTGCAAAGAATCTTGCGTGCTCGCTTTGGGAAAGAGTCAACTTTACCGCCTTGCCCGCGACAATCGATGCCGCGCAAATCTGGCAGACTAGAAGCGTGTTGCCCCAAAGACTGTTCGTGTTCGGCATTGAAGAAAGCGTCTTGTTTATCAGGATTTTTTCTTCGTCAATTCCGAACGCCGAGCCGAGAGTTTGCGTCAAGTGGTGCGGCCAATGTGTCGGAGTAAAAATCGTGAGCGAGCCGTTTTCAAAGTGGCAAAGCGCGCCGTCAGTTTCGTTTTGCGGAGTGGAATTGAGGCGGTAAATCCATTTGTTGCGGACTGTGAAAGCCGCGCGCGAAAAATATTTGGAGATGTTCTTTTCCCTGCCGCCGCCAACCACAACGTGCTTTTGCGAAAGGACTTTCTTTTCAAAACTCGCACTTTCGATTTCGATTTTTATTGACGAAGCGATTTCATCCAAAACCTTTTTTTCAGGGCCTGCCAAAATCGCAAGCGATTGGCCTTCGTACAAAATTTTTTCCGAGCAGAAGATTTCGCAAGTCGTGCCGAGCGTTTCTATCGAATTTTTTCCGGGAAAATTTTTCGCCGTTATGAGGAAATATCCTTCAGGCAAATTTTTTGCTTCGATGTTTTTCAGGATTCCGCTTTTTTTGGGGCTTCGGATAATCTTTGCGAAAATCATTCCGTCCAGTTTGAGGTCGCTGTAAAAATTCTTTACATTTTGCGCATGGATTTTGGAGGAGGGCTTTTTCGCGGTCTTTTTTTTGACTTTTTCGCTGGCTTCGTTTTTTTTATCCGGCATGATTTTTCGTCCTTGGGATTTTAAATTTTAGCGTCCATTCGCTTCATGCGCGATTTTTTTTACCGCGTCAATCACTTCCTGCGCCATCGCAATCGTCATATCGGGCCAAAGCGGAAGCGTGATTGTGGCGGCATAGGCACGCGCCGCATTCGGAAAATTTTCCGCAGTAAAATTCGCGTCAAGTTTTTTCCAATAAGTAAAGTAAAAAAGCGGGATAAAATGCACGGAAATTCCGATTCCCATTTTTTGCAGCGCGAGCGCGAATTCATCACGAGTGATTTTAAGTTTTTCGCTTGCGATTTGAAGCAGATACAAATGCCATGCGTTTCCTTCGCCGTCTGGCGGAATCCTGACAAAATCCAAATCCTTGAACGCCTCATTGTACATTTGCACAATGCGCTTTCGCTTTTCAAAAAAATCGTTCGCGCGGGAAAGCTGCGCGCGTCCCAATGCTGCCAAAATGTCTGGCATGTTGAACTTGTAGCCGCTTTCAACTATGTCGTATTCCCATGAGGCGCGCGGGGAGGTGTAGCGATCCCAAGTGGTGCGGTCCATTCCGTGCATTCGCATGATGCGCATTCTTTGTGCCGCCTCCTCGTTTCTTGTGCACACCATTCCGCCTTCCGCGGTCGTCATCGTTTTTGTGGCGTAGAACGAAAAAACTCCGGCATCGCAAATCGTTCCTGCAAAGCCAAGTTGCGTGAGCGAAGGAAATGAATGCGCCGCGTCTTCGATTACTTTTACGCCGTATTTGTGCGCGACTTCTACAAGGCGGCGCATATCGCAGATGTTTCCGCCGATGTGGACGGCAACCACTGCGCACACTTTTTTTTCCGTGTCGCGCTTTAGGATTTCTTCCACTTTTCCAACGTCAATCGAATAGGAGTTTGGCTCTATGTCCGCGAAAATCACGTCCGCGCCCAAATGCTTTGCCGATGCCGCCGTGGATACGAATGTGTACGGCGTTGTTATTACGGCGCGTCCCGGACGCACGCCCAAAGCCTCCATCGCCAAAATCATTCCGCTTGTGTTGCTGTTCACGGCAAGGCTGATTACATCATCATTGGAAAGCCCTGCGTTCGCGCGCGCGTCCTTCACATTCTGACCGACATTGTTCATAAAGTCGGAGAATTCTTTTTCAAACGCCAAAGCCTCGTTTCCCGTAGTGAGCCAGCCCGAACGCAAGACGCGCAGGACGGCTTCTTCTTCCGCGGCGGAAATCGATGGGCGCGAAAACGGAACTTTGAGCAAATCAGGCATATTACGCCACCTTTCCCTTGTCTTCGTAGAATTGCTTTAGCGAAGGAATCGCGTCGCACAGAATTTTTTTGAGCGTGTCGGCATTTCTGTAGTCGTTTCCGCCAAAACAAATCGGACGCAGTTTTTCCAAAAGTTCGTCCAAGTCGAATTCATTCTGCGAAGGCTTTTTCAATTTGAGGATTTTCGGAAAAGCCGTGGGTTCGGGAGATTCTTCTTCCGCCCAAAGCGGCTCGGCAAGGCGTTCGCCGGGGCGCGGCTTTGTGTATTTGATTTCGATGTCCTTTCCAACTTCAAGTCCGCTGAACAAAATTATCTGTTCTGCCAAATCCTTTATTTTGATTGGCTCGCCCATGTCCAAAAGGTACGACGCGCCGTTCACTCCTGTACCCCCCGCTTGAAGCACGAGCGAGCACGCTTCTGGAATCGTCATAAAATACCGCTCCATGTTTTCATCGGTGACGGTGAGCGGACCTCCGTTTTTTATCTGTTCCATGAAAAGCGGCAGAATCGAGCCGCGAGAGCCGAGCACGTTTCCGAAGCGCACGAACAAGAACGCCCGCTCGCCTTCGCCCGAATTCGATGTATGCGTTTTTTTGATTTTGCTCGCCGCATCCAAAACCAATTTTTCGCAAATCATTTTTGACGCGCCGTAGACCGAAACAGGATGAACGGCCTTGTCCGTGGAAATGAGGACGAATTTTTTTACGCCCGATTCCAATGCCGCGTCCAAAAGATTTTTCGTGCCGAACACATTGTTTTCCACCGCAGCCACGGCGTTCTCTTCCATCAGCGGAACGTGCTTGTATGCCGCGCAATGAAAAATAGCATCGCACTTTGTGGCGCGCACGATGTGGCGCACATATTCGCGGTCCTTCATGTCGCCGATAATCGGAACAATCGTGGCGGCTTCGCCTACGCCCTCTTGTTGCAGAATCCGAAGTTCCCTGTCGATGAGGTAAATCGAATTTTCGCCGTGTCCAAAAAGATAGAGCCGCTCCGCGCCGCCTGAAAGCAACTGCCGCGCAAGTTCCGAACCAATCGAACCGCCCGCGCCTGTAATCATCACGCGCTTGGAACGCAAATAGGAGAGGCTTTCACGCAGGGGAATCGTAACCGGAGTGCGCCCGAGAATGTCAAGCGGATCGATTTCGCGTGCCTGCACGAGGTGGGCAGTTCCGTTCACCACTTGGCTTATGCTTGGAAGAATTTTTATCCTGAGAAATCCGCTTGCTTTTAACGCCTTGTAAATTTTTGCGATGCGCTCGACGTTTGCGGTGGGAATTGCGAGGATGGCTTCGTCGCTTGGTTTGGGATTGAGCACAAGCGCGATGTCGTCAATCGGACCGAGCACGGGAATGCCGTCGATTTCCGCGCCAATCAGATTTTTGTCGTCGTCCAAAAACGCGCGGACTTTGCCGAATATTTTTTTGCGCTTTATGTCGCCTGCAATCATCTGACCCGCGAATCCCGCGCCGATGATGTAGAGTTCGTTTTCGCTGCGATTCATTTTCCCACCGAATAAATTATATCGCAAATCGACATTGTTGGCAAGGGAATTTTGATTCGTGCGGATGGTTTCAAGCCCAACGCCCTGCGACGGATTTGCTGATTTGAGAATGTTGCGAAAGAAAATCGCCGCGCGTTCGGACGGGCCTTTGCGATGTTTTTAGTTTCTCCAGATAAACTTCTTGCAACGAGTTTTGTTGCAAAAATTCGCTATCTGTGATAAAATGTCTTGATGAAGTTGTGTTATACTTTGATTCTGATTTTCACGGAAATTTTAATCGCGCTTACGATTTTCAGAATCTCTTATGCGAAAAACGAAAATTTTTCTCTTTCGCAAAAAATTTTTGATTTGCTCATCGTTGGATTTTTCACGGTTTTTCCGAACATTTTCATTCCGCACCTTACGTCCGAACTGATGGCGACTGTTTTCTTTTCTTGGTATTTTTGCTTCATCGACATACTTTTGTTTTTGCTTTTGTATTTCAGCGTGGAATATGCTTTTCCGAGCGCGTCTACTTCGCGCAGGTGGTACGAGGCTTTCTACGTTTTTTTTCGATACGATGTGAAGGCGTTCTTCCGAAAAGAGCGGCAGAAGACGACTTGGTTTGAAAAATCGATGCTCGCGTTGTTTTTGCTGATTGCTTTGGACATCGCGCAGTTCGTGCCGAACATCTTTTCACACGCGGTTTTTTCGGTGGAATCATTCTATTCGGAATGGCATTTTTTCGCGCCCGCATCTTATTACAGGATAATCCCGAATTTTCCCTACGACCTACATCTTTCGCTTTCGTATGTCATTGTCGTGCTTACGTTCGCAAGCCTTATATGGAAAACCGTGCTTGTGCCAAGTTTCTACAAGATGAAATATTTTGGGCTTGTGCTTTTCCTCGCCGTCATAGTCCTGCTGAATTCGTTCTACGTCCTTTTTGAAATTCCCGTGGATTTTTCCGTGGTCTTTTATGGGCTTTTCTGCGTTTTGATTTATAATTTTTCGTTCAATTTCATTCCGAAATTTTTGGTGCGCGAATCCATTTTCCGCGTGATTCAGAATATGAATAACGGGATAATGATTTTTGACAGCGAAGACAAATGCGTCTTTATGAACGACTGCGCGAAAAAAATCTACGACTTCAAAGCGGATCAAAATATGGAAGAATTCCTGCGCGCGTCCATTGCTGAATTCGCGGACAAAAAGCGGCTTTCGGAATGCTCTCCGTTTGAGCGGACTGTTTTCGAAGAAGTGGACGGGCAGGGCGCGTTTTACAGGCAGTCGTTTTCGCATTTGGAAAACGCCAAGCACGAATTCGTGGGAAGTTATTTTTTTGTCGTTGACGTTACCGAAGAGAATATGCGCGAAAAGCATCAGCGTTTTCTCAACACGCACGATTTGCTTACGGGCATTTACAACAAGGAATCTTTTTACGAAAAAGCCGCGCTTATGCTGGAAGCCAATCCTGATAAAAAATACTGCATGGTTTGTTCCGACATCGGCAATTTCAAACTTGTGAACGAAATCTACGGAATGACGGAAGGCAACAAAATCCTGAAATTGATTGCGCTCAACTTGCAGGAAAAATTGGTGGCAGGCGAAGTTTACGGCAGAATCGATAACGACCGATTCGCGCTTCTTGTTCCGAAAGAAATGTTGGACTTGACATATTTGATTGACACCACGGATCAAATTTTAAAGTATTCGGTCAATTTTGCCGTAATGCCGATTTGCTATTTCGGCGTTTACGAAATCGAAGATCAGGATATGCAGGTTTCTTTCATGTGCGACAGGGCGTTCGCCGCGATTGAGACTATAAAAGGGCAGTACGAAAAACACGTGGCTTGGTATGACGGCGCATTGCACGGCACGGCTGTGCGCGAACAGAAATTGACGCATGGACTTTCCGAGGCGATTTCTACCGAACAGATAAAGATTTATTTGCAGCCCCAGTTCACGCAGGACGGAAAGGTGCTCGGCGCGGAGGCTTTGATTCGCTGGGAGCATCCTGACGAAGGGCTGATTTCGCCTGCGGAATTTATTCCGATTTTTGAAAAGAACGGAATGATTGCGAAAGTTGACAGGCATGTTTGGAATTTGGTTTTCAAAAAACTTGCTGAATGGAAGGCAAAAGGCAATGACAACTTCTATATTTCCGTGAACCTTTCTCCGCGCGATTTTTATTTGATGGACATCAGTCAGGAATTCACCGAACTTTTTGAGGAATACGACATCAATCCAAAAAATCTTCACATTGAAATCACCGAAACCATAATGATGATGAATTCGGATCAGCAAATGGCTCTCGTGGAAGAACTTCGGAAACTCGGCTTCGTGATTGAAATAGGAGATTTTGGCGCGGGATATTCTTCGCTCAAAATGCTGCGCGATTATGACATCGAAGTTTTGAAATTTGAAATGGACTTTTTGTCAAACGCGCGCACTTCTCGAAACGCCTACATCATAATGAAGCAGTTCATTACGATGGCGCACAGTTTGGAAACAAAAATCGTCGCCAAGGGAATCGAATACAAGGAGCAGGTGGACTTGCTGGCAAATTACGGCTGCGATTTGTTTCAAGGATATTATTTTTCAAAGCCCATCGAAATTTCGATGTTCGAGAAGATTTATTTATGAAAAGAATTCTTTTTGTCTGCCACGGAAATATATGCCGCTCGCCGATGGCGGAATTCGTAATGAAAAATCTCGTGAAGAACGCCGGCTTGGACGGAAGAATCCAAGTGGATTCAGCCGCCGCGAACAACGATGAAATCGGAAATGGAATGCATCGCGGAACTCGCGCGAAACTTTCGCAGATGGGGATTCCGTTCGACGAACACATCGCAAGGAAACTCACCGCCGCGGACGGCGAACGCTACGATTTGATTTTGGCGATGGATTCGGAAAACTTGTATTATATGCGCCGCATCTTGAAGCCCGAAGCGCACAAAAAAATTCATTTGCTTTTGGAATTCGCAGGGCTTTCGCGCGACATCGCCGATCCGTGGTACACAGGAAATTTCGACGAGACTTACGATGATGTCGATTTGGGATGCCGCGCCCTTTTGGAAAAGTTGAAGACCGAGGCGGAATAAAAATTAAGATTGCCGCTGAGTTTGCGCGGCAATCCTAAATTCGAATTTTTGTGTGGCTCTTTTTCCGTTCGCGCGGATGAAGTTTAGATTATGAAGAATGGAGAACGCGCCTAAAGCCCAACGGATTTTACCCATTCCGCGTATATCTTTATATATTGGTCGCGAAATTTTTGCGTGTCGTTCGAGAAAGTCACGTTGCCGTTTTTTGTCGCCCAGCAGATTTGAAACGAATCCGAATCCACATTGAGCGGAACAAGGCTTGTTATGCGCCACGTTGATTTGTCGTAGTCGAAATCTTTTCCTTCCACGGCTTTTTTTCCGGCTATCGCAACGCTGATTTCATCGCGCTTGGGGTCGATTCCCGAAAGCACGAAGATTCCGGGGTCGGCCGCGAAGCCCACGATGTGAAAGCCCAAATCACGAATCGTGTATTTAACGTCTTTCGGCATCGTGATTTTCAGTTCTGTCGTAATCGGATCGTACTTGTAATCATTTTCAGTCAAAGTAAAACGCTCGCGAGTTGTCGGATGGATGCCCGTCACTTCGATTATCTCATTGAAAACAAGCACGGTGGAGATTCTCCCCGTCGCGTTGTTCACGCCGGTGTTGACGTAGGTTTTTACGCCGAAATGTTTTTCGATAGCCGGAGTTTCAGCAATTTCCTGCTGAGTCGTCTTGCATGAAACAAGTATCGCAAAAAGGGCGCACGTTGCAATAGAATAAATTTTTCTTTTCATAATATAAATTTTCGGTAAAGTGCGATGTTTGGTTTATGAAATTTTTTCACTGTTAAAAAATAACTTTTAGAATTTTAGAATTGATGATATTCAGTGGGCAGATTCTGGCTTCAACTGAAAAGCGCGATTTTTTCGCACGCATCGTTGTGTGTGGGGTGGGGCTACAAATCATAAGTCTTTAGAATGTTCTGCGCCGTGACGATGCGGCTTTGACGCAAATCCATCGACTGCTTTTCGATGTAGTGGTGCGCCTGCTGTTCGGTCATTTCCAGACGCTGAATCAAAATGCATTTCGCGCGGTCAACGAGCCGCACTTCTGAAATTTTTTGCTGCAATTTTTTGTTTTCGTCTTCGAGGAGCCGCACGCGCTTTCTGCTTGCTGTGAGGAGTTTCGCCGCTTGATAAAAAAATTCGGGGCTTATTGGCTTTGGCAAAACAAAAACTCCCGCGTCTTCGACATTCGCATTCACGTCGTCAAGAATTTCCGCGCGCACTATGAGAATGATTCCCGCATCGGTGGACTCTGCGGCGTGCAAGGCAAGGTCGTCTCCAAGTTCGTCGGGGAGGGGAGTGTCTATGATGATGAGGTCGTATTGCGTGTCCAGCAAATCTCGCCGCGCTTGCGTGCCATTTTGAATTGTGGAAACGCGCGAAAATTTTTGCGAGCCGAGCAAACTCGAAATTATTTGAAGAGTCGTGTTTGTGTTTGAAACTATGAGAACGCTGTCCATAGATTTTTGTCCATTGAGTTAAATTTCTTCCGAATTTCCATCGAAGCCTTCGAACGCGTCGAGCGTCACTTTCGGCAAAATGGATTTTATGAATTCGCTTTGCATCGCGATTTTTTTCGCCTCGTCAAAATTCTTCGGCAATTTTTTCAAGCCCTTCGTTTCATCGTCGTTGGCATTGTATAGGTCGAGGTTCACGGCGGGGGCGAGGGGGAGGCCTTTTTTTATGCCGTCGAATCCCGCTTTGATTGCGAGCGCGAGCGCGAGGTATTGGTTGCAACTTGAATCGGGCGAGCGCAATTCGATTCGGCTAAGTTCGCTGTCCGCGACGGCTGGCAGGCGAATGAGCTGGCTTCGATTTTGGCGGCTCCAGGAAACGTATTCCGGAGCTTCGAATTCGCCGAGGCGTTTGTACGAGGATTTCAGCGGATTCGTAAAAAGAGTGATTTCTTCCGCGTGGGATAAAATTCCTGCGATGAAATTTTGGGCATCTTCGCAGAGTTCTTCGCCGCAAAAAATATTCCTTCCGTTTTTTGAAATCGAAATGCTCAAGTGAAGCCCGTTTCCGTGCCAACTTTCAAGCGGCTTTGGCGCGAACGAAGCGTAAAGTCCGTTGGCAGCGGCAACCGTGCGCACGATTGTCTTGTACGTTGCAAGATTGTCGGCGGCGGCGCAGACATTGCTGTAGCGGAACACAACTTCCTGCTGGCCAGGGCCTGCTTCATGGTGCGACATTTCCGGCTGGATGCCCATCTGTTCGAGGTAGAGGCAGATTTGGCGGCGAACGTTTTCGCCTTTGTCCTTGGGCGCAAGGTCGCAGTAGCCTGCATCGTCAAGCGGGATTTTTGTGGGGTTTCCGTCTGCGTCCAGTTTGAAAAGATAAAATTCGCTTTCGATTCCCGCCTTGATTTCATAGCCCGAATTTTTCGCCTCGCAGTCGATTTCGTTCAAAAGCGTGCGCATATCTCCTTCGAACGGCCTTCCGTCAGGATAACGAATCGTGCAAAAAAGGCGGACGACTTTTCCTTGTTGAGGACGCCACGGCAAAACGGAAAGCGTCTCCGGCGCGGGAATCAAAAACAAGTCGCTCGTGCATACATTCAAAAATCCCGGCACTACGCTTGCATCGAACGAGATGCCGCTTTCCAAAGCGCGTTCAAGTTCGCGCGGCTGAATCGAAATGCTTTTTATGTTTCCGAATATGTCGGAAAAAAACAACTTTATGAATTTCACGTCATTTTCCGAAACATATTGCAATACTTCATTTTTCGTGTATGACATTTTTCTCTCCCAAAGACGGTGCTTTTTGGCAACACTCCTACAAAAATGATTTTGCGAAATATCAATTTCGCAAAATCATTTTTGAGTGTGCGTAAGCAACTTTTCAAAAATCGCATCGCCAAATTTGAGTTTTTTGTATCGCGATTTTTTCTTGCAAAACCGCGCTTTCAATATTTTTGGAAATTGGAATTTCCAAAAAGCAAAAACAACGCCTTTATTCCACTGTGACGGACTTTGCCAAATTGCGCGGCTTGTCGGGGTCGTTTCCTCGGAGCACGGCGCAATAGTAGGCGAAAAGTTGAGCCGGAATCACGGTAAGAAGTGGCGCGAAGGCCGCGCTGATTTTTGGAATTGCGATAATGTCGTCGGCGGTGTCTGAAAAATATCCCGAATCGTCCTGCGTGATTACCAAAGTCTGCGCTCCGCGTGATTTTACCTGCTCGATGTTCGAGTGGATTTTATCGTAGAGTTCCACGTCGGAAGCGATTGCCACTACAAGCGAGTCTTTGTCGATGAGCGCGATTGGACCGTGCTTGAGTTCGCCCGCCGCAAAAGCCTCGCTGTGCATATAACTCACTTCTTTTAGTTTGAGCGCGGCTTCAAGGCATGACGCGCTGTCGAATCTGCGCCCGATGTAGAAGACGCTTGCCTTGTTGAAATTCTGCGAGGCGAGTTTTTGCACGACGCTTTCGTTTTTTAGAATGTCTTCGATTTTTTGCGGAACGCTTTCAAATTCCAAAAGCGCGTTTTCATATTCGCTTTGAGAAATCGTTTTGCGTTCCGCGCCTGCTTTGAGCGCGAGCATATAAAGGCAGACGAGTTGCGCCGTGTACGCCTTTGTGGAAGCCACGGAAATTTCCGCGCCCGCCCAAGTGTAGATTACATAATCCGCCTCGCGCGAAACCGATGAGCCTACGCAGTTTGTGATGGCGATGATTTTCGCGCCCGCCTTTTTTACAAGGCGCAATGCTGCGAGCGTGTCGGCGGTTTCTCCCGACTGGCTTATGACGATGAAAATGTCGTTCGCGTTCATGATGGGATTTCGGTAGCGGTATTCGGATGCAATGTCAACTTCGATGGAAAGCCGCGCGAATTTTTCAAATGCGTATTTTGCCACTTGCCCCGCATAAGAAGCCGTTCCGCAGGCAGTGATGACGATTCTTCCCACATTTTTCCAATCGATTTGTTTTTCGAGTTCTTCGAATTTTATGTCGATTGGATTTTCGCCCTGCGCTCCGCCTTCCTTTATAAGACGCGGCCGCATCGTGTCCAAAATCGCCTTGGGCTGCTCGTGAATTTCTTTCAGCATGAAATGCGCGTATCCTTCTTTTTCCGCGGATGAAGCGTCCCATTCCACGTGATAGGGTTCGCGAATATGGCGTTCGCCTTCGGTGGAAAAAAGGTCAACGTGGTCTGAATAGACGACAGCGATTTCCTTTTGTTCTAAAAAATAAACTTCGCGTGTGTGCGAAAGCAGGGCGGGCACGTCGCTTGCGATGAAATTTTCGCCTTTGCCCAAACCCACCACAAGCGGGCTTTCGTTTCGCGCGGCGATGATTCTGTCCGGAAAATTTTTGCACAAAACGCCAAGTGCGTAAGAGCCTTCCAATTTTGCGAGCGCGTCCATCACTGCGGAAAAAATGTCGCCCGTCTGCGAGTAGAAAAAATTGATGAGATGCGCCACCACTTCGGTGTCGGTCTGGCTTTTAAAAACCGTGCCCTGGCTTTGAAGCCATTGTTTGAGCTGCGAATGGTTTTCGATGATTCCATTGTGGACTACGGCAATCGTTCCGGAGACATTTGTCTGCGGATGCGCGTTCAAATCGCTTGGCTCGCCGTGCGTGGCCCATCTTGTGTGCCCGATTCCGATTGAGCCTTTGATTGTCTCGTTCGCAATCCGCTCCTGCAAAACTTTGAGCGCACCTTTCGACTTGCGCACGATTATGTTTTCGCCGTCAAGCACGGCAATTCCCGCAGAATCGTATCCGCGGTATTCGAGTTTTTTGAGCGAGTCAATCAGAATCGGCGTGGCAAGTTCGTTTCCCACATATCCAACAATTCCACACATAGACACTCCTTATAACTTAAGTCCGCAGGAAATGTCAATTTCCGAGGAACTTAAGTTCGCCTGCGCGAGCAGGCAATATATAGGCGAGAATTTCCGCGAAGCGGGAATTCTCGAAGTTGAAGCAGTTCGGCAACTTTAAATTTGTTACGATTATAAAATTTTTTCGCGCTAATTGCAATAGAGGAATTTTTTCGCACTGTTTTCAATATAAATGTCCACGCAAAACCGCTACGCGTTTCGGCGAAAATCCGCGCTGCAAATTATTCCTGCACCTGTTTCAATCATTTTTTGTCAATTTTACATTTTCGATGTAAACATTCGCCGTGCTTCCGAACGCGCCCAAATTATATTCCAGCCGCGCGTTGTCGTCGCTTTCGCCGTTTACTGTAAACGTGTATTCGAAATGTTTGTATTCTTGCGTCAAATTCACAGTTTGCTGAAAAAACGCCGTCCAAGCGACTTGCTCTTTGAACGCCGCGCTGATTTTTCGCGCTTCGTCCGCACGCGCATCGAATGCGAACGTATAAGTGCTTCCCTTGCGAAGAGGAATTTCGCCTTGGACGATTTGCAACGAATAATCCACGCTGCCTGCGTTTTCCGTTTCCACGCAAATTGCCCCGCCTTTTATCGAAGCACGTCCGCTCCCGCCTTGGGTTTGAAGGTAACGCCATTGTCCGGCTTCGCTTCCGAAATTCTTTTCGGCAATGTCCAAAATTATGTTTCCTTCTTCCGGACGCTTCGGATTAAAAGAGACTTCCGGCTCCACGCAATTTGCTTCCATTCCATCATAGCCGCCCTGCCTTTGGTAGACGCGAACGTAGTCCACAACCATCTGCGCATTTTTCCCGAATTTAGTGCTTTCATCGGGATTTCCCACCCAACTTCCGCCCACCGCCAAATTCAAGATGATGTACATATTCCTGTCGAACGGGGCAGGATAGGGCTGTCTTTTTCCATTAAATGAGCGCGCCGTGTACCATCGATTTTCTTTGTGGACGAGTGCGTCGTCAACATAAAATCTGATTTCGCCTGGATCCCATTCGCAGGCGTAGACATGAAAATCCTTTGCAAAATCCGTTTTGCCCGAAGTGATTCCCTGTCCTTGCCGCGCGTCGCGCGAAATGTCGCTTCCGTAGTGGATTGTCGTGTAAAGCGTTTTGGTGTCGTGCCCCATCACTTCCATTATGTCGATTTCGCCGCAGCGAGGCCATTGCCCGTAGCCGCTTTCATTTCCCATCAGCCAAAACGCCGGCAAAAAGCCGCGCCCGGAAGGAACTTTGATTCGCGCCTCAAAGCGGCCGTATTTGAATTCTTTTTTTTGAAACGAAATCAATCTGCCGGAAGTGTATTTGTAGCGACCAGCGTCATCTTTCAAAGCCTGAATGACGAGTGCGCCGTTTTTGACGTAGACATTTTCCGGCGAATCCGTGTATTTTTGAAGTTCAGCGTTCACAGTGCCCGGCTCCCAATTTTGGTACGACCAATTTTCCGAGTTGAACTCGTCGAATTCGTCTTGGAAAACCAAATCCCAACCTGGAATTTCCGCAGTTTCTTTAACTTTTTTCGTGTCGCATGAAACGAACGCCAAAACTGAAAGTGCGGTCAAAGCCACCGCAATTTTTCCGATTTTTTTCATAAATTTCCTCCTCGGGGGTGCGCACGATTTGAGATGCGTTTTCCTATGATGAGTGTGTAGGCTTGCATTTATTTTTTCAGCAAGGATTTTATTTCTTCCAGCACTTTGAGCGCGTTTGTTCCGGTTTGTAGCGTGGACTTGAGGGGGGCGCGTCCGTCCAAAAAATCAACGGCGTTTTGCACCATGTTCGAAAAATATTCGGTCTGTACGCGCCCGCGCTTTTTTGGCAGGACGATTTGCGCGTCTTCTTTGAGCGAAAAAAATCCCGAATACAATTTCGATTCTGCGCGAAGAAAAAATTTTGCAAAGCCGTTGCCGATGAAAATTCTTCCTTCCGTTCCAATCACGTCTACTTCGAATCCAAAAAATCTGCTGCGCCCGCTCATTTCCAAATTCACGCTTGGACAGAATTTTACAGAATAATGCGCGGACAAGTTGCGCACGACTTTTTTGTTTTTTTCGTCAAATTTGATTCCGCTCAAAATCGGATTTTTCAAAATCGCGCCAGCATTTTTTGCGCCTTTATCTTTTTGAATCGCTTCAAGCAAAAAAAGCACGATGTCCACCAAATGCGTTCCATCGTGAATCAAACTGTAGCCGCCTGTGCTTTCCGCGCTGGGGTCGTAAAGGCGCATTCCCGAAAAAAGCCTTGCGGATATGCTTTGCACGTCGCCGATTTTTTTGATGTAGTCCGCGGCCGCGTTCCAGTCCAGCGCGAACCGTCGCTCGTGGTTCACCAAAATGGGAACTGAGAATTTTTTTGCGGCGCGGCGGATTTTTTCCGCTTCGCCCAAATTCAGCGCGACGGGCTTTTCCAAAATCAAAAGGCGCGGCTTGTGCGAAATCACTTTTAGTGCCACCGAAAGATGCGCGTCTTCGTTCACTGCCACCACAACGATGTCTGGCTCGCCGCTTCGCGCGTTTTTTCCGCCGCATCCAGCGAACGCCTCGTACATTTTTTCTACGCTTTCGAAGACTTGCGCGGAAGTATTCGACTTTTTCCATTTTGAAAGGTTTTCTGGATTTTTGTCCACGCCCGCAATTATCTTAACGCGCGGATTCGCATTCAGTGCCATCGTGTGGCTTGCGGGCTGTTCGCGTTTTTTGTCGAAGCCAAGCATAAAGCCGATTCGTCCAGTTCCCACCACAGCCGCCGTGTAGATTTTTTTTTGCATCACAAATGGTTCTCCAAATATTCGATGAAATCTTTTTCAGAAAGCGGCTTGGAATAGAAAAATCCTTGAACATAGTCGCAATTTATCGAGCGCAGGAAATTCACCTGTTGTTCGGTTTCCACGCCTTCGCAAATTGTTTCCTTGCCGAGTTGCCGCGCCATCTCCACGATTTGCCGCACCACTTTCAGTTCGTCGTCGGAAGAAGACGATGCGGCTTGAACGCCCAGCATGAACTTGCGGTCAAGTTTGAGAATGTCGGCAGGAACTTTCGAAATCAAACTCAGCGAAGATTCGCCCGTTCCAAAGTCATCGATGGCAACTCGGAAACCGATTTCGTGCAGTTTCTCTGCCACTTCTCGCGCACGGTCGTCCGCGACTCCGAGCGAACGTTCAAGAATTTCCACTTCGACCATTTGTGGCGGAATGCTGTATTCGCGAAAAAGATTTGTGAATTTCAAAACGAACTTTTCGTCATTCAAATGGAATCGCGACATATTCACGGAAATCGGAACAAGTTTTTTTTCTTTTTTCAAGATTTGCGTTTCCATGAATTCAAAGACTTTTTTGTAGACATAGAAATCCAAGCGGTTTATGTAGCCGTTGCGCTCGAAAAGCGGAATGAAATTGTCCGGCGTTACATTGCCAAGTTCGGCAGACTTCCAGCGCACCAAGGCTTCCGCGCCGACAATCTTTCCGTCGTTCAAATTTATCTTCGGCTGATAAAGCACATAGAATTCATTGTGCGCGAACGCGATTGGAATGAAGCGTTCCATGCGTTTTTCGTAGAGAATGCGCGTTTCCATGTTGCTGTCGTAGACCGAATAATTTCTCAGCAAATTGTCTTGCGACATGTGCTTTGCGTAACTTGTCTTGCCGATGAGGTTTTGAATGCTGTCGCGCTCGTAGTCTTTTCCCGTAAAAACAATTCCAGCCTTCGTCGGGACAAGTTCGCCCAGTCGCCCCGCAAGAAAATTGCCGTTGTACAAAAACGAGTCGAGTTCACGGAGCGCGGTTTCTTTGTCGGAAATCGGATACATCAAATAAAAATGGTCGATGTGTCCGCGTGCGGCAATGCCTTTTTTTTCGCGCGCAATTTCATCGAGCCTGCGCGAAAGTTTGATTAGGTGCTCGTTCGCGGCATGGATTCCTTCGGTTTGCTGCATGATTCTGAAACCTCGGATGTCCACGCCCAAAATAAGATAGTTGCTCTTGGGATTCTCATTGAAAATTTTGACCGCCAGTTCTTCAAAGTATGCCTCAGTCCAAAGCCCCGTGAGTTCGTCTATGTCCTTAGTCTGCTGAAGCGTCAGTCGATGAGAAAAATGCCTTCGCATAATCGAAATGAAAATCAGCATGGAAGCGATGATTGTCGCGACAACAAGAATGCCGCAAACCAAAATCACGCGCATCTTAAAATCGTGCACTTCAAGGTCTATTTTTGAAAAAGGAGCGGAAATCGCGATTATCCAATCTGTTCCTTTGATTTCCGCCCACTCCACGAATTCATCGGGAAAAAAACGCGAGCGCAAAACCGCATAGCCGCGCGGGTTTTCTGCTATTCGAGAAACAAGGTTTTGCATGGCGTCTGAGTTGCCGCGCCCAAAAGAATCGTCGTCAGTGTTCAGAATCGAATCCGTTTTCAAAGGAACGATGAATTCGCCTTGTGAAGTGATTACAAATCCGGAAAACACATCGCCGATTGACATTCCTGAAACTGGCGATACAAGGCTTGAAAAGCGCATTGAATAGAAAACTACGCCCACGCTTTCGCCGTCCGCGCGAACGCCCTTCGCAATCACGAACTCGTCGTTATCGTCCAAATCAACGTCATACAATTCTGCAACGAATTCTCCGTCATCGCGCATCGCATGGGTGAAAAAAAATTCCCGCGAAATATCCGCTTCGCGCCCGTCCGCATAAATGGCGTGTCCGTCAGAGGAGGCGAAGGCTGGCACTTCCAAAGTGCGCCGTTTTTTAGGTGCGGCATTCGCCAAAAATTCCACCGCCTCTTGCGGATTTCCGTTCTTCAATTCCGGCATCTGCGAAAACCTGCGCAAGTCGTCAAAATATTCTGCCAAAAATCCGTCCAAATAGTCAATGTGGCGTTCGACCAAATCGTGTCCAGTTTCGGCGTACAATTTTCGAGTGTAGTTCAACGCCCCGGAATATGCCAAATAGCCCATCGCGCAGATGAGCGCGATGATGAGGGCCGCAAGAGAAAAGCAAATCGTCGCAGTCCATTCCTTGTATCTGCGGAAGATCCGTGAGCGTTTGAATGTGTTTTGCCACATTTTAATATCCATATCATTCTATTGTAGCATTTTTTGCCCGAAAAATCAAGGTAAAGTTTGGGACGGGTTGTGCGCAGAAAATCGATTAAGTTGAAATAAGTTGAAAAGTTTTTTTCGAAGCACGCGCTCACTTTACAAAAATTAAAAACGGTTGTATAATCAAATCATTACAAAAACATTTCAAAATATTTTCCCCAAAGAAGGCATCTTATGACAGAAAAAAAATCTTCCTCAAAGGCGGCAATTCCCACGCCGCACATCCGCGCGAAGTTCGGGCAGATTGCGCCCACCGTGATTTTGCCTGGCGATGGAGGGCGGGCTGAATGGACTGCGCAAAAATTTCTTTCGAATGTAAAGATTGTAAGCGATGTCCGAAACATCAAAGTGTTCACAGGCACATACAATTCCAAGCCAGTTACGATTATGGCAAGCGGAATGGGTATGCCGTCCGCAGGAATCTATGTCCACGAACTTTACAATTTTTATGGCGTGCAGAAAATCATCCGCACAGGAACTTGCGGCGCATTGCAAAGAAAAATCGCGCCGGGAGAAATGGTATTCGCGATGAGCGTTTCCACGGACTCAAATTATGCGAGCCAATTCGAACTGGACGGAACTTTTTCTCCTTCGGCGGATTTTGAACTTTTGAAGAACGCGGCAGATTTCGCGCTTTCGCAGAAACGCAAGGCGCATATCGGGATGGTCTTTTCAAGCGATTTTCTGAGTTCGTACAATGCTAAAGGCGAACGCGTATGGAAATCATGGGCAAAAATGGGTGCGCTCGCGCAAGACATGGAAACCTACGCGCTTTATTGTGAAGCCGCTGCCGCACAAAAAAAGGCCGTTTCGATTTTGACCGCGACGATAAATTTGTGCACAAAAAAAAGCATCGAAAGCACTTATGAAGCGTTTTCCCCGATGATGCTCACGGCGCTGCAACTTGCATGAATTTTTGCGAAAGTTTCCGCAAAGTTTTGAACGCGCATTCGTTGCGCGGATTTTAAAACCAAATAAAAAAAGGCGACACGAAAAACTCGCGCCGCCTTTTTGCTTGCCCTTTCAAGAATTTTTAGAATTCCTTTGCACGCCTGCTTTTAAAGAAACTGCTTCTTCCGTTGCGCTCCGTGGGCGTGTGCGGATTTGGGCGGCTGCTTCGTCTTCCAAAATCTTGGTCGCGGTCGAAGCCCCTGCCTCTGCCGAAATCTCTTTCGCGCCCAAAGCCTCTTCGTCCTCCGCGCCTTCCGCCAAAGTCATCGTCGAAATCCCTGTCGCGTCCGCCTCTTCTGCCGCCGCGTCCGCCTGCCGGCTTTGCGTCAACATGGATGTGCGGAATCGAAGAATCCTTGCCAGCCATTTCAAGCATTCTGTCAGCGTCTGAAATCGGGAGGCTCACCAAACTGAAATTCGTTGAAACATCGATTCGGTCAACCAGTTTTTCAGGAATGTTGAGGATGCCGCTAAAGTAGTCGGCAATCTCTCGCGCGTTGTAGCCGTCTCGCCGTCCCAACTGGATGTAAAGACGCTTTTGGTTCGGATTCGAATCGAAATCATCGAAATCGCGTCCGCCAAAAGAAGAGCCTCGTTCCCTGCGCGAAAATTCTTTCGATTTGGGCATCGCGGATTTGCTGATGTCCTCATAGCGTTTTTTGCTCAGTTTCTTTCCGTACATTACAGAAAGAACCGCCGCCAAAACTTTTTCTGGCTCGTCGTTTTCGCAAAGTTCGCGCGCCATTTCCACGAACATCGAGTCGGGCTTTATGAGATTCGATTTTTTCTCAAGCGAATTTTCGTTTTCGGAAATCGCGCCCTCGTCGGAAACAGGCGACATTTGCGCATTTTCAGCATTCTGATTTTCTTGCGATGATTCCGAAGCGATTTGCTCGACTTCGTTTGATTGCGCGTCCTGCGCTTCCGATTCCGTGTCTTCGAATTCTTTTTTCAAGCCAAGCGATTTTTTCAGTTCATCGAACAAAGCCGCCTGCTTTACTTTGATTACGTTCTTTACAGAAGGAATTTCGCCTTCGTTCAAGTCGCCCTTGCTCGCGCGAGCCACCCGCGCTTTGAGAAAATTCAATTTTCGCGTTTCGTTGGGGCAGACGAATGTAACCGCAAATCCCGAAGAGCCTGCGCGTCCCGTGCGGCCGATTCGGTGCACGTAAGTGGTGGCATCAAACGGAAGCGAATAGTTCACAACGTGGCTCAAACCCGAAATGTCGATTCCTCGCGCGGCGACATCCGTGGCCACAAGCACGCGGGTCTTCCTTGAACGGAATCTCGCAAGAATTTTTTCGCGCTGGCTTTGCGGAATGTCGCCGTGCAGTGCCGCCACTTCATAGCCCTTTTCGTCGAGCCGTTTTGAAACCGTGTCCGCGTCGTTTTTGGTCTGCGTGAAAACAAGTCCGTAGAAATCCGGGCTTGAATCGATGAGGCGGACAAGCGCTTCCACTTTGTCGCCCTCGCGCACAACCCAATATTTTTGGTCAATAAGAAGCGGTTCTTCCACCACGCCTTCTTCTTCCACGATTTCGTATTCGCCCATGAATTTTGCGGCGATTTTCAAAATGGGGGCGGGCATTGTCGCGCTGAAAAGCAAGATTCGCGCGTCCGGATTTGCCTGCTCAAAAATGCGCTCGATGTCGTCGATGAAACCCATGTCAAGCATTTCGTCGCCTTCGTCGAGGATGAAATATTTGATTTTGCTGATGTCGAGAGTTCCGCGCTCCAAGTGGTCCTGAACGCGTCCCGGAGTTCCGACTACGATTTCAGAGCCGCGCTTGAGTTCGCGGATTTGCGTGTTGTAGCTGCCGCCGCCGTAGAGAACGCACGTTCGCGGATAGCCGCCCTCTGTGAACGACTGCAATTCCGTGCAAGTCTGCATGGCAAGTTCGCGAGTGGGTTCCAAAACCAAAGCCTGAGTGATGTCGCGGCTTTCGCGCAATTCCTGCACAATCGGCAAGCCGAACGCGGCGGTTTTTCCCGTTCCTGTCCTTGCTCGCGCAATGACATTCGCATCGCCATTCAAAAGGCGCGGAATTGCCAATGCCTGAATCGGCGAAGGAGTTTCAAAGCCCTTTCGGGCAATGGCTGCCAAGGTCTTTTCGTCAAGACCGAGGTCCTCGAAAGTGATAGAGTCTTCCATAATTTTTCCCCAAAGCGCGTTTGCCGCACTTCAAGAAAAAATTCTCAAACCCTATGCAGCGTTCGCGCTTTTTTGATTCTTTTGCGCCCCTGCGCAACGCGCCGTCTTTGGCGCAAAAGTTTTGGTATTGTAACGCGAGTTTCAAAATGTGTCAATAGTTTTTGTGAAAAATTTGAAATATTTTGCAAACTTTGCGGTTTGTTGCGCAAGGCTTCATGCTTGCTACCGAGTTTTAGGTTGTTCGCGCCGCTCGCATTTTTGATGGCAAATTTGATTTTCTATTATAATAAAAAAGGCGGTCGAAAGAATGGAAAATCCTGCTTCCACGCACAAAGCAAAAAATTTGATTTTTTTCTAAATTCACTTGACAAAACCCGCGAATAATATCACTCTATCTACTATGCGTTTTTTTCGGCGTGAAACCGCAGGTTATTTTAGATAGATGAGGCTCGCGATTTGAAAGGCAGTCAGGTTACTATTGATCATGTGTCCAAACGTTTTGGCGACTTTGTCGCGTTGGACGACATCGATTTTTCAATCAAGCCCGGCGAATTTTTTTCGCTGCTTGGACCTTCTGGATGCGGAAAGACGACGCTTCTCCGCATCATAGCGGGATTCGAATTTCCCGACGAAGGAACGATTCTTTTTGACGATGAAAATGTGATTCCGTTTCCGCCCAACAAGAGGCAGTCGAACACGGTTTTCCAGAACTACGCGCTTTTTCCGCATTTGAGCGTCTACGAAAACGTCGCGTTTCCGCTCAGGCTGCAAAAGCTTCCGAAAGCCGAAATCGACGGGCGCGTGCAAAAATATTTGGCTTTGGTTCAACTTGAGCAGCACATGCACAAAAAGCCTTCGCAGCTTTCGGGCGGACAACGCCAGCGCGTTGCAATCGCGCGCGCCCTGATTAACGAGCCGAAAGTGCTGCTTTTGGACGAGCCTCTTTCCGCACTTGACGCGAAACTCCGCGCCAACCTTTTGATTGATCTCGATACGATTCACGACAAAATCGGAATTACTTTCATTTATGTCACGCACGACCAAAGCGAGGCACTTGCCGTGAGCGACCGCATCGCTGTGATGAACGCGGGGCATGTCCTGCAAGTGGGAAGTCCGTTCGAGATATATGAAAGCCCCGCGACGCAGTTCGTGGCGCAGTTCATCGGCGAGACGAATCTTTTTGAAAGCACCGTCGTAAATTGTGAGCCGCACAAAACTCCCAAAGGTGAGGACGATTTCATGGTAACGCTCAATGTGCCTGCGTTGGGATTGCAGGCACAGCTTGCGGGCGACACTCAGGCGACGAAGGAAGAGGACAAAAATATTTTGGTCACGGACTGGGAGCATACCGATGTGGCGCAAAAGGTGGCGTTCACGATTCGGCCGGAAAAAATCCGCATCACGCTTGAAGAGCCTGACGTTCATGGCAGACGCGACATCAATGTTTTCAAAGGAATCGTCGAAGAGCCGATTTACACGGGATTCCAATCGAAATTTTATGTGCGCTTGGAAAACGGCACTGTCATAAAAGTGTTCAAGCAGCACGTGAACTATCTTGACGACGGACCTGAAATCGCGTGGAAGGACACGGTGTATGTTTCTTGGGCAGCCGATGACGGCTACATTGTTGAAGACATAAATAAATAGAAAGTGGAATAAAAATTTGGAAGACGCGAACAAAACCAAGCATAAAAAAAGCAATCCAGGACCTCGCTACGCATGGCCGATGGGCGGGTGGTTCACGATTTTTTTTATCGTGCCAATCGCCATCATAGTATGCTATTCGTTTATGAAGCGCGATGTTTACGGCGGGGTAGTTCACGAATTCACGCTCAAAGCCTACCGACAGATGCTTGATGCGGCATACGGAAAAATCTTTTTGCGCACGCTTTGGATTGCTGCCGTTTCGAGTTTCGTCACGATTTTGCTCGCGCTTCCATGCGGATACGCCATCGCGCGAAGCCGCCATCAGACGCTCTTTTTGATTTTGGTCATAATTCCGTTCCTCACGAATTCGCTGATTCGCATTTTCGCTTGGATGACGATTTTGGGTGACAACGGCTTGCTCAATTCGCTTTTGAGATTTTTTTGGAATTTGGCGAATTCGCTCGGACTTGCATCGGGCGAGAATTTCATTCCGCACAAATTCATGTTCACGCAAGGCGCGATTATCGTCGTGAGCATCTATATGTATCTGCCTTATGCGATTCTTCCGATTTTCACCGCCGTGGACAGGTTCGATTTTAGTCTGCTTGAAGCCGCGCGTGATTTGGGCGCGACAAAAACGCAGTCGATGCTGAAGGTTTTGATTCCGGGAATTCGAAGCGGAATTTTGAGCGCGATGATTTTCACTTTCATTCCGATTTTCGGGCAGTACACTGTTCCACAGATGGTCGGCGGAAAGGACAGTTATATGCTTGGCAACATCATCGTGGATCAAGTGCAGAAAGTCCGCAACTGGCCGCTGGCTTCTTCGTTCAGCCTTGTCATAACCGTGATTTCCGTGGCGGCGATTTTGTGGATGTTCACTTCGAACAAAAAAGAAGAAAGCCTCAAAAAGAATTCTTCGAAAGAGGATGCGGCAGCGGACACGAACACGCCTTTTTTGGCTCGGACTTTGGCAAATTCCATTGACGCAAATCAAAGCGGCGCGAACGGAGGCGGCGTGAAATGAAAAATCCTTTCAAGATTTTTTTGAAAAAAATGCAAGCCTCAGAACCCGCCGTCCACGCCAAGCGCAGTTGGAAAAAGCGTTCCACGCATTTCAGTTTTTCCAACACGATGCTTGCGATTTGCCTTTTGTTTTTGTTCATTCCGCTTTTCGTGATAATCATATATTCGTTCAATGAGTCGAAGGATTCGAACTTCACGAATTTTTCGTTCGTCTGGTACGAAAAACTGATTTTCAATTCGGGCGATTTGTGGGCTTCGCTTTGGAACAGTTTTTTTGTGGCGATAACTTCTTCGGTTGTGGCTACGATTTTGGGAACGCTCGCGGCAATCGGGATTACATGGTACAAATTCCACGGACGCGCGTACATTCAAACCGTGAGCTTTTTGCCGATGGTTTTGCCCGAAGTGATAATGGGAGTTTCGCTTTTGATTTTTTTCAGCGGAATAAAAATGTCGCTCGGCTTGCTCACGATTTTCATTTCGCACGCGACGTTCTGTATGCCGTTCGTGTATCTGATGGTGAGCGCGAGAATCGACGAATTCGACTATTCGATAATCGAGGCGAGCCACGATTTGGGCGCGAACGAAATCCAGACTTTGACGAAGGTCGTAATCCCCGCACTGGTGCCGGGAATCATAAGCGGTTTTATGATGAGCGTCACGATGTCGCTCGAAGACTATGTGATTACGTTTCTCGTGAGCGGACCTGGTAGCACGACGCTTCCGCTGTATGTCTATTCGATGATTCGCTTCGGCGTTAGCCCCGTGATAAACGCGCTTTCGTTCGTAATTGTCCTTGCGATTTGCGCGATGACGATTGTGCTGCGAAAGAGCGTGAAAAATTTTGCCGCCTCAAGGTGATGGGAGATGGAAGCGACTTTTTTCACTACTCAAAAATTGAGGGACGTTCAAAGTTGCCGCAGTGATGGTGTGGCAACTTTGAACTCGAGTTTTTGCTTCACAAAAACTCGTGTATTTATTGTCATTTCTCACTTCGTTGCGAAATGATGTTTTCGACAGTGAAGAAAGTTGACACGTTCTTCACTGTCGAAAATTGAGGGAGATTTTTTTATGAAAAAAAGTTGGGTTGATAATTTGACGCGCTTGTGTTCGGCGCGGATTTTCCGGACGCGAATTTTTTCGGCGTTCCTTGCGCTCTCATTGTGCGCTCTCATTTTGTGCATTTCATCCTGTTCGAAAAAAGACGAGCGCGTGCTCTATCTCTACAATTGGACTTACTACACGCCGGACGAAGTGCTGCGCGATTTCGAAAAGGAATTCGACTGCACTGTAAAAGTTGACAGTTACGCTTCGAACGAAGAGATGTATTCCAAACTCCGCGCGGGCGCGAAAGGCTACGACATCGTAGTTCCTTCGCAGGACTATGTTTCGATAATGATTCGCCAGGGAATGCTGCGCGAATTGGACCAAGCGAAATTGACGAACCGCGCGAACATAAATCCCGTGGTGCTGGAAAAGGCTGAATACGATCCGGAAATGCGCTATGCCGTTCCGTATTATTTTGGTGCGGCTGGAGTGAGCGTGAACAAGACAAAAGTTTCGGAGGACTACGAGCGCAGTTGGAACATTTTTTCCGACGCGAAATTCGCAGGGCACGCCACGATGATGGACGATATGCGCGAAGTGATGGGCGATGCGCTCGCTCATTTGGGGTACGATGTCAATTCGCTTTCCGATTCCGAATTGGACGAGGCGGAAAATTTCATAATCCAAAATTGGCTTCCGAATCTCGTGAAATTCGATGCGGAAAGTTTCGGAAAGTCATTCGCTTCGGGCGACTTTTGGCTTTGTCACGGATATGCGGAAGTTGTCTATGGCGAAGTTCCAAAAGAAAAATGGGAAGAGACAATCGACTTTTTCATTCCTGCCGAGGGAGGAGCGAGTTACCTCGACAGTATGTGCATTCTGAAAGACGCGCCGCATTATGATTTGGCGAATGAATTCATAAACTACATTCATCGCCCGGAAGTGTACGCGAAATTTTTGGACGCATTCAATTTTCCGTGCTTTGTGAATTTGAGCGCGGCGCAATTTATGACAGAAAAGCCGATGTACGAAGCCGAGCAGATGAACAACTGCAGTCTTAAAATCGACTTGGGCGAAGGTCTGGAAAAATTCAACGAAAGGTGGCAGCGAATCAGGTTTACTGATTAGTGCGAAATTCGGCGCAATTTTGCTTTGCGGGCATTTGTGTTTTTTTGCGAGACTCGCGTTTGCAGGTCTTGCATTTAAAGGCGAAATGCCTTAAAATATATCGTATGCGTTGCAACAAGTTGCTTAACGCGGACGAATTAGGCATCCTCGAAAATTGAAATTTTTTGCGGTGCTTGGTTTTAAAGAACAAACTAAAGCGGCATCGTATGATGTCGCCAAATTAAAACGAGGTTAAATCGATATTAGGAGAAAAAAATGAAATCAATTAAAAAACTTGCATTCGCCACGGCAATCTGCGCCGCGACACTTCTTGCGACCACATCATGTTCCAAAAAAAACGCGAACACGCTCTATCTTTACAACTGGACTTATTACACGCCTGAAAAAGTAGTTGAAAAATTCGAAGCCGAATTCAACTGCACGGTCAAACTTGACAGTTATGCCACCTGCGAAGAAATGTATTCCAAACTGCGAGCAGGTGCGAAAGGCTATGACATCATAATCCCCTCGAACGACTTCGTTTCGATAATGATAAAACAAGGAATGCTGCGTCCGCTCGACAAATCAAAGCTGACGAACAGCGACAAAATAAATCCGCGCGTTTTGCAAATGGCGACGCATGACCCCGAAATGGAATATTCTGTTCCATACGCTTTGAGCGCGACTGGAGTCATGGTGAACAAGACGAAGGCGCCGGCTTCGGACTATCCGCGCGATTACAGCATTTTTGCGGACAAACGCTTTGCGGGGCACGCCACGATGATGGACGATATGCGCGAAGTCTTCGGCGACGCGCTTTTGTTCCTCGGAATGAACGCGAATTCGTTGGAAGATTCGGAATTGGATGCCGCGCTGGATTTGGTCAAAAACGAATGGAAGCCCAACCTTGTAAAATTCGACGCGGAAGGATTCGGAAAGTCATTCGCTTCGGGCGACTTTTGGCTTTGCCAGGGCTATCCCGAAATCGTCTACGGCGAAGTGGACGAATCGCGCTGGGAAGAGACAATCGACTTTTTCATTCCGAAAGAAGGCGGAATGGCGAGTCTCGACTGTATGTGCATTCTAAAAGACGCGCCGCACTATGATTTGGCGAACGAGTTCATCAACTTCATACATCGGCCGGAAAACTACGCGCTCTTCATCGACCAGTTCCGTTATCCTTGCGTGGTAAATCCTTCCGCGCTCGAATACGTTACCACAAAGCCGATGTACGACCCGGAGCAGGCGCTAAACTGCACGCTCAAAGCCGATTTGGGCGACGGCATCGACAAGTACAGCGAGCGATGGCAGGAAGTGCGCTTCGGAAATTAGGCGCGCTTTCCCGAAATTTATGCGGTTCAGATGCAGACCGGCGAAAAATGCGCGACTATTCAATGCGGTCATCTTTCGCGGGTTTGAATGCGTCCGAATTTTTCAATGCGGAACAGCAAATCGCTTACGAACGTAAACGTCGCAACAAGTTGCTTACGAGTTTTTGTTCGCTCGCGCGGTTCGCGTTTCATCGCAAGCCGTGCGGCTTGCTACCGAGTTTCGCAAAGTGAAACTCGCATAATTTCAATTTCGCTTCCGCGAGTGGCTTCAAAAAACTCGACACGCCTTGTGCGCGGCTATCCCGCCCATTTCAAATATTGAAAATCCCGACTTTTCCGCACTTTACTTTCTGCAAAAAATTCATTATATTGTATGTAGGGTTATTTTAAAATGAAACTGGAGTTATAGGAGCAATTATGATTTTCAATGAGGACGAAAAGGGCGAGGAAAAAAAGAAGGAAGAGCCGTTCGCCGAAAAGTTTTTGAAGACGAGGCAGATTTTGCTTTCGGGCGAAATAAACAAGGATTTGGCGCAGGCTGTGAACAAGCAGATTTTGCTGCTGGAAGCCGACGGCGAAAAGCCGATTTATATTTTCATCGATTCGCCTGGCGGAGACGTGAGTGCGGGATTCGCGATTTTCGATTTGATTCGATTCGTGAACGCGCCTGTCTATTTGATTGGAAACGGGCTTATTGCGAGCGCGGCGGCTTTGATTCTGCTTGCCGTGCCGAAAGAACGCCGCTTCGCGCTTCCTCACAGTTCGTATTTGATTCATCAGCCGCTTGCAGAGATGCGCGGAGTTGCCACCGACTTGCAGATTCAGGCGGTGGAAATGGGAAAGACGCGCGCGCTTTTGAATAAAATCATTTCCGAGCAGACCGGAAAAAGCGTGGAGCAGGTTCAAAAAGATACGGAGCGCGACCATTGGCTTTCCGCCGAGGAAGCGAAGGAATACGGCCTTGTGAGCGCGGTGATTTCTTCGCGAAAGGATTTGCCTGAGGCATAATTCGTTCCAAGGGGTGCTTCCGAACGCAAGCCTCGCGACTTGCTGCCGAATTTCGCTTCCGCAAGGGGCTTCATAAAAAAAACTCGATAGCATTTTTTTGCGATGGTTGCCCTTCGCAGTGAAATGTGATATAATTTGAGAATATGTTTTTTGAACTGAATGACGTTTTGAAAAATGCCATTGTCAACGCGCTGGAAAATCAGGAGAAGAGATTTTTCGTGGACGCGCAGAAAGGCAATTTGGTGGAAGATGACGGTTCGTTCAGTTCCGACAATGAGCGTTTTTACGAGCTTCCCGAATGGGATTCCGCGAGCGGATTTTCGCTGATGGAGGAGTTCGTGAGCGACTTGCATTCGCCGTTTGCGCGAAACGATTTGCAGGCAGTCCTGCGTTCTGGAAAGGGGGTGTTCAGGGGATTCAAGGACGTTTTAAAATCGTACCCGCTGGTGGAACGTCGCTGGCATTTTTTTAAAAATCGGCGGCTTTTGATTTATGTCCAGGAGTGGTACAGTTCGCTCCTCGAAATGTGGGGCTTGGAAAAATCGGATTTCCAAACCGAAGAGCTTTCCGATTTGGTTCGGGAAGACTTTGTTTTTCGTGAATACAATTCCGCGCAAGACAGGATTTCGGTTTTGCGTTGCATTGATTCGTCCGCCAAAGAATTCGAAGAAGAATTCTCGGCAGAATTTACTTGCGCCGTGGATTTTTTTTGGCGGAGTCAGTTCGAAAAAAACGCGGACCCGGACGGCTTTGTATGCCGCTCGCTTGACGATGAATTTGTCGGTTGCGCCGTTTTTTCGCCATGCCCGGAAAATTCGAAAAATGCTGTTTTTTTGGCGGGATTGTTTGTGGAGAAAGAATACAGGGGTTTGGGAATCGCAAACGAACTTTTTGAAATGGCACTTTCCTCGCTAAAAGAAGGCGGAGTGCGGTGGGTTTTTGTTGCGAACAGTTTTGTGCCGGATTCACTTCAAGGAATGCTTGGCCGTTTTGGTTTTAAGAAAATCGGCTCGGCGTATGCGGCATCTTTAAATGTTCAACTAAATTTTTAATTTTTTTTTGGAGACATTATGTACAGAAGAAACAATGAAATCAATTATGAGCAGGTGGCGAATTTTTTGAAGGCCTCCGTTCAGCAGGTGAAGACGCAGGAAGACGTGGATGTCTTGAAGCAGTTCAAAAAAGTTTTCAAGAAAAACATTCCGTGGAATTTGCGCGGATATGTCGCGGCGTATCTTTTGAAGGTGGCGACAGGCAACGCACGCCGTCCGTTCGTTCCGCGCCACGATTTTGAGCGCGATGGTTTCCGACGTGAGCGCGGCGATTTTTCTCGCTCGCGAAATGAGGAGCGCAGGGAATTCTCACGCGCGGAGAATTCCAGTGGTGAAGAGCGGCACGTGCCCCATGCGAGGGTGGAAATCGACCCGAGCGTTGCCGCGACGATTTTCATAGGCATTGGACGGAATCGCCGCGTGTTCCCGCGCGACTTGCTCGGCATTTTGATAAACGTTGCGGGCATTGAGCGCGACCGCATCGGCGACATTCGCGTGCTCGCAAATTATTCTTTCGTGCAGCTTTTTGCCGAGGACGCGGACAAGGCAATCAACGCGCTAAACGGCTATGAATATCGAGGCCGCCCGCTTTCCGTGAGTTATTCTCGGGCGCGCGACGACGATCCTTCTTCGGAAAATTATTCTTCGGATTCATATTCGCAGGACGCGGAATCTTCTTCCGAATCGGAACGAAATTTCGCTTCGGAAGGCGAAGGTGAGAATTATGCTTCCGGAAATGCCACGGGCGAAGACTATTCTTCGCCTTCGGCATAGGGACTGGCGATGGAAATAGCATCGTTACAAACCGGCCCGCTTGATGTGAACACCTACATCGTTCCGCTTGCGGGTCGCGCGGTTTTGATTGTTGATCCTGCCGCCTGCGATTTTTCGGGCGACGAAAAATCAATCGTAAATTATCTTGACGAGCAGGATTTGATTCCGGTGGGCGTCCTGCTCACGCACGGACATTTCGACCATGTTTGCGGCCTAAAGGAATTGCGCAAATCTTTCGCGCAAATTCCGATTGCCATGCACAAAGGCGATGCCGAATTTGTCGGAGCGAATTCTGCGCGGATTCACGCGGAGAATTTGGAAGACTTGGGATTCGGTGAAAAAGACTTGCTTGAAGATTTGAGCGACTTGCCGAATGCTGATTTTTTTCTGGAAGAGGGCGACACGCTCGACAAATTTTTCAGCGCGGAATATGTCATAGCGGAGTTCACCGGCGACGGTCCTCCCGATGTCGAGGCGGTTTTGAACGCGCTTTCGCATTGGAAGGTGCTTCACACGCCGGGGCATTCGCGCGGTTCGATTTGCTTTTATAATTCCAACGAGGGGATTCTCATTTCAGGCGACACGGTATTCTACCAATCCTATGGCAGGACTGATTTGCGCGGCGGAAACGAGGCGCAGATTAAAAAAAGCCTTGTGCGTATTTTTGAAGAACTGCCGCCCGAGACGCAGGTTTTTCCGGGGCACGGAATTTTTGGATTTTCGTTGAAAGAGTAGGCAAGGCGATTTTGTAGTTAAGATTCGGAGGGGTGTTCAAAAACCGCGCTAAATGGCGCGCATCTTTTGAACCCGAGTTTCTTGCTTCGATGAAACTCGCTTATTTATTGCGATTTTTCACTTCGTTGCAAAATCGCGTTTTCAATTTTGCAGAAATTGAAATTTCTGCAAAATTGAAAATTTGGAGGAATATGAATTTTTTTCACGCGCTGATTTTGGGAGTGGTGCAGGGAATCGCGGAATTTTTGCCGGTTTCTTCGAGCGGGCATCTTGCCGTTTTGCAGAATGTTTTTGGCTTGCAGGAAGTGCCGCCGCTTTTCGATGTGATTTTGCATATACCTTCGCTTTTGGCAGTGATTATTTTTTTCCGAAAAAAAATCGCGTGCCTTTTTGCGGTTTTGTTCAGATGGATTTTGAGGAAGGACGCTTCGCAAGAACCTGCTTCGTCAGAGGGCGATGCGTTCGATTTGCTTACGGGCACGGAAAAATTGTGCAGGCGCACAATCATCGCTGTAATCGCTACGACCGCAGTAACCGGCGCGATTGGAGTGTTCACGTCGAAATTGCTTCCAGAATTCCCGGTTCGCGTGGTCTGCATAGGATTTCTTTTTACCGCCGCGCTTTTGATTGCGCAGGAAATTTTTTCAAGGCAAAAAATTCTTGCGGAAAAAAATCCTGAGTCTGAAAAGAAATCCGCGCGCGAGCGAGCGCAAGGCATTTCGATTTTGCAGGCGTTGGCAATCGGCGTGGCGCAAGGATTGGGCACTTTGCCTGGCGTTTCGCGCAGCGGCTCGACAATTTCAGGCGCGATTTTTTGCGGCGTTCCATGCGCACAGGCGGCGGAATATTCTTTTATCGTTTCGATTCCAGCAATCTTGGCGGCGTTCGTGCTTGAACTTCGCGACGTTCAAAAGATGTCGGCGGTGGGAATCTTGCCGCTTGTGCTTTCGTGCGTGGTATGCTTTTTGGCGGCTTACGCAAGCCTTTCGTGGCTTATGAAGATAATCAAAAAAGGCCGCCTCGAATGGTTTGCGTGTTATTTGATTCCGCTAGGAATCTTGGGCTTGATTTTCTTCTAGGGAATCGCGTTTGAAAAAACTGTTTCCTATTCCATCACTGCGCGGGCAAGTTGGTCTGCGCAGGAAGTGCCCTTGTTGCGGCATAGGTTTCCGCCCACTTTTGCCGCGATGTCGCTGGCTTTCCAACCGTCAAGTATTTTTGAAATTGCTTTGAGATTGCCGTCGCATCCGCCCGTAAATTTGATGTTCGTGATGATGCCGTTTTCGTCCTTGTCGAAATCGATTTGCGTAGAGCAAGTTCCGTTGGTTTTAAAACTGTGATGCATTTTTCCTCCTAAAAAAATAAAATTAAGAAATCGTGTGGCGCAATCTGTGCGAATTCATTATAGCGGGCTAGAAAAAATAATTCAATATTTTTTTTGCGGAAAATCGAAAACCGTGATACAATATAATCATGAATCGACCACTTCTAAAAAATTCCACGGGCGTTTCCGTTCCGCTCGGAGCGTTGTGCGCCAAAGAATGTCCTGCCATCGGCGAATTCCCTGCGCTTAAAAAATTCGCAAAAATTTGCAAAAGCGCAGGGCTTGAAATAATCCAGCTTCTTCCTGTGAACGACACGGGAACGCAGTCTTCGCCTTATTCGGGGCTTTCGGCATTCGCGCTTCATCCGATTTACATTTGCATTTCCGCGCTTCCGGAATTTTCCGCTGTCTATAAAAGCGACAAAAATTTCAAGGTGGAATACGACTCGTTCTTGAAGGCGCATCCGAAGACCGCGCGCTACGACTACCAAGGCATTTTGCAAAAAAAGATTTCGCTTTTGATGAAAATCTACGAAGCGAGTGATGTCGCAAAAAACGCCGCCGCCACTCCAGAACTTTCCGCGTGGATGAAAAAAAATCCTTGGATAAAAAATTATTGCGTGTACAAAAATTTAAAATGGAAGTATATGCAGTCCACTTGGAAAGCATGGAAGGCGGAAGACCAAATCCTTTCTGCGGAAGAAATCACTCGCCGCTGGAATTCCAAGGCGCAAAAAAAAGAGCACCTTTTTTACGCTTGGGTTCAACTTCGCGCCCACGAGCAGTTTTCCGAGGCGGCGGAGGAAGTGCGAAAATGCGGAATCATTCTCAAAGGCGATATGCCCATTTTGATGAACGAGGATTCGTGCGACGCTTGGGCACTGCCGGAATTTTTCGAGCATTCGCTCAGGGCAGGCTCTCCTGCGGACGGCGAAAATCCTTCGGGGCAGAACTGGGGATTTCCCACTTACAATTGGAAGGCGTTGCGAGGCGCGGATTATTCTTGGTGGAAGGAAAGGCTCAAAAGCGCGGCGCAATATTACGATGCGTATCGGCTTGACCACATTTTGGGATTTTTCAGAATTTGGGCGATTCCCGCGCGTGAATGCACGGCACTTTTGGGACACAGCGAGCCTTGCGAAACAATCAGCCGTGAAGAACTTGTGGAAGCGGGATTTGACGAAGGCAGAATCCGCTGGCTTTCCGAGCCGCACATTTCTACAGGCGACGTGGATTATTTTACTTGGAATCACGAAGTTTCAGCGAAAATCCTCGAAAAACTCGCGACGAAATTTCCAAACGAAGAACTGTGGCTTTTCAAAGATTCCCTCAAAGGCGACAAGGACATTTTTGAAGCCGATTTTGAAGGACTCGTTTCTTCCGAAGCCGAAAACAACATCAAGCAAAAGTTGACTGAAAAATGGCGAAGCCGCACTCTCATCAAAATCAAAAAAGACAAATACGCCATCTCATGGACTTATAAAAATTCCGCGCCTTGGCAGACTTTGAGCGACGAAGAAAAAAAGAAAATCGATTCCATCGTGGAAAGCAAAAACGCCTTGCAAGAAAAAAAATGGAAAAAGCAGGCCGAAGAAATTTTAGGCGCGCTCACTTCTTCCGTAAAAATGGTTCCGTGCGGCGAAGATTTGGGCGTTTCGCTGAAATGCGTTGAAGAAGTGATGAGCGCGGAAAAAATCCTGCGGTTGTCCGTGGTGCGCTGGGCGCGCGAATGGGGCAAGGAAGGCTCGCCGTTCGTGCCGCTTTCGCAATACCCGGAACTGAGCGTTGCCACTACGAGCGTTCACGATTCGAGCACAATTCGCGAATGGTGGAATTCGGAAAAGGAAAGCGCGGCGGCGTTCTTCCGCGCGAATAAAAAAGTTTTTGCCGAAAACGAAGTGGGCGAAAATGATTTTGCGGATTTTTCCCCGAATGTCGCGCGCGCGATTTTGGAGGCGGCGGCGCAAGCAAAAAGCGTCTGGTGCATCCATCCGCTTCAGGATTTTTTGTATTTGCAAAAAAATTATTGGCTTGAAAATCCGAAGGACGAGAGAATCAACGTTCCGGGCGAAGTGAGCGAATTCAACTGGACATACCGAACGCCGTGCGATTTGGAAGATTTGGCGAAGGACAAGGAACTTCTTTCGCAAATTAAATCAATTGCAAAAAAGCACGAGGTGTGCTAAAATTAAAATCGCCAAAATCGCAGGCTTTTGCTTGAAAAGTTCACGCTTCAAGTGGGGCTTGTACATTTTGTTTTGGGAGAAAAAGATGAAGCTTTCATACAATGAATTTCACATTTCAAAGGTCGTCCGCGACAAATGCAATTTTTCGCAATCGCTTTACAGTTCGACCGGCAACGTCATCATCGCAAGTTTGCAGAACGTCCGCATTTTTACCGAACGCCTCAACAAATATTTTGATTCGCTTGGAATGAGCGAAAAGCGGGTTTCGGCAGGGCAAATCAACGCGATGGGACTCATCGACGAAATCCTGCATTTTGTTTCAATGCTTTATCGACGTGATGGAATAAAGTCTTCTTTTGAGGGCGCGCTTTCCGCTTTGGACGAAAAATTCGGACGCGAAAAAATCGACGAGATGCTCAAAAATTTTTGCGAAGAATTTCCGCCCACTGCCGTTTATCGTGGCGAAATCAGCGTGGAAGAATATCTTTCGCTTTCCGCGGTGGATTCCGGAACTGGATTCGAGCGCACGAACCGCGAGGCGACGTTCGAAGAGTTGATGATGCTTCATCTTGCGAACGAAAATCCCGCGTTCAAGCCGTTTACGATTTTGTTCAACGATTTGCATCTGCGAAAAAATCCGATTTACATGGAAGCGTGGGAAGAAACCGAAAAATATTTCAAGACGCAGAAAAAATTCGGGCCTTTCAACAATGATTTCATCACGTTTCTCCGCGAGCCGATGAATTACAGCCCGAAAAGTTTGCGCGGGCAACTTCAATATATTTTGAAACACTGGATGTTTTTGATTGGCGAATGGCTCAAAAAACGCCTGCTTGCAAGTTTGGACACTTTGAGCGAAGAAGAAAAGGCGGCGTGGCATCCGACAACTGGCGGCGAAGTGAACATGGAGCCGTACAACTACGACAATCTGATGAACGAATACGAGCGATTTTCGCCGGACCGTGACTGGATGCCGAAAGTGGTGCTCATGGCAAAAACGATTTTGGTTTGGCTCGACCAGCTCACAAAAAAATACGGCTACCCGATTACGCGCCTCGATCAGATTCCAGATTCGGAACTGGACGCTTTGCGCGACGAAGGCTTTACAGGGCTTTGGCTCATCGGACTTTGGGAGCGTTCGAACGCTTCAAAGCGAATCAAGCAGATTTGCGGAAACCCCGAAGCCGCCTCCAGCGCGTACAGTCTGATGGACTATACGATAGCGGGCAATTTGGGAGGATGGGAAGCCGTGGACAATTTGCGGCGCAGGCTTTGGGCGCGCGGCATTCGTCTTGCGAGCGACATGGTTCCGAACCATACCGCCATGGATTCGCGCTGGGTTGTTGAACGCCCCGACCTTTTTGTTCAGCGGCGCGACAATCCTTTTCCGCAATACACTTACAACGGCGAAAACCTTTCATACGATGGGCGCGTAGGCGTTTACCTTGAAGACCACTACTATTCAAAATCAGATTGTGCCGTGGTCTTTAAGCGCGTGGACAATGCCACTGGCGACACCCGATACATTTACCACGGAAATGACGGCACGGGAATGCCTTGGAACGACACCGCCCAAATCGACTTTCTCAATCCCGCCGCGCGTGAAGCCGTGATGCAGGAAATCTTGCACGTTGCAAGGAATTTTCCAATCATTCGATTTGATGCGGCGATGGTTCTCGCAAAAAAGCACATCCGCAGGCTTTGGTATCCGGAGCCGGGGCATGGAGGCGACATTGCCACGCGCAGCGAATCCGCAATTTCTTCTTCGGATTTTGAGGCTGCGATTCCGAATGAATTCTGGCGCGAAGTGGTGGACCGCGTGGCGCAGGAAGTTCCCGACACGCTTTTGCTCGCCGAGGCGTTTTGGATGATGGAAGGATATTTCGTGCGCACGCTCGGAATGCATCGCGTGTACAATTCGGCATTTATGAATATGCTAAAAAAAGAGGAAAACCAAAAGTACCGCGACACCGTAAAAAACACGATAAAATTCGATCCCGAAATTCTCAAACGCTACGTGAATTTTATGAACAATCCCGACGAGGAAACTGCGGTGGCGCAATTCGGCAAGGGTGACAAATATTTCGGCGTGTGCACTTTGATGGTGACGATGCCGGGGCTGCCGATGTTCGGGCACGGACAACTCGAAGGCTTCGAGGAAAAATACGGCATGGAATACACGCGCGCATACCGCAACGAAAAGCCCGACGAGGATTTGATGAATCGCCATCGCCACGACATTTTCCCGCTCATGCACAAACGCTACCTCTTTGCGCAAGTGGAAGACTTTTTGTTCTACGATGTCTGGGACAATGGCAGCGTGAACGAAAATGTCTTCGCCTATTCCAACCGCTCGGGCAACGAATACGCCGTTGTCTTCTACAACAACAAGTACGAGCGCGCCACCGGTTGGATAAAGCAGTCGTGCGAATACGCCGTGAAATCAGGCGACGACAAGGCGATGAAATCCCGCTCGATTTCCGAAGGCTTGGGACTCACCGCCGAGGACGACAAATTCCTCATTTTCCGCGAGCATCGTTCCGGCCTTTGGTTCGTGCGAAAATGCGCGGACATCTGCCAAAGCGGAATGTTCATTTCGCTGAACGGATTCGAATGCCAAATCATGCTCGACATCCATCAAGTGAGCGACACGCTCGACAAAAAATGGAGCACGCTCTGTTCCGTTTTGAACGGACGCGGTTGCTACGATCTTGAAGTTGAATGGCAAGAATATCGCTATCACAAACTTTATGTCGCGCTCGAAAAATTCGCAGGCGGAGATTTCTTTGCCAAGGCGAACGCTCTTTTTGCAAAGCCCAACGCGGCCGCCGCAAAAAAATTCCTCGAAAGCGTGAAAAAAGACGGAATCGATTTTTACAAGGTCGCATCGAGTTTTGCCGAAGAAGAGGCGAAAGTCTTTGGAATAAAAATCGCGAAGAAAACTGCCGAAAAACAATTCGCGGGATTTGAAAAATCTTTCAAGGAAATTTTGAAAATGGTTCCTGCAAAAAAATCCGCTTCGGCGCAAAAAGCGAAATCCTTGGACAAGGCGAAGAGCAAGGCGGAATTCATTTTCGCTGGAAAGATTCTCAGTTTTACGGAAGACGAAATTCTTGTCGCGTCCGCAATCGCGCTCAACCTTGCAGAAAAATCATTTGCTTCGCGATGGTCGCTCGACAGAAAATTCTGTGAATATATGCGAAATGCGGCAGTGGAAATTCCCGCCGCGCGCGACATTTTGTACAGGGCGTTTTTGCTCACGAAACTCGCTTTGCCCAAGTTCGACGCGAAGAATCAAAAAAAGGTCGCGCTTGCATTCGCGCAATTTGCCTGTGATTCAAGCGACGCGCCTGCCCTCAGCCGCGCGAACGAATTCGATAATGTCGTCTGGTTCAACAAAGAAGAATTGGCAAGGACGCTTTTCTTGATGGCGCAGAATGAGTTTGTCGAAGGCGCGAATTCGGAAAAAGAAATTCTTTCTTTGTACAAAACCCTTTTTGTCGCCCAGGAAAAGGCCGAGTACAAATGCTTGAATTTCATCGAAACGTTCGCAGAAAAGAAAAAATCTGTGTCGAAAAAATCGACTGGCGCAAAGGCTGCAAAGTCATCTGAAAAAAAATCAGAAAAGACAGCCGCAACAAAAACACAGGCGAAAAAAGCCGCCACAAAAGCGACTTCCGCAAAGGCGACCGCTAAAAAAGAAGTTACATCGAAAGCGTCCGCTGCAAAAGCGACAGCAAAAAAGGAAAGCGCAACAAAAATTTCTGCGAAGGCTACGCCGGCGAAAAAAGCGAGCGCAAAGACCGAAGCAGAAAAGAAGGTGGCGAAAAAGACTGGCGCAAAATCAACGGCGAAAACTTCCGCAAGCGGCGCAACGAAAAAAAGCGAAGTGAAAAAGCCTGTAGCGGAAAAGAAAACAGTTGCAAAAACATCTGCGAAAAAGACTGCCGCAAAAGCCGCGCCCAAAAAAGAAGCCGCCGTAAAAACCGCCGTAAAAACCGCTGTGAAAAAAGCTGCCGCAAAAGCAACGCCTGCGAAAGCGACAATCGCGAAGACAGCCTCAAAGTCGGCTGTGAAAAAGGCGAGCGAAAAAGTCGTCGTAGGAAAAAGTGCCGCAAAAAAATCGGGCGCGAAATCTGCGGCAAAAACTTCCGCAGGCGCAACAAAAACGAGCGGAACGAAAAAGCCTGTAGCGGAAAAGAAGACGGTTGCAAAACCTTCTGCGAAAAAATCCGCGCCCGCAAAAAAACTCGCTCTAAAAGAGGCTTCCGCGAAAGTGAAAACATCTTCTGCTAAAACGCCTGCAACAAAAGCGGCTCCAAAGAAAACAGCCGCAACAAAGAATGCCACTTCCTCGAAAAAAAAGGCGAAGGATGATTCTCTTGCGGTGAAGAAAACTAAAAAATAATTTTACTCTGCGATTCACTGTGCAAGATTTTTTGTGGACTTGAGTTGCAAAAAACAGCGACCAAAAGTGGTCGCTGTTTTTTTTATGCGTTTGCGCGTATTTCGTCAAAAACCTTTATCAATTCTTCGCGCGTCTTTATCGCTTTTCGCTCCAGTTTGAACGGCATCTGCACGTCCAAAATATTTTGCGGAACGGAAATCGTTTCGCCTAAAGTGTGGCGAACGAAGTCTGATGAGTAGGCTGGATGGTCGCGCTGAATCAAAACCACCGCATCGCCCGAACCTGTTTCCAAGTTTCCGGTTTTTTTCACTGCCGCGAAAGCGCGAGAAGTGGCCCTGTCTGTAACAAGCGAATATTTTTTGTACAATTCTTTTGCCGCGTCCTCGGCCTCTGCATCGGAAACTTTCGCGGTGTAAATGAAACTCTTTATCATCGCCGAATGGCCTGCAAAGAAATTTTCAAGGCGTTCGAGATTGCTCGGCACGCTCGGATCGATGGGGGCGCGCTCCTCTTTGGGCACGAGTGAATCCGAAATCATCGGATAGCCCTGGATGTCAACGTTGAGCGCGCCGCTTGCAGGAACAATTAGACCGCTCATCGGAAGCGAAAGCCTCCAACTGTAAAGTCCCGCAACCAAGTTGCTGTAGTTTCCTGGAGCCAGCGCGTAATAGATGTCGCCCGAAACTTTTTTCTTGAGGCGCGAAAAAGCGTAGGTGTAGAAAAATGAATGCGGTAAAAGTCTGCCTATGTTTGCCGTGGTGGAAATCGTGAGCGTGTATTTTTCTACAAGCGAACGGTCGGAAAGAATTTCGCGTACAAGTTTCCTGCACAGTTCTTCGTCGCCGTCCACTTCCACCGGAAAAACATTTCCGCCGTTCCAAAAAAAATCCTTTTCGCAAAGTCCGCGCAGTTGGCCTTTTGGATAAACCAAAACCGATTTTATGTTTCGCTTTTCGCGCATGACGCGGCTCAAAATCGCGCCGTGATTTCCGGTGGTGATGTCCAGCAGAATCGGTTTTCTGTCCTGCAAAATTGAAATTGTTTCAAGGCAAGAAACCAAATACGAAATTCCGAAATCGCGGTGGCATCCTGTTGGCCCGCTGAAAAGTTCCATCGTAAAAAGATTCTCGTCGAGTTGTCTCACATTCGGCTCAAACGGAAAGGCGTGCGTTACGATTGTTTCGCAGATTATCGGAGATAATTCATCGTTCAAGCACGCGCTTGTGAGCGCGCCCGCAATCGAAGAAAAAGGCGTTTTTTCGTCCATATATAAAATCCAGCGGCGAAGGTTGGCGTTGCCGTCGGGAACATAAAGCCCGCCGTCACTCGGCAGCGCGTCCAAAAGCACATTCAAAAAGCCGCTATCCAGATTTTTATTTCTTGTACTTGTAAATCGCATTCACACATTATAGCACAGTGTGGGAATTTGTTGAATAGGTTTCGACTAAAATCGATTGAAGAATTCTGCGCAAAGTTTAGGGGAGGGGAAAGCCTTCCCCTCGCTCCAGCCCGTTCCACGGTCTTCCGCTACCCCTTCTAGTCGCAACAAGTTGCTTGCGAGTTTTCGTTTGCTCTGCTTCCGAAAACTCACGAAGGCAAACTTTGCGTTCGTGCTGTTTCGCTACCTTTGGAAATAGCCTCTGCACCGTTACGGTCGCAAGGCATTGCCTTGCTAACGAGTTTCGCAGAGCGAAACTCGCGAATATGAATATAAATTTCCGCAAGGGGCTTCAAAAAAGAGATGCTCTTACTGAAATCATTTCGCCGCTTCTTTTTTCCACGGACTTGTTCTGGTGTATGTTTCGTTACGCTCGCTTCCTACCGAAACTATTCCCACCGGCGTGTTCGTGAATTCTTCGATGAACTCAATGTACGCTTTGGCGTTCTTGGGCATTTTGGAATACGAGCCGCATTCTTTGAGGTTTTTCTTCCAGCCCTTGAATTTTTGCAAGACAGGCTTTGCCGAGTTGAGGGCGGGAATGCTCGTGGGAAATTCCGTGACGATTTTTCCATCGATTTCGTATGCGACGCACGCTTCGATTTCGTCCATCGTGTCGTAGATGTCCAAATGAGTGAGTACCAACGAATCAATCGAATTGACATGGCAGGCGTAGCGAAGCGCCACCAAATCCAAATATCCGCAACGGCGCGGCCGCCCGGTGGTAACTCCGAATTCGTTTCCTGTCTTGCGCACGAAATCGCAAAGCTCGCCTTCGCTTTCCGAATTGAATTCGCTCGGCATCGGCCCATTTCCTACGCGGGTTTCGTATGCCTTGAACACGCCGAAAATCCTGTCAATCGCGCGCGGCCCGATTCCTGAGCCTGTGGAAGCCCCCGCCGAACAGGAAGCCCCGCTCGAAACATAGGGATAAGTTCCGCTGTCGATGTCGAGCATCGCGCCCTGTGCGCCTTCGAACAAAATGTTCTCTTTGCGGCATTTCCACATTTCTTCGGCGATGTTCACGCGCATGGAAAGAAGCCGTTCCATGTACGGCGCAAGGAATTTTTTGTCCGCCGCGTCCAGGTCGTCCATCTTTTCCTGCCAGTCCAAATCGGCAAGCCGGATTCCGTCGCGCTCGGATTTCTGCGAATACGTCGTTCCGATTCCGCGCCCAGTCGTGCCAATCGGACGCTTGCGGGCGGCATCACGCTTTTTGTCCATCTCGCGATAGCCGGGCAAAACGATGTGCGCCCTGTCCGAGATGAAAACGCGGCCTTTCCATTTTATTCCATTGTCCTCAAGCATTTTCAGTTCGTCGAAAAGCGCTTCAGGGTCAATCACCATTCCGGAACCGAGGAACACGGTTTTTTCAGGATAAAGGATTCCCGATGGCACTTGGTGCAGCGCGTACTTTTTTTTGCCCACGACAATCGTGTGACCAGCGTTCGCGCCGCCTGCGAAACGCACGACATATTTTGCCTTCTCTGCCAAAAAATCCACAATCTTGCCTTTGCCTTCGTCGCCCCATTGAGCGCCCATTACAACAACATTCATCGAGCCTCCAAACCAAAACATTATAGCATAGAACGCGCAGTTGTGCAAGGATAGGAATTGTTTGAGTGTAATTAAACTGGTTTATAAGCTGCTTTCCTTTTCATGTGTTGCTATGAATCTTAAATAATAAATAGCTTTTCTTGCTTCAGGTATCAAAAGAATGAGACAGGTCAATATGACTTCAAAAATTAATCCAAAGGCATCGTAGCGTGCACAATACCAAATATTTTCTATCATGCCTCTTCCTTTAGAATCATACAAAATAATTGATGTCATCACATAGATAACGTATTGCAAAAGAATTCCAAGAAGATAGCCATAAATTAACTCACGATTGTTTTCTTCGATTTGAAAAATGTTTTCGTTTAACTTTTTCTTTGTTTCTTTTGCCAAGAGCCCACCAGCAAAGAAAATCCCATAGGCAACAGGAAATTCCAAAATAAGGACTAGTACTTTATATTTTTCTGAAACGCCAACGAATAAAAACTCACCAGTAAATTTTGCAATAATATATCTCAACATTCCAAAGACAATCGAGAAAACAAGCCCCGCTTTCCATCCGTAAAAAAAAGTGTAAAGCCACAGTACAAAAAGCCCCATGAAAGTAATTGAACCGCCCTCTGGAAAATCCAAAATCCTGAACGCAGAAAGAAAAAGGGCAAGGAACATAATAATTACAGTCCAAAGCGTTTTATTGTTCCAAAGTGAAAAAGTCTTTTTTTTATTTAAATTCTTGGAAGCATAAAATTCTTCATTGATTTTTGCCATTTCCATTCCTCTCATAAAAAATGATTACTGACTTGCAATAAAAACACTTCGCAATTTGTGATTTTTTCACTTATTTTATATGTAAAATCTTCTTCTTAATACGGTTATGTTTGTCTCGCAATATAACTCTGATTAAAAAGAAAAGAACAAAACCACCTATTATGATAAGATGATAGGCTTTGTCTGGATTTGTTTGCTTTAGTTCGGGGAATCCTCTTTCCTCGTTAATCCAATGGTAGAAATTTCCTATAATATTTACAATGGGTTCTTTGAGCTGTTGCACCGCAATTATAACTGCCATGAAATTAAGGAAAAAACTGCTTCTTTTTATGCTTTTCGATGTCTGTAAACTTACTATTTTTTCCAAGAATTCCTGCTGTTGTTTGCATTCCATCATGAGTTCAGCATTTCCAAACGCTTTGATAATGTATTCTGCCTCCAACTGCGCCCCCGCATATCTATATGTATGGATTTCCCAAAAGCGTGCTGTTTTTCCGAATTCTTTGTACACTTCCAGAACATCTTTGTTTGAAATTCTCCCTTCGTAAGAAAGCGCGTTTGCAATTTTTTTATTAATTCTGGTAATTGAAGTATTTTGAAAAATTGTCAAAATCGCAATAAATGCGTAAGTCGTCATTTGTTCGATTCGCTTTTTCGCATCGTAATCAAATTTATCTGGAATAAAAGCAATAACCAAATTGGACAAGAATATGCTGTATGAGTTGTAGTGTGTGCAATCTGTATCGCACCAATTTTTTGTTGTTTCTCCATTACAGGAAAGGGAGTATTCTTGCTTCAATCCATTGAAAACTTCTGCACACATGATGTGTCGGAATTCTTCAGAATTTTCAGGTTTGTTTGACAAGCAAACAAGAATTTTACCCTTGCCACAGGAAATGAGCCCATATTTTTTCTCAAGATAATTCTTAATGTTGACATAATCACCGTCACCATCTGGGTTTTTAATTTTAAGATAATTATATGAAAATTGATCTTCAATTTGTGTGGTATGGAATTTGCTGTCTGAGAATATCATAGTAAGAACGTAAAGATGTGTTTTTCTGTGCGCAGTAAAAAGACAATGAATTTGTTCCTCTCCAACGACATCCCCCTCATACATATCGTTCGTGTGCAAAAAGTCGAATGCGTCCAAATAAATTGTTTCAATTTCTTCTGCGACAGAATCTTCGCACTCGTATTTTATGCAATGTTTTAATCTTTCCATAAGAAAATGCGGCACATCCGATACTTGTTTTTTAGTTTGTTCGTTTTCGTAGATACTTTTCTCCGAAGAATCGAAAAGAGAATTTACTGCCTCTTCATTGTTTTCTATTATTGTGAATGGTAAAAACAAATAAATGTCATCTCTGTAAGTTTTGAAGCTTAGTTCGTTGTTCAGAAGTTTTTCAAGGCACTTCTTCTCACAAATACAGACTTTTTCATTCTTTTTAATCGTGCGCCTTTGCACAAAAAAATGATTGCGTAAAAATCTCTGTCCGCTGTCAGAAACTGCTGTTCCGGAAATGTCCATTTTGACTTCCGCAACTTTTCCAAAACTTTCGTCAATATGCTTTTCTCGTTCAACAAGCCCGTATTTGTTCGCCAGTTCATTTAAATATGCAATCCAAGCATCAGAAAGCGCCTTGCTGGCACCGCTTGCTCCGCCTCTGTATTTTTCGCGAATCGCAACAGAAATTATATAGATGTGGCAGCCTGGAGCATAGTCTGCCATTTCCTCTGGCTCAATATCGTCATCACGGATTTGTTCGTTTCCGAACATTATGTCATAGAATGTTTTTTCGTTGACGGGAAAAAAATTTATATATCCCACAGTTTCACCAGACTCTGCATTTTCCAGTACGACAAAAGTTTCCTTATTTTTGCGATACCTCTTCTCCATCTGTTCGAGAGTGCCTTCCATGCAGAGGGTGGAATAGACTTCTTTGTCTATTTCCATTATCTTTTGAAGATACTCAAAACCAAGTTCTTCGCCTTTCAAGATTTTGAATTCCATGGAACACTCCTAGAAAATTGTCTGTTTATTGCCGATTCGATAAATTGGAGATTTTAAGGGCAGGCATTAATCTTGTCGCCCATCTAATAGCAATAAAAACGTCCGCAGAGTAGTGGACGTTTTTAATATATTTCATTACGTAAAACTTACATTGTCATGCCGTTGTCTTCATAACTTAGCGATTGCATCTCTCGTCTCGCTTCGCTAATTGCAATACTAAAATCAGAAACTTCACGTGCACGTAATGTAGTGCTAATGCCACGTGCATTGGTATAATCATTTAACCCGTACAAACTTTCGTTATACAAGGCTAGTTCTACGAATTTTTTTAATACGTTACTATCAACACCGTTTTGGTTGGCAATATCGTTTAAGGTATTCTTCATACATTTTTTTGCTTCGTCAACAGTTAATGTATCATAATCATAGTTAGCTTTGGCCAATGCGTTATTAAAATAAGAATTGCTATCGCCTTTATACATATCCCCATTCGCCGGGAAAGATATACTAACTTGGTGTGCGTAAAGTTTAGTCAATGATTCGTTATATGCTTCGTCAGCTAACTTATAGTAACTAGTTTTGTAATCATAAATTTCCGCTTCACTATAATTTGTTAATTGATTTTTTTCAAAATCAGCAAAGACAGTCGCCAAGGCTTCGTAATTATTGGTGATATTATCTGCGATATTATTGCCTTTATTCATCGCTTTCAAAGCAGCATCAATTTTTTCGTACATAGGAATATAGGTTTGTCCCGCAATATCATTGCTTAATTCCTTAACTTTCGTTGCCATGAATTCGCGGGCGACTTTGTAAGAGTCATCGAATTTTGTTTTATTAAACGTATTGGCGTCCAAATTATAATCAACAAATTGTTGTCCGCCGAAATCTTTGTTGATGTAGTAGCTGGGCCAGGTGCTTTCGGTATCATCCTTCGGAAGGGTAGGAGGAGTAACAATGGGGTATTCAACGGTGCTGCCGCCCGACGAATTGCTGCAACTTACGTTGCCCGCGATTAACGCGGTCGCCAAAACACCCGCTTGTAAACCTTTGGTAAAATATTTGCCTAATTTCTTTAATTTGTCCATAGTTTCCTTATGCGCCCCCGATTTCCTTTTAACTACGAAAAATGAAGTGGTTGCAAAAATTATATACGAAACTCGAAGTGTAGTCAAGCAATTTTCACGAAAATTGAAGTATTCTTTCTTTTATGGGAGAGAACTTCAAAGCAAATTTGAGAGATCAACTTTCATATTTGGGAATGACAGTGCATGAACTGTCAGAAAAATCTAAAATTTCAAAACGCACAATTGAAAACTATTTGAGCAAACGAGGCTCTATTCCGCCTGCCGATTATGCTTGCCGCATGGCGGACGCTCTGGGTGTTTCGGTAGAATGGCTGGTTATGGGAACTGATGAAAAAAAATCCTATGAATTTCCAGAAGATGAGGAACTGCGTTCTCTTGTAAAAAAAATGGCATCGCTTTCGCCCGAAGTGAAAGATGCCATACGTACACTTGTTTTTGCAGCGGCAAAAAATCACGCCGCATCGCAAGCATAGTCCTTGCGATATCGTATTTAAAGCATTGTTTGGTTGCAGTTTTTTCCCACTGGCGACAATTCCCTTTACAAAATCCGCAAAATGTGATATAATATCTGCCAAATTTATTTAAAGGCAACAGCGAACACGCGCAAAAAATTGCGTTACGATATTAAATAAGGATTAGTGAAAAGCACTGCACAAAAGGAGAAAATATGGCGTATTTTTTTGAAGAACCTTCACACACTTTCGATGAGTATCTTTTGATTCCGGGCTATACCTCTGCGGATTGCATTCCGTCAAACGTTTCGCTGCGCACTCCGATTGTGCGTTTCAACAAGCGGGCAGGGGAGCAGAGTTCCCTCTATATGAACATTCCGATGGTGAGCGCGGTGATGCAGTCGGTCTCCAACGACAAGATGGCAATCGCGCTTGCAAAAGAAGGCGGCGTTTCGTTCATCTTCGGCTCGCAGACCATCGCGGATCAGGCGGCGATGATTGCCCATGTAAAAACATACAAGGCGGGCTTTGTCACCAGCGACACGAACATTCGCCCTGATCAGACCCTTGCTGAACTCACGAAAAAAATCGCCGATACGGGGCATTCCACCGTGGCTGTTACCGAAAACGGCGAGCACAACGGAAAGCTTGTCGGAATAATCACCGAGCGCGATTTCCGCCTTGGACATTGTTCTGCCGATGCGACTGTGGGCGAATATATGACCGCTCTCAAGGATTTGGTTGTGGGCCACAGCGACATCACTCTTGACGAGGCGAACGAATTGATTTGGAAGCACAAAATCAATCAGCTTCCGATTGTGGACAAGGACGGCAACTTGCAATATCTGATTTTCCGCAAAGATTACGAAAGCCACGAAGAGCATCCGAACGAACTTTTGGACAGCAACAAACGCTACATCGTTGGAGCGGGAATCAATACGCGCGATTATATGGAGCGAGTTCCGATGCTGCTTTCTGCGGGCGCGGACATTTTGTGCCTCGATTCTTCCGAAGGATTTACCGAATGGCAGCGCAGGGCGTTGAACGACATCCACAGGGAATTCGGAAAGGACGTGAAGGTGGGCGCAGGAAACGTGGTGGACGCGGAAGGTTTCCGCTTCCTTGCCGAGGCGGGCGCGGACTTCGTGAAAATCGGAATTGGCGGCGGCTCAATCTGCATCACGCGCGAACAAAAAGGAATCGGGCGCGGACAGGCTACGGCGACAATCGAAGTTGCCAAGGCGCGCGATGAATATTACAAGGAAACTGGAATCTATGTTCCGATTTGTTCGGACGGCGGAATCGTGCACGACAATCACATCACGCTCGCGCTTGCGATGGGCGCGGATTTTGTGATGCTCGGCCGCTACTTCGCGCGCTTCGACGAATCTCCCACGAACAAACTCATCGTGAACGGAAACTACGTCAAAGAATATTGGGGCGAAGGCTCGAACCGCGCGCGCAACTGGCAGCGTTATGATTTGGGCGGCGCGAAAAAAATGGCGTTCGAAGAAGGCGTGGACAGTTACGTTCCTTACGCGGGAAGTTTGCACGACAATGTTCAGATTACAATCAGCAAAATCGTCCACACGATGTGCAACTGCGGCGCGATTACGATTCCCGAATTACAGGAAAAGGCGAAAATCACTTTGGTAAGCCCCGCTTCAATTCGCGAAGGTGGCGCGCACGATGTCTTCGTAAAGAACACGACGATTCGCGCAGAATAAATTTTTATTGGAAAAGTGTGTGTGGGGAAGATGGGCGTATTGTATGTTTCGGATTTGGACGGAACGTTGTTGAGGAGCAATGAAAGAACATCCGAATACACAAACAATGTGATAAACAGCCTGACCGAAAGGGGAATGATTTTTTCTTATGCCACCGCCCGTTCGTTGATAACTGCCAAAAAAGTGACAAGCGGAATAAACGCCAAAATCCCCGTAATCGTGTACAATGGCGCGTTTGTGATGGACAATCGCACAGAAAATATTTTGATTGCAAATTATTTTGATGGCAGCGTCAAACTTGTGCTGGAAGATTTGTTTGCAAATGAAGTGTATCCCATTGTTTATGCGCACATAGATGACAAAGAAAAATTTTCGTTTGTTCCGAAATTGTGTTCGCCCGGAATGAATGCGTTTCTCAAAAGCAGAAAGGGAGACGTTCGTACCAATGCAGTTGGGGCTGCAAACGATTTGAAGGCAGGAAAAGTTTTCTACATAACTTGCATAGACGAGCCTAAAAAACTTAAGCCGCTGTACGAAAAATATAAGGACATCTATCATTGCGTTTATCAGACGGATATTTACACAAACGAACAGTGGCTCGAAATTATGCCCGCGAACGCTTCAAAGTCGAAGGCGATAAAGCAACTGCAAGCATTTTTGAAATGCGAAAAGTTGGTTGTGTTCGGCGATGGAAAAAATGATATTGATATGTTTGAATTGGCAGACGAAAGTTATGCCGTTCAAAACGCACACGAAGATTTAAAAAGAATTGCTACGGGAATCATTTCCTCAAACGAAGAAGACGGCGTTGCAAAATGGCTTGATGAAAATTTTGTCGAAATGCCAAAATAAAAACAGCGCGATAAGTTGCGGAGGTAAACCTCGTCCCCTCCCATACATCCTAGAGCAAACAAAAAGGTCATTCCAACATTTCCGCCGCCGCTTCCCATTCCGAATTGAGGCGTTCCAAATCTTCTGCAAGCGCGGCGATTTTTCGTTGCACTTCCTTTGCCTTTTCGCCGTTTGAATAAATTTCTGGTTCTGCCAATTTTGTTTCGAGCGATTTTTTTTCGTTTTCTTTTTCGGCAATCTGCGCTTCCAATTTTTCCACTTGGTGTTCGATTTTGCGGCGTTCGGACGCGAGGCGTTTTTCTTCTTCCCACTTTATCGCGCCCGCGGATTTTTGCTTTGCGCCTTCGTTTGCCGCGGAATTTGAAGCCGCCTTTTTTTCTGCGAGATTTGAATCGACTCCAAAACTGAAATGCCCGACAGTTCCGTTTTTTTCTGCCTCGATTCTGTTCAAATAATATTCGTAGTCGCCCACAAAATTTCTGAAATGCCCAGGCGTAAGTTCAATTACGCGCGTCGCAAGGTTTTGGATAAAACCGTGGTCATGGCTCACGAAAATCACAGTGCCACCAAAATCTTTGAGCGCGTCGAGCAGCACGTCTTTTGAATTCATATCCAGATGGTTTGTCGGCTCGTCGAGCACGAGAAAATTCACGGGGCGCAAAAGCAATTTCAAAAGCGCGATTCGGCTTTTTTCGCCGCCGCTCAAAACGTCAAGGCTTTTGAAAACATCGTCACCGCGAAACAAAAACGCGCCAAGCATATCGCGCGCTTTCGGCACAAGTTCAAGCGGGCAGGAATTTTCGATGTATTCCAAAACAGTTTCCGCACCGCAGATTGTTTCCGCGCTGTCCTGACTGAAATATCCAACTTGCACGCCAGTTCCGAGCGTCATCGTTCCAGAAAAATTTTTGTCCTGCCCAGAAAGTATTCTGAGCAATGTGGATTTGCCCGCGCCGTTTTTACCCACCGCCACCACTCGCTCGCCGTTTTCAATCGTAAAATCGAGGTTGCGAAGCACATCGTTTTTTCCATCGTAAGATTTTGTGACCGAATCAAGTTGCATAACAATGCGGCCGGAATGAGGCGCGGCAGGAAATTTAAAATGGATTTTTTTGAGCGATTCTGGAATTTCGATGCGCACGATTTTGTCGAGTTGCTTTTGCCTTTCTTGTGCTTGCGCCGCCTTCGTCGCCTTGTATCTGAATCTGTCCACGAACGACTGCAAATGCTCGATTTCTTCCTGCTGCTTTTTGTAGGCGGCAATCAAAGTCTGCAATTCAAGTTCGCGCACTTTTTCATAATGCGAAAAATTGCCCGGATAGCATTTCAGTTCGCCATTGAAAAGCTCGTACACTTCGTTTATCGTAACGTCCAAAAAATACCTGTCGTGGCTCACAAGCAAAAACGCGCCCGAATAATTTTGCAAAAATTCCTCAAGCCAAGCGCGCGCCTCAATGTCGAGATAATTTGTCGGCTCATCCAAAAGCAGGATGTCGGGCTGCTGCATCAAAGCCTTCGCGAGCGCGATTCGCATCTGCCAGCCGCCTGAAAATTCATCGGTCATTTTTTCAAAATCGCCGCGCGAAAATCCAAGTCCGAGCAAAACGCTTTCTGCCAAAGATTCGCGCCGATACCAGCCTGAATTTTCGAGCGTTTCCATCAGCGCGGAATGTTGTTCCAAAAGCGCGTTTTGTGCCGAGACGTTTTCGGACGGAATCTGTTTGAGTTGCTCTCCGATTTCTTCGATTTGATTTTGGATTTTGTAGCCGTAGTCGAACGCAAGGTCGGCTTCTTCTTTTAGAGTACGTCCGCGATGCGTTAGTCCCGATTGCGGAAGGTATGCGATTCTTGCTCCGTTCTGTGCCGTCCGCGTTCCTGAATCCGGCTCGACAAGCCCCGCCATGATTTTTATCAGCGTGGACTTTCCCGCTCCGTTCGCACCAGTGAGCGCGGCCTTCGTTCCAGTTTTCAAATTCACCGAAACTTCTTTGAGAATGTCACGGTCTCCGAATGCGAGCGAAACTTTCGAAAATTGAATGAACGCCATTTTTAAATTGAAAGCCTTGCGGCCTTTCTCCTTCGTTTTAGAATCAACAAACTCCGCCGCAGAGCGTTGGGCATGAACCCTACGCACGAATCATTTTTCGAAAATCAAGACAGTCGGATTTTTTCCGCGCGAAATCGCGACATTGTTTTTTATGGTCGCTTCGCTTGCGTCTTCGAGTTCGAGAAAACTGTTCGAATGTTTGTAAAAGAAATTCACTTCGTCAGACATTCCTTCGAAATTGAATGTGAGCATTCCATCGAATTTTTCGAGCAATTTTTTTGAAACCAGATATTTTATCGAAACGCTGCCGTTTCCGCGCACCCTCTTTGAAATTATGTTCGGAACGAGGGCGGAAAAGCCACGCCAATTAAACGAATCCAAGTCCGTAAAAGTCAGCGTGCCGAAATCGTCCGATTCAAAAAAATCGACATTGTAAAGCCGTTGCATTTCATTTGAACGGCGTTCCTGCTCCGTTTTTATGAGGCGCGGAATGTTGTAGTCGCTGTCAATCGTTACGAACGTGTACGATTCTGGCTTGCTTTCGGTTTCGGTATAATTGACGACAATTTTATCCGCGGTGTTCACAATCATCTGAAACGGCGTTCCTGTGAAGTCGTAGAACCTGTCGCTGATTTTTTTGATGCCATCGAATTGCGCGCTTCGCACCCTGTCGTTGACGTTGATGGAAATTGTTCCGCTTTGCTCGCCCGGATCGAATGCCGGCTCCGCCCTGATTGTCTGCAAATCAATCAGGTTTTCGTTGAGCATCTGCGTGTAACTTTCTGGATACCATTTTGCATTGAGCACCAGGTTCAAAAGCGCGTCGTCTTGTTCCGAATCGGATTCGTCGATTTCCTCTGAAAAGATTTCTCCGCTTGCGGTTTTTGTAAAAAGCGCGAGGTTGTGCGAAAAGCACCATCCTTGCGTGCCGCCTTCGGTGAGGACGCAAAGCCATTCGCCGTCAAGTTTTGAGCCGTCCGTCATAATTACGTCCTGCCCGCGCCCTTTGTAGAGAATCTTCACGGTTTCATTTTTGTGCAGACGATAGACTTGTTTGGAAGTGTTCACCGCTTCGGCGCGAACAGGAAGTCCATCGATTTTTATTCGAGCGTATTGATGCTGAAAATCCTTGTAGCGCGATGACGCTGCGATGGCTTTCTTTTTTGACTGCGGAACAGTGAGTTGCCAAATAGGAACTTCGTAATTTTCGTTTGTGCCGGGTAGCGCGATTATGTAGACTTGGCTGATGTTCGACTTGAAATGGACTTTTACGATTTGGCCGTCTGGGAGATGCTTTTCGGGAATGTCCCAAAGCAAAACCGAATATCCGATTGAGCGGCGGCAAGATTCCAGCGAAATCACGCACAAAAAAATCGAGACAAGAAAAAAAACTCGTCGCATAAAATTCAATCTCCTTAAATTCTCAGGGAACAAAAATTCATTCCAAATCATTATAACAAATTCGGTTGAAACCTACAAGGTTTTGTGATAGGATATTTTCACTATGAATGACGAAAAAATTCCTTTGCGAAGTGAAATTCCTCAAAGCGACAAGTGGGACTTGACCACGCTTTTTAAAAATGATTCCGATTGGGAAAACGCGCTTTCCCGAATTGAGCGCGATGCGGACGAAGTGGCGCAGTTTCAAGGGCGACTCGGCGAAAGCGCGGAAACCCTTCTTGCCGCGCTCAAATCCTACGAGGCGCTTTGGAAAAATGTCGAACTTGTGGACAACTACGCGAGCCTCATGCACAACGCCGACGAAGCCGACGAGCACGCCGCCGACATGGAAGGCCGCGCGAACATGGCAAGCACGATGGCTTCTGCGAAAACGAGTTTTTTCGATTCGGAACTGACCGCGATTCCGCAGGAAAAAATTTCTGAATGGCTTGAACGCGGCGATTTCGGCGACTACAAAATTTTCATCCAAAAGTTGCTTCATGCGCGTGAACACATTCTCAGCGAAAAAGAAGAGCGCATTCTCGCGCTTCAAGGCGAATCCGCTCTGACTGCGTACAAAACTTTCAGCGTAATGGAAAATGTCGATTTGAACGATTTGTTCGAAAGCGTCGAAGCGGACGGAAAGAAAATGCCGCTCACGCAAACGACATGGACAGAATTTTTGGAGAACCCCGACCGCGCCGTCCGCGAAAAGGCGTACAAACAATTCTACGGCGTTTTCGAGCAGCATCAAAACACGCTTGCGAGTTTGTATGCTGGCAGCGTGAACCAGGACGTTTTCGAATCGCGCGCGCGCGGCTACAAGTCAAGCCTGGACGCGGCATTGTTCGGAAACAAGGTGCCTGAGTCCGTTTATCGAAATTTAATCGAAACCGTCCACAAAAATCTTCCTGCGCTCCACAAATATTATTCCATCCGAAAACGCGTTTTGGGCGTGAAGGAACTCAGGCACTACGATGTTTACGTTCCGCTCGTAAAGGACGTGCAGACAAAAACTTCCTACGATGAGGCGGTGGAAATTTGCCGCGATGCGCTCGCCCCGCTCGGAAGCGAATACACGGACACGCTTTGCGCGGGTCTCAAAGGCGGCTGGGTGGACCGCTATGAAAACCGCGGCAAACGAAGCGGCGCGTTTTCATCGGGCGCGTACACGGGCTATCCGTACATTTTGCTGAATTACAAGGATTCGATTATACGCGATGTCTTTACAATCGCGCACGAAGGCGGGCATTCGATGCATTCGTATTACAGTGCGAAGTCGAATCCGTTCATGCAATACAACTATACGATTTTCGAGGCGGAAGTCGCGTCCACATTCAACGAGGAATTGGTCTTCCGTCATTTGCTGAAAAACGCGAACGAGCCTGCGATGAAAAATTATCTTTTGGCGATGCGAGCCTCCGACATTTTGGCGACCCTCCACCGTCAGACGATGTTCGCGGAATACGAACTGAAATGCCACGAACTTGTCGAATCCGACACGCCTCTTACCGCGCCGCTTTTGCGGAAAACTTACCGCGGATTGCTCGAACAGTATTTCGGGCCTGAAATGCATTTTGAGGAAACGAGCGACTTGGAAGGATTGCGCATTCCTCATTTCTATTCGGCGTTCTACGTCTACAAATACGCCACTGGCATAAGCGCGGCTTTGGCTTTGGCTGAAAGAGTGTGCTCGGGAGGAAAATCCGAACGCGACGATTATTTTGCTTTCTTAAAATCCGGCGGCTCGCGCTATCCGATTGAGTCGCTCAAAGTGGCAGGTGTGGACATGGAAAGCGCAGAACCGATTCAAGCCGCGCTGGACAAATTCGCGCAAATCGTTGACGAACTGGAAAAGCGGCTGTAAAAGCAAATCGGTTTTCGCGCGTGTTCATAGTGATTTTTAGGGGAAAAGCCTTTCCCCTAGGGCGCACTGCGTTGCGCCCATACCCCTTTCTCGTCGCAACCCTTTGGCTTTGCTATAGAGTTTTTGTTTGCTCGCACCGCTCGCATTTTGTCGCAAGTCTAGCGACTGGCTACCGAGTTTCGCTTTGCGAAACTCGCGTAAGAGCAACGATGCTGCGTCCTAGTTTTCGCTACCACTGGTGTACCTTATGCACTGTTACGCTTCCGTAAGGGGGTTCAAAAAATAAATTTGGAATTAAAGTTGCCTCGTTGTATGGGGTGCGCATTTAATTATGAAATATATGAACATTTGTTCATATATTTGTTTTTTCGATTGCCTAAAAACAAGCAAAAAAATATACCCCATACCTGTATGGGGTATGTCTAGTCTGGGATTTTTCTGCAACTTGTTTTGCGTTTATTGCGCGTGCCGCAAAAATCATTCTGGCAAAATTTCTTTTCCCAAGCGGAAGTTTTTAATCATGTGCTCATCGTAGGATTTTTGCAGGAGAGGCTCGATTTGCATCGCGGAAAAAATCTTTTTTGCCTCGTCCACGCTTGCTCGCAAGACAGGATGCTTCGGGCTGAACAAAACGCAGCAATCCTCGTAGGGCAAAATCGAAGTTTCGTAAGTGCCGATTCGCTGCGCTTCCAAAGTAATCTCTTCTTTGTCCATCGCGCACAGCGGACGAAAAAGTGGAAACTCCGCCATCGATTCGGTAACGCGCATATTTTCGATTGTCTGGCTTGCCACTTGCCCGAGGCTTTCTCCGGTTACGATGCATTGCGCTCCGATTCGCTCGGCGATGTGGTTCGCCACGCGCATCATGCACATTCGCAAAAGCAGCGTCGAAAAACTTTCCGGCGAAGTCTGCTTGATTTTCATCTGCGCTTCGGTAAAGGAAACTATGTGCAAGTGCACGCTGATTCCGAATTTCGATATGGTGGCTGCCAAGTCTTCGACTTTTTTTTGCGCCTCGTCCGAAGTGTAGGGATACGAATGAAAGTAAACGCAGTCGATTTTCATTCCGCGCTTCATCATTCTGAACGCCGCCACGGGGCTGTCGATGCCGCCCGAAAGAAGAGCCAAGCCTTTTCCGCTCACGCCGACAGGAAGCCCGCGCAACGCCTTCTTTGAATTTGAGATTTTCAAAATCGAATCGCCTGCGTTTTTTGAGGCGGCGGTATAGACGAAAACGCTTTCGCGCACTTCAATGAAAATCGTTACGTCAGGCGAATGGACATCCACTGCCAAAATTTTTTTGTCGAAAACATCCGCTGCCGTTTCCTTGCTGATTTCGTAGGAAGTGAGCGGGAAATTTTTGTCGGCGCGGCGTGTGTCGCATTTGAAAGTTTTCGCGCCGTTTTTCGCCGCCTTTTCGCAAAGTTCGAAAACCGTTTTTTTTATGGCATCGATGTTCTTTTCGCAGACTTCACATTTCGCAAATCCCGTGATTCCAATCAAATGTTCAAGGCAGAATTCGATTTTCGCAGCGAGCGCGTCATCGCCTGAAAAATACATTCGCCCGGCGCGAAGTTCGATTTTCACTTCGTCGCTTTCTTCAAAGTAGGATTGCGCGTTTTTAAAAAGTTGCCGCTCAAAAAATTTTATGTTCGTGCCTTTGAGCGTAAGTTCGCCGAGTTTTGCAAGATAGGTAGCCATGAGAAAAAATTATATAAAAAAAAATGGATTTTGAAAAGTGCGGCAAAGGGCGGTCAGCCAATGTCTGCCCGCCGTCTTCTACATCGCCTTCTATTTATACGCGAGATTTTTTTCCTGCCAATCAGCAAGCACAGAAAGCATATCCGCCGCAACGAGTTTCGCGCCCTGCAAATCGTGTTCTTTGTAGTTGCCGCATTCCTCTCGTTTGCTTCCGGGTATTTCTCCTGTAAAATCTTTTATGAATGCCATCGAATCTTTTACAAGTTTGATTGCGTCGGCGCGTGATACGCTGTCGCGGAGCAAAAGATAGAAGCCAGTGCGGCAGCCCATAGGTCCTACGTATATCACGTTGTCGGTAAAATCGCTGTTGCGCGCGTATGTGGCAAAAAGGTGCTCGATGGTGTGCGCCTCGGGGGAGGAAAGGTAGTCGCCGGCATTCGGCTTTTTCATTCTGATGTCGTAGGTGATGACATCGCCGTCCTCGCGGGATACATACATTCCTTTTTCAAGAGTGTCGTGATTAACAGAAAAACTTGCTATGCGTTTCATTTTTTTTCTCCTTGCAAAACGATTATATCAAAATGGATTTGGTATGTAAATACATTCGCGAAATTTGCGCTGGCTCCGCGTCAAACAGGCGATTGACAATTTTTTTTTTTTTTGCTAGAATCGTTTCAACGGAAGACAAAGATGTCGGAATGAGCCGCGCTGTGTCTTCCGTTTTTTATAGAGGACGATTTGCGTTGAAAATCAAAATGGAAAATGCGATTGCTGAACTTGGTGGCGACGAGATGATGCGCAAAAATGTTTCACTTTTTTGCTGACGAGTTTTGTTTGCTCGCAAGGCTCGCGTTTTTGTTCGCGATGCGACAAAAAGCACGGAACTCGCGAAAATTTTTTTGGAGGAATTACGATGAAAATCAAAATGAAAAATGCGATTGCTGAACTTGACGGCGACGAGATGACGCGCGTGCTTTGGAAAGTAATCAAGGAAAAATTGCTCGAACCGTTCGTTGAACTGAACGTTGAATATTTTGACCTCGGTCTTAAAAACCGCGACGACACTGACGACAAGATTACATACGAGGCGGCAGAGGCGATAAAAAGGCTCGGGGTAGGGGTGAAGTGCGCCACAATCACATCGAACGCCGCCCGCATGGAAGAGTACGGTCTCAAAAAACTCACGCCGTCTCCGAACGGAATTCTCCGCGGCGAACTTGACGGAACTGTGTTCCGCGCTCCGATTTTCGTGAAAAACATTCAGTGCAACGTTTCCTCATGGAAAAAGCCGATTGTTCTCGGCCGCCACGCTTACGGCGATGTCTACAAAAACTGTGAAATCAAAACAGAATGTGCCGGAAAAGCAGAACTCGTTTTCACCGGAGAGGACGGAAAAGAAATTCGCCGCACGATTCAGGAAATGAAAGGTCCTGGAATCATCCAGGGAATCCACAACACCGACGCTTCGATTCGGAGTTTTGCGAGGTGCTGCTTCACTTACGCGTTCGACAAAAAAATCGATGTATGGTTCGGCGCGAAAGACACAATCAGCAAGACATACGACGGAAACTTCAAAGCGATTTTCAGCGAAATCTACGAAAGCGAATTCAAGAAAAAATTCGAGGACGCGGGAATCGAATACTTCTACACTTTGATTGACGACGCTGTTGCGCGCATAATGAAATGCGATGGCGGAATGCTCTGGGCGTGCAAAAATTACGATGGCGATGTGATGAGCGACATGATTGCGAGCGCGTGCGGAAGCCTTGCGATGATGACATCGGTGCTCGTTTCCCCGAACGGAGAATTCGAATACGAGGCGAGCCACGGCACAGTCCAAAGGCATTACTACAAATATCTCAAGGGCGAAAAAACTTCGACGAATCCTGTCGCGCTGATTTTCGCATGGACTGGCGCGCTTGCAAAACGGGCGGAACTTGACGGCAACACGGAACTTTCTGATTTCGCGCGGAAACTCGAAAAGGCGACCCTTGATGTCATTGAAGAAGGGACGATGACGGGCGACCTTGCCCGGCTTGCGAATCCTCCCGCTAAAAAAATCGTGAACAGTTGGGAGTACATCGACGAAATCGCCGCTAGACTTTGACCTTGCTCCATTTTGGAAGAAGCCTCTGCGCGTCATTTGCCAAAATGGAGCGCGCAAAAAGTTCGCCGGCTTTCTCGAAAACAATGCTCATTGTAATCGTTTCGTCGCCCGAAAAATTGCTCAGAACGTAATCGGCGATGTCGCGACCTGCGGGCTTTGTGATTCCGAATCGAATCCGCCAAAAATCCTGCGTGCCTAGCGTTGCCTTTGCCGAACGAAGCCCATTGTGCCCTGCAAGGCCTCCCGCCCACTTTAGCCCGAACGTTCCGAGTGGCAGTTCCAATTCATCGTGCAAAACAAGGATTTCGTCCGCGCCGATTTTGAAAAACGATGCCAGTGCTGCAATCGATTCGCCTGAAAGGTTCATAAAAGTGTGCGGCTTAAGAAAATAAATTTTTTCCGGCGCGGATTTCGGCAAAGGAAGTTCGCCTTCCGCGTTCAAAATCTGCGGAAAAGATTCCGCCGCGATTTTCGCAAAAAGCGGAAATTCCATGCACGCCCATTCGCCCTTGAATTTTTCCTGCCAGCGCAATTCCGCGCAAAAAGGAAGCGCCGCCGCAAACTGCCACGCCACATTGTGCCTTGTCTTTTCGTATTGAGAGCCGTGATTTCCCAAAAATGCCGCAAGTCGAATCATGCGAAAATCTTAACACAAAATCAGAAAATGTAAAAGGGAAGGACGGAAAAGAATTTTTTCTTCGCCGATTTTTGGGTTTTCCCTTGCAAATTCCTGCGATTTATGATATTTTTGTTTTGAGGCGAGTCATAGAAAAGAGATGTTTACTTTAATTGTCAAGACGTTTCTAAAAAACAGTAAAATAAAGAATTACAAAAAAACAAGAAATGAATAAGAAAAAACAACTGTCAAAAAAAGAACTATACTATTTTGAGAAAAACGTTGCTTACTTGCTTGGAATTATAGGATGCGTGTCAAATGGTCTCGGCCTTGCTACGACAGTATTCTTCAACCTGTATAGCAAGGTGGTTTCTGTACAGGCATTGCTGTTTACTATTGCGCCAATATCGATTTCATTCACTATAAACTTGGTACTCTTCATAAGGCTTGTCATCAAGAAAAAAGAATACGTAAAATTCATGCGAGCGTCAGTAATTTTGAACGGGCTGTTCTGTTTTCCAATGATGCTGCACAACATAGGGAATGGTTTTTTTCGCTATTACTACATATTGGCTGTCCTTGCTGGGCTGTGCTTTGTCAACAGATCGTACTGCATCATAATTTCATTGATTATCGTGATTGCCGACATAATCATGTTCAATTCCAGCGCAAATGGTATGAAGCCTGCACTTTCAATGAAAGCAGAGGTGGATTCTACAATTTCATTCGTTGCGGTGTCCTTGCTTACCTATTTCTTCAACAAGGAGAATATGAGAGACAAGAAGGTGCTCAAAGACCATGAGAAAACCCTTAAGAATTTAGCTGCCAGAGACGTACTGACAAGTGCCTACAACCGCAGGATGTTTGACGAAGATTCCAAAATGAACGACTTCAAATACATCATAATGATTGACATAGACCATTTCAAGCAGGTGAATGATACCTATGGGCATCAGGTTGGCGACCAAGTGCTCAAAGACTTGGTAGAGTTGCTGCATGACGACAGGTGCTATGAGTTTCAGGTATACAGGTATGGCGGCGAAGAGTTTGCCATATTGAGTATGTATGACAGCAAGAAAACGCAAGCGCTGCTGTCAAAGTTTGTTGAAAATGTACGCAAGTCTTTGACCATCGGCAAAAGTGGGCAACCTGTCACTGTTTCTTGCGGCATATCTGAAAAGATTGCTAGTCAGGGCTTGAAATACATCATACGGGATGCTGATACGCAGCTTTACAAAGCCAAGGATTCTGGGCGTAACTGTGTCTTCTACAAAGATGCAAAGATTATGTAATATATAAAATCGAGGAGAGTTTGGAAAATGAAAAAATTTCTTGCGCTTTTTGTGATTACACTCATGACTTCGCTTTTGTTTGCAAAGAGTATAAGAGTAAAAGTCGGCGGTGAATATGTCGATGTTGATATTCCTGATGACTTTGCGGGTCTGATAGAAGGCAATTTGCCTCAAATAGAAGAAGCTCTCGAAAGGGAAGGCGTAACTAAAGACAAACTAAAAGAAGCCGTAGATGAATTTAACGAAGTGTACAAAGACCTCGTGAACGATTTTGGCACTGCAACTCCTGTGGGTGATGTGACAAAAGGCCTCGATAAATTTTCTGGCGACCTTGCGGATGCGATTGCCAATGCCCAGCTCATGCAGAATGTGTGGGCGGAAGCGTGGCTTGGAAAATTGGTTCCGGGCTTCCATATCGGAGCGGGACTTGATGTTGGGGCTTCACAAATGAAAATCACCGCGCTCAAAGACACGGCAAAGGCTCTCGGAATGGATGGGCTTTCCGAACTGCCCGATTCTTTTGCGTTTCCGACCGTGGCGGGCGATGTGCGCCTGGGCGGAATCGTCCTACCGTTCGACTTCGGCGTTTCGTTTATGACAATTGATTCCAGTCGAATCAGCAAACTTGACGATGTTCTTTCTTCGATAGGCGATGGGATGAAATTCGACTTTTTGACGCTCGGATTCGATTTCCGCTACGCACTTTTGCAGGGCGACCGCGGACTTCCGAAAATTTCTTTGGGCGCGGGCTATGTCTTTACGCGCGGCAACTTGGACTTTGCGAGCGACGAGGCATCAGCAAACTTGAATTTCAAAAAGCACACCGTCTATTTGCAGGCACAGATTTCCAAAAAACTGCTTTTCTTTATTCCGTACTTTGGAGCGCGGGTGGCGTACACGAAGTCTGAAATCAATTGGAGCGCGAAAGCGAACTGGGACAACATACTGCCCGGCGATAACGATTTTGCGGATTTGAAAAGTTGGGGAATCCTTCCCACCGAATTCGCTGGCGGATACCAAGGATATAAAATCATTCCGCAGGTTTACGGCGGTTTCTGCCTCGATTTCTTTATTTTCAACCTGACGCTTGGCGCGGGCTGGGATTTCGTGGACAGGCTTGGTTCCGCTGCTGTGAGTGTGCGCCTCGCATGGTAAAATCGCGTCGTGAACAACCGATTTTTTTTCATTGCTGAAAACGCCGTTTCGCAACGAAGTGAGAAGCCGACAAAAAAAACGCCGCTGCTTTTAAACATTTGGTTTGGAACGCAAACTGTAACTAAAAGGCCTTTCAGTTGTTCTATTTTATATGCGTTCCTCGGACTTTTTTTTTAGGCAGAGGCGCGGATTTGCGTCCGCGTTTTTTGCGATTTTGGTTCTGTGCGCAGGGCATTCCCAAAATTCAAGTTCAAATGCATCTCAAGAAAGTCTCACGCTCACTGTTTCTGATGCGGTGAAAACTGCGTTGGAAAACAATGTTTCAATAAAAAGAAGCGAAATCCAATTGGGTGCTGCAAGGCGCGCGAAAAAAACTTCCTGGAACAGCGCAAGCCCCATGCTTTCCGTTGGCGGCGCCCTTTCCAAAGCCAATGAGAATTTCAGCGAAAATTATACAGCGTACTTGCAGGGCAGAATCAGCCTTTCGCTTTCCACGAATTTGTATTCGGACATAAAGGCGGCGAATCTGAAATACGAGGCGGGGGAGATTTCCTATGAGGCGGCATCCCGCGCGGTGGAAATGAACGTTCGCGCCGCCTTCTACAACCTGCTGTATCAAAAAGAGAATGTCGCGCTCCAGCAGCAGAATTTGGAAACTTCGCGAGAGCAATATCAAATGAACCTGCGCAAATACTTGCAGGGCACAATCAGTCAAATCGATGTCCTTACAAGCCAAGTGAATTACGAAAAAAACATTCCGCTTTTGCAGAACGCGCAGATTACATTGGAAAACGACGCTGCGCTTTTCAAAAAGATGCTTGGCATGGAACAGGACGCGCGTTTTTCTCTGCAAGGCGATTTGGACGAGATTGTGGAAATCTTCAAAAATGAAAAGAATGGCGAATTCTCTTTTTTCGCTCAGGATTTTTTGGAAGATGCCGAAAAGAATAATGTCGAAATTTCCGCGCTCAAAAAGAACATCGAAATTGCGAAGAATGAAATTCTTTCAAAAAGGTTTTCGGCTTACGGGCCTTCGCTGAACGCGGCATGGACTTTCCAGCCGACTTGGGTGAAGACGCCTGCCGCGGGGACTAGCGGTCCTGACGACCGCGGAGTGGGAAGCCTTTCGGTTACTGTTCCGCTGGACGGAGTGCTTCCGTGGTCAAAATCCGCAAACTTGATTTCGGACGCGAAAAATTCGCTTGAAGACTACGAACTTCAGATTCAGGACAAAAAAACGGAAGTCCGGGTGAACGCCCAAAGCGGCATCCGCAAAATCGAGCAGCTTTTGGCGACCATGCGCACTTTGCAGTCCAGCGTGGAACTTGCCGAACGCTCATATCAAATGATATCGGAAGCCTACAATCGCGGCTCGCGCAATTTTACCGAATTGCTTTCGGCGCAGGATTCGCTTGAGCAGGCGCGTCTGAATTTGAAGCAGCAGGCGTTTTCGCTCGCACAGGAAATTTTGAATTTGGAGAATTTGCTTGGCGTTCCGTTCGGCACGCTTTTGCAATTCAAGTCGAATTCATAATGGAGAGAATCGATGAAAGTGCAAAAACCCAAACTTGTTCTGGCAATTTTTTTGGTTTTGTGCGTCGCGATAGTTCTGTGGGCATTCACTTTCGGAAAGAAAAATAAATCCGCGTCAGGCGGCAAGAAGGCGCGCGGAAATGCCGACACGGAATTTTCTGTGATAACGCAAGTCGTGCACGAAGAGACTTTGCACGGCTTCATCTCTGCGAATGGCGAAATCGAATCGCAGAATTCGGTTTCGGTTTTTCCGGACACATCGGGAAAAATAATTTCCACCGAAGTTATGCTCGGTTCGCAAGTTCAGCGCGGGCAAATCATCGCATACATCGATCCGAGCCGTCCGGGCGAACGCTACAACAGTTCTCCTGTGTACGCGCCGATTTCGGGAAGCATAATCACAGTTCCAGCGAAAAACGGAACGACGGTTTCGACAGCAAGCGCAATCACGCAAATCGGAGACATTTCGAATTTGATGGTGACGGCGGAAATCCCGGAACGCTATGTTTCGTTTTTGCGAAATGGATTGAAGGCGCATGTTTTTGTCGAGGCGTATCCTGATGTCGCGTTCAATGCGACGGTGACGCGGGTTTCGCCAGTCGTGGATTCGATAAGCCGGACCAAGCAAATCATATTGTATTTTGACAGGCGCGATCCGCGAATAAACGCCGGAATGTTCGCGAAGTTGGTTTTGTTCACGCGGGACTATTCGGGTGCGGTGACGATGCCGTTCCAGTCGCTTGTGACTTACGACGGAAAATTTTTCGCATACGTGGTCAAAGATGATTCGACTGTGGAGAAGCGCGAAGTTGTGCTTGGGGAAAATGTGAGCGGCACGGTGCAAATTGTCAGCGGACTGGAAGAGGGCGAGCGCGTGGTGATTCAAGGTCAGACTTCTTTGAGCGATGGCGCGAAAATAAAGGACATTTCAAGCGAGGCGAAAATCGAAGATGATTCGAGCGGAGAAATAGGATGAGCATAACAAAGACCACGCTTCGTCATCCTGTCCTTACGCTGATTGTGTTCACGCTGTTCGGCATTCTTGGAATTTTCACGCTCAAAGACGCGGCAATCGCTTTGATGCCCGACATCGACAGCCCCTACATCAGCGTCAACACGGTTTATGAAAACGCTGGCCCTGAATCGGTGGAAAAATCCGTTACGAAATTGCTTGAAGGGCAGCTTGTGAGCGTGAGCGGACTGAAAAACCTTACGAGCGCGTCTTCGGAAGGGCGTTCTTCGATTTGGCTTGAATTCAACTACGGGACTAATTTGGACGTGGCGACGAACGACGTGCGCGACAAACTCGATCGAGTTGCCCGACGTTTGCCCGACGAAGCCAATACTCCTATGATTTTCAAGATGGACAGCAATTCGATGCCGATTATGCGAATCGCTGTTCGAGGAAACCGCCCGCAGAATGAACTTCGTGAAATTGCCGACAACACGATTTGCGATTTGATTGCGCAGACTGAGGGCGTTGCGGAAGCGAGCGTTTCGGGCGGGCGCGACAAAATCGTTCGGGTGGATATTTCGCAGAATCGACTTGCCGCTTATGGCCTCACGATGATGCAGGTGGCACAAAGCCTTTCAAGTCAAAACCTTGAACTTGGCGCGGGCAAAATCACGGAAGGCTCGCAAGATTATTCGATTCGCACCACTGGAGAATTTTCCGACATCGAAGAAGTGAACGACACCGTGGTCGCTGTGAAGAACGGCTACAGGGTGCGGCTTTCGGACATCGGCACTGCGTACATGGGCTACGCGGACAAAAACAGCGAAGTCTACATCAACGGGCAGGAAGGCGTTTACATCAGCGTTACGAAACAATCTGGCAAAAACACAGTGACCGTTGCGAACGCGGTCTACAAAAAACTCGACGAGATTCGCGGAATCCTTCCAATCGATATGCGGCTTGAAATCATACGAGATGACACCGATTCAATTCGCGAGACAATCGGAACGCTTTTGGAAAGCGCGGTGCAAGGCTTGGTGCTCGCTGTTTTGATTTTGTTCCTGTTCCTGAAAGATTTCAAATCGACAATCATCATCGCAATAAGCATTCCGCTTTCGATTATCATAACGATGCTCTGTATGAATTTCGCGGGACTCACGCTCAACATGATGACGCTCACTGGACTGATTTTGGGCGTCGGAATGATTGTGGATTCTTCGATTGTAATGATTGAGAATATCTTCGTGTATCGAATGCGTGGCGCGAAGGCGATTGTGTCTGCGGAACTCGGCTCGGGCGAAATGATAATGTCGGTGGTGAGCGGAAACCTCACGACGATTTGCGTTTTCATTCCGTTTTTGTTTTATATGCGCGAACTCGGATTTACAGGGCAGATGTTCAAGGGCATCATTTTCACTGTGGTCATTGCGCTGGTTTCTTCGCTTTTTGTGGCGGTCTTTCTTGTTCCGGTCTTGGCAGGCAAATTTCTTCCGCTCGCGAATCGAAAGGAAACGCCCATAAAGAGCGAAAGATTGAAAAAAATCTATGCGATGCTTGACGTGCCGATGGACGCGCTCACAGGAATTTACAGGAATCTTCTCGCCGCCGCGCTTAAAAATCGCGCAATCACAGTCACGATTTGCGTTGCGGTTTTGATTACGGCGTTCGCGCTCATTCCCACTATGACAATAAACATGATGTCGCAAGGGCGGGATGACAGCGTTGGACTTAATGTTACTCTGCCCATCGGAACGACGCTCGAAGAAACTACAAAAGTTATGGAGCAACTTGAACAAATTGTGAACGATGAAATCAAAGGCTACAAGAATTTGATTGTGAGCGTCGGAACTGGAAGCAGGAACGCCACCGCATACAAAGGCTCAATTTTGATTCAGCTTCCGAAAAGCGAGGAGCAGATTGATACGGCGCAAGACATTCAGCGAAAACTCCGCGCGCATTTTTCGGATTTTGCAGGTGTTCGTTTCAATTTTGACCAAGGACGCGGACGGCAAATGACAGGAAGCGACATCAAGATAAAAGTTCGCAGCGACGACCTTGATGCGGCGTTGAGGGTTTCTGCCCAAATTCGCGAAGTGATGGAAAACATCGATGAATTGGGAGAAGTGAGCGTTGATACGGAAGAGGGCGTTCCTCAAGTGGAAATCGAAATTGACCGCGAGCGCGCGTATTCGTTCGGCGTTGACATTACGACTGTCGCCCGCGAGATTTACTATGCGATAAACGGAGTGAATGTGACTACCTACCGCGAGGCAGGAAAGGAATATGACCTTGTAATCGCGTATCGGCCGGATGACAGAAAGACGGCGGACGATTTGGAGCAGATTTATGTAAACGGAACCAACGGAAAAGTGAGCGTGGCGAATTTCGCGAAGGCCGTAAGGGGATTGGGTCCTGTCACGATTCGGCGCGAAAATCAGACGCGGCGCGTTACGCTCACTGCCGACATGGTTGTGGAAAATGTGAACGCCTATGAAGTGGAAAACAAAATCAAAGAAGGAATCGCCGCGTCGTTCGTAGTGCCCGACAATGTTTTGATTTCCTATGAAGGCTCGTGGCAGGATATGCAGGAGCAGGGCGCGGTTTACGGCGGAATCGCGCTTATGGCGATTTTGCTCGTGTTCGGCGTGATGGCTGGTACTTACGAAAGCTTCAAAGCGCCGTTCATCAATTTGTGCACGATTCCATTCTTGATTGTCGGAGTTGTTTTCATCTACAAAATTTCTGGGCAGACGATTTCCATGATGAGCGCGGTGGGCTTGATTATGCTTGTGGGAATAGTAGTGAACAACGGAATCATACTTGTGGACTACACGAACCTTTTGATTGACCGCGGCAAAAAAATGTATGATGCCTGCCTTGAGGCTGGAGTGAGCAGGCTTCGCCCCGTCTTGATGACGACTCTCACCACGATTTTGGGAATGCTTCCGATGTGCTTTGCCACTAGCGGCAGCGCGGGAATGGTGCAGCCAATCGGCGTGGCGGTTGTGGGCGGACTTACGAGTTCCACGTTCATAACGCTGTTTTTCATTCCGGTTCTGTATTCGCTTGTGATGAAGGAAAAGAAACGCAAAAAAAGTCGTCTTGAAATTTTTTTGACTTGATGGTGAAGTGAAAATGGTAAGAATAGAAATCATTGCGAACCAATCTGTGCATGACGAAATTATCGACGCGCTCGAAGAATATGTTCCATGCATTTTGTACACCGTGATTCCGATTGCGGAGGGGCGCGGCAAAGGCAGTTACAAACTTGGAACTAGCAGTTGGCCTGAGACGAATTTCGTCCTGTTTTCTTATGTGCAAGAATCCGATCTGGAAAAAATCAAGGCGATAATAAAGGCTATAAAGGAAAAATTTCCCGATGAAGGAATAAAAGCGTTTTTCAGCAACGCAGAAGATTTGACGTGAAATTCAATCAACTCAACAAAACTTGATGCAGGGCATCGATGTTTACCCCTCCCCTCCAATCCACACACACAGCACGAATCAAAAAAATGGCTGCGGCGCGAACGGCACAAATTCCAGCCCTTCTGAAATATGCGCGTACACGGAAAAAAAAGTGGTTTCCGCCCTTTCTTGGCCGCCCGAAATCTTTACAGTCGCGAACGAAGGAATTCTCGGTGTGCCACGAGGATGCGCGCAACTGCCCGGGTTTATAAAATATGTCAAATCTATTTCAGTTCGGGATGCGACGTGCGTGTGTCCATAAAAAACTATGTCAGCCAAAGATTCCGATGCGCGTTGAGCCATGCGGTTCAAGCCATAGTACGCGCCGTCCGTGTGGCCGTGCGTTATGAAAATGTTTATTCCGGAAATTTTTAAAGTCTGAGTTTGCGGGATTTTGATTTCATATTCGGCGCGGGAATTTTTTTGTGCGGAATTCTTGCGTGAATCTGAATGCGGGTTCGGGTCGAAATCGACCGGAAAAAAATCGTAGTCGCCGTTTCCTCGGACAAATGCCGCGACAGGCGGAAAGCATTGCGCGAATTTTTTGCTTTTTTGCGTGTAGGACAGCGCGGCGCAAAAATCGCCTATTCCGTCTCCGCAAAAAATTACGGCCGCGCAACTTTTTCCGAAACGTTCGATTATTGTGCGCAGGACATCCTTTCTTCCGTGGGAATCCGAAATGAGCAAAACTTCTGCGTTGGCAAGCCTTGCAAGCGCGTCAATTTCTTCTGCGCTTCCAATCAGACCTGAATCTTGTTGCAAAAGGGAAATCATTTTATTCGACCACAAAATGGTTGATTGACTGCAAGCCGCTTTGCGCGTCGATGTAGCGCGAAACTTTATGGCCCTTTCCCACGATGCGCGAAACGTGCGCCAGCAAATTTTCATCGTGTGGGAGCGGACGTTCGGTGAGCAGCATATATTCCACGGCGCGGTCCAAAAGCGCGTCCAAATCCGAAATTTGAGGCTGCGTCAATTCCTCTTTGTTCGATTCGCTGTCCATGGAAGCGCCTCCTTCCATCGCATGGTCAAGAACGAAATTTGAAGTGGCTTCTATTCCCGCGATGTCGTCCTGCGGAAAAAAAGAGTACACTGGATAGGGAATCATATTTTCGCTTGTGTCCCATTCGTCTTCAAGGTTCGCTATTGCGTAGCTCGTGTTTTCAGGCGCGCCCACAATTATTAGGCCGGCAAGTTCGCGTTCGCCGATGAGCGCGGACAGTCGCGCGATTCTTTCGCCTGGAAAATCATCGGGAAAAATCAGCGGAAAAATCAGGCCGCTGTCGGGCGTTCCATCGTCAAGCCCGTATTTTTTTGCAAGCGATTCCACGATGCGTTGCGCGTAATTTTTTTCATTGTAGCCGTATCCGAACACAACGCAGATTTTTTTTTGCGAATGAAGCCATGCGGGCATGGAATCGGATGCGAGATTTTTTTCTGAAACAAAATCCAAAGGTACGAGAGGCGTTTCGTTTTGCGCCGATTTTTTTTGACAGGAAAAAAAAGTTGTGCAGAAAATAGCGACAGGTAGAATCACCGCGCAAACTTTTTTTGATTTTCTAAAAACCAAATTGCTCATAATAATATGTTAACAGATTTTTTGTTTTTTTGCAATGGTGGATTTGTTTGTGAAAGGTGGTGTCAATCTTGTTAGATGAGGAACGAGAATTTTCGCTTCCGTTGGAACTAGCTTCTGGTCGCAACAAGTTGCTTGATGAGTTTTGCTTACCGTCATTGTGAGCCTTTGGTTACCTTCTGCACCGTTTCGCTTCCGTAAGGGGGTTCAAAAAAATTCGTGGAGAAAAACATTCGCAAGGGGGGCAAAAAAAATTCGCGCTACGCGCTTGTTGCGAAAAATGCAACATTTAAAATGAGCCGCTAAAATGTTGCGGCTCATTTTAATGTCGAGTTTCTTGCAGAAACTCGCGTATTGCACTGCGATTCTTCGCTTCGCTATGAAATCGCGTTTTAAGCAGTTCGAAACTTGAAACTTTCTTCACTGCTTAAAATATAAGAATCTTTTTCCCATTGACAAGATTTTTCTTTTTCGATATACTTGTATTGAAACAATGGCGTTTGCACAAAGGGCTTTTTGTCTTTTGGGCGGACGCTTTTATTTTTTAGGAGTTTTTCAAGATGGGAAAAGACACTGGTTTTATCGAATACGCGCGCGAGGCAAACGGCGACATTCCTCCTTTGGAGCGCATAAAAAATTTCAATGAATTTCATTCTTATCTCAATGACGACGAGCGCAAAAAACAGGCGGCGCGTTGCATGAATTGCGGCGTTCCGATGTGCCAGAGCGCGCTTCGCCTCAAGGGAATGGTTACGGGCTGCCCCCTCCACAATTTCATTCCTGAATGGAACGACGCGCTTTACAGGGAACAGTTTGATATGGCGGCGTGGCGGCTTTTGAAGACTTCAAACTTTCCCGAATTTACCGGGCGCGTCTGTCCCGCGCTTTGCGAAAAGGCTTGCAATCTTGCGGGCGAAGGCGGATTGGAAAATGCCGTCACTGTGCACGACAACGAACTTTATATTATCGAACACGCTTTCGCTTCGGGCTATATGAAGGCGGAAATTCCAAAAGTTCGCAGCGGGAAAAAAATCGCCGTCGTAGGCTCAGGCCCTGCGGGACTTGCCGTGGCGGATTCGCTGAATCATCGCGGGCACAGCGTCACAGTCTTTGAGCGCGACGACAAAATCGGCGGGCTTTTGATGTACGGAATTCCAAATATGAAGCTTGACAAAAAAATCATCGAGCGGCGCGTGAATCTGATGAAAGAAGAGGGAGTTGAATTCGTCACGAATTCCGACATCGGAAAAAATGTAGCCGCCGAAACGCTTGTTGAAAATTATGACGCTGTGGCTCTGTGCTGTGGCGCGAAAAATCCGCGTCCGCTTTCGGTTCCTGGCGCGGATTCTTCCGGCGTGATGTTCGCCGTGGATTTTTTGAAATCCGTGACAAAAAGTTTGCTTGATTCAAATTTGACTGACGGCGCGTTTTTTGATGTGAGCGGAAAGGACGTGATAATTTTGGGCGGCGGCGACACTGGCAACGACTGCACCGGCACTTGCATCCGCCTTGGCTGCAAATCCGTGACCCAATTGGAAATGATGCCGTGCCCGCCTGTCGAACGCGCGGAAAACAATCCATGGCCCGAATGGCCGAAAATTCTGAAAGTGGATTACGGTGCGCAGGAATCGATTGCGAAATTTGGAAATGACCCGCGCGTCTACAAGACGACAATAAAAGAAGTGTTCCAAAAAGACGGAAAAGTGTGCGGCGTGAAAACTGTCCAAGTTGAATTTCGGACAGTCGAAGGCAAGCGGCAACTTTGCGAAATCGAAGGAAGCGAAAAGGATTTGCCTGCCGATTTGATTTTGGTGGCAGCGGGCTTTTTGGGCGCGCAGGAATACACGGCGCAAAGTTTCGGCGTGGAACTTACGCCGCGCGGTACGGTCGCTTCAAAAGAAGGCTCTTATTTTTCCGGCGTGGAAAAAGTTTTCACGGCAGGCGATATGCATCGCGGACAATCACTTGTTGTTTGGGCGATTGCGGAAGGCCGAGAATGCGCGCGCGAAATCGATGAATTTTTGATGGGGTACAGCAATATGTGATGGCGCAAAAAACGCCAAAATGATTGCGCAAAGTGTCCAATTAAACTCGGCATCGCAGAAAACATCAGTTTTCGAGAATGACGAGTTTCGCTCGCGTGAGCGGGCACGTAAATAAACGAGTTTCCGTGAAGCGAAAACTCGAAGTTAAAATCCGCCGCGCCATTTGTGCGGTGGATTTTAAACGTCTTTATGTCTTTGACAGAGAAACGGGTTGCGACTTTTTCTCTGTCGAAAACGCAGTTTCTCGTCAAGCCGATGTGTTTTGCAAGTTTGAATTATGATTTTTAAAAATTGCATCGCAGTAGCGCACTAGAAAAAAAATCGATTTTGCATTAGAATGAATTTTATGGGAACAAAAAAATTCGATGACGAAACGATTTATATTTTGGATTCTTACGGACTGATTTATCGCTGCTACTTTGCGTTCATTTCGCGCCCGCTCACGGATTCGCGCGGACGCAACATTTCCGCGTTGTTCGGATTTTTCCGAAACTTGCACTCGCTTTTGCAGCATTACAAGCCGAAGACGCTTGTTGTCGCGCTCGATTCAATTTCAAAAACTTTTCGCCACGAAATGTATCCTGAATACAAAGCCACTCGCCAAAAAATGCCGGACGATTTGCACGCGCAAATTCCTTGGATTGAAGAAATTTTGGAAGCCCTTGGAATTCCCGCGATTCGAATTGAGGGCTATGAAGCCGACGATGTAATCGCGACAATCGTGACAAAGGCTGTGGCGGCAGGAAAAACTTGCCGCATACTTTCGGGCGACAAAGACTTGATGCAACTTGTGTGTGATGATGTTCAGATTCTAAAGCCTGATCACAGCGATGTTTGGAAAGTCGTTGGCAAGGAGGGGGTAAAGGCCGAATGGGGGGTGCCACCCGAAAAACTTTTGGACTTGCTTTCGCTTTATGGCGATACCGCCGACAACGTTCCCGGCGTTAAAGGCGTGGGCGTAAAAACCGCCTGCAAATTTCTGGACGAATACGGTTCGCTTGAAGGCATCTATGAGCACGCGCAGGAAATCGGCGGCGCAATCGGAAACAAAATCCGCGATGGAAAGGACAACGCTTTTTTTTCAAAAAAACTGATTGCTCTTTGCACGGATGTTCCCGGCGTGGATTTGGAAAAAATCGCGCCTGTGAATTTCAATTATTCAGCCGCCGCCGAAAAGTTGAAATTTTTTGAAGCGCCTCAAGTGGCAAAGCAATATGCGACGCTCGCAGTTGAGTGTGGACAAAAAATTTTAGGCGATGAGAATTCTGATTCTGCGGAAACAGAAAAAAAATCAAATTCGGCGGATTCACTTCGCTCGGAAAATTCTTCGGAAAAAATCGAAGAGCCTGTTCCGCTCAAAAAAAATTCTGGCAACTACAAGGCGATTGAAACGAAAAAAGATTTGACCGCGCTCATCGATAAGATTCTTGCTTTCGGAAAAGCCGCGCTCGACACGGAAACGGATTCGCTTGAAACTACGAAGGCGCATTTGGTGGGCTTTAGTTTGAGTTGTAAAAAGGGCGAGGGCTTTTATGTTCCTGTCGCGGCGCAGGATGATTCGCTTTTTGGTCAATGCGGAATTCCTTTGGATGACGCGCTCGCGCAAATCCAGCGGCTTTTTGATTCGGAAAATTTTTTGCTTGTTTTGCACAACGCGAAATTCGACTACAAAGTTTTGCGCGGCGCGGGTTTGCGCGCTGATACAATCAAAGCGAAAATTTTCGACACGATGATTGCCGCGTGGCTTTTGGAACCAGACAGGCTTGGGCGTGCGCCTTATTCACTTGAAACTTTGGGGCAGACAAAGTTGGCTTTGGTCGGAATCGAATTCAATGAGTTGGTTTCGAAGGGACAGACGTTCCGCGATGTGCCGCTCGAAAAGGCCGTGGATTACGCCGCCGAAGATGCGGATTTTACTTGGCAACTTTTCGAGATTTTTTCAAAGGAACTCAAGCGCGAAAAACTTGACGCGCTTTTTGAAAAAATTGAAATTCCGCTTATCACTATTTTGGGCGAAATGGAAATCCAAGGAATCCACCTTGATTCGAATGCGCTTTCGGATTACGCAAAAAATTTGGAGCAAGAAATCTCTTCTGCGGAGCAAGAAATTTATTCGGAAGTCGGACACGAATTCAATATCGCTTCTCCCAAGCAACTTCAAGAAGTTTTGTTCACGGAACGCGGCCTCAAGCCCGGAAAAAAGACAAAGACTGGCTATTCAACGGACACGAGTGTTTTGGAAGAACTCGCGCTCTTCGATTCTGTTCCTGCGAAGATTTTGAAATTTCGCGAGATGTCAAAATTGCAGTCCACTTATGTGGAAGCATTGCCGCGCCTTGCGGACGAAAAAGGCCGAATCCATACGACTTTCCTGCAAACCGGAACTGCCACTGGCCGCCTTTCCAGCCGCGATCCGAATTTGCAAAATATTCCTGTGCGCAATGATGCCGGCCGAAAAATTCGGAGCGCGTTTACGGCAGTTCCGGGAACGGTTTTAATCAGCGCGGATTATTCCCAAATTGAACTCGTTGTGATGGCGCATCTTTCGGGAGACAAAAATATGCGCGAAGCGTTTTTGAGCGGAAACGACATCCACAAAGCGACGGCTTCGCTGATATACAATGTTAGCCCAGATGCGGTTACGCCAGAAATGCGCCGCACCGCCAAAACAATCAATTTCGGCGTGATTTACGGAATGAGCACGTTCAGGCTTTCGAACGAACTCGGAATATCTCGAAGTGCGGCCGCGCAGTTCATCGAAAATTATTTTGCGCAGTACGTTTCGATTGACAAATTCATAAAGGAAACGATTGCGAGCGCGGAAAAAAACGGCTATGTGGAAACATTGATGGGCCGCCGCCGAAAAATCATGAACATCACGAGCCGCAATAAAATCGAAAAGGCTGCTGCGGAACGAATCGCCGTGAACACGCCCATTCAAGGAAGCGCGGCAGACATCGTGAAAAAAGCGATGATTGATGTCGAAGCGGCGTTGAAAGAGAATTCGTGCGAAGCGAAGCTTTTGCTTCAAGTCCACGACGAACTGATTTTGGAATGCGCCGACAACGAAGCCGCAATCGCAAAAACGATTTCTGTTTTAAAAGAAAAAATGGAAGGGGCGGTCGCGCTTTCCGTTCCGTTAAAAGTGTCGATTGAGCACGGCGCGAACTGGGGTGAATTTCATTGAGATTTTGTGCGAAGTGCACTTCGCGCCGCGATTTCGCCGCGAAGTGAAAATGGCATTCGCCAGCAGTTTTTTTTGCAGATTAAAACTCAAAGCAAAATTCTGCACGATGTTTTAGTTTTGAAATTATGCTTTTATTTTTTTCCAAACTTCGCCGTGCATCTGCCATGCATTTTTTTCAAATTCGGCGCGGCAGAATTGCAGTGAGGTCGGCGAGAAAAAAAAATCGGCAAAAAAACTGTTTTCCCAATTCCGCGCGATTTTCTTTGCGTCAAAAAAGAATTCTTCCAAAGAAAAGTTGCCTTTGAATTCCGTGGCGCAGGGGAGGGGTGTGAAAATTTTTTTTTGAGGCAGTTCGATTTCGCATGGGAAAAAAAACGCGCCGCAATGTTCTTTTATTTTGAAGACAGAGATTTTTTTCATCGCAAGAAAATCTTCTTGCGAAAAATCTTCTTCAAGGACGCAAATCAAAGGCGCGATGAAAAATATTTTTTTTTCAGCCGGTGTGTTTGCGTTTTGAGCGCGGCCGGAAAAGAATATTTTTCGTTCGTTCACGAGGCGAAGCGTTTGCGATGGATTGAGTTTTATTGCGTTCAATTTTGATTCTCCGTCATTGCGAATTTCTGAGTTTCAAATCTTCAAAAAATTTCTTAGAATCTGTAATCCTGCTTCGCCGGATTTTTCGGGATGAAATTGACATGCGAAAATATTTTCGCTTTGCACAACCGCAGGAACTTTCACGCCGTATTCCGCAAAGCCTTTTACCACTTCTTTTTTTTCCGGTTGAATGACATAGGAATGCACAAAATAAAAATCGCTGTTTTCCGGAATGCCGTCCAAAATCGCGCACGCGCCGTTTTCATAGCGGACATTGTTCCAGCCCATGTGCGGAATTTTCAGCGCGGAATTTTCGGCGCGTCCTGTATCTGCAATTTGCTCTTTTTGCAAATTTGAAAAATGCCGAATTGAACCTGGGATCAGGCCGAGGCATTCCGTGTTTCCCTCTTCGCTGAAATCAAAAATTATTTGCGCACCGATACATATACCCAGTATGGGTATGTTGCCATCGGCTGCATCGTGCAAAAAGTCATCCAGCCCCAATTCGTGCAACTGCTTCATAGCGTATGCAGCATCCCCGTCGCCAGGAAAAATTATTTTCGTAGCCTTTTTTAGTTCCAACGGATTTTTCGAGCGGATGTAAGACGCGCCCAAAAAGTCCAATGCGCGTTCCACGCTTTTTATGTTGCCTGCGTTGTAATCCACAATTCCAATCATAAGAACATTTTATCGGAGAACGCAGAAATTTTCAAGCCGATGTTCGGCGCAAGCAAAGTTTCGTTTTAAAAATGGATTTCCATTGTTTTAATGAGGAACAGGAATCTTCGCTTTTGTAAGGGAGGGGTGAGAAAATCGCGCTTGCCCCAATTTTTTTATTGTGCTAAAATCGAATTGCTATGCAAAAAACATTTGACAAGAATTCAGTTTTGGAGCGGCGCGGAACTAACGCGAATCCCGCCGATGAAGAGAGCGCGAAAGCGACCGCCGCCTTTTGCCGACTTTTTGAATTGATTCGGATTTTGCGCGCGCCGGACGGCTGCCCGTGGGATAGGGAACAGACTCCTTTGACTTTGCGCGAGTCTTTGGTGGAGGAAGTTTTCGAGGCGGTGGACGCGATTTGCGAAAAGGACGCTTCGCACGCAAAGGAAGAATTGGGCGACGTGCTTTTGAACGCCATGCTGATTTCCTATATGTATTCGCAGTCGGAAGATTTTTCTGTGGACGAGATGTTCGATGAACTTGTGGAAAAATTGATTCGCCGCCATCCGCACGTGTTCGAACAGAGCGAAGGAAAAATCTGCGCGGAGGGCATTGCAAAAACCAGCGGCGAAGTTTTGACGCAATGGGACAAAATAAAGGAAAATGTCGAAGGTCGCGCCCGCGATTCGATTTTGGATGAAGTGCCGCAGGGCTTCCCCCCGCTTTTGCGCGCGTTCAAAATGCAAAAGAAGGCGGCGAAGAAGGGATTCGATTGGACAAGTTTGAATCCGACATGCGAAAAAATTTTGGAAGAACTTTCGGAAGTCGATGATGCGATTTCCAAAAATGAGAATTCCCCCTCCACGGATTCGCAAATCCATTTGGAAGAAGAATTCGGCGACTTGTTTTTTGCCGTTGTGAACTACGCGCGAAAAGCAGGAGTCGATCCCGAACTTGCGATGAACGCCGCGAACAAAAAATTCTACAGGCGATTTTCCTATGTCGAGCGAAAATGCGCCGAGCAAAACATTTCGATGGAACAAAAAAATTTGGAGCGTATGGACGCACTTTGGAACGAGGCGAAGTCGCAGGAAAAGCCGCGCTGATTTTTGTTGCAAGGCAAAGTCTTGCGCGCGCAATTCGTAAGAGCGACAAAGGTGCGATGTTGAATTTTTCGATTTCCTCTAGTCAAACTTTCGAAAATTCACTAAAATAAAAAAATGCACGAATACAAAATTGAAGGCGGCTTTCCGATTAAAGGAAAAATTTCTGCTGCGGGAAACAAGAACTCCGCGCTTCCTTGCATTGCTGCCACGCTTTTGACATCCGAGCCAGTCATTCTCCGCAATATTCCAGAAATCGAAGACGCGGCGGTGATGTTGAAAATTTTGAGCGCGCTTGGTGCGGAAGTGAAAAAACTCGAAAAGCACGTTTGGAAAATTACCGCGCAAAAAATAGATTCAAGCGAAATCCCCGCAGAACTTTCAAAGAAAATCCGCGCTTCGATTTTGTTCGCGGGCGCGCTCATCGCGCGAACCGGAAAGGCTTTGATGATGCCGCCGGGCGGCGACGTGATTGGGCGGCGCAGGCTGGACACGCATTTTCTCGCGCTCACGGAATTGGGCGCGCGCGTGGACATCGACAGCCGCTTTGAATTTTCTGCGAACAAACTTGTGGGCGAGGACATCTTTCTTGACGAGACATCCGTTACAGCCACCGAAAACGCTTTGATGGCAGCGGTTCTCGCGCAAGGCCGCACGACAATTACGAATGCCGCGAGCGAGCCGCACGTCCAGGATTTGTGCAATATGCTCAATGCGATGGGCGCGAAAATCACCGGAACAGGAAGCAACATCCTCTACATCGATGGCGTGAAAAAATTGCACGGCTGCGATTTTACAATCGGGCCTGATTACATGGAAATCGGCTCTTTCATCGGATTGGCGGCTGCCACAAAAGGCTCGATTACGATTGAAAATGTGAATCCTCCCGATATGCGTCCTCTGCGAATCGCGTTCGGAAAACTCGGAATCAGTTGGAACATAAACGGCAATTCTCTCGAAGTGACTTCTCCGCAGGAAATGCGCGTGAATTCCGACCTTGGAGGAATGATTCCAAAAATAGACGATTCTCCGTGGCCGGGATTTCCGCCGGATTTGACTAGCATAATGACGGTGCTCGCCACGCAGGTGGAAGGCACGGTTTTGATTTTCGAAAAGATGTTCGAAAGCCGAATGTTCTTCGTGGATAAACTCATTTCGATGGGAGCGAGAATCACGCTCTGCGATCCTCATCGCGCCGTAGTGAGCGGGCCGTGCGTGCTTCACGGAGAAAAGCTCGTTTCGCCCGATGTCCGCGCGGGAATGGCGATGGTGATTGCCGCGATGGTGGCGCATGGCGAAAGCAGGATAAGCAACGTGTATCAAATCGAGCGCGGCTACGAAAACCTCATTCCAAGATTGAAGGCTTTGGGCGCGCACATCGAGTGCGAAGAAATTTGACAGGTGCGCGAAGGCGTTCGTCTTCGGCACTCAGTCGGCTTAATCACCTTTTCGCGAAAGAAAGATTATCATCACAACCACTAGCAACAGTATGTAGAAAATGACTCCCGCGAGGAACGCCATGTCCACGCCTGCCACGGCGATGAAAACATAACTTGTGATGCGCACTACATATTCGATGAAATGTGAGACAAGGTAAAAAAGCAAATTGAAAAGCGGCAGTATGAATACCCACTTGAATTTGAAAGCCATTCCAGATGCGAGCCTGTAGTTCCATGCGATGGACGCTATGAAAATCAAAAATGCGAGCACCATAAACGGATAGAAAATATTGTTCAGCGCGGCGAAACTGAAATTTTCATGCGGAAATCCATAGCTCGCCGAATTGCGAGCGAGTCGCATTATCGAAAATACGTTCAAGTTGTCATGCCCCGCGAAGGCTTCCGTAATCAGAGTGAAGTCTTGATACGGAATGGGCCAAAGAATTTTTTGCGGCATTTCGCTCTGGCTTGGCGCGGGATTGTTTTCAAAAATATAGAGCGGCTCTTCGCGCTCTTTGTCGTTTGTGCGGCTGAGCGAGCACAGTTGTATCTGCGGAATTATTTTCGTGGAATTGTTGCCCATATAAATCCAGCGAATGTTTTCGTCCAGCGTGTTCACGTCGATTGCCGCCATTTTCGCGTATGGGGTTTTCATCGTGCGAAAAAGCCTTTTGTTCGCGTCAAAAGAATAGATTTCCAAATTGCGCAGGTAGCGCACGAGTTTTTCGCCGCTTCCTTCGATTTCCGTTACGCCGCGAATCAAAACGATGTCGTACCCGCCTTGCGGATTTTCGATTTTAAAATAGATGTTGCTGGCGTTTTCGAATGTCTTCAAGTCAAAGGTCTCGTCGATGAAAAAATAATTTTCGAGCAGGCGGTTTTTTGAAACTTCAAGGTATCTGATGATGTCGGGGTCGCGCTCCTTGCGGGCATCTTCGTCGGAAAGCGCGCGGAAGCCATAGTAGGCTTCAACAATTTGCCCGTTTATGAGCGCGTTGTAGGCGGCGAGTTTCTTTCGGAAAAAAATCATTCCCTCCGTGTCGTCTTCCATGTGCGCGTTTTGAAGTTCGTTCCAAGAATTTTCCGCCAGTTTTTTCGCGCTCTCATATTGCGGAGAATCTTTTTCGCAAAGCACGTGCGCATTGTAGGCAAAATAATGCGCCGTGAAAAAATCGCGCTCATCGAAATTTTTCCGCGCCCGTTCGAGCATTTCGTCTATGCTCATTTTGCTTTCGTCAAAATTGTCGGGCAGGCGAGTGCGCTCATTCAAATTGGTCTGCGCGTAACTTATGCTCCGTTCCTTGGACTTTTCTATTTCAACATCCTTGATGCGCCGTTCCGCGTCATTTTTCAACGCCACGAGCCGTTCGTTCTGCGGGTCCAGCGTAGTGGCTTGCTCCAGGTATTGCAGGGCGTTTTCGGGCGAATTGGTGTCCAAATGCCTGAGCGCGAGCGAAACGCATTCGTTCACAATGCTGGGAATTTCCTTGATGTTTTTTTGCTTTGTGATTTGATATGGCTCGAACACGAGGCGGCACAAAGAAATCAAAAGCGCGATTAAAATCGAAACGCAAAGCGCGCTCTTCAAAAGAGATGAAACCGTAGAACTGAATCGCTGTTTGGCTTTGGAAGCGAAGTCGCCGAACGTGAGCGAGCATCCGAGCAAGAATCCCGTGAAACAAATCGAAGGCAGCGCGCGAAAAAGTTTTATGAACGCGGATGTCATTCTGAGCGAAACCGTGAATTTTTGCGGAATGCCTTCCACCTGCATCTGAAAAAATCCTAGGCAGAAAAAAATCGCCGCCACGAACAAAGTATAACTCAAAAATGTCGTGATTATTTTTTTCATAAAGCATCTCCGCCAGAATTCTTTTTCCCAAAAATCGTACAAAGCGTTCCGGCAATTAGCAGTATGGCCGCAATGACGCAGTTCATAATGAATTGGAAATTGTTTTTTATCAGGACGAAAAAATTTCCCATGTTGTCAAGTTGGCTTGTCAGCGGAGCAAAATAGAAATTCATATAAAGGAAATTCAGCGCAATGATTAGGATTGTCGTGAAAAGAATCCAAAACGCGGAAACCAATCTCCATGAACTTGCGTTGATGAGAGCGCCCACGGAAAGCAGCGCGACCATAATCGAAGAAAATAAGAGCCAGTTTTTTATGCCGGAAGCGCACGCGCTGAACGCGCTCTTTTCCATTGAATAAAGTCCTTGGAAAAACGCCGCGAAGATTTTCGAGGGCTGCAAGACCGCGCCAACAAGCGGATCGGAAAAGCCGTATTCGTCGCGCTCAAAAACCATTCGCCTGTCTTTGACGAGTTCGACTTTGCGCTCGACTTGGTTTTTCATCGCGTCGTCGTTTTCGAATTTCAGCGCGTCAATGTACTTGTTTCGCACCGCGCTCAAATAGTAAGTGTCGGAATCAAGCTTTCTGAAATATCCTTCGGTAAGTTCGCTCGGGGGTTTTTCAAAAAGCGAGTTCCATGCGTGCGCCGCCTTTTCGCAGACGGGCACGAGAAAAATCCAAAACGCCAAGGAAAGCACGCAGATTGTGGCGAGCGTCGGAAGCCGCTTTTTTGTTTTGTGGCGCACAAGGGAAAGCAGCCTGAACATCGGAAGGAAAAAAAGGAGCGGCGGAAAACAAATCAGAATTCCGTCAATGAAAACATCGGGCAGAAAATAACTCATCTGTGAGCCGATTACATAAGCCGTGATTTCGTTGTAGAGCATGAAAAGCAGTCCGCCGAATATTGTGCCGCAGACGCATATCAGAAGGAATTCGAATGTCTCCAAAAAAACTGTCTTCATTATCTAAATAGGATAGCATATTTTCAACATAAAATCAATTAAAAGTTTTCAACTTTTGACTCGATAAGTTTCCACAAGTTTTCCACAGCGTTTTTTTGAAAAAATCGCGATTTTTTTTATTTATAGAGATATTATGAATTTAGCGCGTTTTTGCGAATTTTGCCTATTGACATATTTAATTCTATGAAATACAAGGAATTATGCTTTGGAGAATGGGGGAGAGTATAAAAAATTTCACTCCGCACAAAAATAAAGTGCTTGACACGAAAGTTTCAAACAATTTTTCCACAGTTTTCCACAAAATTTTCCACAGGTTTTGCGCAGCCGAATCCAATCAAAATTATGAAAAAGGCGCGGAGCGGCTCAAAAAGAAGGAATTTCGCGGATTTTGTTGTATTTCCAGTCATAGCCGTGCGTGCTGGGTCGCAAGCCCTGTATGCGCTCGTTTTCCGCGCGGAGTTGGTCTGAAATCAGTTTTTTGAAAATCGCCATCAATGGCTCTGCGTCGATGTCGCTTGCGATGATTTTCGCTTTTTGCAATTCCTTTATCAAATAGTAGCAAGTTTCGATTGTGGAAACGCATTCGGGGCGCGGCTCGTGCTTGAACGTGAAAATCGAAGAATAGTTTTCCGCGAACGAAAGCTTTGGAAGGTGCAAAAGGAATTCGTTGTGCTCGATGATTTTCCGCGAGCAGAACCAAGTCGCGTCAATTATGAGTGGCATCAAGATTTTGGGGGAGTGCGAAACGCCGTCCGCGGTTTTTGCGTTTTGATTTTCTTCGGAATTTTTCGCCGAAAGAAGCCGCGCAAATTTTTCGTCATATACTGTCAGCGCGTCGCTTCCCGGATACATCAGCACAGGAAGATATTTTTCATTGTCCAAAAGTTCTAAAAGCCGCGCGTTCTGCGAGAATTCCAATCCTTGCAGAATTTCGGAATCCGCAAGGCAAATGTGCGCGAGCCTTCCTGTTCCAGTGCGCTGGCGTTTTGCTTCTTTTGGGTGCATCAGAAAAATGAATTTGACGCCAGTTTCAATCGGAGTGGATGCGAAATCGCAGAGGCAGAATTCTTTTGGGCGGAAACATTTGTAGCAACGCATTATGCGTCAATCGAAAAAAGCGCTCCCGCGTTTGGACGCGCTCCGTTCAACGCGAACGCGGCTTGGGAGGCTTGCACTGCCTGCGCGATTTGCTGCTGGTAGTTTTCGATGAGGGCATCGGCCTGTTCTTCCGAAACTTGCAGGACTTTCTGCGCGTCCGGATTGGATTTGATTCGCGAAAGATTTTCTATCAGAGTGTTCAGGATTTGAATCTTTGAAACAGAAACTCCGGGTTGCCCGTTTCGCGCGGCGATTCCTGAAATGTGGTCGAACTGGGCGTAAATGACAGCGCTGGGATTTACGGGCACGAAAAGTTTTCCGCTCAAGCCATTCGCCGAGACTGGGTAGCTGTACGGATTCAAATTTCGGATGTTCGAAATCATATTACGCTCCTATTCGCCCGCGAAAGCGGACAATGAATAACCTCGTATTCATTATCGGCGTTTGCGAAAAAAAGTTTAGGATTATTGCGATTTGGAATGTGGGCTTACTGCGAAAGAAAGTCCGCGCGATGTTTGCCGGTGTTTAAATGCGCATGGGCTTTGCGCTGAAAAGGGGAGGGCGCAAACTACACGCCGCGCTTGCTAGAAAGATTTGCTTTGCGTGGTTTGCTCTGCGAATTCGGAATAACGCTCCGAAAGCGTCTTTTGGGGCGCGGATGGATTTTGCACGCATTCTTCGATGAAAGGAATTACGACATTTTGTTTTATGGCGTTCCAATTTTCAGGAAGGATTTTCGGCGCAGAAATTTTTTCGGCGGAAGGAATGTTCGGCAAGAGGGCGCGATAGTACAAAGGAAAGGCATTTTTGTTCACGCTTTGGAGCGAAGAAAATCCGCCTGCGATTCCGAATGCCTGCGTGCGGAGTTTCATTGCAAATTTCCGTTCGAGTATTTTTTTCTGCGAATCTTCGTCCAAAAGCCACAGCAGGAATTCCTTTGCGGCGGCCTTGTTCCTGCTCGCGGAATAGATTCCTGCCATCACTGCATCGTCCTCGATTTGGATTTTTTCGTCGTTGCAAATCCAATGGAAGTCCAGTTCGTCAAGCCGGTCTTCCGCAAGCGAAAATATCTGGCTGCTCGTGGCGTAGGCGAAAAGGCTTTTCCCGCTTTGAACCTGTTCGTAAAAAGGCGTGTAGAGGAATCTGAACGCGAAGTCCATTTCATTCGGAACGCCGCCGTTTATTTGCTCGCTCCATTCGATTGTGTCCGCGATTGCCTTTTGGAATTCATCTTCCGTGTATCTGAGGCTTCCGTCTTTGACGGTGTAATTCACGCCGGTGGTTTTCAGGAACAAGTAGATGAATTCGGTGTTCCAATGCGGCCCGAACGCCATCGCGCTGTAAACGCCCGCCTCGTCCTTTGCGTTGAATTTTTGGGAAATCTCTTTGATGTCGGAAAAAGAAAGAAAGCCTTCTTGCGGATAGTTGTAGTTGTTCGCAAGGAAAACGAGCGCGGGCAGATTGAAGCTCACGGGAAGCAGGTACTGCCTTTTTTTCAGCCGGCCCGCTTCCAAGAGGGAGGGGTAGAAACTTTGTTTTGAAAGCGCGTGTTTTCCGAAAAGCGAGTCGAGGCGGGAAAAATATTTTTTCTGCATTCCGCTCCGCAAAAACGTGCCCGCGATTATGTCGGGGCGGCGTTCGCTTTTTGCCGGAGGCAAGGCGGATGCCAAGTTGTCCTTGTAGAGCGCGATGACTTTTACATTGTCCTGGCTCGCGTTGAAAAGTTCCGCGTATGAAACGAATTCCACGCGGTCCGTCCAAAGCACAAGGTGCTCCGCCTCGTGCGAGCACGAAATGAGCAGCGCGGCGCAAATTGCCGAAAAAAGAAAACGCCTCATCCTACAATTCTTCTGCTGCCTTGTAAATCGTATCGTAGACAAAATCGATTTTCTCTTCTTCGAGCGAACTGAACGCCACGCGCAACGTCCGCTCGTCAATAGAAACAGTTCCGATTCCGTGTTCTGTCAAAAGTTTTTTTCGCAAGTCCTCGGCGTTCTTTCCTTTCAGCGAAAAGCTCATAAAATATCCCGAGTTGAACGGCAACGCTTCGAGCACGGACGACTTGTGCGAATCCACGAACGCGCGGACTTTTTTGTATCGACCTTCGAGAACCTTTCTGAATTGCAATTTCTGCGCGTCGAAACTTTCTTCCTCCATCGCGCGGAGAATCAGCGACTGGGAGGGGGTGGCGGCGCAACTCACCGAAGAGCGGATTACGCCCATGAGTTTTGTGACGAGAGCCTTGTACTGTTCGTCAGAAAGCGCGGGATTGCCGAAAGTCACGAAGCCCGAGCGGAATCCCCACACGAAATCTTCTTTTGTCGGGCCGTCGATTTTCACTGCCAAAATATTTTCGTGCAAGTCGCAGGTGTAGGCGAAAAGCGACTGCTCTTCGATTGAGTCTTCGTAGTTCAAGCCGAAGTATGCGTCATCGCTGATGGCGAGGATTTTCGCGCCGCCCTCCGCAACTTCTTTAAGAATCTCGCAGATTTTTTTCGCCTCGGACTTGGAAGGCGAGTAGCCCGAAGGGTTTTGCGGGAAGTTCAAAAGGAGTCGGACGCTCTTCTTTTCGGTCTCTTTTTTGACTGCCTTTTCGAACGAATCCAAGTCGAACTTTCCGTCCTTGAACATGTTGAACTGATGGAACTCCGCGTTGCGCCGCGCCTGGCAGATGAGGGCGTAGTTGTCCCAGCAGGGGTCGGCAGAAAGAAGCGGCTTCGTTTCGTCCAAAAACAAATCCGCGATGTACGAGATGCCCGCGGTGAGACCGGGCACCAAAACGGGAAGCGAAAAGCGTTTTTCTTTGAGCGAAGGATTTTTTTTCAGGATGTTCTGTTTCCACGCCTCGCGCAATTTCGGATTGCCCGCGGTGGGCGCGTAACTCACGAGTTCCGAAGACGAAAGTTCGGGCGCGAATTTATGAATCGCTTCGAGCATGGCGGGCTTGCCGTCTATGATTGTCGTTCCAATCGTGCCGTTCGCCGCCTTGCCAAGTTCTTTCGCCTCGTTGCTTTGCGCTATGATTCCATTTGGGAAATAAATCCGTTCTCCCAAATCCGAAAAAAGTTCCGCCGCCGCGGTCCCTTTGAGGGTGTCGTTCAGTTCTTTTGCCAATTCGTTCAACATAGCCTAATAGTATGCAAAAAACGCGGTGTTTGTCAATTGGAATTTTGGGGGATGTGGCTTGCTCAACCACCAGTTTTGCTTCGGGCATTGAGCCTTTTGAAATGACCGAAGTAAACGAAATGATGGTATGTTTTTCCTACAGTTCCCCGCCGACTCCCTTGAATTTCTCAACAAGCATGACTATCTTTTGAAATACGGTCTGCTTTTTTGTCAAGTAATTCGGATTCA
>JAFLSR010000020.1 GCA_022510845.1 Treponema sp.
CCGAATCCTCGCGGCTTACCTTGCCGACGTATTTTTTCAAGTCGCGCCGTTCCGCTTTGTGTTTTGCGCTTAAAATTTTAATCGCTGTTTTTCAAAGCCAAAAGCCTTTCCTGGCATTCCGCCTCGCCTTGCGCGTTGCCGAGTTCCGAATAAGTGTCGCGCAAATTGAACAGCGCGTCATAATAATACGGATTCACCGAAACGGCGTGTTCGAACGCTTCTGCCGCATTTTCGTATTCGCCCTGCTTGAAATAAATCACGCCCATCGTGTTCAGCAACTGCGCGTTGTCCGGAAATTCTTCAAGCCCTGTTTGGCAATAGAACATCGCTTTCGGGATTTTGTCCAGTTCAAGGCAAATCACTGCAAGCGATTCCAAAATCTCCGCGGCATAATTAAATTTGAGCGCGGTTTCCATCGCAATTTTTGCAGCCTGAAAATCCCCCTGCTTTTGATAGACGATTCCCAAGTTGAAATACAAAACGTAATTTTCTTTTTCGAGCGTAATCGCGCGCTTGTAGCAGGCTATGGCTTCCGAAAAATCTCCGCTTTCAGAAAGTTCGATTCCGCGATTGTTCAATGCTTCAACTGATTCTGTCATGCCTCTCCCCATTTTTTTCAACAAGAAATATCGAAAATTCAAGGACGCTGAATCTTTGCGAAAATTTCAACGAGCGTTTCGCGCGCGCCGCTTTTATTATCTCTCAAAATCGAAGTTAGTTCAAGAGTTTTTTCATTGATGATTTTGTTTCCGTAGTCGAACGCTTTTTTTATCATGCCGGAATCTTCGAGGATTTTTATCGCTTCTTCTACGGCATCGCTTTCGATTCCTTCGGCCTTCGCGCGTTCAAAAAGCGTGGAAAATTTATTTTTGGATTCAGGGAATTTTTCCACGCAAAAAAGTACTGGAAGGGATTTTTTTCCTTCCACGATGTCATCGCCGCGTTTTTTTCCGGGATTGCCGCTCGTGAGGTTTTGGACATCATCCAAAATCTGGAATCCTTCTCCGATTTGCGCGGCGATTTTTCCAGCCCGTTCGATGTCGCTTGCTTGCGCTCCGCCTGCCATAAATCCTATTTTCGAAGCGAGGCAGGAAAGCGTTCCGGTTTTGCATCGAACCATCTGCGAATATTCTTGGACGCTCGGAAAAAAATCGCTTTCGTTGTGCCATGCGATGTCCATCGCTTGCCCCAAATGAAGGCGGCGCAATTCTTCGGCGTACAAATCGTAAAAAGATTTTTTTTGCGTGTCGTCCGCCTCGATGGAGTTGATGCAAGATGCCGCCTTGAAGTAGAGCCAACTTGCTGCGTTGAGCGCGACGTCGAGTCCATAGGAAATGTATGCGCAAGGCTTTCCACGCCGTTCGGTGGCGCGGTCTTCGATGTCGTCGTGAATCAGGCTTGCCGTGTGAACGAATTCCAAAAGGGGGGTGAGGCGGAATGCGTTTTCGATTTTGCGTTCGTCCGAAGTCGCCATTTTCGCGCACAGCACCAAAAGCACTGGCCGCCATCTTTTTCCGCCCTGCGTTAAAAGCGAGCGGGTAGGTTCGAGGAGCGCGCGCAAATGCCTTTGTTCCACGCAGTCAAGCGCACCGAAATTTTCTTCAAGCCATGCGGCATCCGGCGCGTCAGGAAGTTCGCGCTGCAAAATGAGTTCGATTTTTTCTTTGATTTTTTCCAGTTCATTCATGTTACTATTTACTTCTAACTATCTTCTGCTTCCCTGGCTCGAATAAAGGTAGTCAAAGTAGTCCATGCTTGTGCTGTAAGTCGCGCCGTAGTCTTTGAGCGTCTTTTTGTAGCTTTCCATGCTTTTCCAGAATGCATAGAATTCCGCGTCCTTGCTGTAGGCTTCGGCGTAAATCCGCGCGGCTTCTGCGTCGGCAGCGCCTTTTATCTCCTCCGATTTTTTGTACGCTTCGGACGAAATTGTCTGCTTTTTGTTTTCCAGTTTTCCAAGCCATTCCGCTTTTTTTCCTTCGCCGTTGGAACGGTACGCCTGCGCCACTTGGTTTCGCTCTTTTATCATTCGCTGGTAAACAGACTCTGTGAGTTCGTCGGAATATTTTATCTGCCGCGGCAAAATGTCAATCAGTTCGATTCCGTATTGCGGGATAAGTTTGTTCGCCTCTTCCGCCATTTGCCGCGAAAGGTTTCTGCGGCCTTTGGAAACGATTTCGCTTTCGGTGGTGACGTTCACAAGTTCCGCTATGTCCTTCGTGTCGTCGTCCTGCTCGATGTCCGTTCTCGTTTCGGTGATTTCGTTGATGATGTTCGAACTGCGGACAATTTCGCTCAGGCGGTTCTGCGTGATGACGGTGCGCGTGGAAGAATCGATGATGTCCGAAAGCCGGTTGTAGGCGTTGTTGAGCGTGGTGAAATTCTGGTAAAATTTCGCAGGGTCAACTATTCTCCATCGCGAAGTTGTGTCCACGATTATGAACTGGTTTTCTTTTGTCGGGATTCGCTGCGGGTCTCCGTCGAGCGAAAGCACGAGTTTCGGATAAGTCGTCACTTGATCCAAGAACGGAACTTTGATGTGCAGCCCCGCTTCGGAATGAGTGGCGACTATGCTTCCGAAGCGCGTCACCACGACTTGGCTTCCTTCTTCAACGATGTAGAGCGGCCCTGTGATGAAAAAAAGCAGCAGCACAAGCGCGACCAATGATAAGCCCGTTATAAATCTTTTCATTTCCTTTGTCATTTTTACTCCTTAAGAAAACTCCGCCTTAGCGGACGCGCACGGATGCGCGAAGTCGCAGTTTTTATCGCGAGGCAAGTTTCGCAATCCTCTGCGGTGAAACTCAAGCCAAAGTTGGAAGCCTTTTGTTTGCCACCAACCATGTTTTATAAAGTCTATGCGCTATGGCTTTGGGTTCGCCCGCGCTCCGTTCAAATTTTTCACTGGCAGAATGTTTTCCAGTTCGCTGTCTATTAGTTCGGGCTTTGTTTCGCTTCCGAAAATTTCTTCCATTGTTTCAAGGTAGATTCGCTCGCGCGTAACTCGCGGAGAACGGCGATATTCTTCGTAGACCGCATTGAATCGCGCCACATCGCCCTGCGCCATGTTCACGCGTTCTGCGGCGTAGCCTTCCGCCATTTGGATTTGTTTGTCCGCTTCGCCCTGCGCCTTGGGAATCTGCGAGTTGTACGCTTCCTTTCCTTCGTTGATGAAGCGGTTCATGTCTTGAATTGCCTTGTTCACGTCCTCGAACGCCACTTGCACGTCTTGTGGCGGCACGATGTTTTGCAGTTTCACGGCGATGACGCTGATTCCAAGCCCGAGCGTGGAAAAATTTTCGTTCATCATTTCGAGTGCCTTCAATTCGATTTCGGCGCGGTCGCTTCCCATCACGTTCAAGATGGCGCGGTCGCCGACAAGTTCGTTTATCACGGAGCGCGAAATGTCGCGGATTGTCTGCTTTTTTTCGTACACGCCGAAAAGCCATTTGCGCGGCTCAACGATTCGGTATTGGATTGTCCATTCCACGTCCACGATGTTCAGGTCGCCGGTGAGCATCGAAGATTCCGAAGTGACGTTGTTGCGGTATTCGTTGGAGCGTCCTGCCTTTATCGTCGTGAATCCGAATTGTTCTGTCTGGACGACTTTCACAGGCACATTGAAATTCTTGTCGATTCCGAAAGGCAGTTTGAATTGAAGTCCCGGATCGGAAGTCTTGAGATATTTTCCGAAGCGAGTGACGACGGCTTGTTCAGTTTCGTCAACGATGTAGAAACTTGAGCCTAGAACCACAAGGAGGATTGCGGCGAGAATCAGCAAAATCCAAGCGGCAGGCTTTGCAAAGAAATTTTTCATTTTTGCCACGTTCGGCGAATTTTGATTTTCCATGATTTTACTGTAGCAGATTTTCGAGGATTTGCATAGTAGATGAATCGCCGCGCAATCGCATTGAAAAATCCGGCAATGGCACATTGTTTTTGCGGAGAAAAAATAGCAAAATGATTTGCCAAAGTGCTTTTCTTTTAATCGAATGTGTGGTACAATAAAATGGCATTTTGCATTGCGCTCATTTTTGTTTTCAGAATGATTTTGTTGGCGATGATGCCGATTTGCCGCGAAACCGCGTTTTCGATATTTTGCTTTTAACCTTTTTTGAGGAGAAAATATGCGCACTTTCAAAGGCGGAATTTTTCCTGCCGAACATAAGGAATTGAGCGAGGGGAAAAAAATCACAAGCGTTTTCCCCGCTTCCAAAATGTTTTATGTTCCTGTGACGATGGGCGGCGCTCCGAATGTGCCTGTCGTCGAAGTAGGGCAAAAAGTTTCGCGCGGGCAGGTCATCGCAAAAAGCGATGCGTTTGTGAGCGCGCCTGTTCACAGCCCCGTGAGCGGCTCGGTAAAAAAAATCGTTTCGAACCTTTCCACTGCGAACACCGAAGTTCCGTGCATAGTGATTCAGGCGGACGAAGAAGGCCGCGTGGATTTTATGCCGCCGCTCGACCCTTTTTCGTGTTCGCGCGAAGATGCTTTGGCGCGCGTCAAGGATGCGGGCATCTGCGGAATGGGCGGCGCGTCCTTTCCCACCCATGTCAAACTAAATCCGCCCAAGGATTGCAAGATTGATTTTATCCTGCTCAACGCCGCGGAATGCGAGCCGTACCTCACAGTGGATGAGCAGACTTTGGATGAAACGCCCGAAAAGGTTTTGGACGGGCTTTTGATTGTGCAAAAAATCGTCGCGGGCGCTGCGGAATCGAATTCAATCAACGTGCGGATTGTCTTGGAAAGCAACAAGGCGCATCTTGTTCCAAAACTTGAAGAGGCTGCGAAAAAAGTCCGCGAAGAAAAAGGCGTTTCAATAGAAGTAATTCTCGTAAAGACAAAATATCCGCAGGGCGCGGAAAAAGACATCATCACGGCGGCAACCGGGCGCGAAGTCCCAGCCGGAAAACTCCCCGCCGCTGCGGGATGTGTCGTCTGCAATGTGGGCACGGTCTGCGCCATAAGCGAAGCGTTCCGCGAAGGAAAGCCGCTGATTGAACGCGCATTTACTGTGAGCGGATTGGGCGTGAAAGAGCCGAAAAATCTTTCCGCGCCAATCGGCACTTTGATGAGCGATTTGGTGGGCAGCGAAATCCAACTCCAGGAAAACGTGGCGAAAATTATTTCGGGCGGGCCGATGATGGGATTTTCGATGCAAAGCGCGGAATTCCCCGTTCTCAAAGGCACGAGCGGAATCTTGTTTTTGACGGAAAGCGAAATCGATGTCACGGATACTTCGCCGTGCATCGGCTGCGGAAAGTGCGTTGAAGTGTGCCCAATGCGCCTCACGCCTGTGATGATAGTCCGCTCGGTTCAAGCCGCCTCGCTTGCGGACGCAAAAAATTATGGACTTATGGATTGCTTTGAATGCGGTTCTTGCGCCTACATTTGCCCGGCGACCGTTCGCCTTGTTCAAATAATCAGGCTCGGAAAAAACATGGAGCGCGCGCGGATTTCCGCAGAAAAGGCACGTGCCGCCGTTCAGCCGCACGAATCGAATTCAAAATAAGGAAGTGAAATAATTATGGAGAAAATGATTCTTTCTTCTTCGCCTCACATTTCCAACGGAAGAAAAACGCAAGCCTTGATGTTCACGGTGGTCGCGTCTCTCATTCCGGAATGTGTTTATGGCGTGGTGATTTTCGGGATTCCCGCCCTCATTACGATTTTGGCGAGCGTGGCTTCTTCGGTGCTTTTTGAATTTTTGTTCAATCTGCTTGCAAAGAAAAAACAGACGGTTTCAGACGGTTCTGCGATAATCACGGGAATCCTTCTCGCGCTTGTCTTGCCGCCGACACTTCCTGTTTGGCAGACTGTGCTCGGCGCGGCGTTCGCAATCGTCGTGGCAAAGTCGCTTTTTGGCGGGCTTGGAAGCAATGTCTGGAATCCCGCATTGACAGGACGCGCGTTTTTGTTCGTGAGTTTTCCTGCCGCGATGGGAAGCGCGTGGATTGCGCCGCTGCCCGATGCGGTGAGCACTGCCACGGTGTTGTCTTCGATAAAAAGCGGCGCGTTTGAATCGAGTCGCGAAATTTACCTGCAATATTTTTTCGGAAACCGAGCCGGCTGCATCGGCGAAACTTCGATTTTGCTGATTTTGATTTCATTCGTCTTCCTTTTTGTCACAAAAACGATTGACTGGCGCGCGCCTTTTTCGATGGTGGCTGTGACAGCGATTCTGACTTGGATTTCCGGCGGAGACGTTTTGATGGCGTTGCTTTCGGGCGGCCTCATTTTCGGCGCGACATTCATGGTGACGGACTACGTGACCGCTCCTGTTACAAAGCCTGGTCGCCTTGTCTTCGGCGCGGGCTGCGGACTAATCACTTTTTTAATCAGAAAATTCGGCGGATATCCGGAGGGCGTGATGTTTTCGATTTTGATTATGAATTCGCTCACGCCGTTTTTGAATAAAATCGTCAGGCGAAAATACGGCTACAAAAAATCCGTCGTGGAGGCAAAATGAAAAACGCTTTTGTCCTTGGAATAAAACTCGCGCTCTATGCGTCGGCGGCTTGCCTTGCGCTCGCTGTAGTGAACAATTTTACCGCGCCCGAAATCGCTGCCCATGCGCTTAAAAAGGAGCAGACCGCGTTGAGAATAATTTTTCCGCAGGCGGAGAATTTCGAAAAGGTCGAAAAAATTTCTTTTCCGCAATCAAGCGCGACAATCGATTCTTTTTACAAGGTGATTCAGGATGGAAATGTCGCGGGCTATGCAATAAAAATCACGGGTCCCACTTACGAAACTTCGACTTTGGTGGCTGGCTTTTCACCCGAATTGCAAATTGCGGGCGTGCACATTTTGGCAACATCGGATTCGCCGGGCTTCGGACAAAAGGCAGCAGACGCGAATTACCGCAATTCAAAGGGCACGACTTTTTACGGACAGTTCGCGGGAGTGAGCGCGAAAGAGCCGCTGGTTTTGGGCGACGACTATGAGGCGATAAGCGGCGCGACTATCACTTCGCGCACAATGGGCGCACTCGTTTCAAATGCGGCGGAAGTCGTGAAAATCTATGTTGAAGGAAACGGAGGGGAGCGATGAACGCATTGAAAATTTTTACGAATGGAATCGTAAAGGAAAATCCGCTTTTGGTTCTTTCGCTCGGGCTTTGCTCGTCGCTCGCCGTGACCACGAGCGTCTTCAATGGATTCGGCATGGGCGTGAGCATGATGTTCGTGCTTTTGATGAGCGAAATCATCATCAGCATTTTCAGAAAACTCATACCGGACGCGATTCGCCTTCCTGTATTCATAATCGTAATCGCGGCGTTCACCACAATCGTGCAACTTATTTTGGGCGCGTATCTGCCAGACCTTTCGGACGCTCTCGGCGTGTTCTTGCCGCTCATCGTCGTGAACTGCATCATCATGGGGCGAGTGGAGGCGTTCGCTTCAAAGAACAATATTGGCCATTCGATTTTGGACGCGCTCGGAATGGGCTTGGGCTACACTTGGGTGCTTGTTGCGATTTCGGCGGTGCGCGAACTTTTGGGTAGCGGAAAACTTTTGGGTTTTCAGATTTTTGCCGAAGAAAACGCCATTGGATTTTTTGCGGGCGCGCCGGGCGGATTTTTCGTGTTCGGAATTATGATTGCTGTGGTTCTTTGCCTTTCGTCGGGAGAATAATGCAAAACACCGCATAGATGGCGCGTTATAGTAATAGATTAGGAGAATAATGCAAAACATCGCACAAATGGTGCGCTGTTTTGCATGACAAGTTTCCGTTGGAAACTTGCTTATATAAATGTGCGTTTTCATTTCATTGCAAACGCACACTAAAAATCTTCTCGCGAAATTGATATTTCGCGAGAAGATTTTTACAGGAGAAAAAATGCCTGAATTGTTGAAAATATTTTTGAAATCGATGCTCGTGGACAATGTGATTTTGGTGCAATATTTAGCCCTGTGTCCTTTTATGGGAATGACGAGCGACACTGGAAAATCGGCGGGAATGGGACTTGCCACGTCGTTTGTCATCTTGCTTGCCACCGCAGTTACATATCCGATTTATTATTGCGTTTTGGTTCCGCTCAATTTGAAATTCTTGCAGACGCTGATTTTCATTTTGGTGATTGCGTCGCTCGTGCAACTTGTGGAATTCTATCTGAAAAAATCCGCGCCTGCCCTTTACAGCGCGATGGGTGTCTACCTTGCGCTCATCACTACGAACTGCGCGGTGCTTGCCATAACGCTCAACTGCATTTCCAAAGGCTACGGCTACGCGCAGTCAATCGTCTATGCGGCGGGAAGTGCGGGTGGCTTTGTGCTTTCGATGGTGATTATGGCTGGAATCCGCGAGCGAATGCGTGTTTCCGCCGTGCCGAAATTCCTCAAAGGCAATTCGAGCCTTTTCATAACGGCGGCGCTTTTGTCGCTTTCGTTCATGGGATTTAAAGGACTGATCAATTAGATTTATGCGGAAGATTACGAGGTGAATCGATGAATGTGATTTTGATTACGATTGCGGTGGCGTTCGCGCTCGCTTTTTTGCTTGGACTTTTGCTCGGCGTTTTCAAAAAAATTTTTGCCGTGCCCGTGAACGAAACGGCGGTAAAAGTGCGCGAGACATTGCCAGGCGCGAATTGCGGCGGATGCGGATTTCCCGGATGTGATGGCTATGCGGCAGCTGTGGCGGAAGGAACTGCCGAACCGAATTTGTGCGCGCCGGGAGGGGCTTCCGTTGCGTCTTCCATCGCAAAAATTTTGGGCAAAGAAGCGAGCATCGTAAAAAAAGCCGCAGTGGTGTGCTGCCGCGGCACGAATGCCTGCGCGCAATCTCGCGGAAAATACAAGGGCGTTCAGACTTGCGCGGCAGCCGTCCAAGCAATCAACGGCACAAAAATGTGCGCGTTCGGATGTTCGGGCTTCGGCGACTGCGTGGCGGCGTGCAAATTCTCTGCAATCAAAATCGGGCCGGAAGGCATTCCCGTAATTGACGAAAATCTGTGCGCCGGCTGCGGAGGCTGCGTCAAAGCCTGCCCCAAACATTTGATTTCAGTTTTGGAAACGCAGAAAAAAATCGCCGTCGCGCTTTGCAAAAATCGCAGCGACAACAAGCCTTCGATTTTGAAAAATTGCAAGAACGGATGCATCAAATGCGGCAAGTGCGAAAAAATGTGCGAATTCGGCGCAATCAAATTGCAAGACGGAGTTCCCGCGATTGACGCGCAAAAATGCACCGCCTGCGGAAAGTGTGTCGAAGGCTGTCCGACGCACGTATTGACAATTTTCCCATTTTAGGTGATAATAGAAATATGGCTAAAAATCAAAACTTCTTCGCAAAGTTGTTTTCCTCGCTTTTCAATTCGAGCGATCCCGAAGCCGACAAAAAGCGAAGGCTCAAAGTAATTTCAAAAAATCTTTCCAGGTCGAAATACCATTTTTATAAAAACGACGAAGCCCAGCCCACGCTCGCGAAATTTATGTACGACATCTACAAGGCGATTTTTCCTGCAAAGGCGATGTTCATGGCGCAGGACAATCCAAACCGCATCAAGCACATGATTGTGAACTATTCGCTTGACGAAAAGAGTCACGAAATTCTTGACGCTCTTACCGAAGAAGCCATCAACGAAGCGGTGAAAAAATCAACTGTGGAAAAAGTCAAAGTTCAAGTTCAGAAAAACATAGAAAATATGATGCAGATTTTTACGACGGAAAAAATCGCTCAGCTTGAGGCACTTTACAGAAAAGTGGCGATGTTCAGGAATTTCTGCACCTATGACTTTTTCTTTATTTTGAAGAAATTCGCTTCCACGCTCCGTGAAGGCGATTTTGAAATTAAGCCAGAATTCAACAAGATAAACGGCGAATATATCGGCGAGGATTTGAAGGATTTCATCGCCGTGGCTTATGTTTTTCCCGAGCGTGAAGATTGGAGCGACCTGATAAAATTTTTCAAGGCAGTGAAAGGTTCGGAACCCGTTACGCTCAATGTGTGGAACAAAGTCGTGAACCGCGTGAACTCCGTGAAAAATTCGCGCGTGCTTGAAATGCTGATTCAACTGGCGACAAAAAATCCCGACTATGTTCCCGAATACAATTTTTCCGAAGAGCCAATCGTTGACGCTTTCATCGAAAAAATTCGCAACGATGCTGAAAAGACAATCAATTCGATTGCCGCCACACAACAGAACAATAAAATCGACGATTTGCTGAACCAGATTTTCGGCACTACTGCTATAGACAGGCTTTCGAACTACACTGCCGCGAACAGCGCGATTTACGAGCGCAAGAATGTTGGCTCGTTCGAATATGTGAACGAGTTGAATTATTACAAGGCATACCTGCTCGATTTCGTGAAAAAAGATGTTCGCGAATTTTCCGATTTGGTTTTGGTGCGCGGCACTTGGTCCACGCAGGCACTTTCCACGCCGATGTCAGACGCATACCACGCGCTCATCGATTCGAGCGAGGCACTTTTGGCGTTCGATGCGAAAATCGCGGAAAACGCGGAAGTGGGAGTGAAGTTGAAGAATCACATGCCGAGCGTGGATCGCGGAAAAGAGGCTCGAAACATTGTCGGAACGATTATTTCCGATTTGAACGAGGAAGCGAAAAAACTTTGCATTGAGGGCACAAAAAATCTCATAATCATCGCGAAGACCACTAAGACACTGCTTGAAGATTATGCAAGACCCACCGGCGAAGTAATCATAAATTGGAAAGAACTGGACAGGTTTTCCGACCATCCGATAAAAGAGTGGGGCGTGGAAATCTACAAGAGCATATACCTTTTTGTGAATTTGATGCAAAGTTGTTTAGGCGGCGCGACATCGGAGCATAGCGAAAACTAGTCGGCGTTGGGGGCTTTTTCTGGGAAAAGGCCTTCCACGATGAATTCTTTTGGAATGCGAGTGGGGCGGCCGTCCTTGTTCACGCTTGCCCAAGTTACTTTCGCTTCCACGCAAACTGTTCCGTCTGCCTTGCGAATGGTTTGCGCCAAAGTGCCTCGGACCGCGCCTGTTTCGACTGGCTCTACTTCCACAAAAAGTTCGTCATCCAAATATGCGCTCGCCTTGTAGTGAATGTCGATGTGCGAAATGTATAAAAAATATCCTGCCGCGACAAATCCTTTGTAGTCGAATTTTATTCCGCGCAAAAATTCCATTCTGCCAAATTCGAGGAAGTTCACGTAGACGGCGTTGTTCACATGGTTGTAGGAATCGCATTCGTAGGTGCGCACGGTGAGGCGCGATGTGATTTTCATAAAATCATTCTAGCACGATTTTGCGCGCAAGGCAAGACTCAATTTTTCAAAACCGAATCCACCAATTGTTTGAATGAACTGTCTTGAAGCACGCCGCCAGTTTCGAGATGCGCGTTTATCGAAAAAATGCCGTCCGCGTCCTGGCAAATCACTTCGGACGAAGCGGGCGTGATGGACATTGCCTTTGCCAAAAGCGATTTTTTGCTAGGCTCGTTTTTTTTGTTCGCGAGGAAATCTTCTTCGCCGAAATTTGGAATGGCAATAGAAAAATTCATCGAAGAGTCTTTTTCGTTTTCGTTTGAATCAAAGCCCTGAATGTTTCTTAGTTTTATCGCCGCCTGCAAAAGCCCGCCTTTTTTGGACGCGGGATTCACGGCGAAAAAATTCTGCGAAATGTCTTCACGTATGTCGAATTTTTCTTTGGGCAAGGGAGAGCCGCTTTTGGCTTGTGGAGAGGAAGCCGTGCTTTCTTTTTCGATTTGACCTATGGGAATTTCTTGCACTGGCGGCTCGTTTTTTCCGATTTCCGCGATTTCTTTTGCCAAATCGATTTCGTCTTCCCATTCAAAGATTTCTTCTAATTCGCCGACTTCTTCCGGCTTTTTTGAATCCGCAGAAGAAAAATTTTTTGCAGGAAAGTCTTGCATATCATGCCCTCCGCAAACGCCACTGGATTTTGTAACATTATGCGCCGACGCTCTGCGCCGGACTTTGTTGGTTCGCAATATGGATGCGAGCCAAATTTTTCGCCTTTGTTTTAAGTTATCGGAATTTCTGCAAGATATTTTAGTACGGATTTTCCGGGGCGGAAAAATGCGGGGGATTGGGGGCGTGTCCCGCGAGTTTTTGTGCGTAGAGCAAAAACTCGTTAGCAAGCCGAAGGCTTGCGTCGGGAAGGGGTAGGACGCAACGAAGTGCGGGCGCAGGGAATGTTCAAAATAGCGCCTAGTTTGCGTCGCAATTTTGAACTGCGAGTTTTGAAAAAAACTCGTGTATACATTGCGATTTTTCACTTTGTTGTAAAATCGCGTTTTCAAAGTTTTCATAAAATTGAAATTTCTGAAAACTTTGAAAATCAAGGAAGGCTTTCCCCTCAAAAGCGAACTTGCAATTTTCGATGGATTTCGATATACTTATTGTGGTTAAATTTGAAATTTTAAAAAGTGCTGTGCGTTTTTGATTCGCATCGCGCGTTTACGGGGGGAATTATGCTGGAAGATTTGAAGCAGCCTATAGCCGAATTGAAAGAAAATATCCTCAACGTTTGGGGGCGTCTTTGACGCGGACTCGGTTTACAAAAAAATCGCGGAGCAGGAAGAACTGACTTCGCAGCCGAATTTTTGGGACGATGCGAAGGCTGCCCAAAAGGTGGTGAGCCGGATAAAAATTCTCAAAGGGCGCGTCGAGCCGTGGAAGGACCTCAAGGCGCAGATGGACGATATTGAGGCGCTTTATGAACTTGCGCTGGAATCTGGCGAGCAGGGCGAGGAAAGCGAAATCAGGGAGCAACTGCAAGACGCGCAGAAAAAGTTCGAGCACGAAAGCCGCATGAGCCTTCTTTCGGGCGAAGTGGATTCGTCTTCGGCGTTTCTCACGATTCATTCTGGCGCGGGCGGCACGGAGGCTGAGGACTGGGCGTTTATGCTCAGCAGGATGTATTCGCGTTGGGCGGAACGCCGCGGGTTCAAACTTGAGACAGTCGATATTCTTGAAGCCGAGGGCGGAATCAAATCGGTTACGTTTCAAATCGAAGGCGAATATGTCTACGGCTATTTGAAGGGCGAGGCGGGAATCCATCGCCTTGTGCGAATAAGCCCGTTCGATGCGAATGCGCGGCGGCACACTTCGTTTGCGAGCGTCTATGTGTTTCCGGTTTTGGACGATACGATTGAAGTGGAAATCCGCCCGGAAGATTTGCGCGTGGACACTTACCGCGCCGGCGGCAAGGGAGGCCAGCACGTCAACAAGACTGATTCTGCCGTGCGGTTTACGCACTTGCCTACGGGAATTGTCGTGGCGTGCCAAACCGAGCGCAGCCAGCTTATGAACCGCGCCACTGCGATGTCGATTTTGAAGTCCAAACTTTACGAATATTACCGCGAGCAGAAGGAAAAGGAGACCGCCAAATTCGGCGCGGAAAAAAAGGATATCTCATGGGGCAATCAGATTCGCTCGTATGTTTTTCAGCCTTATACGATGGTGAAGGATTTGCGTACGCGCGAGGAGACGGGAAACATTCAGGCGGTGATGGACGGCGACATCGACCAGTTTATCGAAGCGTATTTGAACGCCGTCTGGAAAGGATTGCCGCTCGATGCGGAAGAGGCGGACGATTAAGCAACTTGTTGCGGTGCGGACGAGACGCGCCATGATTTTTCACTTCGCTGTGAAACGGATTTTAAGCAGGAAGAAAGTTTCGACTTTTCCTGATGAAAATAATATGAAGTTTCATTTGAGTTTGCGTTTTACGCGATGGGCTTTTATTTTTACGATTCTCGTTTTTTTGTGCGCGAATGTGTTTTGCGAAGAGACTGCGGACGAGGCGTGGATTCTTGCGGCGCAAAAATTTGAAATCGAAGAGCACAAAAATAATCCTGCCGCGCTTGAGTCTGCCGCATCTACGATTCCGAAATTGATTTTGGAGCAGATTTCGCTTGATACAAAGCGCACGATTTTGCGCGACGAGCAGATTTCGCAAAAATTGGATTCGCTTTTGACGGAGCGGCTTTCGCTTTTTTTGGACTTGAGCAAGGAAATGAAATCTCGCGACGCGCTCATTCTGAACAACTACACGATGTTTGAATATCGGGACGCGCTCAAGGCGCAGGAAAAAAAAATCGATGAGGTTCAAAAAAAAATCGACGCGAACTTGAAGGCGCAGGAAGAGGCTCTTCTTCCAGGAGCGGCAAAGGCAAAAGGCTTTCGAAAAACGAAAAAGATTTGGGAGCTTCCTTCAAAAAATGTGTCGCTTTACAAGCAGGATTCGGAAAGCCTTTTTTCTTCGAGCGACGCTTCCAAAAATGACGGCGTGGATTCATGGGCGTTTGCGAAGGAAATTGAGCAGGCAAAAATTTCGGGGCTTGTTCGTGGCTCGCTTGTTTCTTATGGAAACTATTTGAGCGTGACGGCGGAACTCGATATTTTTCCGGGCGCGAAAAAAGCCGCTTCCGTTACCGAGGTGGGGGCTTTGAGCGATGTCCGCCAGATTGCAAAGAACATTGCGTTCGCGCTTTTGCCGAAAATTGCGAATGCGATGCCGGTGGAAATTGAGTTCAGGATTTCTCCTGAATCTGCGGCGAAAAACGCGACGCTCACGATTGACAGCGTTGTGTATCGGCCTGTCCCTGAAAAAATTTCGCTTGATTCTGGAATGCATTCGGTTTCGGTGGATGCAGAAGGCTTCGCGCGCGAAAGTTTTTTGTATGATTTTTCGGAGCAACGAAAATTTTTGGTTGAAGCGAATCTCCGCGAAGAATCCAAAGGCGAGATCAAACTGGCTTTGAGCCGCTTTGTTCCGGGCACTATGTTTTTTGACGGAAAATTTGCGGGCGAGTCGAGCGCGAGCGACTTTGTGAAAGTTCCGCTCAAAGTGAACGGCAACACGGTGTTCGGATATTTTGAAGGAACTGTAAAGGACAAGAACGCGCCCGACGGCGAGCGAAGCGAAACGATGTTTATGATGATTCCTTCGGATTTGATGGTGGACAGCGCGGAGTTGGAAACTAAATTGCGCGTGTTCGATGTGAGCAAGAATATCGACAAAAGGCGAAAGATGCTGTATCTTTCTTATAGTGCGCTTTTGGTTTCGCTGCCGTTCATGTTTTATTCTTACGGCAAATTTTCGTCATACCAAAACAGTTATTCGCTTGGCTACGAAAATATTTCTAGAAGCGATGTTGAACGCTATCGGAATCTTTCGTTGGTAGGAATCGGGCTTGTTTCTGCTTGCGGCGCATGGATGCTGGGCGAACTTGTTGCGTATTTGATTGCGGTGGACAAGATTCTTCCTCCGAAAGCGAAAAAAATCAAAAGCAGGACGCTGCGAAAAATGGAAGCCGAGCGCGAACTTGAGGCGATGCGTTTGCTCGGAGAAACAAAGGCATCTCAGTCGGACGAGGAAGCCGAAGCGGAGATTTCGCAAGACGATTCGGATTTGAAAAGTGAAGAGGTTGATGCGGAGTGAAAACTGGATTTCACTTGCAGTGGTAAAAACTCGTTTATGTACTGCGGTTTTGTACTCTGTTGCAAAGCCGCGTTTGCGACAATGAAAAAAACTTGAAACTTTTTTCATCGCCAAAATATATGGAGACGGAAATGGCTAAGATTTCTTTTGCGCAAAAAATCAAGAATTTGTTTGTGGGGAAAAATTCTTCGGACGATGACTTTTTTGATAATCTCGCCGACGCTCTGATTGAAGGCGATATCGGTGCCGCGTTCGCGATGGAAATCGTGGATTCGCTTTGTGAAACTTGCCGAAAAGAAAAAATTTCTTCGCAGGATGAAATCCTAAAAAAATTGAAAACGCTTTTGCTTCCATACTCGAAAGGCTGCAAACTTTCTGTGGAAAGCGGCAAGAACAATATTTGGATGCTTCTCGGAGTGAACGGCGTGGGAAAAACTACGAGCGCGGCGAAATTGGCGCGGCTTCAAAAAAACGCCACGGGTGCGAACGTCTTTCTTTCGGCGAGCGACACTTTCCGCGCGGCGGCTGTGGATCAAATTTCGATGCACGGAGAACGGCTTGGAATCCGAGTGGTCGCGCACCAAATGGGAAGCGATCCTGCGGCTGTGGTTTTCGATGCGGCTGAATCGCTCAAAGCGCACGGCGGTGGGCTTGTGATTGCGGACACGGCTGGGCGGCTTCACAACAAGGAAAACCTTGTGCGCGAGCTTGAAAAAATTGACCGCGTTTGCCGCCAAAAATCCGATGAAGGTTGCTACAAAAAACTGCTCGTTGTGGACGCCACCACCGGTCAGAACGCGCTTCGTCAGGCGGAGGTTTTCAATGAGGCTGTTGGCGTGGACGCGCTCATTCTCACCAAGTATGATTCGAGCGCGAAAGGGGGAATTGTTGTTTCCATCGGCAAGCAACTTGGCATTCCTGTCTGCTATGTCTGCACGGGCGAAGGCTACGACGACATCGCGGAATTCGATGCAGAAAAATATTTGAATGAATTTTTAGGAATATGAAATTTGTTTTTGCATTTTTCATTTTGATTTTTTCGTTTTTTTCTTTCGCGCAAGTCGCCGAGCCTTTGGATAAAAAATCGGCTCAAGAAAATCCTGTGCCTGAAAAAAACTCCGAAAGTGCGGACGAAGTTTCGGAAAAAGATTTGCTTTCGGAAAATTCCGCTGAAGAAAAAAAAACGCTTGAAGAAAAATATTTGGTTTTTAAAACTTCATCGCAAGAAATCCGAATGCTTGAAACGGACACCGACATTTTTTCCGCGTCCGCTTCAGCGCAAAAAAATCGCGTCCTTACGAGCATCGCAAATGGCGAGTTGCAGCGGCGTTTTTATGACGAGGATTTTCGGCTTTCCAAAATCGAATATTGGCAAATTGCGTCATCGAGCGCGCAAAGCAAAATGTGGCGGCGAAGGACTTATGCGTTCGGCGCGGAAGAAAAAGTGAGCGAGATGCGTGAAAACGATTTTGACGCGCAAACTGCTTCAATAACTTTTTTTAATCCGGACGGAAAAATTCGTTCGAGCAGAAAAAACAATTTGCCTGGCGGTGCGCTCGATTCGTTTGAAATTTTCACCTACGAATACGATGGCGAAAGTCGCGTCTTGCAAGAAAATCGGCAAGTTTTTCGCGTGCAAGGCGGAAAACAAAAGCGCGTTCTTTCACAGCGCGTCGTGAACAAATATTCAGGCGGAAATCTTTCCGAAACTTCGTTTTATGAAAATTCGGTTTTGCGGATTCGCACGGTCTACACCGACAGCGAAAATTATGTTCAGACCACTTATTTTGATGGCGGATTTGCCGTGCGTGATTTTTATGAAAACGGTGCGAAAGTTTATTCAACTCTTTCAAATAGCAGGAGCGGCGCAAATTGAAAGGTTCAAGGTTCGGTTTGGATTTTCGTTGGATTTATTTTGTCGCAAAGAGATTTTCGCTCGTGGACTTGAAGGGCGCGGAAGCGTTCACTTCAAGACTTTCGACTTTGGGAATCTGTTTCGGCGTGATGACGCTTATAATCGTGATAAGCGTGATGAATGGATTCCAAAGAGAATTCATCGACGCAATAATGGAAGTTTCTTCGTACAATGTCCGCGCGGAAAATCTCGATATGGAAGCGCGTGTGGCATTTGAAAAATTCGCATCGGAAGAAAGCGCAATCGAATGCGCGGTGGCATTCACGGAAAGCGAATCTCTTTTGGTGAGCGCGGACGGGCGGCAGGGGGTGGCTCTTGTTCGTGCAATCGAAGCCGATGTGATGGAAAAAGATTCGGGCTTTGCGCAAGAAGCGCGTGTGGTGCGCGGCTCGTTCGATTTGCAAAGCGCGATGGTTTCGGAGGACGGCGAGCGGCTTGAACCGTGCGTTTTGGGAATAGCACTCGCCCGTTCTTTGAATGTGGGCATTGGCGATGAAGTGAATTTCTATGCGACGGATTCCGGGGATTCTTTGTTGGAAGCGTTTTCGCATCCCAGGAAATTTTTCGTTGCGGGAATTTTTCTCACAGGCTACGCCGACATAAATTCAAGTTACGCTTTTGTAGCACTTCCTTCACAAACTGAAAAAATCGAAAAATTGATTTACGGAATCAAGACGAAAAATTCGGCGGGGGAGGGGGCGCTTGCAAAAAAAATCCAACTTGAATTTCCCGACGCGAAAATCTCGCTTTGGAAAGAATACAATCGAAGTTTTTTCAGCGTGCTTCGAGTGGAAAAAAATATGCTTATGCTGCTCGTGGTTTTGATTTTCGTCGTGGTGGCGATAAACATTTTCAATTCGATGCGGAGAATCGTTTTTGAGCGGCGTGCGGAAATTTCCACATTGAGCGCGCTTGGTGCGAAAATCCATTCGGTGAAAAATATTTTCATAATGCGCGGATTTTTGATTGGACTGCGCGGCGCGATTGCAGGGCTTGTGCTCGGGCTTTTTTTCTGCGTCAACATAAAAAGCGTTTTTACGGTTCTCTCATCCGCGCTTTTTTATCTGCAATATTTTTTCGCGCTGATTTTTTCTCCGCAAAACGCTTTGACGCTTTCGGAAAATCCGATGTTCGCAGTTTATGCAAACATTCCCGCGCGAATGTACGCGCACGAAATTATTTTCATAACACTGTTCGGAATTTTTTCCGCGGCATTTTCGGCATGGGCTGCGAGCCGAGAAATTCTGAACGCTTCGATTAGCGAAGTCTTGCATGAAAATTGACTTTTTTTTGCGGAGAAAATTTTCGTGCAATTTGTGGATGAAGTTTTCTGCGGATTTGAATGATTTTGAAATTTAAAAATGTGTTTGTTTGGAGGAAGGTATGGATGACGAAAACGTGATTGTCCAAATCGAAGGACTTGAAAAAAATTATGTCAATCAAAGCGAAACTCTTCGTGTGTTGAAGGGGCTTTCGCTTACAATAAAAAAAGGCGAGCGCGTCTGCATCACAGGCGAAAGCGGCAATGGAAAGAGCACTCTGCTCAATATTTTGGGCGGCATCGATACGGCGAGTGGCGGTGTGGTGAAAGCGGGGGGGGATGAACTTTCTGCTTTGGATGAGGATGCGCTCACGGAATATCGAGCGCGTTTTGTGGGGCTTGTGTTCCAATTTCACTATCTTCTGAAAGATTTCAGCGCGTTGGAAAATGTTTTTTTGCCTGCGTACATGGCGGGAATGCACAAATCTGATGCGATGAAAAAGGCCGAAAAACTTTTGGAAGATGTTGGGCTTTCTCACAGGAAAAATCATCTACCTTCGGAACTTTCAGGCGGTGAGCGTCAGCGGGTGGCGGTGGCGCGCGCTCTCGTGAATGACCCCTCCCTTGTTTTGGCGGACGAGCCTACTGGCAATTTGGACCCTGCCAACGCCGCGATGATTGGAGAGCTGCTTTTTCAAGTAGCGAAAAATTATGGCAAGACGCTTTTGGTCGTAACTCACGATATGGATTTGGCATCGCGCGGCGAAACGCTTTACAAACTTGAGGACGGTGTTTTGAAAAAAATGGAAATCGAGGGAGCGCGAAAGTAAGAATGAATTTAAAATCTTCGTTTTTGTTTTCAAAGCGGATTCTCTTTTCAAAATCGCAGGGAACAAGTGTCGCAAAAAAAAGTCTTGCGGGAGCAGTTTTGTGCATCGGAATTTCCCTCGTCCCCCTCGTTGCGATAATCACGATTTCAAACGGAATGATAAACGGGATAACCGCGCGGCTTGTTTCTCTTTCGTCGTCGCATCTTGAGGCGGTGTGCAATTCCAAAAATGCGCGAGTGCTGGAAGAAGCTGCTCTTGCCGCAAAAAGAATTCCTGGAATTTCCGCTGCCTATCCGATGGTGTCTTCACCTGCGATGGCGATGGCAGGCAAAAATCGTTGCGGCGTAACTTTGCGCGCGCTTCCCAAAAACATTTTCGAAGAAGACTCTTCTTACAAAAAACTTTTTTTTACGGAGGATGGAAATCTGGCGGATTTTGTGGCGGGCGAAAAAGGCGCGTTGATTGGAAAAGGCATCTCTGAACGGCTCGGCGTGAAGGCTGGCGATACGATTCGCGTGGTGAATGTCTTGTCGAATAGAAGCAACGAACACGAGCCAAGCGATGCGTTTTCTTCCTCCAATTCGATTTCGATTCGTCCCAGCGTTTCATCGTATAAAATACAGGCTGTGGTTTCGTGCGGCTATCAGGAACTTGATTCGCTTTGGCTCTTCATCGATTTTGAGGACGGGAAAAAAATCATTGGAGCGACGCAGACTTTGAACGCAGTGATGATTGAAACGGCGGACGCTTTTTCTGCGGAACTTCCTTCGCTGCAAAAAAAAGTTCAGGATGTTTTGGGCGGAGCGTTCCGCGTCTATCGCTGGGACCAACTGAACCGCGCGCAGTACGAGAATTTTTCATCGACAAAAATTCTTTTGGTGTTCATTCAACTCTTGATTGTGCTTGTCGCGTGCGTGAACATTTCGAGCGCGCTGATAATGCTCGTGCTGGAGAGACGGCGTGAAATCGCGATTTTGAAAAGCCTTGGCGCGAGCGGCGGCGGCATTTCCGCTTCGTTTTTGTTGGTCGGATTTTCGTGCGGCGTTGCCGGGCTTTTGTTCGGAGTTCCCCTCGGACTTTTTCTTTCGGTGAACATAAATGGCTTGATTCGTTTTTCGGAAACGGCAATAAATTTTTTCGCTCGGGGTTTGTATTTTTTTGCAAGAGGTGATATAATGAATTTCAAGGAAATTCACCTTTTGGACGAAACATATTACCTTAAGGAAATTCCCGTCGAAATTCCGTTCGGCGAATTGTTCTTCATCGGATTCCTCACGCTGGGCTTGTCGCTTTTGGCTTCGCTTTTGCCCGCGATAAAGGCAGGAAAGCAACGTCCGCTTGAGATTTTGCGAACTACGGGATGATTTGGAGTAAAAATGATTTGCGATATGTGCAGAAGCAACGAGGCAGTGATTTACGTTGAGCAGACGAGCCGCCTCGGAATAAAAAAAATAAACTTGTGCCAGCAATGTGCCGTGACTTGCGGAATTTCGCCGGAAAGCCACAAAATCGAACGGCAAATCGGTTCGCTTTTTAAACAGATTCGCCAGCTAAAGCGCGAAAAGGCTTTGGAAAACGACAGCGCGTGTCCTGTTTGCGGACAACTTCGCTCCGAATTCTGGACGAGCGGAAAACTCGGTTGCCCTGAATGCTATGAGATTTTCAAGCCCGAAATCAACAAATATTTTTCCAAACGCAAAATCACCGCGCGATACACCGGCTCAATGCCGCGCCGCCTTTCGAATTTCCGTTCGGTTTTGACCGACCGCGCCGTAATCCGCGAAAAACTCGAAGAAGCCGTAAAAAGCGAGGACTACGAAAAGGCCGCCTTTTACCGCGACTATCTTCACGCAATCGAAAAAAAAGCTGTAGCCACTTCGCACGGAGGCACGGATGAAGACGGGGAAGGCGAAAAATGAGCCGCGCCAAAAATGACAGGGGAGACGCTTGGTACAACGCATCCGCCGAAAATGACGATGTGGTAGTTTCAAGCCGAGTGCGGCTTGCGCGGAATTTGGCAAATTTCCCCTTTCCCGAAAATTTCGACGAAGAAAACGCGCTCCAAGTTCAGAGCATCGTCTTCGATTCGTTCAATCATTTTGACGATGCGGACGCCTATCAAACGATGATTCTTTCTTCCGTGCCGCAACTTGGTGCAGACATTTTGCGCGAGCGCGGGCTTATCGAAGAAAATTTCGGAACGGGACTTGTGATGCGCATCGATGGCGTATCAAGTTGCCTTTTGAATTGTCTGGACCATGTTCGAATTTCTAGTTTTGCGCCAGGGCTTGCGTGCAGTTCGGCATACGCCGCCTCGCGCGACATCGATATGCAGTTGCAGGAAAAAATCCAGTTTGCGGCAAGCCATGAATTCGGCTACCTCACCGCGAACGTTTGCGAATCCGGCAGCGGAATGAAACTTTCGCTTAGAGTTCATCTGCCTTCGACTTCGATTGCGGGGAAAATTTCGGAATTGGCGAAAGTCTGCGACAAGCGCGGATTTTCTGTGAGGGATTCGTTCGGAAGCGGAACTCAATTCGGCTCTTCGCTCGGCGGATTCTACCAAATTTCTTCCGTGCAATCTGTGAGCGGAAACGAAATCGACCAAATCGCCGAAATCACTTCGCTTGGAAAATATATTTGTGAATTCGAACGAAAGATTCGCGCCGAAGTTGCCGATAATAAATTCACCGAAGTGCGCGACATAATCTTGCGCGCCTTTGCGCAGATGCGTTATTCGCTTTTGATGCCTTTGCGAGAATCCATCGATTTGATTTCCGCGATAAAATGGGGCGTGGATTTGGACTTGATTTGCGGCGTGGACGACCACGAACTTTCTGCGCTTTTGTACAAAGTTCAAAGCGGGCATTTGGGATTTTTGCTCCGGACTTCGGAATTCAATTTTGACGACGACATCGTTTCGGACGACGCGCTCAAAGAAAAACGCCTTCGCTCGATTGTGATGCAGGAAGCGTTGAAAAAAATTACTTTTCCAAAAAATCCGGCTTTTTGAAAACTGGAATTTTTCGAAGAGTTTGATTTGCCTTCGCGCGACTGTGAATGGCACGCGAGCGAGCAATAAATAAGCGAGAATTTCTGCAAAGCGGAAATCCTCGAAATTAAAGTTTGCGGCCGCGAGTTTTTGCGGTTTTCGGTAGCAAAGCGAACGAAAATACGAGTTACACGAGCAAGCGAAAAGTCGATAGCAAGCCATAAGCTTGCGTTCAATTTCGACGCAAACTTTAAACGTTGATTTTTATTTTTGGAGAACATTGAAAATCTTATGAAAGAGTTTTCACCACGCGCGCAACGTCTTGTGGTTGCGCTGGCTCAAGACGAAGGACGAAAAAGCGGAAGCGCACAGCTTCTTCCCGAACACATAATGCTCGCGCTTTTGAAAAATGCCGAAGGCGTGGGCTATATGCTTTTGCGCATAATGCATATCAATGTCCTCACGTTTCAACTGGAACTTGAAAAGAGCCTTGCGGGTGGAACACCAAGTACGAACGATTTTTCTGAACTGCCTCCAAGCCGCAGACTTTTGACGCTTTTCGAGGCGGCGGAATTCGAATCGCGTTCGATGCGCGACAATTACATCGGCACGGAACATCTCGTGCTTGCAGCAATCCGCGAAAATGCCAGCGTTGCAAATCGATATTTTGAAAAGGCCGAAGTGTCATTCGAAAGCGTGCGCGAGGCGGCGTTCGAAGCGCGGGAAAGAATTCCCAGTTCTTGGAATTCGAACGCAAAGGGAGGGGATGCCGACTTCAAGCGTATGTTCAATCAGCGCGGCTACGAAGGCCATCTTGCCGGAGGGCGCGAAGGAAGGAATTCGCACGAAAGTTTTTTGAAAGCCTATTCACGCGATATAACGGAAATCGCGCTCAAAGGTTTGGCGGATCCTGTCGTTGGACGCAAGGCGGAAATCGAGCGCGTGGTGCAAATTCTTTCGCGGCGCACAAAAAACAATCCTCTTTTGATAGGCGACCCGGGTGTGGGAAAAACCGCCATCGCAGAAGGACTTGCCACACGCATCGCGTTTGGCGAAGTTCCGTTCAATTTGCTGAAAAAGAAAATCATTTACTTGGATTTGACCGCTTTGATTGCGGGCACGAAGTATCGCGGCGAATTCGAAGAGCGAATGAAGCGTCTTATGAATGAGATTCGCGAAAACAAGAACATAATTTTGTTCATTGACGAAATCCACACGATAATCGGAGCGGGCGGCCCGGAAGGTGCGCTCGACGCTTCGAATATTTTGAAGCCCGCGCTCAGCCGTGGCGAAATCCAAATCATAGGTGCGACCACGATTCGCGAATACCGCCGCTACATGGAAAAAGACGCGGCTTTGGCTCGTCGTTTCCAAACCGTTACCGTGGAAGAGCCGGACGACGAGGAATCCGAACAAATTCTTTTGGGATTGAAATCGAAATACGAGGAATTCCACAACGTTATTTACGCTGGCGACGTGATTCCTGCAATCATAAAATTTTCGCACAGATATTTGCCCGACCGCTTTTTGCCCGACAAGGCAATCGACATTTTGGACGAGGCGGGGGCGCAGAAAAAAATTGCCGAAGGCGAGCGTCCCACGGAACTTGCGGATATGGAAAGGCAGATTGATTCGCTCGTCAAAGAAAAAAATCAACTTGTAGAAGATCAGGACTACGAACGCGCCGCCGAAGTGCGCGACAAGGTTTTGGAAATGAAATCCGTTTTGGAAAGATTCCGTTCCGAATGGATGCAAAGTGCGGGCGGCGAAAAAAAGACTGTTGACATAAACGACATCTGCCGCGTAGTGAGTTTGATTGCGGGCGTTCCAATCGAGCAACTTTCGGGCGACGAAAAAAAACGCCTTTTGAAAATGGAAGAGGAGTTGCACAAGGAAGTTGTCGGACAGGAAGAAGCCGTGCGCAGCATTTCTTCCGCTGTGCGTCGCCGCCGTTCCGGCATTTCAAGTTCGCGCCGTCCGCTCGGTTCTTTCATTTTCCTTGGTCCAACAGGAGTGGGAAAAACGCAACTTGCGAAGAGCCTTGCCAAATTTTTGTTTGGAAGCGAGGACGCGCTCATCCGCATCGATATGTCGGATTACATGGAAAAATTCAATGTGAGCAAAATGGTGGGCGCGCCTCCGGGCTATGTCGGATTTGAAAACGGCGGACAACTCACCGAGCAAGTTCGCACCCGTCCTTATTCTGTCGTGCTTTTCGATGAAATTGAAAAGGCGCATCCCGAAGTGTTCAATTTGCTTTTGCAAATTTTGGAAGAAGGCGAGGTGGCGGATTCGCTTGGGCACAAAGTGAATTTCCGCAACACATTGATTTTGATGACGAGCAATGTGGGCGCGCGCGAAATCACGATGGAGGGAAGGGCAGGATTCGCCACGCAGGTTTCGGGCGTGCTTTCTTACGACGAAATCAAATCGAATTCAATGCAGGCTCTGAAAGAATTCATGCGCCCGGAATTGCTCAACCGCATCGATGACATAATCGTATTCGACACGCTGAACAAAAAGCAGGTGAACGCGATTTTGGATTTGCAAATGGCTGACTTGAATGCGCGGCTTTCTGAAAACGGAATTTCGCTCAGCCTCAAGCCTTCTGCGCGGGCGTATCTTGTGGAACGCGGCTATGATCCTACGATGGGAGCGCGTCCGATGAGACGGCTTTTGCAGAGGGAAATCGAAGATCCGCTTTCCGTGATGATTCTCGAAGGCGGACAAGATTTTTCTGGCGAAGCCTCTGCCGAATGCGTTGATGAAAAGATTTTGATAAAATTCAAAAAGGCAAAAAAATCTTCGCGCAAAGTTCTCACAGAAACATTGAACTGAAAATTTTTGCACGCCGCGGCATAAAAATCGCAATGTCTTTTTCGCGTTTTCACTTTGCCAATTTTTTGCAACTCATATTGCAAAATTCTTCCAACAAAGTTATAATGAAAGAATGACAAAAGAATTTTTGCCGTATTATGTAGTTCGCAACAACGCTCTCAAACTTGCTCATAAAATATATTCGCAGGGTTTTGTGCCGGACGTGCTTTATTGTTCGCTTCGGGGCGGCGCGTATATGGCGAATGTCATAAGCGAATATTTTAAAATCGTGCGCAAAGGTTCAAGACCAGTTTTGTATGCCGCCGTAGTCGCGCGAAGTTACAGCGATGTTCGCACTTCGCAGGATTCAAAATGCAACAGCAGGGTTCTCATCGATGGCTGGACTTATCCGCCGGAACGCTTGCGGCCAGGCGACAAGGTGATGCTTGTTGACGACATCTTCGACACCGGCAACACGATAAACGCGCTCGCAGAAATTCTTTTGGAACGCGGAGTGCCGCGGGATGATTTGAAAATCGTGGTGCACGACTTCAAACAGTTTACGTACAAAAAATCGCCGCCGATTCTTCCGGATTATTTTTGCAGGAAATTCGAAATAACGAATCCCGACGAAGACCGCTGGATTCACTATATGAGCCACGAACTTGTCGGACTTTCGAAAGAGGATTTGGAAGAGCATTATTTCAAAGAAGACGCGGAATTGCGTCCGATTTTTGAACACCTTTGAATTTACAGCATTTTCAGAAATTTCAATTTTTGAAAATGCCGTGAACGCGATTTTGAAGCGCAGCGAAAAATCGCAATAGTATGAGCAAGCAATGTCTTGCGTTTATTTGCAGGAAGTTTGATGTGAAGAAAAATATTTTTTTCGCACTTTCTTTGTTCTCTTTTTTTGCCGTCGCACTCTTCGCGGAAGTTACTGTGGTGAATCCTGTTCCTGGGAATTTCGCGAACGCCCAAACTTTGGTAATCGAGTCGAATGCGGACGAGGAAATCTACTATTCTTTTTCCGGCGCGGATCCGCTTTCTTCTGGCTTCGCCTATGACGGCCCTGTCTTGCTCGATGTGGTGGGAAACATAGAATTGCGTGTGGCTGTCATTTCAAAAGATTTGAAACAAAGCGAAATAAAGATTTCTTATTCCGTCACGCCCGCCGTTGTGCAAAATGCCGAACACGCTTCCTTTTTTTCCGCGCTTGAACGAGAGAGCGTTTTTGAATATGTGGCAGGGGAAAAAATTTCTGTTCCGTTTTCGCTCAATTATGCGTTCGGAGAAAACCGCAATCTTTCCATTTTTGAACGCGGCAAAGAAATTTCGATTTCGCGCGAAGCCTCAAACGAACAGTTCGTTCCGATTTCTTTTAGCGATGGGCAATCAGAATGGCGGTATGTAATCCATGTCGCGCCCGCGCAGGCAGGAATCCTTTCGCGCCGCAAAGTTCCATTTGAAGTTGTGGATTGGACGCACCTTGTTTTTACCGACCCCAAAATGATTTATTCGCTCGATGGCTCTTGGTGGTACAGTTCGCGCGATGAAGTTACGCTTGACAGGAGCGTCGTGAACACAGTCTATTTTCAGAGCGCGGATTTTTCGCATGAAAATCCTGTTACGAAAATCGTGCTTCCGCCAAAGCCCGCGCTTGAAGTGAGCCGGCTATACGGTGGGGCAGTAAAAATTTCCGTGCGCGAAAATCCTTCCGCAAATAATTCTGAAACGCATTCGCATTTTGAATACCAAATTTCGTCTTCGCCACTTGCAAGGCAGCGCGTTGTTTCGGATGGACTTTATTCCGAAGTGTTGCTTGATGTTTTTGAAGGCGACAAAATCGAAGACAGAATTCCGTTTGACATTTTTTTCGACGGCGTTTTTCAAGGAACGCTTTTTGCTTTTATCGAATTGAATCGCAGTGCGCCGAATGTTCCTGCAATCCGCCTCAGCACGGAAAATTATTATTCGCGCGAAAATGTTACTGTTTCTGCAAGCGTCGCGAAGAACCTAAAATTGTTCGCAGGAATTTCCGATGCGATTGAAATCCCTTTGGCGTTCGAAATGCCGAATCCTGCCGCGCTGAATTTTTCCGAACCGATTTTTATGCCTTACGACGGCAAGGAAATCACGCTGTTCGCGGACACGGAAAAAATTCTTGCATACAAAATTTCTTTCTATTCCGAAGACTCGCTCGGCGTAAAAAGTGCTACCGTTTCGCGGACGGTGATTGTGGACAAGTACAATTTTTATGTGGACGCTTCTTCGAAAAATGCGGAAGAGGATGGAACGCCGTTCGCGCCTTTTAAGGACTTGTCGCAAATTTCTAAAATTGCAAACTCCAATGAATTTTCACGCTTCGTCATAAAGGGGGAGGCGCAAATGGGAAGCGGCGAAGTGAGCCTTGCTTCTAATGTTGAATTCATCGGAATGAATGACGCGAAGATTGTCTTTCCGGAAACTTGCGCGATATTGATGAAGAACGCGGGATTTTTTGCACGCGACATCACGATGGAAAAAATCTTGAAAAACGCTTCATCGAAAATTCCTCGCGCTTCCGCCAAGGCTTTGACAAATATGTTCGTCTTTGAAAATTCCGCCGCCACTTTCAACAACTGCGAAATCGTGAGCAATTTTTCGGGCGATGGGATTGTGTTCAATTTGTCGCATTCCGCGCTCAGCCTTGAAAAGACTGTGGTGGCGAATACGGCGCAGGGATATTCTTCGGTGTTGAACGCGCTCGGTTCGAATGTGAAAATTTTTGGCTCAAGGTTTTTGTGCGTTTCGGACACGGCCGTGTGCGTTTCGGTGAACGGCGGCACGTTCGAACTCCGCGAAACTTTCTTGCAATCTTCAGCGCGTATGGCTCGGATAGCGGAGTTTCTCGGAGCAAGCGTTGTGCTTGAAAAAAACAGTTTTTCAGCACAAGGCTCTCGCCTTGCAAACAATGAAGAATTGATTTACAAAAATTCGCAGACGAAAATCCTAAAAGATTTTGGGAATGTTTTCCAATGAAAGCGGCTCGCGAAATTCTTTTCTCCAATTCATCAGAAAAAATCATCGTGGGGTTTGACGAGGCTGGAAGAGGACCGCTCGCAGGACCTGTAAGCGCGGGCGCGGTTATTTTGCCTGATGACTTTCCGATTGAGATTTTGAACGATTCCAAAAAAATGACCGAGGCGCGCCGCGTCCGCGCGAATGCCATCATAAAAGAAAAGGCGTTGTGGGGATTTGCCACCGTGGATCATGCAACGATTGACAAAATAAATATTTTGCAGGCAAGCCTGCTCGCAATGCGCCTTGCGTTCGATGATTTGCTTTCGCGGATGGATGTTTGGTGCGATTCGCGCGGAATCAAAAAAAACATTTTCGCGTTCGAGAATCTGCAAGGAATTTCCGACGGCAATTTTTGTCCCGAAGTTCCGTTCGAATGCCGCGCCGTAGTCAAAGCGGATTCAAAATTTCCGCAAGTGATGGCGGCGAGCATCATCGCGAAAGTGGGGCGCGACCTCATCATGCAAGAATGCGACGCGCTTTATCCTGAATATGGTTATGCCAAGCACAAAGGCTATCCGACTCCTGCCCATAAAGAGGCGTGCCGCCGCCTTGGTCCAAGCCCGATTCAGCGGCTTACTTTCAAATACTAGCATTGCATTTTTTCGCGTGCTCTGCTATACTGAATCAAATCTGAAATTTGGAGAACACAATGTCAAACGAAGTTCGCGTGAGATATGCGCCATCGCCTACAGGAATGCAGCACATCGGAGGCGTGCGTACCGCGCTTTTCAATTATCTTTTTGCAAAGTCGATGGGCGGGAAATTCATCCTGCGACTTGAAGATACGGATCGCACGCGCTACGGCGAGGAATACGTCAAAAATCTTTATGACACGATGAGTTGGCTTGGAATCGAATGGGATGAGGGCGGCGAAAAAGGCGGCGAGTACGGACCTTATGTCCAGAGCGAGCGGTTCGAACTTTACAAAAAGCACGCCGAAGAACTTGTCCAAAAAGGCGAGGCGTATTATTGCTTTTGCGATGCGGAGCGGCTCGAACGAATACGAAAAATTCAGACTGAAAACAAGATGGCTCCCGGCTACGACCGCAACTGCCGCCACCTTACGCCCGAAGAAATCAAGGCGAACCTTGACGCTGGCAAGCCTTACGTAATCCGACTGAAAGTTCCGCTCGAAGGCGAAACGAAGTTCCACGACCATCTGCTTGGCGACATAATTTGGAAGAACGAAGACATTTCTCCCGACCCCGTCTTGCTTAAGAGCGACGGTTTTCCAACATATCATTTGGCGAATGTTGTTGACGACCACTTTATGAAAATAAGCCATGTAATGCGCGCGCAGGAATGGATTCCTTCCACGCCGCTTCATGTGCAGATGTACCGAGCGTTCGGATGGGAGCATCCCGAATTCTGCCACCTTCCGATGGTGAACGGAGCGGACGGAAAAAAACTTTCAAAACGCCACGGCTCTACTTCTTTGAACGAATTCCGTGCGCGCGGATATTTGCCGGAGGCAATCGTGAATTATGTCGCGATGCTCGGATGCAGTTACGAAGAGGGCAAGGAATTCTATTCGCTTTCGGAATTGGCTGCCGCATTCAAACTGGAACATTTGAACAAGGCTCCGGCAGTATTCGACTATAAAAAATTGGAATACTACAACGGCGCGTACATCCGCCTTTTGAGCGACGAGGAATTGTATCGGCGAACTCTGCCTTTCATTACGGGAACTGGCGACGCGGCTTTGGAAATAAATCCCGAAAATCCGCAGCCCAAGCCGAAAGTTGGCTCTGAATATTCTGGAATCGCGCTCGCGGAAAACGGCGAGCCTTCTTGCGTCGATTCTTCGATGACGAGCCAGGAAGTGAAGGCTTCCCTTATGAAATTGATGCCTCTCATAAAGGAGCGACTAAAATATTTGACGGATGCTGCGGAAATGGTGCACTTCCTTTTTGCAGAACCTTCCGTTCCGCCGAAAAGCGAAATCATTCCCAAAAAACTTGACGAAGCCAAAACGCGCGAAGTACTCGAACGGGCGAAAGTTTTTGTTGAGGAGATTTTCACGCTTTCGCACGAAGAAGCCGAAGAGCGCGCGAAAAAATGCGCCGAAGAACTGGGAATAAAACTCGGCGACTTTATGATGCCAATCCGAATGGCGGCAACAGGAAGCCGCATAAGCCCGCCTTTGATTGGTTCGATTTTGATTTTGGGAAAAGAACGCGCCCTCGCAAGAATAGAAAAGACAGTCAGCGTCTTTTGACAGTTAAAAAAGTATCAATTTTATTAACCGTCAAAAAAGTCATTTCGTAGCGAGGCGAGAAATTAAAGTAAATAGGCGAGTTTTTGTATAAGTCAAACGCTTGCGCAAAAACTCGCCTATAATTTTTTCGAAGTTAGAATTGCTGGCGCATTTTCGACACCGATTTCAAAACAAACGCTTTTCACCTCATCGAGTAAGGCGCGTACTTTGTGTTTTTAAACTAGAATCCATTTCATTGCGAATCTCTGCAAGGAAAATTCTCGCCGCAAAATCACGCTGTTACGAACTTCCCGAACTTTTGTTTAAATAAATGCAACTGTGATTTTGAATGCAAGTCAATCACGATGATTACGAAATTTTGTGGTGACTTTGTTCGGGAGGAAAAATGTCTTCTAGAAAAAAAACTTTTTCGTTTTTTGCTTTTGCGGCGTTGCTTCTTGTGAGCGGCGCGTTTTTGTTCGCTTCCAAAGACAAAATTCCGCAAGAAAGCGACTTGCTGCGGACGCAAATTTCCACTTCGTTTTACGCTGTTTCCGTAACGCCTTCGGGCGAACTTTCGAGCAAGGTGCGCCACCCTTCCATTCAGGTGGTCTTTTCCGAACCTGTAGTCGCGTTGAAAAAACTTGGCGAGCCGATTTTGAAAAGCGAGCACGTGCAAATCACGCCGAAACTCGAAGGCGTTTTCAAATGGTACGGCACATCGGTTTTGAGTTTTGACTGCGCGGAGGATTTGATTCCGCAGAAAATCTATACTGTGAAAATCAATCCGCAAATAGTTTCCGCAAGTGGCGAAAAATTTTCTGGGCAAAGCGAATTCGTTTTTTTTACGGAAGAAATCAGGATGCAAAGCCTCGTGCCGGGATATTTGGAACAGAAAAAGGAAAATGTTTTTTTCGATTCAAATGACATTCCCGCCGAATATGCGAAAAACATCGCGATAAATTTTTCAAACAAGGTGAACGCGAAAACAATTTCTGCTTATATCGAAGTGCGAGATTCAAAAAATAAGAAATACGATTTTTCCGCATCGCAACTTGAAGAGAATTCTATTTTGCTGAAAATGAAGAATTCTTTTTCGCAGAATGATGAGATTTCGATAACATTGAAAAGCGGAGCCGAGCCGCAAAAAGGCTATCGCAAAACGGAAACAGAGCAGGTCTTGAAATTCCACACTTTGCGTCCTTTTGAATTTATCGGAGCGAGCGGCGGCGGCACTTTGCGCATGTCGTTCAATCATGCGATAAAGAGCGGAACTGAATCCGAAATTTTTTCAGCCATTTCGTTCCAGCCGCAGTTTAAAATACAAGGCGAACAAATTAAAATCGAAGGCAACTCGATAATTGTCCGCGATTTGCCGGTGACTTATTCCGACGAATATTCGTTCGAGATAAAAGAGAATTCGTTGCGCGATTGCTACAATCAGATTTGCAAGACGAAAATATCGCAAAAAATCCAAGTGGGCGACGCGGATGTTTTTGCCGATTTTCGGTTTGGAAGGATTGCATTTTTGGAAAGCGGCGCGAATCCAAAAATCTCGTTCGAAATGCAAAACATCACAAGCGAAAATTCTTTTTACAAAATTGTGCCGATTGCAGGCGTTACGAAGAATTTCGCGCCGCCACAAGAAAAAGTTTTCGCCGCGAAGACAAGCGAGGAAAACAAAAATCGCCGTGAAATTGTCGTGGTGGATTTGTCGCAATTTTTGGAAGAGTGCGATGATGGGGAGCGGCGTGGTATCGTAAAATTCCAAAGCGAATTTTATTATAAGAATTATGCGGGCGAAAAAAATGATGCGAGACATTTCAGCGAAGCGTTCATCCAAGTAACGGATTTGGGAATTACGGCGAGGGTTGCTCCGGGGAAGGTCATCGCGAATGTTTCGAGCCTGAAAAATGGAAAGCCGCTTTCTGGTGCGGAAGTGATTTTGCTTCAAATGCCGGAAGAACGCGGCGAAGATTATTGGGAAAAAGTTCTCCGAGGAGATGCCGCGCAAACATTGTCCTCGAAAAAAATTTCTTCCGAAGGAATCGCGGTTTTTGAAGGCGATTTCGACATTTCAAAAAATCATTTTCTTTTGTGCCGCACGCAAAATGACAGGGCGATTCTTTCGCTTCATCTTTCGCGGGATTATGCCCGCGCCCGCACGCAAATCATCACGCAAAGCGATGTGTTTCGCCCGGGCGACAATGTGGAAGTGAAGGTCATCGACAGGACATTGCAAGCAGGAAAATATTCAAACTATCGCGGCGGCTACGCAATCAGAATCGTTGACCGGCGTTACGGCAACGCAAAAAAAGTTTTCGCGGAATTTAGCGGCTCTGCTTCTGCGCAAGGCTCTGCTTATGCGGAATGGCGAGTTCCTGATGAAGCCGTTCCCGGAGAATATTTCATCGAATACGAGCGGCTTGAAGGACATCAAAAAGAATATGCGAGATTTTCCGTGCAATATTTTGAGCGTCTCAAATTCAGCGCGCAAACGCAAATCACTCCAGTGTTGTACACTCGCGGAGAAGTGTTGACTGCAAAAGCGGAAGCCTCGTATTTGGGAGGAGGCTCGCTTTCGGGCGGAAGCGCGCGTGCGGAATGGACGCGCAATCAAACTTCTTTCGCGCCGGGCGGAGACTATGCGGAATATGTTTTTGGACCTGCCGTTTTTTCATATCTTCGGAATTACGGCTATGACGAAGATATAGAAGAAGAATATTTTTACGAAAGCGAGCAGGCTAATTTGAATGATGACGGCGTTGCCAATTTTTCTGTGAGGAGCGGCACGGAAAAGAAAGCCGGCGCACCTTATGAATACAATTTGCAGGCACTCATTACTGACAGTTCGAATCAGATGATTGCCGCACGCGACAGGGCGGTGGTTCATCCCGCGTCATTTTACATCGGTGTGAAAAGCCTTGAAAGGCGGCGCGGATTTGCGAAGGCGGGGGAAGAAGTTTCTTTTGAATATATCGCGCTCACTCCAGAATTGCAGACTGCGCCCGACGCGCTTTTTTCCAAGGAAAATTTTTCCTGGACGCTTGAACGCAGAATCCTTAAAAGCGAATTCCGCATCGACAAATACGGCATTCAGCACACTGAATGGAAGAACGACTTGGAACTTGAATCCAAAGGAACGCTGAAAAATCGCGGCGGCGTTTTTTCGATTGTGCCAAAAGAAAGCGGCGCATACGTCCTCACATTGTTCGGCACGGATTCCAAAGGACGTAAGGTTTTGACTGAATTTGATTTTTATGCGAGCGGCAAAGACTGGAATGCGAATTTCTTCCGCGAAGACGATTCACCGAAAATCGAACTTGTCGCCGACAAGAAAAAATATTCTGTTGGGGATGTCGCGCAGGTCGCATTGAACTCAAATTTGGCGGACGTGAATCTTTTGGTTACCGTATGCGCCGACGGCGCGCTCGACTATCAGATTTTGAAGATGAATGGAAATTCGGCTCTGATTGAAATACCGATAAAAGAAAATTATTTGCCGCGTATCGAAGTTTGCGTATCTTCGCATTCGCCACGAACGGGAGGGGGCACGCGAGATTATGATTCTTCCGATGAAGGAAAACCGAAGTATGTGCTTGCTTCGGTTGAACTTGAAGTTTCCAGCGAAACGAAGTCTTTTGAAGTGAAAATAGATTCGGAAAAAAACTACGTGCCGGGAAGCGCCGTCAAAATCGTGCTGGACGCTTCGAAGAACGGCCTTCCGCTCAAAGGCGCGGAACTTGCCCTTGCGGTGGTGGACAAAGGCGTTTTGAATTTGACTGGATACAAGATAAAGTCGCCTGTTGACTTTTTCTATGACAAATATTTCTTCCAGACTTACACAAATGGCTACGCTTCCCGCTCATGGCTTTTGGACAAGGTGAACTACGAAGGCTACACGAGTGCGGCACGGGAGCGCGAATTGATAATGTTCAGAAACCGTATCACAAAGGCTGCTGGCATGATGGAAGAAAGCGCAGCACAATACGATGATGTGGCGATGGATTTTTTGGCGGCAAAGTCAGAGGCGGGCGGTATTGATGCCGACTTGGATGAAGGCGTGCAGGTGCGGAACAACTTCAACATGACGGCGGCGTTCATCCCGAACCTCGTTACCGATGAGAACGGCCGCGCGATTGCGGAATTCACTCTGCCCGACACTCTCACGGAATACGAAGTTACTGTGGTGGGAATTCGTGGCGATGATTTCGCGCTCTCTTCGCAAAGCATCGCCGTTTCCAATCCTGTTTCCGTGCGCGATGTGCACACGAAAATTTTGCGCCTCGGCGACATTGGAGAAGCGGGCGTGGTGATTACGAACACTGGCTCGGAAACGCGCACCGTTCAGATTGACTTCGGCATTTTGCAGGGGCTTGAAAAAACTGGCTACAAGAAGATGCCGGGCGATGCTGCGAGACGCGACGGAAAGGCGGAAGTTTTGGGAGAAATGCGCAAGAGCGTTACTGTGGAAGCGGGAAAAACAAAAAGCGTTATGTTCAGTTTGCGTGCGAATGAGCACGGCTGGATTACGCTTGCGTTCAGGGCGAAGTGCGAAGGGCTTGACGAAGTGATATACAAGCCCCTTGAAATACAAAAGCCATACGTCTACGAAACTGTGACTACGCTCGGAAGTCTGGAAGACGGTGCGCAGTCTGTGACCGAAAAAATCGTGTTTCCCGCTCTTTCCGATGATGGCGAAGGCTCGTTTTTCCTGCAACTTGATTCCACAAGACTTGGCACGCTTTCCAGCGCGGTTGACTACGTTTTCCATTATCCATACGGCTGCCTTGAACAGCGTTCGTCCGCGATAATGCCGCTTGTGGCGTTCGGAGACTACATAAAAGTTTTCGGCCTGCAAAGCGAGGTGGATTCTCCGCGAGATGCCGTGCGAAAAGAATTCGGCGAATGGGCGGCAGTGCAGAAAAAGGACGGCGGCTTTCCGTATTGGAAGGATTCGGAAGAATCGTCGCTCGCAGTGAGCCTTCGCATCGCGGAAATCCTCATGCTCGCCAAAGAAAACAAAATCGATATTCCGCCCGCGCTCGATGTTCAAAGGCTGCGTTCTTTCATTCAAAAAGAATTCGATGAAAGCAAAAAAGAGCGGCTTTCGATTTATGCGCAGGGATACTGTATGTATGTGCTTTCTCGGATGGGACAGAAATTCAGCGCGGAAGAATTGAACGCGATACTGCAAAACAAGAACGCTTCTGTGAACGCGCTTGCTTTTGCTTCGCTTGCCGCGCTTGAATGTGGCGAACGAAATCTTGCCGATGAAGCAGTTAGGAAAATCAAAAACGCTATGTCGTTGACTACGCGAGACGTTGTGTTCCAGAGCAATGATTTTGAATGCTGGAATTTTTTCGGCGGAAAAATCGAACAGTACGCCTTGTGCCTCGAACTTTTCTCCAAACTGAATCCTGCCGACATTTATGTGGGCCGCCTTGTATACGAAATGCTTGAGATGCAAAAAGCATTCAAGGGCACTTGGCGTTCCACTGCGGAAACAAGCCGTGCGCTAATCGCGCTTTCTTCGTACATAAAGGCAGCGCGTCTTGGCGATTCGGATTTTAGTGCGCAAATCTTGCTGGACGGAAAAGAAATGCTTCAAGGCGAGTTCAAAGGCGCGGACGCAAATCCAGTGAACGCGCAGTTCAGTTTTGCCGGCGAAGAAATCGCTTCCCTCAAAAAAGAAGAAGAGCTTCCGCTCGAAATAAAAAAGCAAGGTGGGGGAACTCTTTATTATACTGCCAGCATGAAATACGCCATTCCTGCCGAAGAGCAACTCTCACGGGACGAAGGGCTTTGCGTCTACACAGAAATAACTGACGCGCGTTCGGGAGAGAAAGTGGATGCTTCCAATTTGAAAAGCGGCGAAATCTACAGGCAGAAAGTTTTCGTCACCACGACAAAAGAAAGGACATTCGTTGCGTTGCGTGCGGCAGTGCCGGCGGGCTGCGAAATTATGAACGCCGCTTTTGAAACCACAGCCACAGTGCCGCAGAAGGCAGAATCGAAAGTCGCGAACCCATATCGATTTGCGCGGAGGATGAGCCATCAGGACATCTACGATGCGGAAATAAGGTGCTTTTGGAACTACCTCCCCGCAGGAACGCAAAGCTTCGAATTCCTTTTCCGCGCCGGGCGCAACGGCACATACCAGACTCCCGCCATACTCGCAGAATGCATGTACGAGCCGGAAATCTTCGGAAGAAGCGCGGGCTACGAATGCAAGATAAAATGATGGCATTCGGAAAGGGTGGCACGCAATCGGCGCTTTCAAGGCAACCGATTGCGGCTTTTGCTCGTTTTCGAAGTTGCCGTTATTCTTCTAGCACTGTGAATGCGGGCGTTACTGCTTGCAAAATATCCTTCCGCTCATGCTTGGAATATCCGATGCGGCGCGTCCTGAGCACGAAGCGATATTTTGTGTCCGCTTCAAGACCTTCCGGAAGGGCGAAGATTAGGTTCTTGGAAGTGTTGAGGAAGAAGTCTTCCGCCACTTTCTTCCAGCCGGAAGCGTCGCCCATGATGTTTTCCTCTTCGTCCACCGGGGCGCACCACACGCCGCTTTCCGTTCCGCCGATTCGCAGATTGTTGCCGCGTATGCTTACCGAAGTTCCGGATTTGAGCACTCCGTCCGACACGTTCCTTGTTATGTCCGTCATGCTGTCCACCATGATTTGAGGTGCGGCATATTTTGATTCCGCAATCTCGATTCTTTGGACGACATCATGCAGGGCCTTCTCCGGCGAGAATTTTATCTTGAGTCCTGTCTTTCCGCTCGTGCTTTCCGTAGTGCCTCTGGAGGCAATGTAGAAAGTTCCAAGCGTTCCGAATTTGCACGCGCATCCATTGGCAAGTGCCCTTTGCAACACGGCTGTATAGGCGGTCATCACGTCGGTGATTCTTCCGATGGACATGTCAGGCAGTTCCTCTGCCACCATATCAAGGAGATTTTGGTTTGAATAGGTTACGCGGGTAACCCTTCCGTAATACTGTTCGGAGTCAGATTTGTTGAGCACATTCGGCTGAAGTCTGACGGAGACGCGCCCGTTTGCTTCTTCTCGCAAATTCACAAATGAATTGTCGAATTTCTTATCCATGTTTTTACCTCTTATGAAAAAAATTTTTTTTTAAGGGCTCGCTTTTTTGTAGACAAGGAAAAGAAAACCGCTTATGATGTCCTTACCTAATAACAGTCAAGCGATTGACTTTATCCTATGAAATTTGCATGGCAAATTTCACTCGGCTTGAGCGCGAACCCTTTGCTTTCTAAAGAAAGTGTGGTTTTGCTCAAGCCGATTTTGTTTCGCATATCATAGGCATCA
>JAFLSR010000021.1 GCA_022510845.1 Treponema sp.
CGCCGCAGGTGGCTGTGCGCTTTGTGCTTTCCATAAATTCCCCAATCGAGTTTGCAAGCAAACTCTAAAAAAACTTGTTAGCAATTTATGATTTTAGCGCAAATCGAGATTTTGTTCAATTCAAATTAAATGTCAATCCATTTGTCCGCTTCGTGTTGGGTGATGATTCGAGGCGTTTCGATTGTCTCGGAATTTTCTGTTTGGTGCGATGAATGGAAGCCGTATAAATTTATCGGCTTGTCGGTTTCGCGGAATTTTATTTTGCCAAGCAAGCGCAGCATTTTTATTTGAGTTTCGTCCAAATTGTTTGTGACTGCTTCCGAAATTATCACTGGAATTTTTTCGCAATGACCAAGTTTGCAGATGTTGTTCGTCAGTTCGATGTTCGAGGAAATCGTGGCGCAGTCGATTCTTTGCTCTTCGCCGATGATTCCAAGAAGAATGTCTCCGAAATGCACTGCGATGGCGAATTCGATGCACGGATAATAATCTTGCGCTCGCCGCGAATTCATTATTTGCAAAAGTTCTTGAATTTCAAGCGCGGTGGAAATCGCGCTCTTTGTGCTTTTGCGGAACAATGTCATCATTTCATTTCCACTTGCGTACAAAACTATGCCGCCCGAATTTTCCAGGACTTCCAAAATTTTGGAAGAATAGAATGCGATTGTTTCGAACTGTTCGCGCAAACTGATTTGCATCTCTTTCGGAGGAACGGTCGAAAATCTGATTGCCATGATTGTTGTTTCGAATTCGGCGCAATCCTGCAAGTTGACTTCGCCGAAAGTTTCTTTTCCTAAAATGTGCGTGAGTTCGTTCGGCACGAATTTTCTGTAAGAAATGTATTGACCGGAAAGTTCGCTTTTTTGCCGCAGAAAATTGCGCGCGATGAATTCCAACGAAAGCACAAAATAAATTACGATGCTCCAAATCAAAATTACGGCAGAGATTTCCGTAAAATTGAAAAGCATATTTTTGTGCGGCCCGTCAAAAAATTCATCGAGGAAAATTCCTGCGAAAGTTAGTATGTAAAAAAAGGCGTAAATCGCAATTTGGCTGTTTTTTGTTTTGAGCGCGGAAATCATCCGCCAAAACGAATAGAAAAAAAACAGTGCCGATGCCAAAAGCGAAAGCGAAATTATGTACGGGGAAATTTTAATCGGCAGGCAAAACAAAAGCGTTGCGAATGCGAACGCCGTAAAAGAATTTGCCTTGTCGATGTGAGGGTGCTCTTCGGTGAACTTTTCGTCCGAATTGTAGATGAGCGAAAAAACTCCGAACGAAAGAAAAATAAGGGCTTGCAATTTTATTTGCAAGGCGTAATTTATGTCGCCTGCAAAAATCGCGAGTATGTTGAATTGTCCGATTGCGAGCCGGAAAAAAAGTGCCAATAGAAAAATCGACAGGCACAATTCCTGCTTGCGCACCTTGTCGAAAATCCAGCACCAAAAAATTACTAGCAAAACAAATGCCAGCATTCCGATAATCGTCGCGAGAAAAAGCACGCTCGTTTTGTACAAAGTGCTTATGTCGTGGGCAAGGCCGAACATAATCGGCGAAAGAATTCCGTCAACGTTGCTGTCGAAATTCGATACTTGGATAACCAGTTCGATGAGGCCTGTTTCGTTTGAAAAAAATGTCGCCAAAACAGGTTGTTGAGATGGCTTGTAATTCACTTCGCGCCGAGAAAAAAATCCGTAAGCCGCCACTTCATTTCCGTTTACAAAAATCCGCGAGGCGAGTGCAGGACTTTTTCTGGAGAAAATTCCATATTCGGTATTCGGAAGCAATCCGCTTATGAGCACGCGGTAAGTTCCGAATCCGAACGGCGATTCCTTTGTTTTTCTCAAAACCTCTGTCCCTGTTTTCGGCGTTTGGACGAAATCGGCTTTGAGGCGCGAATTCACCAGCATGGAAAAAGTTTGGTCTTTATAGAATTCCCAATCTCCGCTCAACCGAATTATTTTTTCATTGCCGCGCGTGAGTTTGAAGTTCACCATTCCATTGGTGACATTTTTTGCGAATGCCGAAAATGAGAAAAATAAAATCGCGAACAAAAAAAATCTACGCTTCTTCAAGTTCCTCCACCTCTGAATCATCTTCCGCCAATTCCAAATTGTCAATGAAATCCGTCTTGAAATCTTTGCTTGAAATCGCGCTGTATGCGAAAATCCGTTTTCCGCCGATTGAGATAAAGTGCCCTTCGAATACGCAGTCTGTGTAAGTGCGGCAATATATCATCGCGTCTTCGCTTATGAGAATTTTTGAATTCATTTTGGAAGTTTGCATTCCGACATTTATTGTGCTTTGAACTTCATTTGAGAACGCAATCGAAGTGAATTTTCTTTCCGAACCAAGAACGCCGTATGCAACTTTTCCAGTGTGAATTGCGATTCCGATTGAAATGTCGGTGTTGTGGCTTTTTCTCAAAATGCGCCGAATTTCAATCATTTTCTTTTGCATTTCTATCGCGCATCTGATGGCGGCGTCGTTGCGTTCTGTGAAAATCACGAGGCATCCGTGCGGCATATATTTTGCGATGTGGCCGCCATAATCGCGAATGAGCGGCGCGATGTTTTTGTAGTATTTTGAAATTATTTCGAACAGCGACTTTTGTTCGAGGTAATTCGCAAGTTGGTTGAAATGCCAAATTTCTATATAGACGATTATCGCGTCGAAAATATTGCAGCCGCCGGGAACGATTTTCGTGATGTCATCGGCGTTCATAAATTTCAGAATTTGCTTCGGAATGAATTTTGCGATAATGTTGTTGTTCATCTGAAATCGCTGCGAATACTGCCGAATCCTATAGTTGGTAAAATATCGGCGGAATGATGAAGTGACGCATTGCGATATTCCGAAGAAAAGAATTCCAGTTTTGAACGCAGTGCATGTATAAACAAGCGCGGTGCCTTTTTGCGCGATTATGAAATCATAGAAAAAGGCGAGCAGCATTCCGCTGTTGACAAGCAATTCAAAATTGAACAAGGCAGTGTTCATCGAAAAAATCGTGCCGACTTTTAGATTTTTTTTCATTGACATTCGGAATGAAAACAAGGTCAAAGATTCCAAAATCAAAAACGGCAGTACGATGAAAATATTTTTTTCGCGCTCGAAAATTTTTATCTGTGTGAATGCAGTCGCTATCACGGTCAAAAACGAAGCCAAGAAAAACGCGAATCCGATGTGCTTGGGAATCCTGCGCGAAAGATTTGTGATTATGATGTAAGTGCAAATTCCGGCGGAAAAAAGAAGAATCGGCAGGCGGAATTCAATCCAAAATGGGATGTTCGGAAAAAGCAAGTTGAAAATCGAAACTCCCGAAGTCGCCACCGAAAGGACGAAAAATGCCGAGATGATGACGGACAAAAAACGCAAAAGCGGCTTTCTGTTCATCACCATCAAAATCAAATTGTAAATAATCAGAATCGAAAAAAACGCGATGATTATCGTGCTGAAAATTAGCGCGTTCAAATATTCTTTTTCTAAATTTGATTTTTCGGTCAACGCAAGTTTTTTTATGATGCCGCCATTTTTCAGTTCGAAGTCTGCCACATGAATCACAATGTCGATTATGCCGCTTGCGTCGGCGTGCAGTTCGATTATCGAGGAAGTTTGTGCGGCACGCGCGACAGTCTCATCTCGATTTAAGATTCCCGCGCCGCCAGCCAATTCATTGTTGCACCAAATGCGACAACTTGAAAGAACGCGCCCATAAATTGTCATCGCATACTTGGCTTTGGGAACGAGGCCTTTTACAACGCAATGATATGTCGCAAAATTAACGCCCTCTGGAAATTCGTGCGGGAGCGAGATGAGAACCTGTTTTGAAGCGATTGAATTTTTATCGAAATTCAGAATACCGTTATAATAAAACTTTGTCGGCGAAATCAGTTCGCTTTCAAAATAATCCCAAGGACCTTCGAGGACAAAATAATCTTTCGAAAGGCTTCTCGCATTTTTAATCGTAATCGTAGAATTTTGCGCGTTCTCGCTAGACGAAAAAATCGGCTGCGCTGCCCAAAGAAAATTCGAGAAAAATAAAATCGCGAAAAAAGCCAATACGCGCATTGTATTATTATAACATATATTTTGATTTTTTTCCACAAAGAAATTTTTCTGCGGAAATCCAAAAAATCTCAAAATGCAATTTTGTTCCGAAGAAAATTTTTATGGGCGTTTGAAGTTGTCGCTGAAATGTTGTGGCAACTTTAACTTCGAGTAAATCAGCTGCGCGAGTTTTTGTGTTTTTTGGTAACGGAGCGAACAAAAACGCGCGGCATTTTACTTAAACTCAAATTCACGGCTTGAACTTTTTGCGTACTCGTGATTTTGCCTTTGTCATTTTTTTATTTTGAATTCCTGCACATTCGCTTCGCCTGCCAAATTCGCATAGACTTCTCCGTCCGAAAAATTCACCAGCAAAATCCGCGCTTCCGTGTACGAACGATGCGGCGAAAACTCGCTCCGCGAAAATTTGAACGCGCGTACTTCTTGAATCAAATCGAACGAAATTTCATCCATCACGAAAACGCGCACGATTGTAGTGGTCTTGTCTTTGACTGAATTGCGAAATCCCGAAAGCGCGATTTCTGGAAGCGCGTCAATTTCTTTTTCCACAAATTTTTTGTTGCATCCAAACGAAATGATGTAGACGACGCTGTTCAAAAACGAACCTCGCCTGTTGCCTGAAAAAGTTTCGTCATTCACGCTTTGCGCTACGAGGTCATATTTCTTTGCGAGATAAAAATTTCCCACCGAATAATTTTGAGAAAATTGTTCCGTCAAAAAATTTTTATATTCATCTTGCGTCATAAAAAAAATTATAAAGTATTTTCTGCAAAAATTCTACTGCTTAATTTTTGCAACAATTTTTGTGACTCGATTTAGATTAGCATTGATTTTGGAATTTGATAGACGCTGCCGCAATTCTTGCACGAAACTTCCAAAGGGTCTTTGTCGTTTTCCAAAATATCCTGCACTTCCGCCTTGCCGAGATTTTTGATTGACTGCGCGAAGCCTTGCGCGCTGCATGGACAGTCGAAAATTATTTCGCGTTCCAAAACGATTTTCGGCTCGAATTCGCGGAACAAATTTTTTATGAGGATGTCGCGCTTTCCGCCTTCCGAAAACCATTGTCCCAAAGAAGGCGCACTCCCGAATGCGAGTTCGGCGCGTTCGATGAGCGCGTCGTGTTCGGAAGCGGCGTTCGCGGAATGCGGAAGTTTTTCACCGGCGGGAGTTGCCCCTCCCATTGCCGGAAGCGCCTGCATGAAAAGCCCGCCTGCTCCTACGACGCGGCCTTTTTTGTCAAATTGAATTCCCGTATTGAACGCCGTATTGATTTGCTCGGATTTTGCGAAATGCCACGCCAAATCCTTTGCGATGTTTCGAAATCGAATTTCGGTTGTGCCTGTGTGCGGTTCTTTTTGGCCTTCGATGTCGCGCGTAATCGTAACAGTTCCGTAGCCAAAAAAATCTGTCAAATCCCAATTCGTGATTTCATGGTCAATCGGAATTTTGTCCTGAAAAATATAGCCGCGCACATAGCCCGAAGAATCCGCTTCCATGGAAAACCCTGCGGCAGGTCCATTTGTGTCGTAGCGAAATGTGATGTGCTCGCGGCCCTTCATCGTCTGAATCATCAATGCGGTGCAAAGCGCGGCCTGCCCCAAAATCATCGTTTCCAAAATTCCGAGATTGTGTTGCGCGCGCATTTGGTTTACCATTTGAGTGCCGTTGTAGAGCGCGCCTCTGAACATTCCGTCGGCGGCGATGAAAACCGTCATTCCGTCTTGTTCGATATTTTCCAATTGCGCAAGGAGTTCTTCGTCCGAAATTTTTTGTCGTATCATTTGGAACAGTGTAAATTATTTTTGAACGTGCGTCAACATTTTTGGAAATTCGGAATTCTCCAAAATCATGCGATGCCTTTCATTTTCATAAAACTGTAAATCGTTGGAAATGAAACTCCGAGTTCTAGTGCGAGCGATTTTTTTGTTCTGCCTTTGAGACGCTCGCGCTTGATGTAGGCGCATTTTCCCGATAATTTTAGTTTCGAATGTTTTCTGCCTTTTGGGCAGCCTACAATTTTTCCTTCTTTGCGTATTCGCTCCAATCCCATTTTTGTGCGCTCGCTTATCAAGTCGCGTTCGATTTGCGCAGAAAGTCCAAAGGCGAACGCCAGCACTTGCGACTGAATGTTATCGCCAAGTTCATAATTTTCTTTTATCGTGTAAACTTTTGCGCCAATCGTCATCAATTTGTTGAGTATGTCGAAAATCATCAGCATCGAACGGCCTAGACGCGAAATTTCCGTGCAGACGATTATGTCGTCTTTGTTGACTGTTTGAAGCAGCACTCCGAGTTTTCGTTTGTCTGGAGATTTTGTTCCGGAAATTGTTTCAGAAATCCATTGAACTTTGTGGAGTTTTTTGACTTTGCAAAATCGCCGGATTTCTATTTTTTGATTTTTCGCCGTCTGCTTTTCCGTACTTACCCTGATGTAACCGTAAACCATTTTTTTCTCCTAAAAGCAAAATTTAGATTTCACGCTAAATTGATAAGCGTCTTTTTGCAAAAAACTCGAATTTAAAAACAGCCATTGCTTTGGAATGCGCCGTTAAAATTACGACAAAAAGTTGAAGGTAAAAATGCGATGCATCCGCGAACTTTGTATTACCTTCTTGGATTGCGCAAAGAATTCCGAATTGTGGGCATCCAATTTGCGTTGTAAATTCTAAATAATTACATCGAAAAAATTTAATTTTTTTTAAGAGTTTGTTTGCGCAAGTTTCCATTTGCGTCGCGACTGTTTGCTTGCGCGGAATTTGTGCAAGTGAAGATGCGTTCGTTTCTTCATTAGAAAATGAAAATTGCTAAAATGTTTGAAAAAAAATCCGATAAACAAAAGTAGAGCATTTTAAGTGGGGTGGATTTTTTATGGAAAAAAGATTTGTTGCAATTTTGTTTTTTGTTTCTGCGCTGATTTTTTTTGGATGCAATAGCACGAAAAAAGTTCAGGATTACATTCTCGCTGGCGAAATTGACAAAGCCAAAGAATTTTTTACAAACAAAGCCGACATAAATGAAGTTGATTCGAATGGCAACACCGCGCTCCACATTGCCGCCAAAATGAATGAGCCGGATTTGATAACGTTCCTTGTTGTAAAGGGCGCGGACACCGAACTCAAAAATAATGATGGCGACACGCCGCTCCATGTTGCCGTAAATGTGGATGCTTATGAATCGGCGCGGGTTTTGACTTCTTTGGGCGCAGACATTTTTGCTTTGGACGCAAAAGGAAAGAGCGCGTTGGAAACTTCGCTTGCCCAAGGCGAAATCTACTACGACATAATGATAAACGAAAAGACTTCGCAACTCCGCGATGTGAACAATGGCAATGGAATTGTTCATTATTTTGTGCTCACTCGCAACAAAAAGGCAATCGATTTTTGTGTGAGCAAGCAACTCAACATCGACAAGAAAAATTTTGCAGGAAGCACTCCGCTTGCGCTTGCACTGGAAAATCCTGATACCCTTGTTGCTGCGGAAATCGCCGCGAGCCTTGTTCTTGCAGGGGCGGAGGAAGTTGATTGCGATGCGAAATATTTTGAATACGCGCTCTCGCAAAGAAATCTTTCTATCAGAATGAATGACGGACAAACGCCTCTGCATTTGGCGGCAATCTACGGACATTCTGGAATCGCGCAATATCTTTTGAAAAACGGCGCGGACACATCGGCGCAGGATATTTCTGGAACTACTCCGCTGCACGAAGCCGTTCGTTACGGAAATGTTGAAATCGTCAAAAGCCTCATTGCAAACGGAGCGAATGTGAATGGCCAAGACAGCCTCGGCAAAACGCCGCTTTTGGTTTTGATTCCGCTCGAACATCAAGATGAAATTTATTCTCTGCTTTTGGCAAGCGGCGCGAATGCGAATCACAAGGATATGTATGGCGATTCGATTTTGCATACGGCGGCGATGACTGCGCTGGAAAACTCGCTTTTGGAAAAATTCGTTCGCGCTGGAGCGGATGTGAATGTTCGAAACAAAAAAGGTTTGACGCCGATTGGAGTTTCTATCGAACACAACAATGCCGCGCAACTGAAATTCTTTGTGGAACACGGCGCGGACATTCATGCGGAAGACGCGAAAAAAATCACGCCGCTTGTGAGCGTTTTGCTTCGCAAGGACGATATGTACAAATCTCTCATAATCAAAAAAACTGTTTCTACGGTGGATTCGGAAGGAAACACTCCGCTGATAATCGCGCTCAAGCGCAATATTCCTTATGAGCGAATCGAATACATTCTGAGCCTCGGTGCGGATGTGAACGCACGCAATCGCAATGGCGAAAGCGCGTTGTACATCGCTGTGGAAAAAAACAATCGCAGTGTGGGGGAACTTCTTCTTTCATGCGGGGCGGATATTTTTGCAGCCAACACAAAAAATGTTTCGCCGCTTCGTCTCGCGCTTGAAAACGAAAATGGCATCGAAGAATGGTTTTTGAATTCCAAGACAATCTCAAAGCGTGATGGAAGTGGGAACACTGTCCTGCATTTTGCTTCGGAATGGAAATTGCCAAAAAGCACTTTCGAATTTTTGATTCAAAAAGGTTGCGATGTGAATGCCACAAACGGAAATGGCGAGACTCCGTTGTTCAGCGCGGCAAAGGCGGACAATCCAAATTCAATCGATGTGCTGGTTCAAAACGGTGCGGCGGTAAATGCCCGCGACAATTTGGGAAGCACCGCCCTTCACATGGCAGTAAGATGGAATGCGATTTCCGCGGCGGAAAGTTTGCTCAATTTGGGATTTGATGTGAACTCCCAAAATGTCGGCGGAAAGACTGCGCTTGATGAAGCGGCCGTTGAAGGAAATGTTGTCATGGCAAAAATGTTGCTTTCACGCGGAGCCGATCCGAATGTCTACGATATGAATGGAAACAATTCTTTGTTCGGCGCGATTCGGGCGAATCATTTCGATATGGTGAAACTCTTGCTTGGAGCGAAGGCGAATCCGCAATCACAGGATTTGAACGGAAGGTCCGCCTACCACGAAGCCGCGATTTTGGGCGACAAAGATACAATCGTTCTTTTGCGCTCGTTTGGTGCGAATCCGCTTGCTCGTGACAAAGCGGGCAAAACTCCGCTTTCGATTGCGTTTGGTCAGGAAAGAGAAATTATGTACGCGATTTTGGGAAGTGATAAAATGATTGCCGATTCAGATGGCAACACTCCCGTGCACATCGCGATTCAGGAAAAAGTTGGAGTTCCGATTTTGAAGTCGCTCATTGAAAATGGATTTCCGTTTGACAGCCGCAATTCATCTGGCTACACTCCGCTTTCAGTGGCTATCTCGCAAAATCAAAAAGATGCCGCTGAGCTGCTTTTGGAAAAAGGCGCGAATCCATTTTCCGAAATAAATTCCAAAGGCGAAAATTCAGTTTCGCTTTCGTTCAAAGATTCAAGCGGAGAGCTTTTGGGATTCATCGTAAAATATGCCAGCAAAAAAACTGATGTCCGTGGCAACACAATTTTGCATTATGCGGCGCGGCTTGCCGATGACAAAACAGTGAGGCGACTTTTGGATTTGGGGCTTGATAAAAATGCGAAAAACGTTTCGGGCGAAACCCCTTATGATGTAGCCGTGAATTGGAAAAAGAATTCGAATGCGGCGTTGCTAAAGTAAATTGCAAGCATTCGGTTTGTGTCAAAATTGGCTATAGAATGTCGTATTTTGATTTTTGAAAAAATGTTATAACTAATATGAGCATACCCCATACCTGTATGGGGTATGCTTTTTTCTAAATTCTGCTTGCCGCCAAAAGTTTTTTTGTGTATTCGTGTTTTGGGTTTTGCAAAATATTTTCGGCTGAGCCTTCTTCTACAATGTGGCCGTCTTTCATCACGCCGATTGTGTCTGCCATATAGGAAACCACATCGAGATTGTGCGAAATGAAAAGATATGTTATGCCGAGCGATTTTTGAAAATCTTTTAGCAAATTCAAAATCTGCGCCTGCACCAAAACATCCAGAGCTGAAACGCATTCATCGCAAACAAGAAATTCTGGACGCAAAATCATCGCCGCGCAAATCGCAACGCGCTGCCTTTGCCCGCCTGAAAGTTCCCATGCATGGCGCTCCATCAAACTTGAATCAAGACCTGTGAGCGTGCGCATCTCGTTTACGATTTTTTTTCGCGCGAATTTGTCTTCGCCGATTTTGTGGATTATAAGCGGCTCTTCAATAATGTCTTTGACGTGCATTGTGGGGTTGAGCGATTCGTAAGGATTCTGAAAAATGATTTGCGCCAATTTGCGGAACTCTTTTTTTTCTTGCCGCGAAAACTGCAAGAGATTTTTTTCGTGAAAAAAAACTTCTCCGCTTTCGCTGGGCAAAAGATTCAACAAAATATTTGCAAGCGTTGATTTTCCGCTTCCTGATTCTCCGACAAGCGCATAGGTAGTGCCTTGAAAAATTTTGAGCGAAACATTTTCAAGCGCAGTTATGCTTTTGTTTTTGCCGAAAAGAAATTGCGATGAAGAAAATTTTTTGCAAATATTTTTTGCTTCGATAAGTGGAATGCTTTTTTTTGTGAATTTTGAATTCGTATCGAAATTATTTTTGCTTTCCAAAAAAATCCCCTCCCTGCAAAAATTTCTTTTCCGCAAATGTGCATTCCACAAAATGGTCGCCGAAAAAAAACGTCTTTGGATTTTGCTTTGCGCATTCGAGTTTTGCACATGGACATCTGTTGAAAAAATTGCATTGATTTTCTTTGCGCTCTTTTGGCGAAGGAACTGCGCCAGTAACAGTAAAAAGTTTTTCGTTCTTTTTTACGGAGGTGGGAATTGCGTGCAAAAGCGCTTCGGTGTAAGGATGCAAAGGATTTTGCAAAACTTGTTCGGTTGCGCCGCTTTCAATGATGCGCCCTGCGTACATCACATAAACACGCGCGGATATTTTTTTTATTATCGAAAAATCATGCGAAATCAAAAGCAGCGAAGTTTTGGATTCTTTGTTGAGGTCCAAAATTATTTGCAAAATTTCTTTTTGAATAGTAGCGTCCAGCGCACTTGTAGGCTCGTCGGCAATCAAAAGGCTTGGAGAATTGATGAGGGATGCCGCAATCAAAACGCGCTGTTTTTGTCCACCCGAAATTTCATGCGGAAAACTTTCGTAGATTCGCTCGATGTCGCAAAGCCCAGTTTTTGCCATGATTTTTTTTGCGAGTTCCTGCGCTGATTTTTTTTGTGCGCCGTGCACAATCGCGCCTTCTGCGATTTGCTTTCCGCAAGTGCAAAGCGGGTCCAGTGCCGCCGCTGGGTCTTGGAAAATCATCGAGATGTTTTTTCCGAAAATTTCGCGCCGGGAATTTTCATCCAATTCCAAAATGTTTTTTGTTTCGCGCTCGCCTTGTGAAAAAAGAATTTCGCCTGCGGAAATTTCGGCATTGTGCGGAAGCACGTTCATAATCGCGCTTGCACTCAAAGTTTTTCCGCAGCCGCTTTCTCCCACCAAAGCGACGCACTCGCCAGCAAAAATTTTTATGTTGACATTTTCGATTGCATGAATTTTTTTATCCGAAAAATCCACGCAAAGATTTTTCACTTCAAGGAGGGGGCGAACTGAGGCGTTTTCATTTTGCATGGCATTCGAGTTTGAAATCTCTTTCATTCGCCGCCCCTGTTCACTTGGGAAATTCCGTCGCCAAGCAGATTGAATCCCAAAGCCAAAATCACGAGCGCGATTGCAGGAACGAGAAGTCCTGCGAAGTCAGTCAAAATGAAACGCTGCGCTTCGCTCAACATTCTTCCGAACGAAACGAGCGGCGGCTGAACTCCCAATCCCAAATAACTCAAGCCAGATTCGCTCAAAACCGCAAGCGAAAAATTCAGCGTCGCGGTAACAGTGAGGTCGCCTGCGATGTTCGGTAAAATGTGGCGAAAAATTATTCTCGCATCGCTCGCGCCTCGCGCCTTGGTTGCCAAAACAAAAGCCGTGCCACGGTATTTCAAAAATCCCGAACGCGCGATTCTTGCAAAGCGCGGCACGCTCATAATGCAAAGAGCCAAAATTGTGATTTTCAATCCTGTTCCGAAAATCGAAATCAGCATCAATGCCAAAAGAATTCCCGGAAACGAAAGCTGCACATCGATGATTTTTGTGATGAGCGAATCCGCGATTCCGCCGAAGTAGCCGCCTACCGCGCCGAAAAAAGTTCCTACAACGAGGCCGAAAATCGTTGCCGTGACTCCCACCATAATCGAAACGCGGCTTGCGTACATGAGGCGGCTCAAAATGTCGCGCCCCAAATAGTCCGTGCCAAAAATATGTGCGCGGGAAACTCCCAAAAATTTTTGGCTCACATCGATTTCGGTCGGGTCGCATGGCATTGCGAAAAATCCGAAAATCATCAGCAAAAAAATTATCGATGCCATCAAAAATCCGCAGAGAAAATTTTTGTTGGAAAAATATTTTTGCAATTTCATTTTTTTCCTCGGCGAATTCTTGGGTCGGCAAGCGAATGCAAAAAGTCAACTAAAAAATTGCAAGCCACGGTGATGAACGCGAGGTAAAGCGTGAGCGTTTGCAAAAGCGGAAAGTCGCGAGAAGAAATCGAAGTGGCGATGAGCCGCCCGATTCCCGGAATCGAAAAAACATTTTCGATTATAATCGAGCCGCCGAGAATGTCTGTAATCAAAAGTCCAAGCATCGTGAGCGCGGGCAAAAATGAATTTCGCAGAACGTGGCAGAAAATTATTTGATTCAGGCTCAAGCCTTTTGCGCGAAGTGTTTTGACATAATCTTTTTTTTGTTCCGTTTGAATTGAATTTTTCAAATAGCGGGAAAGAATCGCTCCGCTTCCCAACGACATCGACAGGGCTGGCAAAAAAAGTGTGTGCAGGCAGGCGGATGGATTTTTATTCCACGGAACGAATCCCATCGAAGGAAACGCGCGAAGTTTTACGCAAAAAATTATGATTAGAAAAATCGCGGCGCAAAAAGAAGGCGTGGCAATCCAAATTTGATTTAAAACCTGGGCAACGAACGCGAATGTCTTTCTTTCTTTGAGTGCGATGAAAATTCCGAAAACGATTCCCCAAAGCACGCTCAACGCCAATGAGAAAACTGCCAGCGAAAAAGTAGCGGCGAAGGCTTCTGCCACAACTTGCGAAACGTTTTTCGAATATTTGTAACTTGTTCCAAAATCGCCGCGAAAAATTTTTTTGAGCCATTCGCCGTATCGGATGAGCGGGCTTTTGTCCAAACCTAATTCCATTTCCAAGTTTGCAATTTGAACTTCGTCCGCGTCCGGTCCCAAAATCGCCACGGCGGGATTTCCCGGTAAAATCTGAAACGCAAAAAATGTAACAAGCGTTACCAAAAAAAGCGTCAGGACAAAATTGAAAATTTTTTTTATATAAAATACCACGTGTTTTCTATATTAAAAAGGTTGTTTCGCAATAAAATTACTTGCAACAAGCGCGTTGCGCGAAGTTTCATGCGGAAACAATAGTGAATGACGAGTTTTCGCAGAAAACTCGAATCAAAAATCTGCGCGCCAATTCATCGCAGATTCCTGATATACCTAAAAATTCGGCATCGCAGAAATCTTCAGATTTCGAGAATGCCGAATCAGTTCGCGTGCAACTTGTTGCAACGCGGACAAGTTTAAAACCGAGTTTTCGCCGAAAACTCGAATCCGAAATCCGCACGCCGATTTAGAGCGGATTGTTAGTAAACCTAATTTTTTCTCCGGCGAAAAAAGTATCAAGTTTTTTCGCTGGAGAAAACGCCGGTTCGCAACGAAGTGAGAAGCGGCAGTCAATGAGCGAGAATTTTTGCGGAGCAAAAAATTCTCGAACTAACAATCCACACGCTATTTTAGTGCGGATTGTTAGTAAAAATACCATTCCGCAAAATTGTGGAACAAAAGTGGATAGCCTTTGATGCCTTGAACGCGCGAATGTGCCATATAAGATTGCTCGGGGGCAGCGATAAAAACTGCCGGCGATTCTTGTGCTAGAATCTTTTGGCATTCCTTGTAAAAGGCTACTTGCTTTTTGTGATTCAGTTCCCTTTGCGCCGCCACGAAATTTTCGTCAAACTCATCGTTATAAAATCTTGTGAAGTTGCGATTGTATGTAGAATAATATCGCCGCAAGACGTCCGCCGGGTCAATTTTGCCGGCAAATCCGATGATGGTCATTTCGTAGTTGAATTTGGTGTAAACTTGATCGAGCCACGTAGCCCATTCCACTGGATTGATTATGCAACGGATTTTTATTTTCGCAAGTTGCGCCGCTATTATCTGCGCCGTGTCCATGTGATACTGATAGTTTGCGGGAACTGTAATCGTGATGTCGAAGCCGTTTTCGTAGCCTGCTTCTGCCAAAAGCCGCTCGGCCTTTTTCAAATCGAACGGATTTTCATTTTCGAGCGAGTCGTTGTAATATTCGCGGAGCACGGGAGAAAAATTGGAATACAATTCAATCGCGTTTCCGCCCGACACGCCTTCGATAATTTCTTTTTTGTTCACGGCTGCCGCCACCGCTTTGCGCACACGGATGTCGTTGAACGGCTTTACCATGTTGTTCATTCCCAAAATTTGAACCAAGTTTTGCGGAAAACTGTGCTCCACAAATTGCCCTTTGAGTGCCTTTGAGTTTTCTTGCGAAATCATTGTTGCCACATCAATCTGCCCAGATTGCAGTGCGGAAATCGTCGCGCTCTCGTCGGTGATGATGTAGACTTCGACATTCGGAATTTTTGCAGCCCTTTTTTTGTCCCAGTAATTTTCATTTTTTTTGAGAACGAGTTTTTGGTTTTGCGCGTATTCCACGAATTCGTAAGGACCGGTTCCTACAGGATGATTTTCCTGGTCGTCGTAGCCTTCGGGCAAAATGACTGAAATCGTCGTGAGCAAAAAGGAGGGGGTAGGCTCTTTCAGTTCGACGATGAATTCATATTTGCCGTTTGTGCGCACGGATTTTACCGCGCCTAATTTTGCAGAAGTGGGCTTGTAGCCGTCCAGCCCCGCCATGTTCTTATAGGAAAATTCTGCGTCGCTTGAAGTGAATTCTTTTCCGTTGTGAAACTGAACTCCCTTGCGCAATGAAAAAGTGTAGGTGAGGCCGTCTTCGCTTTGCACGACTTTTTCCGCAAGGCACGGAACGATTTTTCCGCCCGTGTCGAACGTCATCAGTCCTTCGAAAATATTCCGCCACAAAGCCTCGCTGTCGGCGGACGCGCTTTTCCATGGAAAAAAACTGTCTGGTTCGGAAGAGATGTTCATCTGTAAAATTTCATCTGTGGTTCGCGCCGCCTTGCATGAAAAAAAAGTGGATGCAATTCCAAAAAAAATCGCCGCAGAAAAAATTTTAAATTGCATGATAACCGCCTTGGCATTTTGCATTGCCTTTCGCCGAACGCTATTTTATAATTGCCCCGATGTTAACATAGAATTTTGAAATAGTCAACAAGTGGAATTCTGGAAATCGACTGTGATTCGTGCGACTTGTTTTAGCGGTACATTTTAAACATTCGACAAAACCGCTGCATCCACAATCTGCGCCGCAAGTTGAATTTGCAAATCAGGCTTTTGCGCGAGCATTTTTTCTTTGTCGCCCATTCCGCCCAAAACTGCCACGGTGAATGTGCCTGCCGCGTGGCCCGCGCCTATGTCCGTGTAGCTATCTCCAACCATAATAGTTTCTTCCGGTGCAATCGGTATGAATTCCGCCGCAGCATCGTCCGAATCCTTTTTAGATTTGCGCTTGATTTCGCTTTGGATTTTTTGATTGATTTTTTCGAGTGCCGCAAAAATTCCGTCTGGCGCGGGCTTGAGGTTTTTCACTTGTTCAGGACCGATGAGCGCGTCGAAATATTTTTCGATTTTGAAATGCTTCAAAATCTGCCGTAAAATTTTTGTGGGCTTGTTCGTAACGATTCCCATTCGGATTCCCATGGCGTTCAATTTGGCAAGCATTTTTTCAAAGCCCGGATAGAGTTTTGTTTTTGCGATGGCGTGCGAATAATAATATTGCAAATACTCCGCGTGAATTTTTTTGAACTGCGTCTGTGGAATGGGGAGAGGGCTTTCGATTTCAAGACGTTTTGAATTTTTGATTGCGCGTTCAACCAAAGCGGCAGAGCCGTTTCCGACAAACGTGCGCATTTTCGCATAGGAAACAGGTCGCATTCCGTGCGCTTTGAGCGTGGCGTTCACGGCATCTGCAATGTCGGCTGCCGAATTGATTATCACGCCGTCGCAGTCGAAAAGAATTGCACGGATTTTTTTTGGCTTCATAGTCGTTTCTCCTAAATTAAATTTTGTGTGCATATTGAATGCAAAATGCCTTTGTTTGTGCTGCATTTGACTGCAACTTGCCATCATTTGTATGCAGTTTGTCTTGCAGCACTTTTTTCGCAATCAAAAATTTTTGTGCAGCCGTTGAATGAATTCAAATCTGCCCACAGAATATTCTTTTTCTTCGCCGTCCACAATCAAATTTAAATGCACGCCGTCTTGAAAATTTGTTCGGTCGAGATTTATCGGAATTCCCATTTTGAGATTCGCGCCTTTTGCAATCCGAAAAAGAATTTTTTCTTTGTTGCGCAAAGCCTGCTCGATGACGTGCACTTTTCCGTGATAGTCCATTCCACGTGCGGATTTTTTTTCGACTGGAATTGTCGGCGCGCGCAACTGCGAAGAACTGACAATTATTTTCGAAGCCGCCATATCGCGCAAAGTGTCTTTCTGTTCATCGGAAAGTTCGAGAGCGTCTATTCTTTTGAAAATGTTCTGCAAAAAAGAATCCTGATTTTTGGAATCTTCACTTGTTGCGTTTTGCGGATTTTTTTTCGAAGAATTCTTTGCGGATTCTTTTTCATCTTCGCTTGATTTTTTCGATGTAGTTTTTTTTGCGGATAGCGCATCCTCAAAAAGCGCATGAGAATTTCCGATTTTTGAAAAATGCGAACGCTCGATTTTTGTTTCCGAAGTTTTTATTTTTCCCGCATTTTCGATTCCGCATCGTTTTAAAAGTCGCTCGACTTTTGCTTCGTCCGCGCAATCAAGCAAAAAAATTCCCGGCGCGAGACATTCGGAAATGTGCTGCTTTAAATTCGAATTGTGTTCGGCGAGCGCGGCGGATTTTTCGTCAAGTTTTATTATGAAGCCCTTGTAAACCGAAATCGATTTGTAGGCGTCTTCCCATTCCGCAAGCGAGATTTCAAGTGGCTCAGGCAATTTCAAATTCGAATTTTCTTGGAAGAAATTTATTATGCCTTTGCTGTCCATTCCACAATCCAAAGCGCGGACGACAGAATCCCTGTTGATTTCGAATTGAGCCACCGTGTCAAATTTTACGATGTCAGCGAATTTTATCAAAGGAAAAATTTTGCTCGGCGCGAATCCTTGCATGAGAGTTACGTTGAACGCGCTGTCCGTTTCGAGCATCGTTTGTTTTGGGGCGTTTTGAGTTGGTGCAAAAAAATTCGGATTTTTGAAAATGATTTTGTCCGAAGAATTTTCGCTGGCAATGTTCACGATGCCGAGCGTTTCCGCATAATTCAAAAGGCTTGCAAAAAAATCGTTTATCGTCTCAGGCTCGTTTTGAAAATTCGCGTCCTGTCCGTGGCTTTGCACGATTTTTGAAAATCGGCTCTGCCTTGAATGAGGAAAATATCCGAGCGAATCTTTTGCGCAAAGCAAATTTGTGTAGCGCAAAAAAACGCTTTCGGAAAATCCATTTTGCGGAATCGAGTTGAGCGCGTTCGAAAAAAAATCAGCGTAAAGTCGCGTGCGTTCGCGCGAAGAATGAAACGGAATCGCCGCGAGCAAGTAGATGATTTGTTCGCCGCTTTCCAATTCCGAAAACGATTCGATTTCATCCCAATTAAGTTCGAGCGTGCCTTCGCTTTCTTTTACCAATTCCAAATTCACAAGTGCGCGCGATAAAAGTTTGAGCCGTTCGAGTTGTCCCGGGAATTTTTCTTTTAGTTCATCTTCGGCGCGTTTTTTGAAAGTGCCGTCGAGTTTGCACAAGTTTTTGTTTTTTGCGATGTAACTCAAAAATGCCGCCACAAGTTCTGCGCGCGCGCATTCACGTGGAGAAGGAATTTTTATTTTCGAATCATATTCCGGACAAAGATTTTGAATGTTCAAAACGCTGCTCAAACTTTGCGACAAAACAGGATTTATTTTGTAAGTCGAAGCGAATCGTCGTGAATATGAATCTTCATAAATCAAAAGGCGAGATTTTAGTTCTTGCAAATGGAGGCGAGTTTTTTCTTCAATGAAATCATTTCCAAAAAATTCTTTTAATTTTTCAAAGTTCGCGTCGGAAATAAATTTGATTGCGGACAAAATCAAAATGTCTTGTTTGGAAAGAAGCGCGATGATGTTTTCTTGCGTTTCTTCGCGGCGCAAAAACGCCTCCAATTGTTCGAGCAATTTTTGCTTGTTGTATGGCGTTTTCACTTCGCCCAAATAGAGACGCATCGTCATCATAAAATCGCTGTCGTCAAGTTGAATGAAATATTTTCGCCAGTTGTCAAATTCATCTTCATAAAAATTCGAATCAAAATTCCGTACCATATTTTTCTCCTGAAAATTTGTTTCACGGCAAGGCGTGCTGCTATGTTCTTTGTACAAGCGCGTGTTCTTCTAGCACATCCAAATCTTTCAAGTCGTTGTACAAAATGATTTTATACGAATAGCCTTGCTCCGCTAAAAATTTTTGCCTGTTCGAGCCGAAGTCTTCGTCGGAAGTGCGCCGCGTTATAATCGTGAAAAATTTTGAAGTGCCCGAAAAATTTTCACCGGGCTTGTTCAAATTTTTTGGACGCAAAATTCTTCCCAGCCGCTGCGCTTCTTCCTGCCTGCTTCCGAACGCGCCCGAAAGTTCCACTGCCATCGATGCGTCCGGCAAGTCCACCGCGAAGTTCGCCACTTTTGAAACTACGATTACTCGATTTTTTCCGCTGCGAAAATCTTCGTAAATTTTTTCGCGCTCGGCGTTCGGCGTTTTTCCAGTGATGAGGGGCACTTTTAGCAAGTCGGCGATTTCTTTCAACTGATTCAAATATTGCCCGATTACTAAAATTTTGTCGTCGGAAAATTTTTCCACCAAATCTTTTGCAACTTGGATTTTCGCAGGATTCGTGCTTGCGATTTTATGCTTTTCGCGGGGGGATGCCATCGCATATTCCAAGGCGAGATGCTCGGGCAGATTCACGCGCAGTTCGATGCATCTCGCGCTTGCGATGAATCCATTTTTTTCCAATTCTTTCCACGGTACGTCGTAACGCTTTGGACCTACCAAACTGAAAACGTGTCCTTGACATCCGTCTTCGCGAACCAAAGTTGCTGTGAGACCCACGCGCCGCACGGCTTGCAATTCTGCCACCACGCGAAAAACCGGCGCGGGCAGCAAGTGCACTTCGTCGTAAATTATCAAGCCCCACGCCCTTTCGTGAAAAATCGAAAAATGCGGAAACGTGCTTTCTTTGTCCGGCCGCCATGTCAGGATTTGGTAAGTGGCAATCGTCACCGGCGCGATGTATTTTTTTTCGCCAGTATATTCGGCAATTTGTTCGCGCGTCAAATTTGTCTTGTCCAGCAATTCGTCAATCCACTGATGCACTGCGGTGATGTTTGTTGTGATGATGAGCGTGCTGGTTTTCAGCATCGACATGATTTTCATTCCAACGATGGTTTTTCCAGAGCCGCATGGAAGCGCGATTGTGCCGAATCCAGTTCCGGGCCGCCTGTCTGCCACTATCGATTCCGCCGCCTCTGTCTGATATTCGCGTATTACGAGCGGATTTCCCGACAAAGTTTTTTCGCGCAGATTTATTTCAAGCGACTCGCCTTCGCGCAAAGGGGCTTCGTCTTTGATGGGCCAGCCGAATTCCAAAAATTTTTGTTTTACGATTCCGCGGTCGGTGAGTGCGAGCAAAAAGCAATTCGGGCGTTCGCAAGGCAAAAGAAATTTTTTTGCGATGGAATTGTTTTGAATTTGCTTGAAAATATTTTCGTCCGCCGTTTCAAGACAAAGGAATTCCTGCGCGGGAGGGGGATTTTTTCCCGTTGAATTTTCTCCAGTCGAATTTTCTTCCCGAGATTCTTTTGTTTCGATTTGCACGAGCCGCAATTTTCCAAAACGTTCGGCTGTCTCGCAAATCCACATTTCGATGTTCTGTGGAATTTGGTAGCGGCTGAATTCGCGCAAAGTCTGAATTATTTGTTCTGTGGAAATTCCCGCGCTCGCGGCGTTCCACAAAGAAAGCGGCGTGAGTCGATATGTGTGCAGGTGTTCTGGCGAACGTTCAAGTTCTGCAAAGGGAATGAGCGCGTTGCGGCATTCTTCAGAACGAGGCGCGTGCACGTCCAACAAAATCGTGCGGTCGCTTTGTACAATCAGAGGATTTTGAAACTGTTCGACTTGCTCCGCATTTTGCACAATTCACATTTTACAATGGAATTGGTATTTTTTCAATAGCGGAATCTATTTCAGGATGTAGACGCGGTTGCGGTTCACGCCTTGGGCTTCCACAATTCCTTTTTCCGAAAATTGCACCAAAATTTTTCGCGCGGTTTCTGTCGAAGTTTTGGCGACGTTTCGCGCCTGCGAATTCGTAATCGATTTGTGCTCGAAAAGATAGCCCAATATTTTTTCGATTTTTTCGTTGCATTCGATTTGCGCGCTTTTGCAAAGCCGTGCCACTTTCTGGTTGTCGGGAACGAAGGCCGCTTCCTTTTCAGTTTTTGGCGTGGCAGATTTTTTCGGCGTTTTTTCAATTTGCTTTTTCTGCGAAACTTTTTTTATCACCACGCCGTATTTGTCAAAATGAGTTGCCTTGTAGTCAAGATTGTTTTTGCCGTCGAAAACAAAATTTTCCACGAACATTTCAAGGTAGTTCGCATTCGCATTGATTTTTTTATTTTTGTCGGAATACGCCGCGCGAACAAGCGAGTTGCGAAAATAGACAGGATTTTTCGCAAGCGTTTCATTCGAAATTTCAAACCCAATATGTTCGAGATATTTTATGAAAAATATCGCAAGTGTCTGCGTGTTGAATTTTTCGAACGGATGGATTTGCCATAATTCCGAAATAAATTTTGCGATGTGCTTTGCGTTTTTTGGGGAATCCAAATTTCCAAAATCGAATTCACTTTCTTGCGAAAAAATCTTTTCGAGGGCAGTTGGAATTTTTTCCGCTGCCGGATATACGAGCGTTCCTCCGTCCAGAGTCCATTCCTTTTTTGCAAATTCTTTTTTGCGGAACTTGCCCGCGTCTTTTAGAATTCCTTTGAAGAGCGCGCCGTGAATTTTGCACAGGAATTCTTGCGATAAAGCGAATCCTTTTTTGGGCGAAGACAAAAGCTCGAACGCGCGCGCCGCCACAAGATTCGCGTGATTTTCATCGTCAATCTTTTCGGCTTGCGACACGGCTTCTTTTGCGGAAATTTTTCCTTCGATATTTTTTTTTGCGATTTGAATCAAATCTTCCGAAACTTCATGTCCGTCAAAAATTTGAAACGCGACTGAATTTTTCCAAAATAAAATTTTTTGATTCGTATTATTTTTCTTTGCCATTTTTCATCTCTATAAAAACTTGAAATTTAATTGTTGCAATCCGATTCCAATGCAAAACCTTCAATCATTTTGTGCAAGTTTTGCATCAAAGATTCTCCATCGACGCTTTCGAGTTTTGCGGCGCAAATCAACTTGTCTGGATTTTCGCGGCATTTTTTTTCCAGCGATTTTCCTTTTGATGTGAGCGAAATCACCACGCTGCGTTCGTCGTTTTTGGAGCGTTCGCGAGTTACGAGATTTTTTCCGACCATTTTTTTGAGAAGCGGAGTGAGCGTCCCGGAATCCAAAAAAATTTTTTTGCCCAAATCCTTTATCGTGATTTTGTCGGTTTCCCAAAGCGCCATCAGCACGACATATTCGGTGTATGTCAAATCCAGCGGGTCAAGAATGGGCTTGTATGTTTTTATGATTCCGCGCGAGCAGACATAGAGCGCAAAACAAAGCTGGTTGTTCAAATGAAGCAATGCGGGATTGTTTTTATCAACTTGCATTTTAAAATTATACAATAATTCTAAAATAAAATCAATCGCATTCAATGGAAATTTCAAAACATTTCTAAAAAGCAAATTCGCGCCGCGCATTCGACGTGCGAAAAATTCTAAAAATGCAAAAGCAAGGTGAAACAATTGAAACACTCTGCGTTTTTTGATATTATCGAAATTATGAAGAAAAATTTATTTTCCGTGATTCTGATGTTCTTCGCTCTGAATTTTTTCGCTCAGCAAATCGAATTTCCTTTCGATTCGACTTGGAGCAAAAACGAAATCGAAGATTTGGAAAGCGGAAAAATCGTGATTCGAAATATCAAACGCAGCAAGGGAATTTCCATCCTGCAAGGTACGAACAAACATTCCGACGCGATGCTGAAAAATTTCGAGATGTTGGACCCTTCCTACCTTGCGGAAATCATTTACAAAATGCCCAAGCATGGAAACGAAGGAATTTTCAAGCAAGCGGTGCAAATTTTTTCCGACATCAATCTCTACAAAGAAATAATTTATTCTGACGAAAAGAAGGGCAAGCAAAGGCCGCTTTTTCCCGAGGCGGAAGTTCTGCAACGAACAGATTCAAACCGCGAAATTCGGATTGCCACGAATTTGCGGATGGATATGCTTTCCAGTTACGATTCCGAACTTGTGATAAAAAACGATGCCGACGGATTTTTTTTCGAACAGCACAATACCCAGCCGCTAAAATGGCGTTCGATTACGGCAGTGAAAAGCGAAAAAATGGTCGCTTCGATTTGCTGCTTTGAGTATGGCGAAAGTTATTATGTCTACGCGCTCGGCGGACTAAAAGCGCCACGCATTCCATTCCTCATTTATGAAATCGACAGGCAGTTCATCGGCCGCATAGAAGATTTCACTGTCTTTTACATCAACCGATTCAATATAAAACATTAAAAGAGCGATTTTGCAACGAAGTGAAAATCGCAATTGATGAGCGAACTTGTTTTGATTCATGCGGAAGGTTTCAAAACTCGACGCTCTGCGTCGGCGTTTTTTGTTTTGAGAAAATCAAGATTGTGCAAAAATTCACGCTTCGGTGGGTGCTTCGTTTTCGATGTAATAGACTAGCGCGTCGAAAATTTCTTTTGTGAAATTCTTGTCGATGTCGGTGGAAAGAATTTGGAACGCCTGCTTCCGGCTCAAAGCCTTGCGGTACGGACGGTCTGTGGTGAGCGCGTCGTAAATGTCCGCGCACGAAATTATCATCGCTTCTTCCGGATATTCGCCGCGCGTTTTTTTATTGTAGCCGCTTCCGTCCAATGCTTCGTGATGATAGCGCACAAAATCTTTCACATCTTTGAAATACGGATTGGCAGAAAGAATTTTGTATCCGATTTCCGTATGATTTTCGATGGCCTTGCGTTCGTCCGCGTTCAAGCCGGAAGGCTTGTTCAAAACGCCATCGGCAATTCCGATTTTTCCGATGTCGTGAAGTTGCGCGCCATAACGCAGCATGTTAATCCGTTCCTCATCGTAGCCGAGCCTCCGCGCAATTCCAACAGAATATTGAGCTACGCGGTCGGAATGTCCTTCCGTGTACAAGTCCTTCGCTTCGAGTGCGCTCGAAAGCGATTTCACCATGTTCATGTTGTTCGCTTCGATTTTGTTGCGCAAATCTCGGTTGATGAGTTCGGTCGCCAAAAACGCCGCCGCAATCTCCAAAAGATATTGGTGCTCAAGGCTGAAAGTTTCCTTGCCGTTGCCTCTGTGCGAAACCGTAATCACGCCAATTTTGTGCTGTTCGTTTCCGAGCGGCACGCTGATGACCGAGCCTTTGAAAAATTGCTCTTCTTCCATAACCGAATATGTCGGATGAGATGCGCGGTCTGGAATGAAGACCGCTTTCCAATTTTTGAACGCCTGGCCGGAAATGCCTTCGCCGTTTTGCAGCATCGGAACTTTTGACCTGTCAACTTTGTAAAACGAAAAAGGATAAAGCGTCTTTGAAAGTTCATCGTATCGATATGCGATTCCGCGTTCGAAAGCAATCTGCCCTTTCATATCTTCGAACACATTCGCGTTCACGTCCATTATGCTTTCGTGCCGTTGCAGGATGAACGGATATTTCGCCATTGTCAAAAGATTTCGTTGACCACGTGCCGCGATTGAAACGGCGTACAAATTTACTTGCAGGCGAGTGTTCAGCCGCTTTAAAAGCTCGATGTTTTCCTGCGTGAGGATTTCGCCTTCCTGCTCAAAACTTGTGGCGCAAAGCAAAACGTATGCAATCATTTCGAATCCGTGGACAACCGGCATCAGGTAGCGTCCCTGGTAAAGCAGTTTTATCACTTCGTTTACCATCGGATCCTCGATTTGATAATTCGAAAACATCTTTTCCAGCGGAATTACGCCGCTTTCCATAGAAAGGCATCCGATAAAGACTGAATCGTCGGAAAAACTGGTGATTCCTTCGCGGTCGATTTCACGGTATTCGTGATATTCGGGCAAGTGCATGAAAATGTGCGCCTTGCAAGTGGGGATTTTTTTTTCGATGAAACCGATTACGGATTTGACGAGTCCGATTGCGGTGGACCAATTATTGATTGAGTCCATTTCGAATTCGTCATTCATTGCGGATACATTGAATGAATCTTCGGAAAGGAAATCTTCCTGTACAACTTTTTCTTCTTTTGACAACTTTAATTCCTTACCTTTAATTATACACCACAATTTAAAAAAACGCAAATTTTTTTTGAAAAAAAATCTGGATAAAAGCGGAGCGAAAATCCCAAGGTTTAGCCTTGCTTACGAGTTTTTTGCTTCGTTAAAAAATCAGTGAGTAAATTTTGGACCCCCGTGCGGAAGCGTAACGGTGCAGAAGGTAGTTCAGCGGAACGGCAAGTTCCTGCTTCAAAAACAGGGCGGGGCTGGCGACTGCGTTTTTGCCGCGCGGAAACGAAATTTTCATTCCGCAAACTTTAGTCGCTCTTGCGCGAATGTTTTAATTGCGAAAAGAAAATCCGCGCACGAAAAAAACATTTCTTGACTTTCAGGAAAATCGTAAATATATTTTAAAATGGAAACTTGAAGTTAAACTTGTTGCGTTCTTAATTTCAGCGGCAATTTTAAACCGCACGCTTTTTTAACTGTTAAATTTAAGAAGCGTTTAAAGTTCGCGTCGAAATGCCGCCGCAAACTTTAACTTCGAGAATTTCTGCTTTGCAGAAATTCTCGCTTATTGCACTGCGGTTTTTTCGCTTTGCTACAAAATCGCTTTTTTACCAGTTAAGAAAATTGAAATTTTCTTAACTGGTAAAAATTAAGGAGGAAAAATGAAAATCGCATTTTATGACACTCATTCATACGAAAAAGAGAATTTTGTGAAAGTCAACGAAAAATTCGGATTTGAAATTGACTTCTTTGATTTTAAATTGAATGAAAAAACTGCCTCCGCCTCAAAAGGCTTTGATGCGGTTTGCATTTTTGTCAATGACATTGCGGACAAAAAAGTCATTTCGATTTTGAAGGAATGCGGCGTGCGCCTAATCGTGTTTCGGTGCGCGGGTTTCAACAATGTGGATCTTGCGGCGGCATCTGATGCGGGAATAAAAATCGTGCGCGTTCCGGCGTATTCGCCCTATGCCGTTGCCGAGCACGCAATGGCGTTGCTTTTGGCACTCACTCGGCATATTCCGCAAAGTTATCTCCGCACAAAAACCGGCAACTTTACTTTGGAAGGTTTGACGGGGCGCGACCTGCATGGACTTACCGCAGGAATTTTCGGCACTGGAAAAATCGGACAAATCATGGCAGGGCTTTTGTCGGGCTTCGGAATGAAAGTGATTCTGTACGACAAATTCCCAAATAATGAATGGGCGGAAAAAAATGGTTTTGAGTACGTTGACATTCCCACGATTTTTTCTCGTAGCGATGTGCTTTCTCTTCATTGCCCGCTCAATGACGAAACATTCCACATTGTGAATCACGAGAACATGAAGCGAATGAAGAGCGACGCTGTTTTGATAAATACTGGACGCGGTGCGCTCATCGATTCCAAGGCGCTCGTGAATGCTTTGAAGCGTAATGAAATCGGCGGCGCGGCACTCGATGTGTATGAAGAAGAAAGCAAATATTTTTTCAGCGACTGGTCGGCGGCAGTGATTACGGACGACACATTGGCAAGGCTTTTGACTTTCCCGAATGTTTTGATTACAAGCCATCAGGCGTTTTTGACGACGAATGCGCTCACGAACATCGCGGAAGTTTCGCTTGAAAATGTCAAAGCGTTTGAAAGCGGCGCGGAGCTGAAAAACGAAGTGAAGGCGCAATAAATCGCTTGGAATTAGGTTTTGCACAATATAATTAAAATTTATATTGTGCAATATTTAATTGTGTGTAATATCTAATTTAAATCACGCGCAAATGAATTGCATTGCAAAAAAAAAACTCGCGAATGAGCTGTTCTGAAAACTTTCAACTGTTTAAAATTTACTGTTTTTACAAAAAAGTGAAAATGAGCAAAGATTATGATACAGCTATGTCGATAAGAGACAAGGAGGTTTAATTATGTCTGACTTGGGCAATTTGGATAATCTTGATGATAAAAGAAATTGGACGGTAAAGGTAACCAATTACGAAGATTTCCGCAAAATCATGTGCGTATGTATAAAGAGTATGCGTCCTAAAGGAACTACTGACACTGATGTGGAGAAACTGATTAAGGAAGGCGGAGGAGAGGGGATAGCGCAAGCCATATACGCCGAGAACAAAAAGGACTTTGCTGAGGGGCGTTACGTCTACAGCCAGGCGGGTGCTGCAGCGATGAATTACCGCTGAACTGTTAGAAAGAAATGTGTTAAAGAAGCAGTGCGTTAAGGCAAATGAAGATTGGACAAGGGCGTTCGAAGAGTGCATTTGTCATACATTTGAATGACAATGTTTTAAAATCTTGCAACCGCCATTATTAACTTTTCACTATCACTATATTACTATTACCTATTAACTATCAACTACATAACTATTCTCTCGCCAAGTCCGCGAGTTTGGAAATGTATTGATTGTGCGCGGCGATTTCCTTTGTCGTGCCTGATTCTTTGAGAGAGCGCATTTGGCTTTGCTTTTTTTCAGATTGCTCGGAAAAAAGTTTTTTCGCTTCGATTGAAATTTGCGCCGCTTCATTTGCGCTCACGTTGATGCATTCTGCGATTTCGGATTCCTGTGCGTTGGCGAGGCTTTCTAGCGTAACGAATTTTTTTGTGAGTGCGTGCGCGCGTTTTGTTCCCACATTCGGAAGCGATTCAAAAATGCTTACGGTGTTTTCTTTTGTTTGGAGTGCGGCGCGGCGGCTTGTGGCGAACCTGTGAGTTTCGTCGCGCACTCTCTGCAAAAGGCGCAGCGCGTCGCTCCGCTTGGGAAGGCTGATTGGTTCGGATGCGTGCGGCAGCCAAATCTCTTCGTCGCGCTTGGCAAGTCCCGCAATCGGAATGTCCAAATTCAGTGCGTGCAGAATTCCTTCCACCGCGTTCACTTGGCCTATTCCTCCGTCAATCAGAATCAAATCTGGAAGTTCGCTCTGTTCGTTCAAAAGGCGCGTGTATCTTCGGCTCACCGCCTCGCGCATTGAAGCGAAGTCATCGATGATTCCGTCCGTGGTTTTGAGGCGGAAATAGCGGTAATTTTTTTTGTCGGGATTTCCGTTGAAAAAACTGATGAGCGATGCCACGGGAAATTTTCCTCCGATGTGCGCAATGTCGAATCCTTCGATGCGAACGGGCAGGCGAGGGAGCGCGAGGAGGGTTTTCAGTTCTTCCAATGCGGGTGTGTCTCCGCGTTCTCGCAGCCGGCGGATTATGTCTTCGTGCGCGTTCTGTCTTGCCATGTCCAAAGCCGCCTTGTGCCGCGCGGCGTTTTCCATTTGTTCTGTGACCAAAATTATTTTCGCGTCCGAATTGAATTTTTCTTTTATCCAGCGCGAGATGAATTCCAAGCCGCTTTGCGAAGGAACATAAATCGCCGGCGGCAAATCGTTTTCGTCCTCATAATAGGCGTTCATAAATTCCGGCAAAAGCTCGTCGTCTTCGTTCAGGCTTTCCACGCGGTAATTGTCGCGGCCTTGCACCTTTCCTTCGCGGATTTTCAAAACGGTAAAACTCGCCAATTCGCCTTCGCGCCAATGTGCGATGTAGTCGCGGTCTTCGGCGGAAAAATCTTCCACGATGTTTTGGTTCTGCATTATCAAAAGCGCCTTTAGTCCGTCGCGGATTCTCGCCGCCTTTTCAAAATTCAATTCTTTTGCCGCCGCCTTCATTTCCGCGGAAAGCGCGTCTTCCGTCTGCTTGCCTTTTCCCTCAAGTAGTTTTGTGATTTCGCCGAAAAATAGATTGTAGGACTGTTCGTCGATTTTTTTGCAGCAAGGCGCTTTGCAACGCCCGATGTGGTAATACATGCACGGATATTCGCGTTCGCGGAATTTTTTGCAATGCCGGATCGGGTAGAGTTTGTAGAGCGTTTCGATGAATGTGTCAAGCGCGGCAACGTCGGGAAATGGTCCGAAGTAAGTGGAACCGTCTTGAATCATTTGCCGCGTTTTGAAAAGTCTGGGAAATTTTTCGTTCGTGATTCGGAGCACGGGATATGATTTTCCGTCTTTCAGATTGATGTTGTATCGCGGCGTGTATTTTTTTATCAGATTGTTTTCCAGCAGGAACGCTTCGTATTCGTTCGCCGTTGTGATATACTCGATGGAAGCGGCGCGGGAAACAAGGAGGCGGGTTTTGATGTCCTTGTGGCCAGAAAAATATGAGGAAAGGCGGTTCTTGAGATTTTTTGCCTTGCCCACATAAATGACGGTTTCTTGCAGATTTCGCCAAAGATAGACGCCGCTGGATTCCGGGGCTTTGAGTGCGGTTTGATGCAATTTTTCTCGTGTCGAATTTTCCGAATTCATAACAATGAAAATATGCGCGAAAATATGGGGAATAAATCTATGAAACTCAAAAAAATGATAACAGTTTTCTTGTGCCTTTGTCTAGTCACTGCGCAAAATTTTTTCGCGGAAAGCAAGACGTTTACTCTCGGCGGAAAAACTGGCTGGCCTGAATTCGAATCGTCAGATGGAATTGCGAGCGGAATGGGAAGATTCGGATATGAGTGCGTGGAACTTGCCACGAACGCGCAGAAAGTTTCCGTGGAAACCGACTTGCTTTTGGATTTTGAAAAATATGAGAACGGCAAATTTTCGGATTTGAGCGGAAATTATTCTGTGGAATCAAATTCGCTTTTAAGCTCGTCAAAATCGATTATGGGAAAACGCGCGGCATTGAGCAGGGGCAACGGCAAAGGAATTTCATTGTACGGAAAGGCAGGCTCGCTTTTTGGCACGAAGAATCACAGCGGCTCTTTTTCGATTGAATTTTGGATTTGCCCCGCGACGCTTGAAAACGGCGAAGTTGTCTTTGAATGGAATTCTTCCCGAATTTTGGACGACTACATTCTTTTTCAGAAAATCGAATGCGCCTTCATAAACAATCGCGCCGTTTGGATGTTTATGAATGTGTTCGATGGCGATGTTTCAAAGAACGGCGAAGTCCAACTGGAAAGTTACACGATGATGATTCCCGACAAATGGTCTCGGCACGAAATTTCCTACGACGAAGAAAGCGGACTTTTGGAATATCGCATCAACGGGAAAGTGGAGTCGCTGAAATTCATAACGAAAAGCGGACGCGAAGGAGGCACGATTTTTCAGCCGGTGTTCGGCGAGGTCGCGCCGATAAACATTTGTCCTTCGTTTGTCGGTCTCATCGATGATTTCAAAATTTCTCGGAGCGTCACGGATTCCTCCAATCCGAAAAATTTGAATTACGAGCGATTCAAGATTGACGGCGGAAAATTTATGACGAAGCCGATTGCCACCACGCCCGCCTCGGTTTTGAACAGCCTTTCGATTGTGGATAACGTTCCGCCGCAAACCGAGATTCGATATTATGTTCGCGCGGGCGACAATTATTTCGGATGGAATGAAAATTTCCCGGAATGGAAGCAGGTGAAAAACCGCGAAGAGATTTCTGGCGTTACCGGAAGATATTTTCAAATCGCGGCGGAACTTTTTCCTGATGGCGGCGGAAGGGTAACGCCCTCGGTTACGGAAATAACGGTCAACTATTCGCAGACTCCTCTTCCTGCCCCTCCCTTGAAACTTCGCGCCACGGCAAAGGACGGCGGCGTGGATTTGAACTGGAATTTTTCGGTGGACGAAAATGCCGGCGGATATTATATCTATTACGGAAATCGTCCTGGTGAATATTTGGGAATGGACGCGGATCAAGGACCTTCGCCGATAAAAGTGCAGAACATAAGCCAATTCAAATTGACGGGCTTGAGAAACGGCGCGATTTATTATTTTGCGGTTTCCACATATTCGAGCATTGACGAGCACATAAATGGCAAACTTTCCAATGAGGTCTACGCAAGGCCCGGAAGGAGGTAATTCAAAATGGTCGAAAATTCATTGTTGTTGAGCCGAGCGAATTCCGCGGTAATCTCTCGTGACTATGCCCTTGCTTCGAGGCTGTATCAAACTTTGCTCAAAGAAAATCCTGACGACAAAGATTTGCTTGCCCGTTTGGGAAACGTGTATATAAAATCCGGCGATGACGAAAAGGCGCTTCCGGTGTTCCAAAAAATCCGCGAAAAAGATTCCGGCGATTTGGAAGTGCTCCTTACGCTCGGCGGAATTTATCGGCGCATAAAAAAATACGATGAATCGGTGGAAGTCCTGAACGAGGCGTTGACGGCAGGCGCGAAGCGCGAACAAGTTTATTACAATTTGGGCTTCACGTATAAATTCATGGAACGCTACGAAGACGCGATTGATTGCTTTGAAACCGTCGTGACTTTGAATCCTACCGACGTTCTCGCATACAATCATCTTGGAACGATTTACGAAGCCAAAGGCGATTACGCGGCGGCGATTCTGCAATATCAAAAAGGTTTGAAGATTGACCAGAACCATCCGATTCTGCATTTGAATTTGGCGAAAGCCTACGAGCATTCTGAAAACATCGAAGGCGCGATTCACGAATACGATGCGGCTCTGCGCTACAAGCCGGGTTGGGGCGAAGCCTACGCCGATTACGCGAGCCTGCTTTTGAAAATTGGGCGCGTGGGCGACGCGCAGGCTCTCGGCGAGCAGGCGATTTCGATAAACGAAAACGACGCGCGTCTTCAAACGATTTTGGGCGACATCTACATGGCGGAATCGGACTATGAATCCGCCGAAAAAAAATACAGCGACTCAATCAAGATTCTTCCGAATCACGTGCAGACGCTCAAAGGCTTGGCGACATCGCTTGAGCGTCAGGGAAAAAATGTCAAGGCAATCGAGACAATTCAAAAGGCGCGTTCGATTTCTCCCAATGACGAAAAATTGATAAAGGCTTCCGCTTCGATAAATTTGAGCGCGCAAAAATTGGTCGAAGCCAGCATGGACATAAAAGAACTTTTCGATATAGACAAAAACGATGTCGAGACCTTGGACCTTGCGGGGCAATATTATATTTGCGCCGATGACGAGCAGCGCGCAAAAAAGGCGTACAAAAAAATCGAATCGAGCAATCCCGAATACAAGGCGCATTTGTCCAACGCATCCTCCCGCTACAAGCAAAAGGGCAATTTGGCAGAAGCGGAAAATTACATCATGAAATACTTGTCAAACAAGCCGAACGATTCGCGCGGGCTTGTTTCGCTCGCAATAATTGAGGAGGGCTTGGGAAAAGCCGAGGCGGCTTTGGAAAGTTACAAAAAGGCGTTTGCGAGCGACAATACGAATCGCTTGGCGAAACTTTCCTCCAGTCGCTTGTCCGAAATAGTCAGCACGAAGGAAGCCGTGCTTCAAGAACAAATTCAGAAAGAAGCCGAGCAAGCCGCGCAGGAAAATTTGCCCGAAGAATTCGACATGGGGCAGGAAGAGGCGGCGGTGCAGGAAGAAGTGCCGGAAGAGAATATTCTCGAAGAAGATGATTTTGATTTTGAGTCGTTCGGAAAATCGCCGCTCATCGATGACGAAGATTCGGAAGACTTTGATTTCGAATCGCTTGCCAGCAATTTCGAATCGTTCGAAGAAAGCCAGGAAAATCTGTCCGAGGAAATTGCTCCGAAACTGGAAGTTCCGCAAGAAGAATCGGAAGAAAAAAATCCCGAGCCGAAAGTAGACGCTTCCGCGCTCGCAGAAAAAATGGCGCAAATGGCAGAAAGCGCGCAAAAGGCCCTTGAAGCGGCTCAAGATGCGCGGCTCAAAGCCCAACAAGAAGAGGCTCTCAGACTTGCCGAAGAAAACGCGCGGCTTCGTGCGCAGCAGGAGGAGAATGAAAAACTCCGCGCCCAAGAAGAAGCCCGCAGGCTTGCCGAAGAAAATGCTCGGCTACGTGCGCAACAGGAAGAACTTGCACGCCGCGCCGCGGAGGAAGCGGCAAAAAAACTCGAAGAGGAAAAAGAAGCCGCGCGCAAGGCAGCCGAGGAAGCCGAAAAGAAGCTGGCGGAAGAAAAGGCTGCCGCCGAAGAAGCGGCAAGAAAACTCGAAGAAGAAAAAGCCGCGCTTGAAGAAGCCGCAAAAGAATTGAGGGAAGAAAAAGAAGCCTTCCGCAAGACTTTGGAAGAAGCCCTGGAAGACGAAGAAACACCTTCCGAAGAGAAGGGAGAAGACGCGTCCAGCCTTGTTCCTGCCGTCGAAAACATCTTGAAAGATGAGGACGGCATGCGCGATTTTGAAAGCCAGATAAAATTGTTCAAGACCCTGCTTGCTTTGAGCGAATCGCTTCCTTCTGAAAAGAAAAAAGAGTTCATGCAAAGCCGCGCCCGGGTTTCGCTCGAATATGTGATTGCCACGCTCGAAGGCGAGCCGGGCCTTTTGAAAACTTCGAGCGCGTTGCGAAAATCCGGTGCGCTCGCAAATGTGGCTTCGGAAGAAGTGCCTGACGCGGATTGCTCTACAGGCGAACTTTTGGAAACAGTCGTGGGCGACATGAAAACGCTTTCGCAGAATCTTGAGGAAAAGGATTTGTCGATTGCGCTTACAAAGTTGGCTGACGGAATTCTGGAAAAGAACTAAAGTTGCATCGGGAGTTGCAAGATGAAAAGATGCGGGAAACCGCATCTTTTTTTTGCGAGCAAGTCAAAAGTCGATAACCAGACCGCAAAGCGGTCTGACTTGACAAACATAGAAAAATTTTGTATAAACCATATAGATGCTTAAAGAAATGAAAAAGATGCAAAGCACGTTCGCATATATGTATAGGGGGGGGTAGAGCGACCCCATAATTTTTTCTCACATCAATTTTTACTTCACAGGCGCGAAAACGCTTGCCGCATTCGGCTAGTTTCGCGCCTTTTTTATGCCCATTCAGGCTTTTCTTCGCGAGCATTCGCTTTGCTGCCAATCTTTGTGGCGAAAAATTCGCGGAATTTCAACGATTTTTTTTGTTTTGCACGCACGGCGTTTTGGTCGCAGGGCTTTGCCCTGCTTACGAGTTTTGTTTGCTCGCACTGTTCGCATTTTTGTCCGCGTTGCGGACAAAAAGCACAAAACTCGCGGATGTTTGGCGCAAAAAATTTTTCGCCGACATTTTGCGGGAAGGAATTTTGTTCGCAAAATTCCTCCAAACGAAAAAATAATGGCAAGAATGCGCGCAAGATTCTTTTCCGCCGTTTCGGGGGAAGGAATTTGGCGCGACAAATTCCTTGCCGAAGTTTTGCGGGAACGCATTTGTTGCAGCGAATTCGTCCCCACAAAAAAATAATGGCAAAAATGTGCGCAAAGTCCTTTCCCGCAGTTTTGGGCGAAGGAATTTGTCGCACATTTGGTTTCGACAGGCTCAATCAACAGGGGTTTGTCATAACAATAAAGAAATAAGGAGAACTCAATTTATGGAACAGATTCAGGCAATTTATTTGGGCGGCATGAACAACGCGGCGCACTTTTTGTTCGTCTCGAACATGGCGGAGAGGGCGGAAAAGGACGCGTCAGTGGCGGAAAAATGCGCGGAGCAGGTTGCGGCTCTGCGTGCGGCGGTAAAGGCGGAGGACGACAACTTGCAACTTTCCGCCAAGAGCCTCACCACGGACAAGATTGCGGCGGCGGACTGCCTTCGCGACCAACTCTACGCGGGCTACAAAAAGGCGGTGAAGAGCTATCTTGGCTTTCCCGTGGAGGACATCGCGGAAGCGGCTGCGATTTTGAGCCAGCACATCAAGGACTACAAGATAAATCCGAAGGCGCAGATGGACAAGGAGACAGGCTTGCTCGTGAACTTCATTCAGGATTTGGAGGGCAAGTTCAAGGCTCAGGTGGACGCGCTTTCGCTTGCGGCGTTCGTGGCGCAACTCAAGGCTGCGAACGAGAGCGTGCGGGACCTCACCGCGCAGCGCACGGACGAGCGTTCGGCAAAGACTGCGGGCGCGCTCAAGACGGCGCGTGGCGTGAGCGACGAGGCGTACAAGGAACTTGTGAACCACGTGAATGCCCGCGCGTTACTGGAGGGCGAGGCGGCGTACAGCGCGTTCATCGCGTATGCAAATACGGAGATTGAGCACTTCAAGCAGGAAGTGCTCGGAGGCTCGAAGAAGAAAAATTCTTCCGGCGCGGGAAACGAGGTATGAGCGACAAAAGTAAGAAATGCTGCGCGTTAATGCTGCTCATGTTCCTTTGCATACCGTTTGCCCGCCCTGATGACAAGCCGCCGGTCGTAGCATTTGTGCCTTTTCATGCGGCAGGCGTTTCGCAGGAAGAGGTGGAATTGTTTTCTGCCATGCTTGCAAAAGAATTTGAGGTAGGCGGCGGCTTTTCTGTCGTGCAACGCGGCGATGTATCTGCTCTGATTGAAATGGAGCAGGCGGTAAAAATCGCCTCGGAACTGGGGGCGGATTTTATCGTTACCGGCAAGCTGTTTGCTTTTGGAGATTCGCACGGCGCGTTCATCACGATGTTCGGCGTGAATCCGGCTGTTGCTGTCGTTGCCGCACGGCAGGAAGAAGGCATGGACGCGCTCATGGCGACAATGCCTGGGCTGTGCGCGGAATTGCTGGAAAGCACGGCGCATAAAAACGAATGAGAATTATTTTTGGGAGAAATGAATATGGGTTCAAACAGCTATTATTTCGAGCACACAATCAAGCTTGAAAAGAATTCGTATTTGAAACTTTTGGATATGTACTTCAAGCCGCAAACTTTTTTTGATGATGTCGAGAAAACGCTTGATGAAAGCCAAAAGAAGGAGTTGAACGGTGAGAGCCTGTTCGACAAAATTTTCCCGGAAAAGGCGGAATATTTGGACAACCATAAAAACCTAGAGACCAGACGGGCTTTTCTCGCTTGGAACGGCTGGTGCTTCCGCGGTCATAGGGATTCTACATGGAAACTTGAGACGACATTCGAGCGGCTATGTTACAATAACTTCGGAACAAAAAGTAAAGATTTGTTCGATGTGGAAAAAGGAATGATTCGCGATTTCCGCAGGAGAATACAGCGATATGACCCCACGCTCGCGAGCATAGACCCGAACGATTTCTATATGCTGCTTGCGAATATGCAGCACTACGGCTGCGCCACCCGATTTCTTGACATGACGTTTTCATTTTTTGTCGCGCTGTTCTTCGCCTGCGGCTACATTAGGTTTGGAAAAATCGATGAGGGTGAAAATAAAAACAAAAAGAAAAGTGTATCGGGCAACGGAAAGTCAAATTCAGCAGTTTCTGAAACGTCGGAAAAAAAAGCCAAAGAATTAAAAAAGCAGAAAATAAATACGTTCTCGATTTATTGCTTCAACCGAATGTGGATTGAAAAGACATACAAGGACAACCTGCCGTATGGACTTAAGAAACTGTACGATGCCGACAACTTTGGAAAAATGCCGAAAACGCAGGAAGCAGTGTTCAATTTCGTTCCAAGTCGCAAAGTCGGCATTTCAGACAATAGCGTAAAGGGCATATTCAGGTCGGTCATAAACATGACCCCGTTCTACATGAACGTGCGCTTGGACAGGCAGAAAGGCACGTTTCTAATACCCACGAATCCATACTGCACATTTGAGGAAAACCTCAAGTCGCTTGTGGAGAAAGACCCAGAGAACGGAAAATTCCGCATACTCAAAATAAATGTGGAATATGATGATGATATGCTTTTGTATTATCAGAAGTTTTTGGATGAAATGAATATAAATCATGCCGTGTTGTTCGATGACGTGGAAAATATGTGTGAGCATATAAACTACAAGACAAGGCTTCCGAATGACGCGCTTATAACGCCAAAAAATGGAAGGTAGGAGTACAAACAAAATGAAAAAGATTTTCTTTGCATTGCTCGCACTTGCGGCTTTTACTGCCGCTTATGCGCAGGAGCAGACGGCACAGAAGACGGTGGCGGTCGTGGTGCCGTTCGATTCAAGCGGCGTACCGCAGGAAGAGATGGATGTGGTTTACCGTATGTTCCTGTCTGAATTCGTGCGGACTGGAAAATGCACCGTGGTTGACCGGAGCAGCTTTGACAAAATCAGGGCGCAGCAGAATTTCCAGCTTTCGGACTGGTCGAACAACGACAAGGTGGCGAAACTCGGAAAGGCTCTGAACGCGAACGTCGTTGTTACAGGGCAGGCAATGAGATTCAGGGCGCAGGTCATGTTCATTGTTCAAATCCTTGATGTTAATTCCACTGAAATCATCTCATCTTCTGATGAACGTGTGGGTGATGTGGACGAACTGTTCAGCAGATTTCCTGCGATGTGTCAGGAACTCACCAAGAATCTTTCCAAGCCGCAGAATGGAGTGGCAGGAAAATATGAAATCGGCGACATCGGACCAGGCGGTGGCATTGTGTTCTACGTCGAAGGGAACAAGTCCTATGAGGTGAGCGAAATGCTTGGAGTGGCGACATGGGACGGTGCATTTGGACTGTGCAACAACTACCGTGGTGGCGGGTACGATGACTGGCATTTGCCGACTAAAGACGAACTGAACTTAATTTGGAAAAACTTGCGGAAAGCGAGGAAGATTTCAGGAGAGGACTGGTACTGGTCGTCGTCGCAGTCCAGTAGTAGCTACGCGTGGGCACAGTGGTTCATTGCCGGCAATCAGATCTCCAAGCTCAAGGTCGAAAATTTTTGTGTTCGGGCAGTCCGGGCTTTTTAACCATTTAACCATTTAACTATTTAACCAATTTTAATACTCCGCGCGAAGCGCGGTCAAAAATTCCAAGGAGGAATCCAAATGAAACACAT
>JAFLSR010000022.1 GCA_022510845.1 Treponema sp.
GCGGCGTGCATTTTGATTCCGCCGATTTCCGCGCCCGCAAGGTTCTGCTTGTTGTTGATGTGGTGGATGTGGTTGTCTTCGATAATCGAGAAGACGCCGCCCAAATGCCCGACAATTCCGGTCTGTCCGCAGTCATGGATTTCGCAGCGGCGGACGATGTGCGAGCCGATTCTTTCTTTTGACCAGCCTTCGATTTGCGCCTGACAGATGTTGTCGCGCTCGGTCTGCGTTCCGTCCTTGAATTTCGTCTTGAGCCATTTGTTGTCGTTGTTCGGCTGCTTGTATTTGCCGAGGGAGATTCCCGAGCATTTTGAATGGCAGACTTCGCAGTCTTCTATAATCCAGCCTTTGGACCAATGCGGACCAATCATTCCTTCCTGATATGCCGTGGGGGGGGCCCATTGCGTCGCCGCCTTGCACACTTTGAATCCGCTGAGCGTGATGTATCCGATTCCCTCGCTTGAAGGATAGAAGCAGTTTTCGCGCACCGTGATTTCAACGTTCTCGTCATTGGGATTTTTTCCGTGGAAATTGGCGTAAATCAAAGTTTCGTCCGCGCCTTCATCTTGCTCCGTGTACCATTTGTAGACGGAGAATTCCTTGTCCCATGATTTTTCGTAGACTTTCGGATTGAGGACGTCTTCGAGCGATGTTGTTTCGTAGAGCGACTTGTCGTTCAAAAAAACTTCGCCCGTGTGCGCGACGTAAAACGCAATGAACCAGTCGCCGCTCACCAAAGTGGTGTAGGGGTTGTATTCTCCGAAAATCCCGTTTGGAATGCGCGCCAAGTAAACGTCGCCTTTGTATTGAGTCCAGTTTGTTATTCTTTCTGCTCCTGTTATGACCGCGCCGCGCGGCTTTTCCGAACGGTAGACGATTCTGCTTTCCTCAGTGCCGGCGTTCTGCGGATTTACGTATTCCCTGTAGATGCCCGGTGCGACAATCACTTCGTCGCCCGCGCGCGCGACTGCCGCCGCCTCGCCGATTTTTTTGAACGGGTGGTCTTTTTCGCCGTTCCCGCTTCGCTTTGCGTTTGTGTCAACATAAAAAGTCATTCTTTCCCCCAATTTTGCGGATTTGTGCGATTTCGCGCACGCCGATTTTCATTTTGCAGTTTGGCAATCCGCTTCTGAGATGCGAATCGCCTTGATTTTCAGCGAATGAAATCGCGCTAGTATCTTAATATCATATTTTACAAATTTGCGCAAGGTCTTGCATTGTTGCGGGATTTGTGATATAATTTTTGCCAAATAAAATTATTCGAGGTCTTTATGAATTGGTTTGGCAATTTTGCTTCTGTAACGGGAATCGGCTATCTTATGTTCAGCGTTTTCATTGTCGCTTCGCTGGGCTATCTGCTTGGACGCATCACCGTTAAAGGCGTTTCGCTCGGAACTGCGGGCGTTTTCATTATCGCGCTTTTGTTCGGCTGCTTTTTCTATTCGATTTTGGAAAGAAACACGAAAGGATACACTTCGTCCGCGCTCAAAATCGTTGAAAATCTTGGGCTTGTCTTGTTCGTAACTTCGGTAGGATTCATCGCGGGTCCCAACTTCTTTTCAAATTTGAAGAAGAATTTCAAGTCTTACATCTTGTTGGGAGTGCTGATAATCGTTGTGGGCGGACTTTCGTGCGCGGCTTGCATCGTGTTCGATATAAAACTTGGACGCGCTCCGCAAGAAGCGGCGGCGATGCTGGTGGGGCTGCTTTCGGGAAGCCTCACTTCCACGCCCGCCTTTTCCGCGGCAAAGGCTACGGTTGCCACTGCGGAACTTGAGTCGATTGTCGCGGTAGGACACGGAATCGCGTACATCTACGGCGTTATCGGCGTGGTGCTCTTTGTTCAGATTGTGCCGAAAATCATCGGCGCGAACATGGAAGAAGAACGCTCTCATCTTGTGGCGGCGGACGCAGGAAGCAAGAAAGTCTACAACGGAAAACTGATTGAGATGGATGCCTACGGATTCATGCCGTTCGCGCTCGCGGCGGTGGTTGGAATCCTTGTCGGCGGAATAGATTGGGGAAAGATGATTGGAACTGTTTTGAGGCATCCTGAATGGTCGTTCACGCTTACGACTACCGGAGGCTGCCTTTTTGTCTCGCTCATATTCGGACATTTCGCCCATGTTGGTCCTGTTGACATCACTCCGCTCAACATCACGCTCAAGGAATTCCGCGAACTTGGACTCATGCTCTTTTTGATTGGCGCGGGCATTGCAGGCGGCGCGAGTTTTGTCAAATATTTTGAATGGGTATATTTCATCTACGGAATCATAATGACGACAGTGCCTCTCATCGTGGGCTATTTCTTCGCTCGCTATGTTCTCAAGCTGAGCCTTTTGAACAACCTCGGCTCGATTACGGGCGGAATGACTTCAACTCCCGCGCTCGGAACTTTGATTGCGACTTCCGGCACGGAAAATGTCGCTTCGGCCTATGCGTCCACATACCCGATGGCTTTGATTGCCGTCGTAATCGTTTCGCAAGTTTTGATTATCTTGTTCAGGTAGGACGATGGCACACTATCCTTTTCAAAACATCGAGATAAAATGGCAGAAGTATTGGGAAGAAAACAAGACTTTTAAAGTGCGCGAGGACGAGTCCGTTCCGAAAGAAAAGCGGCGCTACGTCCTCGATATGTTTCCGTATCCGAGCGGCGCGGGGCTTCACGTGGGACATCCCGAAGGCTACACTGCCACCGACATTTATTGCCGCTATCTCAGAATGAACGGCTTCAACGTGCTTCATCCGATGGGCTACGATTCGTTCGGGCTTCCTGCGGAAAACTACGCGATAAAGACTGGAACTCATCCCGCGGTTACGACCGAAGCGAACATCGCGAACTTCACGCGCCAGATAAAGGCTCTCGGTTTTTCCTACGATTGGGATAGGTGCGTTTCCACCTGCGACCCCGAGTATTACAAGTGGACGCAGTGGATTTTCCTCCAACTCTACAAAAAGGGGCTTGCCTACGAAGCCGAAACTCCGATTAACTGGTGTCCTTCGTGCCTTACGGGGCTTGCGAACGAAGAAGTCAAGGAAGGAAAATGCGAGCGGTGCGGAACTGAAGTTACGCGCAGAACAATCCGCCAGTGGATTTTGAAAATCACAGATTACGCGGAACGGCTTCTCGAAGACCTCGATTCTCTCGACTGGCCGGAAAGCGTAAAACTCATGCAGAAAAACTGGATTGGAAAATCCGTGGGCGCGGAAGTGAATTTTGCGGTTGCGGACAAAGACGGCGGCGATTCAGGAAAGCGTCTCACCGTCTACACGACCCGCGCGGACACCCTTTTCGGCTGCACTTACATGGTTATGTCGCCGGAACATCCGATGCTGAAGGAACTTACTTCGCCCGAGCAGAAAGAAGCGGTGGAAGCCTATGTCGCAGAGGCTGCAAAGAAATCAGACCTTGAGCGCACCGACCTCAACAAAAACAAGACGGGCGTTTTCACTGGAAGTTACGGAATCGATCCTGTGAACGGCGCGCTCGTTCCGATTTGGATTTCCGACTACGTTCTGATTTCTTACGGAACAGGTGCGATTATGGCAGTCCCGGCGCACGACGAGCGTGACTGGGAATTCGCGAAGAAGTTCGACCTTCCGATTGTAAAAGTTGTTGCGACAAAAGAAGAAATCGCAAAACTCGGCGGAGGCAGCGAAGAAAAGGGCGCGGAGATTTTGAGGCTCGCCGCGAAAAATCCTGACGAATACAAAAAACTCGTCGCGGAAAATCCCGACATATTCAACATCGCGGAGGAATGCACTTCCGCAAAGGACGGCTATGCGATTAACTCGGAATTCCTCACCGGCGAAAAAACTGCGGACGCGATTTCTTCGATGATAGAATTCCTCGGCGAAAAAGGATTCGGAAAGAAAGCCGTAAACTACAAACTCCGTGACTGGATTTTCAGCCGGCAGCGTTATTGGGGCGAACCGATTCCGCTCGTCCACTGTGAAAAATGCGGATGCGTTCCCGTGCCCGAAAGCGAACTTCCTGTAAGGCTTCCCGATGTGAAATCATACCAGCCGACCGGAACTGGCGAAAGTCCTCTTGCCGCAATCGAAAGTTGGGTGAACTGCAAATGCCCTTCATGTGGGGGAAGCGCGAGGCGCGAGACGAACACCATGCCTCAGTGGGGCGGCTCGTGCTGGTACTATCTTCGCTATCTTGACTCGAAAAACGAAAGCGAATTCTGCTCGGCGGAAAAAGAAAAATACTGGATGCCAGTCGATCTCTATGTGGGCGGCGCGGAACACGCGGTCCTCCATCTTCTTTACGCGCGTTTTTGGCACAAAGTGCTTTACGACATCGGAGCGGTTTCCACGAAAGAGCCGTTCCAGCGTCTGATAAACCAGGGCTTGATTACGTCGTTCGCATTCCAGCGCAAAAACAAGACGCTTGTTCCGACGGACGAAGTGGAAGAGAAAAACGGCAAGTTCTTTGAAAAGGCGACAGGCGAGGAAGTGGAGCAAATCATCGCGAAAATGTCGAAGTCGCTAAAAAACGTCGTGAATCCCGACGAGATGATAAAAAATTACGGCGCGGATTCAGTGCGAATGTACGAAATGTTCATGGGCCCGCTCACTGTTTCAAAGCCATGGAACACGCAGGGGCTTATCGGAATCAACCGCTTCCTTGAAAAAGTCTGGAGCGTGAGCGAAAAGCCGATGGCGGACATCGACATCGAAGGAAAACTCGAAGACGCAAAACTCTCCGACCTCCGAAAGACTTACGCGAAGACCGTCAAAAAAGTGAGCGAGGACACGGCGAGCCTCAGCTTCAACACGGCGATAAGCCAAATGATGATTTTCATCAACGAAGCGGCAAAGGTAGAGCCCCTCCCCAAAAAAATATGGGAAGGATTCACGCTGCTTTTAAGCCCCTACGCGCCGCACCTTGGCGAAGAACTCTGGCAGAAACTCGGGCACAAAAATTCGTGCGCATATGAAAAGTGGCCTGCTTTCAGCGAGGAATTTTGCAAGGACGATGAAATCGAAATCGTCGTGATGATAAACGGAAAACTCCGCGACAAGTTTGCGGCGGCTCCCGGAACTGACGATGAGACTCTCAAAAAAATCGCGGCCGAAACTCCTGGCTACAAAAAATTCACCGAAGGAAAGCAGATTGCGAAAGTCATCGTAGTGAAAGATAGGCTTGTGAACGTTGTTGCGAAATGAGGCTAAACGCGATGCGTCCGTAGCGCGGGAACGGCGGCCTTGCAGGAAATGCGTTCTCGCCGCGGAGAGTTTTTACTCGTGGGGCGCATTCGCTTGCGGTTGCGGGATGCGGTTTTGTTGAAGCGCGCTAAGGTTCTTCGCGACAAACATTCCTTATTACTTTCGTCGAAAATGCCGATGAATAAGAGATGAATGCCAACGAAAAGACAACTTTCGAAAATCTAGTCTCGCAGATGTCGCAGGGCGAACGTGCGCAACTTCTTTCGAAGATGCGTCCGCTTGAAGGCGATGCCGAAAAAAGCGACTTTGAGCCGAAAAAAAATTCTGAATTTGATGGGGATGGCATACGCATCGAAGAAAAGTTGCGGGGCGAATCCATAATATATCGCTTTATTTTGTGGCTGCGCTCAATTTTTTCTTCCACGCCGAGCGAGGAAATCTACAACTCCGACAAAGTGATGTCGCTTTACAGAAGGGTGAACCATGATTTTCCCGGATTGCTTGATTATCGCGACAAACTTTTGCTGGGCGTTTTCTATGAAAAACTCGTCGAACTGAAAAAGGCGGCGGATTTTTTCAGGCCATATCTAAACGAAATCAATTCGAATCCCGGCGCGTTCTACGTTTACCTCGGTTCTTTCCTTGTGCCGGAAGTCACGCAAAAGATGAACTCCGAGGTAGACCCAAACAATCTTCCGCTGGATCGCGAGGTGACGAACGAACTGCGCTCTTCTCTTTTGCGCAAGACCGACGATGTGCTCAGGGAAATTCCTGCCAACCGCCGCGCCGAACTTTATCAATGCGCTGTTTCCGCAGAATGGCTTTGGCAATTTACGCGGCTTCCGTTCGACCGTTTCATCTCTGGATTTTCGGGCGAAATCACGAATTCGCAGGTGGCGCGTTTCGAGACAGTTCGTGCTGAACTTGTCGCGTTCGCAAGAATTCTTTGCAATGGAACGAGAATCCCGTCCGAGGCTCTGGAATCGATTTATCTTTTTTCTGCCAAAGAAATCGTTGTGGCCACAAGCACAGCCACGGATGACGGTTCACGCGCCAAGGAATTCATGGACAAGGCAAGTTCCTTCATCGCAATCATCCACGAATTCATAACGACAGTTCCGCTCAGGCTTGTGAACAAAATCGTCTTCAAAAATATTCAATGGCAGCCCGACCAGTTTTCGGGCGCGGAAGATTGGTTCGTAAAATTCAAAGAACAATGGAAACGCCTGTTCGAACAGCAATGGAAGCGGTGGCTCCGCGCCAAGAGGACGAGCCAGATGTCAACGCAACTTCTCGAAAATTTCAAGATAGACACAGTTCCTCTTTTGCCCGAACGACCTTGGGCGAAAATGTGGGGCGGAATCCCGTTCCGATTTGAAAACACCGCGGGCTTCATATACTGGTTCGTTTCAAACAAAATGCATTCGGCGAGCGAGCCGCTAAAAATTCTTTCGCAGGAAGGGCAGTTCGTCAACAAGGAAAACAAGGTTGAATTTTCCGACATATTGAGCAAGTTGGACGAGGCTTCGAACTCGATGTACGACATGGTGGAAAACCTTTCGCGCACCGGCCAGACAGGACTTGTTTTTGACAAACTCGCCGCCGACCATTTGCGGACGCTTCCCGCCCAGTCCAAAGTTGATTCTCTGATAGTGGAGCACGAGGCAAAAGTCCAAAAGATACGTGACAGTTTCTGTTCGTGCGTGCGAGCCATGAAAAAAATTCTGGACGGCGTTTTTGGTGAAAAAAGGGATTCCGTGTACGAGGGCATTTCCAATTTCGCGTCAATTCAGGGAAGCGACAATGCCGAATTCCGCGCGAATCTGCTTGAAAGCCAAAGACTGTTTGAGGCCGCGTTCTCCATTTTGAAGGAACTGGAGCAGATTGATGTTCCTCTCGATGCGCCATAATTCCGAAGGCGGCGAAAATTGATTGCACGTGTTGACATTCTAAAGCACTCTCTCGCAAAAAGCAGCGAATACGCGCTTCTGCCGTTCTACAAAAATGGAAAGCCATTTTTTGAAAGCCTGTCAGTTGATGATGCATACCCCATACCCCTATGGGGTATGTCGCTTTTTGCGGCTGGCTCGATGCGATTCCGTTGGAATGAAAAAAATCAAAACCGAGACTTTTTTCTCCACAAGTTGTCCGCGAGTAAATACGCGCAGAATTCCGTCGCAAAAAAAATCGTGCCTGTGGAACTAATCCATTCGAAAATTGTCTATGATGTGAAAAATGAAAACGACACTTTCAAAAAACAGGGCGACGGAATGATAACGCAAAACAAAAATCTCATTCCTGTTGTTACCGTCGCCGATTGTGTTCCGATTTATTTTTACGATACGGAAACCCGCGTGTTTGGAATCGTGCATTCGGGCTGGAAAGGAACTGGCATCATTGCGGACGCGATTTCTCTCGCCAAAAAAAACTATGGCGCGAACGAAAAAAATATTTTGGTTGCGATAGGGGCGCACATAAAAAATTGTTGCTATGGCGTGGACGAAGAGCGCGCGAAATTCTTTTCCGAAACCTATGGTTCAGATTGCGTGAAAAAAATCGATGTGCAAGGCGGCGAAAAATTTATGCTTTCGCTTGAGCGCGCGAATCTTTCTGTTTTGGAAAGGCTCGGAGTGCCGGAAGAAAACATAGTCGCCGCCGAAAACTGCACTTGCTGCGAAAACGCTTTTGGCTCGTTCAGAAGGGAGAGTGCGTCCTATCCTTCCGAGGAAAAAAGCCGCGCGTTTACCGTCCAAGCGGCGTTCGTAATCGGCGGATGAGAAAAAATTCTGTAAGCAGAGTTGAGTTTGCTGAACGTTCAGCAGGCTCAACTCAAACTTCTTTGCGAAAACTACAGTCCGAAAATCTTTGCGTATTCTGCGAGAGCGCCCTGCGTGTTCTTTGAGAGCACGTTCTTTGCGAGCGTCTTTCCGAGTTGCACGCCTTCTTGGTCGAACGAATTGACGTTCCACAAAAATCCCTGGAACATCACCTTGTTCTCGTAGTGGGCGAGCAGCGCGCCAAGCGATTTCGGCGTGAGGCGTTCTCCCCAAATCAGGCTTGAAGGGCGTTCGCCCGCAAAAAATTTGTTCGGATCTGAATCGTCCTTGCCGAGAGCAAACGCGATGATTTGCGCCACGACGTTCGCGCAGAGTTTTTGCTGGCTTGTCGAATCTTGGATTATCACATCGTTTTCGCACTGGTTTTCTTTGAACGCGATGAACTGGAGCGGAATCACGTCCGTGCCTTGATGCAAAAGTTGGTAGAACGAATGCTGTCCGTTCGTGCCCGGCTCGCCAAAAATCACAGGCCCTGTGGAGTAGTCGATTTTCTTTCCGAAGCGATTCACGCTCTTTCCGTTGGATTCCATGTCGAGTTGCTGGAGATGCGCAGGAAAGCGGCTCAACGCCTGCGAGTATGGAAGAATCGCCGTGGAAGGATAGCCCTGCACGTTGCGCTCGTAAAGACCTATGAGCGCGTCAAGCATCGCGGCGTTTTTGAGTATGTCGCTTTGTGCGGCGGATTTGTCGGCTTCGCCCGCGCCTTCCAAAAATTCCGCGAACACGTCCGCTCCGAAAGCGAGCGAGAGAACCGCCCCTCCCACGCCGCTCGTGGAAGAATAGCGGCCGCCGATGAAGTCGTCCATATAGAAAGCCTGCATATAGTCGCTGTTGTGCGCGAGGGGGCTTGTCTGGCTTGTGACCGCTATCATGTGCTTGGAAACGTCGAGGCTCGCTTTTTTGAGCGCGTCCTTTACGAAGGCTTCGTTCGTCAGAGTTTCGAGCGTAGTGCCGCTTTTTGAAACGAGGATGAAAATCGTCTTTGAAATGTCAATCGATTTCAAGATTGCGGTCGCGTCGTCGGGATCGACATTGGAAATGAAATGCGCATCCATGAAAAATTTGTTTTTCGTTTTCGCCCAGTTTTCCAAAGCCAAGTACATCGCGCGCGGGCCGAGGTCGCTTCCGCCGATTCCGATTTGGCAAACCGTAGTGAATTTTTCGCCCTTTTCGTTCGTGAGTTTTCCGGAATGGATTTGCTGCGCGAAATCGGCGATTCGTTTTTGCTCGTTCAGATAGAATTCGCGCTTGTCGCTTCCTTCGGCTTCCACTTTGCCGCCGAGTTGTCCGCGCAAAAGGTGATGGAGAACCATTCGGTTTTCGCCAGTGTTGATGACTTCGCCATTGTAGAGCGCCTCGAATTTTTGCGAGAGCTGCGCTTCGCTTGCGAGTTCAGAGAGCACCTGCAAGACCTGCTCGTTCACTTGGCGGGTGGCGTAGTTGAACGAAAGCCCCGCCGCCATTGGCACGGAATATTTTTTGACGCGGTCGGCTCCTACTTCTCCCGCGAGAGCGTCTTTTAGAGAAACAGCGCCTTTGAGCGACTGCAATTTTTTATAACTTGAAAGAGTGTCAAGATTTTCCCAGGAAATCATTTTGCCTCCGAAAATTTTTCTTATCCGAAAATTGTATCACATCTCGAAAAAAAAATCAACATCTCGTGGCAATCGTAGGCAACAGGCGATTAAAAAACGCGGTGCGTTTTTTGAAAATTCACCGCGTTTTTTGCGCACAAAAAATTGCTGCGCCTATTTTTTAGGCTTTGTGGCTGCTCCTTCTTTTTCGGTGAAGATTAAATTTCCGTCTTCGTCGGCAGATATGTCCCACCGATCGAATTGAAAGTGATTGGACCACCCACCATACCTGTACTCAAACTTTTTGTCGTTAGCGGTAATCCAAAAGCCGAATGTTTTGGGGTTTCCGCATCGATATAGAATTTCACCGTTAAGATAAATCTCTTTTATATAATTTCCATGGTTGATAAAATTTTGCACCATCTTTTCGTATTTTGGGTCAACCGCGAAAATCGCCGCCGTAGAAACAATTGCCGCGAACGCCACGCATAAAATTTTTTTCATAAATTTGCCTCCTAAAATATGACTTTAATTATACTGCGTATTTGGGGGGGGTCAAGTAGAGTTGGAAAAATTGTCCGCGCGATACTTTCTTCAGATTCGCCTTGAAACCGCTTCGCCGCAAAAATTTCCGATATTGCACAAAAAGCGAATTTCCGCTATCATTCGATTATGATAGTAATGAAATTCGGCGGCTCTTCCGTGGCGACTTCGGAAAGAATTCGGCGCGTGGCGGAAATTGTCCGCGCTTACCAAAACGAACGTCCAGTGGTCGTGCTTTCCGCGATGGGCGACACGACTGACTTTTTGCTTGAGGCTGCGGACTGCGCCTTGGACGGAAAAATCGAAATCGATAGAATAGAAAAACTTCATCTTGACACCGCGCGCGAATTGGGAGTCGATTCCGCCTGCGTGGAAAGTCTGCTTGCGGAATTGAAGCAGCTTCTCACGGGTATTTCGATGATACGTGAATTGACAAAGCGCACGCGCGACTACCTTGTTTCGTTCGGCGAGCGGATGAGCGTTCGCCTCATGGCATCGCATTTGAAGACGCTCGGAATAGGGGCGGCGTTCTTTGACGCATGGGACATCGGAATCGTGAGCGACAGCAATTTCACCAAGGCTGAACTTTTGGACGAAGTTTGGCAGACAATTCCCGATGCCCTAAAATCATATTGCGAAGGCTCGTGCGAAGAAATTCCGATTGTGACGGGCTTCATCGCAAAAGACAAAAAGGGCGAAATCACGACGCTCGGACGCGGCGGCTCGGATTTGAGCGCGACAATAATAGGGGCTGCTCTGGGCGTGAAGGAAATCCAGACATGGAAAGACGTTGACGGAATTATGACAGCGGACCCGAGAATTTGCGCGGCGGCTCGAACCGTTCCCGAAGTGACATACGAAGAGGCGCAGGAACTTGCGATGTTCGGTGCGCAGGTTTTGCACCCGCGCTCAATGCAGCCCTGCCTAAAAAGCGGAGTTCCCGTCCGCGTAAAGAATTCCTACAACATACAAAGCGCAGGCTCAATCATCGTAAAGGAACACTCGCTTGTGCGCGAAGATGTCTGCGCGATAACTTCTGTAAAGCACGTTACTTTGATAGACATCGTGAGCGCGGGAATGCTCGGCGCGGCAGGATTTTTGGCGCACGTGTTCAACCAGTTTTTAAAATGGAACGTCTCGGTGGATTTGATTGCAACGTCGGAAGTTTCTGTTTCGCTCACTGTGAACACGAAGGCGGATTTGAGCGGGCTTGTGGAAGACATCTCGCGCGTGGCACAAGTGGGACTTCGCGGCGGCAAATCCATCGTAAGCATAATCTGCGATTCGTCCAAAGCGAGCGGAATTCTTTCGCGCGGACTTTCCGCACTTTCTGCTGCTGGAATAAACGCGCAGATGATTTCGCAAGGCGCGAGCAAAGTGAACGTGAGCATTGTGGTGGACGACGAGCAGTGCGACACCGCCGTGCGGACGCTCCATGCCGAATTTTTTGAAAAGAAGAAGAGTTGATTTTTTATACGGGAGAAAAAAATGAAGATAGCCTTGGTCGGTTTTGGAAAGATGGGGCACTTGCTGAAAGTCGCATCCGAAAATTTGGGAAACGAGGTCGTGCTCACGGCAGACCCTTTCGCGCCGGACGCTGACGTGAAGAATGCCGATTCCGGCGAACTTTCTCGCGCGGTAAAAGGAAGCGGCGCGGAAGGAATTATCGAATTCACAAATCCCTCTGTTGTAATGGAAAATCTCCGCGCCCTTGTTCCGCTTGGAATTCCGCTTGTAGTTGGAACTACGGGGTGGGCGCAAGGCGAGGGTGAGATTGCGGATTTGGCGGCGCAAACTGGCGGCACGGTCCTGCGCTCGTCGAATTTTTCAACCGGCGTGAATATGTTCTTCCGAATCGTCGAAGAAGCCGTAAAAATCCTTGAGCCGTTTTTCGAATACGACATCGCCACTTGGGAAATGCACCACAACCAAAAGGCAGACAGCCCGAGCGGAACGGCGTTGGAAATCGCGCGGCGGATTTTGGCTAACACTTCCAAAAAGACGCAAATCGAAACAGACGCGTTCCACGAGCGTCCGCAGAAAAACGCGCTCCACGTTTCTTCAACAAGATGCGGAAGCGTTCCTGGAACTCACAGCGTGATTTTCGATGGACCAGCCGACACAATCGAAATCCGCCATACCGCCAGAAGCCGCGAAGGTTTTGCGATGGGGGCGGTGCGCGCTCTCGTTTCCCTGAACGACGCTCTCAAAACCGGAAGGTTTCCGCGCGGAAAACTCTACGGCCTTGAGGACTTGGAATAGATTCCTGTGTTTTATGCGTAGGGAGTCTGCCTACGTTCGCTCCGCTCACTGCCGAGTTTTGCCGCGATTCGGCAAAACTCGCGCGGCAATTTCGCTCGGGTCAAAAGCGAAAATTTCTTAAAAAAACATTTGACAAATCCCCAGCCATGCCTTAAAATATATGTATAATATAATTTTAGGAGGCCAAAATGGCTAAGGTTGAACTCAAAGCGATTGGAAAAATCTACGACGGCAATGTCCGCGCGGTTACCAATCAGAACATCACTGTTGAAGACAAAGAATTCTGCGTCTTCGTAGGACCTTCAGGATGTGGAAAATCCACCACGCTTCGAATGGTTGCGGGTTTGGAAGACATTTCCGAAGGAAAACTTTTCATCGACGGAGTGGAAATGAACAACGTTCCGCCGAAAGACCGCGACATCGCGATGGTTTTCCAGAACTATGCTTTGTATCCGCACATGAGCGTCTATGACAACATGGCGTTCGGATTGAAAATCCGCAAGATGGACAAAAAGGAAATCGACCGCCGCGTTCAGGAAGCGGCCAAGCAACTTGATTTGGTTCAGTACCTCAACCGCAAGCCGAAGGCTCTTTCTGGTGGACAGAGGCAGCGCGTTGCTGTAGGTCGCGCAATCGTCCGAAATCCGAAAGTCTTCCTTTTCGACGAGCCGCTTTCAAACTTGGACGCAAAACTTCGCGTTACCATGCGCGCGGAAATCGCTTCATTGCACCACCGCTTGCAGGCTACGATGATTTACGTTACGCACGACCAGATTGAAGCGATGACGCTCGGCGACAAGATTGTCGTAATGAAGGACGGAAAGGTTCAGCAGATTGGCGCGCCGCTTTATCTCTACAACAACCCGATTAACAAATTCGTCGCGGGCTTCATCGGAACTCCGCCGATGAACTTCCTCACGGTGAAAGTCGTGGAAAAGGGCGGCAAGGTCGTAGTTGACGAAGGTTCGTTCACGATTGTTCCCACGGACGAGCAGCAGAAGCGTCTCAAGTCTTATGTCGGAAAAGATGTCTACTTTGGAATCCGCCCAGAAGACCTCACTTACAGTGAGAAGGCCGGCGAAAACGCGATGCAGATGAAGATTGTGAACAAGGAACCGCTCGGCGCGGAGACTCACTTGTACCTTGCCACAGGCAAAGGTCAGAACCTCATCGCAAAGACTACTGCCACCGCGTTGTTCCGACTTGGCGAGACAGTTACGCTTGTTCCCAATATGGAAAAGGCGAAGTTCTTCTCTACGGAAGAAGGCGAACCCAACATCGTCGAGGACATCAAAAAGGAATGGTAATCTGAATATTGACACAAGACGTTCGGGCGTTTAGTCCGCCTTTTGGTTAAGTATTCGATGCTATATAAAAGCCGGCAGATGGAGCGAACCACTGCCGGCTTTTTTTTGTGCGCGTCAAAATCGGCGATGCCATTTCGCAGTGAAGCGAAAGGCGGCGATAGATAATCGTTTTTCGCTCCTGCCTTTTTATTGCTTGACTTTCCCGCCTTTTTTTTATATAATAGTGCACACTTTATGGAAAACGATTCACTTCAAAATAAATCCGTTCACGCTGAAAACAAGATGGGCACGATGGGGGTGGGGCGGCTTTTGATTTCCATGTCCGTCCCGATGATGCTCAGTATGCTCGTGCAGGCTTTGTACAACATAGTGGACAGCGTTTTTGTTTCCAGAATCGACGAGGCCGCGCTCACGGCGGTTTCGCTCGCTTTTCCGTTCCAGACTTTGATGGTCGCGTTTGCCGGGGGAACCGCTGTCGGTATAAACGCGCTCCTTTCGATGCGGCTTGGACAAAAGAATCAGGATGCGGTGAACAAGACCGCCGTGAACGGAATTTTCCTTGCTTTCTGCGAGTACGTCTTTTTTGTGGCGGTGTGCCTCATCTTTGTTGATCCGTATTTGAAAAGCCAAACGCAAAATCCGCTCATAATTGAATACGGCCGGAAATATTTGCACATTTGCATGATTTCGGGATTCGGCTTCTTTTTCGGATTCACGTTCGACCGCCTTTTGCAGTCAACAGGAAGAACTTTCTATGCGATGATAACGCAGTTGACGGGCGCGATAACGAACATCATCTTTGACCCGATTTTGATTTTTGGACTTGGACCGTTTCCGAAACTTGGAATCGCGGGCGCGGCGGTGGCTACTGTCGCCGGGCAGATTTTGGACGCGCTCGTTTCGATTTACTTCAATTTGCGCAAAAATGTTGACATTGAATTCCGCCTAAAAGGTTTCCGCCCCAATTTTTCTATCATCGGGCAAATATACAGGGTGGGGCTTCCTTCGATTGTGCTTCAAGCGGTCGGTTCGGTTACGGTTTACGGAATGAATTTGATTTTGGGCACGTTCAAGGGAATGGCAGACACTGCCATCGCGGTCTACGGGGTGTATTTCAAACTGAACAGTTTTGTCTTCATGCCCGTATTCGGACTGAACAATGGAATGGTGCCGATTGTGGCGTACAATTACGGCGCGAGAAATCCCAAGCGCATCACAAAGACAATCGCGCTGAGCGTTCTGTGCGCGTTCGGCATTATGAGCGTAGGAATGATTGTCTTCGAAACCATTCCCGGAGTATTGTTTTCCCTTTTTCACGCTTCCGAGCAGATGTTTTCGATAGGAGTGCCCGCGCTCAGAATTATCGCGCCGAGTTTTTTGGGGGCGGCGATTTGCATTGTGCTTGGCTCTGCTTTTCAGGCTTTGGGAAAGGCCGTGTATTCGATGGTCGTTTCAATAGCGCGCCAACTTTTCCTTTTGCTTCCGAGCGCGTACCTGCTTTCTCGTTCGGGCATAATCCACAATGTATGGTGGTGCTTCGATATTGCGGAAATCCTTTCGCTCGCGCTTTCGCTGTTTTACTTTTCGCGGATATACAGGAAAAGAATCAAGCCTCTTTCGCAGAATGCGTAGGGCAGCGCGGAAAGTCATAGTTGGTCAATTTCGCGCCGAAACTCTCTGCATGATTTTTTGCGCCGCTTTTCGCGAAAATTTTCTCCGAAAAAGGTATAGACAAAATTCTTCTTTATTGTTATAATATTTCCACGCTTAATATATGTGTGTGTTTCAAACACGAGGAGGTCAGTTGGCAGACAGCAGGGGCACGCGGATTAACGAAAGGATTCGCGTCAGAGAAGTCAGACTTATAGACGATCAGGGCGAACAACTTGGGATTATTCCTACGGTTGAAGCGCTGAGAATTGCAAGGGAAAGAGATCTCGACCTCGTTGAAGTCGCGCCAAACGCCAATCCACCGGTTTGTAAAATACTCGATTTCGGACGATACCGCTTTGAACAGGAGAAAAAGCTCCGTGACTCCAAGAAAAAGCAGAAGGTGTTGAAACTAAAAGAGATCAGGATGCAGCCCAAAATCGGACCGGGCGATCTTGACACGAAAGCGAAGCACATACAGGAATTCCTTGACGAGGGCGACAAGGTAAAGGTTACGATTCGTTTCCGCGGACGTGAACTTGCCCACACCGAACTCGGCTATGATGTCCTGAAAGAGGTGCTCAAACGGCTCACCTCGGCGTATGTCATCGAAAAGCCCGCCGCAATGGAAGGCAAATTCATGTCGATGATGATTTCGGCAAAAGCCGGCGGAAACAAAGATGCTCCGCAAAACTAACGTTCGCGCGTTGCGGACAAAAAGAGGTTTGTTATGCCCAAAATGAAGACAAAAAAATCCGCTTCGAAGCGGCTTTCCCTTACCGGAACGGGCAAGGTGAAGTACAAGAAAATGAATCTCCGCCACATTCTCACAAAGCGCTCTGCAAAAAGAAAGATGCACTTGCGCCAAAAGGGAATCCTCTCGGAAGCGGACGCAGCAAAAGTAAGGAAGCAGATGCTTCCGTATGGATAAGGAGTGAACTATGCCTAGAGCAGTAGACGGACCAAAAAGAAAGAACAGGCGCATAAAGATACTGAAACTCGCCAAGGGTTTCAAAGGACGACGCGGTACAAACTTCAAGGCTGCGAAAGACGCCGTGACAAAGGCGTTGAACCATGCCTATGTGGATCGCCGCGACAAAAAAGGCAATTTCCGCTCATTGTGGATTGCTCGCATCAATGCGGCCGTTCGGGAAGAGAATCTTACTTATTCGCGCTTCATCTCGGGTTTGAACAAGGCTGGAATTACGCTTGACAGAAAGGCTTTGTCCAATCTTGCCATCGAAGACCCTGCCGCGTTCAAAGCCGTCGTTGATACGGTCAAAAAGGCTTTGTCCGCATAAAAACATCCGCGTTGGCGTAAACTTTTCGCCGCGCGGATAGTAAAATCGAGGCGCAAAATGATTTCGGTCGATAAAATTTATCTTCTCCAAAAAAAAGTTGAAAGCGCTGTTCAAAAAATCGAACGGCTCAAGTCAGAAAACGATGCTCTGCGCACAAAGTGTTCCGAGCTCACAAACGCGCTTTCTGAAAAAACGGAGCTTCTTTCAAATTTTATGGCGGACGAGAAAAAAATCGAAAGCGGAATCATGAGCGCCTTGGACAGGCTCGATTCGGTGGAGAACTCGTTGCTCGACAACGCGATGCAGAATTCTGCGCAGAGTGTGGAAGAGCCGAGCAATGCGGATTTCCATCCGCCGAAAGAAAGTTCCGCGCTTTCCGAAGCCGAAGACAGGACTGTTGCCGCCGAGGTTCAAGACGGCGCGCTTCAAGAAAATGAGCCTGCTATGGAAAACGATGGGTTTGAATTCGGGGCGGATACCGAAGAGCGCGATTCGCTTTTCGGCGACACTTCGTTTGAACTTGACAATGAAGAGCCGCCCCAGGAAATCTTCTAAAAATGGCTGTCCTTCAAATCAATGTTTTGGGAACCTCGTTCGCGATGAAGGCCGACGAGGATTTGCCGTATCTCGAAAAAATCCGTGATTACTATAACAATGTCTGCGAGGAAATTCGTCGCAACGATGGAATCGAAGACCAAAAGCAGATTGCTGTTTTGGCCGGAATCCTTATTTCCGACGAACTTTTCAAAGAGCGGCAGCGGCTGCTTCATCAAAGCGAAGCCGCGCAGAACGCCGACTCTGCTCTTGACGAGGAAGCCGAACGTTTGACGCGCATCATGATAGAAAAAATTGACAGGGCGTTGTCTTGACTGGCGGCGCGCGTGTTTTGGTGGACGCTGATTCTTGCCCGCTTTTGGTGAGAAAATATCTTCTTTCATATACGCAAAAATTGAATGTGAAATTGATTTTCGTCGCAAACAAAAGAATCCCTGCATCTGGCGCGGGAGAAAATTTCTCCATGCAAATCTGCCCGGAAGAAAGCGGCGCTGCGGACAACTGGATTTTACAGAATTGCGCCGAATACGACATAATCGTAACGCGCGATATTCCGCTCGCGGCCGCCTTGCTTGAAAAGGGAATTCGCGTGATGAACGACCGCGGAACGCTTTTCACCGCGGAAAACATCGTGCGAAAACTGAAAGAGCGCGAACTGGGAATCCAAATGGGCGAATTGGGAGTCGGGACCAAAAAACGGAACACGTATTCCAAGAAAGAATTCGCGGAGTTCGCGAAAGTTTTCGACAGGGAAATCCACAAATTGGTCTAGCAATGGTTATTCCTTGTCTTTGAAATCTTCCCTGATTGCCATTATGCGGTTGCGAATTTGGACGAATGCCTTTACGACTTCTGGATCAAACTGCGTGCCGGAACAATGTTCGATTTCCTTGAACGCCGCGTCAAAATCCCACTCTTCTTTATAGCACCGCCTTTGGCTCAGCGCGTCGAAAACGTCAGCCACCGCAACGATTCTTGCGGCAAGTGGAATCTCGTCTCCGGAAAGCCTCCTTGCGGGGGTCAGTGGCTCGCCCACGTTCAGCGATTGGGGCTGGCATTCGCCGGGGTATCCGCGTTCTGAGCCGTCGAACCATTCATGGTGATGGAAAGCCACGTCGCGGCACATCGTGTCCAAAAATGATTCCGGCGGGTCGAACAACTTCGCGCCAAGCACCGTGTGGCCTTGCATCACGGCGCGTTCTTCGGGCGTAAAGCGCGGAAAAGTCTTTTTTAGGATTATGTCTGAAATCGCGACTTTTCCGACATCGTGGAATTTTGCCGCGATTTTCAGGGAGTCGCGGAAAGGATGGGATTCGTTTTCGGGAACATTGTGGTTGAATGCCCATCGGTCGTAAATTTCGACAGAGAAATTCGAAACGCGCTCGACATGACCGTAAGTTTCTTTTGGGTCGCGGAATTCCGCCATGCGCAGCATCCGCAAAACCATGTTGCCAGTTATGCGGGCGCGTTCCAAGGCGTTCTCCACGCTCGCCGCAAAATGGCTTATGTAGAGTTCCGAATCTGAATCGAACGAAATGACGTTGCCCGAAGCGTCCTGCGCGTTTATGATTTGCATCACGCCGATTACTTTGCCGCTTGCGTTCTTTAGCGGAAATGTGAATATCGAGCGTGTGCGGTAATTCGTGGCGATGTCTGAATCCTTGTTGAAATGGAACGGCATATCGGAAGAGATGCTGTAAGCGTCAGGAATGTTGAGCGGCTTTCCTGTGAGCGCGACATAGCCCGCGATTGAATTTTCGCTTATCGGAAATGAGAACGAAATGTAGGGAAGTTTTTCGCCGGAGGGCAGGGCGCGCAGATGCGTGTCGTTTTGGGCGTATTTTATTTTGAGGCGGTTTTCTTCCACCACATAGACAGAGCCTGCGTCGGCGTTTACTATTTTACGGGTTTCGGTCAGAATGCGTTCAAGCAGGACATCAATGTCCTGAATCCCGTTCAAAACCTGCCCGGTTTCCAAAATGGTTTGGATTTTTTTTCTTTTCAGATCCCCAAAATTTTCGTCCATAATTTTACAAAAAGATTATATCGCATTCACAATTTTTCTGCAAGAAAAAAATAAATCGGACCGGAATTTTTTTGCGCGTCAGGCAGGACGCTGAATCCGAATTCGTTTTCTTCGAACGATGGGAATTCGATTGCGGAAAAAAGTTCGGGAAATTTTTTCGCGTTCGATTCTTGTATGATTTTGATTTCGTCAGATTTCACCGCTCGGACTTTGCCTTCGAATTTTTCAAGAAGCCTTTTTGCGATGTTTGAATTTTCCTCGTTGGAAATCGCGCACGTTGAATAAAGCAGAAATCCGCCACTTTTTAAAATTCGGAACGCGCTTGAAAGAAGCGACCACTGCCGCACGGCCAGCGAGCGCACGCGGGCGGGAGACCATTGGCGCAAATGTGTTGGGGAAGAGAGGACGTGCCTTTCAGAAGAGCAGGGCGCGTCAAGCAGGATGGCATCGTAAAGCGCGTCCTGTTTTTTGCAAAGCAGTGCGCCGTCGCCGCAAGTGATTTTGACGCGCTCCTTCACATCAGGAAAGAGATGTTCTGAAACGACGCGCTCAAGTCGGCATTTTCTTTCAAAAGAAAGTTCGTTCGAAAAAAGTTCGGCGTCGTGTTCCATGCGCCGCGCAAGCACGAGGGTTTTTCCGCCGGGAGCCGCGCACATATCAAGAATTTTTTTCGCACCGTCCAAAGGCAAAGTCAGTGCCGCAAGTATGCTTGCCGAGTCGAGAAAATAGGTTTTTGTGTCGGCGTTGAACGGAACGCCTTCGCTTTCCTGCAAAAGTGCCGCCTTCAATTTCTCCCAACGCGCACCAAAAATTTCGGCGTAATATTTTTCAAACCCTTGCTCGCCGAGAAGTTTTTCTTTCATTGCGTCCACCTTACGGTGCGCAGTTCTTCTTGCGATGCCGTGGGCAAAAAATATTCTTCATAGAATTTGATGTTTTCTTCTTTGGCGGCGCGGAACTCTTGCATCCGCATAAAAAAAGAATTTTCGTTGTCCGCGATTTCCGACGAAACTATTTTAAGGCGTGGGTCAGAATCATCTTCGTCCGTTTGCTCTTTGTCCCATTCGTAGCGCAGGATTCCGCAGTCAATCTTGAATTTGACAATCCTTCGGACTGAATCATCCACGCGGGCGCGAAAGGCGGCGTTTTGCGAATATAGTTTCCGCACGATTTCGTATTCGCGGAGAAAACGCTTTTCGCTCATCAAGATGCAGTTCACGCCTGCAAGGATGGCTTCGCGAACGGCGCGTTCTGAATCGAATCCGCTTTGCGCGAGCGCGGACATAAAAATGTCATCGCTGAAAACGATTCCGTCAAATCCCATTTTTTCGCGCAAAATTTTTTCAATCCAAAATGCGCTCAAACTGGCAGGGAATTTTCCGCTTTCGGAAAACGCTTCGGAAGAATCTCCTTCAAGTTCCACGATGGCATGGCTCATAAGAATTCCTGCCGGATTTTCGGCAAGAATTCTTTCAAAAGGTTCGAGCACGTTCTTTTGGAATTCGTCCGCATCAAACAGGACGCGCGGAATTTGCGTGTGCGGATCGGCGTTTCCGTTTCCGGGAAAATGTTTTGCCACCGCTCCCACGCGACTTTGCTGATAAGCCTTGATTGCCGCGCGGGAATATTCCGAAGCGGCTGTTGCATCGCCAAAACTGCGCCCGCCCAAAAAGTTTTCGTTTTCTGCGGTGCGGCTTTCGCAAACTGGCGCGAAGTTCAGGTCAAATCCAAGCGACTTGAGCTGAATCGCGTTCAATGAATAAAGCATTTCTGCCTGCGAAACATCGAGGCATTCGGCGACGCGCCCTGCTTCGGGAAGCGGGCCTGCCAAACCGCGCAGACGGTTCACGTAGCCGCCTTCCACATCGATGCACAAAAAGGGCTCGGCGCAGCTTCTTTCCCGCACGAAACGCCTTGTAGAATTTGTGAACGCCGCGATTTTTTCAGGAGTTTCTGCAATATTGAAAGAAAAGAAAATGTAGCCGCCTGGAATCAAAGGCGCTTTTTCTTCGGACGCGCTTTCGGCAGTATATTCGCAAAACCAAAATTCTTCGTTGCCTTCAAGATTTATGACGAAAATTTGCGCAAGCCTCTCGCGTTCCGAAAGGGAAAGGACATACTCTTCAAGCGCGGAATTTTTCTTTTGTTCAAGTTCGATTCGGAGCGCTTCCTCTGCATCGGCTCTTTTTTCCGCCTCGTTTTTTTCGCACGAAACGAGCATGGAAAGAAGCGTCGCGCAGAGAAGCGGTTTCACCGTGAGACGTAGGAACGAAAAAAATATGCCGTGTTTCAAATTCTGAAATTCATCCTATGGAAATTTCAGAACGCACTTTCGGCTGCGGGCAAAAGCGCGGTCGTAAAGAACGGACAGTATGTTATGATAAAAAGCACGATTAACTGCACAAGCAAAAACGGAAGCACGCCCTTTATCACTTGGCTGATTGGCTTTTTGAAGGTGTACGACGAGATGAAAAGGTCCATTCCGACCGGCGGCGTCAAAAATCCCACCGAAAGGTTCATTATGAAAATCACTCCGGCTTGAACTGCGGGAATTCCGAACGAAGCCGCGCTGTAGAGCAAGAGCGGAGAAACAAGCAGGATTGCTGAATATATGTCCATGAGGCAGCCCACGACGAGCAATGCAAGGTTCATCAAAAAGAGGAAGAGGTATTTGTTGCTGACGTATGTCGTGATGAAGTCCGTCACTGTTTCTGGAATGTTCGCGTCCTGCATCCAATATGAAAGCCCGGAAGCCGCCGCGATTATGAAAAGAATTCCGCCGGAAACAGGAACGCTGTCTGCAACGACACGCGCCGTCTTCCTTGCGTCAAAGTCGCGCCTTCCAAGCCACACGAGTGCCACCGAGTAAATCACCGCGAACGATGCCGCCTGGAACAAGTTGAAGAAGCCCGAAAAATATGTGATGCAAATCAAAAGCGGCAAAAGCAGTTCGGGAACGCAGTCCAACAGTGCCTTGCCGATTTTTAGCGCGGAAAAAGCGGGGCGTTCTTTGTTCTTGTCAAAGACGATTCCCAAGGCAATCATCGCGCCCGACATTATTACGCCGGGAATCAGCGCGGCCTTGAACAGGTTTATTATGTCGAATCCGGGTTCAAACTGCGTGATTACCGTGTAGTTTGACGAGGCGTACATGATTATCGCCACCGAAGGAGGGAAGAGTAGTCCGAGCGCGCCTGATGAAGTGATGAGGGATTCCGCCTTGTCCTTTTCATAGCCCGAGCCTGTTAGGATTACTGCAAGCAAAGAGCCGAGCGCGAGAATCGTAACTCCAGAAACTCCCGTAAAAGTTGAAAAGAACGCCAAGACCAACACCGCCGCAACTACTGTACCGCCGCGAAACCATCCGAAAAGCGCCCTGAACAATTCCACGAAACGCTTTCCCGCGCTTCCCTGCGCGAGCACATAGCCTGCAATCGTAAAAAGCGGAATGGCCGCTATGCTCTTGTCCGCGAGTTTTCCGTATGCCTCAAGCGGAATCACGTCGATGTAGCCGCCCGCAGCCGAAAAAATCACGTAGGTTATTCCTGTTATCGCTACGAAAAGCGGAACGCCTGCAAACGCCATCAGCACGAACAGAGCCACGAAAACCAAAATGAGTTTTCCGCACAGCGCGTTCCAAGCGTCGCTTATTGCGTACAGCCTTGGGAAATCGAAACGCCCCGTCCAAAAGTAGATGACGCCGGTTATCGCGCCCATCGAAGTTATTAGCCCTGCGACGATTCCTAAAATTGCCGCCACGCGGAATTCCTTTTTGCGCAGGATGAGAACCAAAATCATTATGAAGCACAATGGATAGAATGCGAAGAATATTTTTTCCGCGAGGAAAAGCACGACATTGTTCGTGAACTGGTTTGGATTTGCGATTTGCAAGAACGAAGCCAAAAAAAGTTGCGTGAGGACGAGCGGCGCGAAAAAGGACGATGCCGCCCCAAGCGCGGTCTTCACTTTTGGCGGGAATTTTTCGGTGACGTTCGCAAGGCACAGATGTCTTCCTTCGCGCCACGTTATAAGTCCCGAAACGCAGGCGAACACGAACGCCACATTCACGATGATGGAATCGGCGTTCATAACTTGAACGTGCAGATTGTCCTGCATCACTTTTATCACCATTGATGCTACGCCCAAAATCGCCACCAATGCCACTGCCAATCCGTCTTCAATTTTCTTCAGCAAAATCTTTCTCCATTAACACTGTTCTTTAAAACAAAACGCGAGTTTTCCGCAAGGCGAAAAACCCGCAAAACAAAGACCTTTTTATTCTCCGCGAAATTTTTTGAGGAATGCCACAATTTGCTCGTAGAATCCCTTGTCGGCTACGGGCGTGGCAGGGTCGTACATATAGCGGCTCTTCGCCTCGAACTCATCGCGCCACGCCTTCATTCCGGCATCGTTCGGCGTGTAGAGCGTCACTCCGGAAGCCTCGCAGCGTTTCAAATATTCGGCGTCGGTTTTCTGCTGGTTTTGGATGAATTTGTCCTGCGCCCTTTGCACGCTTTTCAAAAGTTCCGGCTTGTATTTTTCCGGAATCGAATCCCATTCAGCCTTGGAAATCACGAATGCTACCATGACAGGGGCGAGCGGGGCGTTGAGGCAGTTCGTGAGCGTCTTGCAATATTGCGCCGCGTATGCGTACATCGGAATTGTGAAAACGCCTTCGACTCCGCCTGGAGTCTTCATGCTCTGCAAGAGTTTGTCTGCGGGAACATCCTGCGTCAAATATCCTGCCGCCTTGAATGCGTTCGCGAGCATCGGGGATGTCATTCCGCCCACCGAAAGACGCTGTTTTTGAAGTTCGCTTGGAGTGCGCGCAGGATTTTTCGTGAAAAAGTATGCCCAACCGATGTTGAACCAGCCGAGCACGACATAACCCTTTTGTTCGAACGGCTTTTGCATTTGTGGCGTAAATTCTTGGAGTACGGCGTTCACTTCTTCCTGTGAACGGAAAAGGAAGGGAACGCAGAGCGTCATTATGTGAGAGTCTGGGCAGAAGCCGTCCGCGCCAAGCGAAGTGAAAACCGCTCCTCCAATCGGAGGCTTTTGACCTGGGCGCACCGAATTGAGTTTTTGCACAACGCCGCTTTCGCCGCCCATGGAATCCGAATTCATAAATTGGAGTTCCACTTCGCCGCCCGTGATTTGAAACCAGTCGCTCGCAATCGTGCGCTGGTCAACGTCCCAAGAAGAACGCGCGGGAGCAACGGACGCGATCTTTATGACGGTCTTCGCAAACATTGTCGCGCAGAAAAGGAAAGTCAGCGCGAAAAGAGTAATTTTCTTGATTTGATTCATCACACACTCCAAAAAAAGCGAAAGGAATTTTGAAAACCTAAAATCGCTTTTGATGCGCGTTCGCAATAATGAAAACGCACATATAATGTTGAGTTTGCTACGCAAACTTTTAATACAAGATGCCAAATCGCAGTTAGCATTATCTGTAATATCTTCTTTCATAGAAGATATTGATACAACACTGAATCTTCCAAAATGTTACAAGGCAGCGATTTCCGCAACTTTGTGAAAAACGCGCCTTGCGATTCTTTTGCAATCCGCGGAAGCACGGGCTTCGTCGAATTGCATAAATTCTACCATATCACAAAATAATCGTCAACATGGTCGAGAAGGTAGCGCGCTTTTTGCTGCGCGATTACGCACATAAGGCGGCTTGATTCGTCCGCGTCGGGGTCGATTGCCAACGCTTGCTCCAAAGCCTTCACAAAGCCGTCGCGGTCGCCAGCCTGTCGGCAGAACGTGTCCGCATAGGTGACGTAGATTCCTGGCGACTTTCCGCCGGAAGCGCGCATCGCTTGCTCGTAGCAATAGACAGCGCGGTCTTGGTCGCCGCCAAAATCAATCGGGGCGGAGGCGTAGAAAATGCTTAGCGCGTCCCAAATCGCGCCGCCGGAGTAGTCGGGGTCAAGTTCCGCAGCCTTCTCCAAAAGTGCCACAGGACCTGCGATGCTGCTGAGCGCGTCAACGTCCAGCGGGTCGAGCGACCATGAAAGAAGCGATGCGCCCGCCGCCCAATATGCCGCATTCACGTCGTCCTTGGAAATTTTTTGCGCGGCGGCTTTTGCCTCGTCGGGGTCGGCGGAAAGAAAGCCTTCTGTGAATCCCGGCCACCTTGTTTCGAAAACATCGAGAATGTATTTTCTTCCTTTGAGGTAGTGGAGTTTTGCGCGCGCGTATTCGTCCACCTGCTCGAAAAGTTTGTCCACTGGCATTTTGTCGGCAGGAGTTTGCACGCAGAGATTTCCGTACATCACGTTGAGTTGCCCCGCCATGATTTGGATTCCCTGGTGCGAAGGACTTTCCATCGCAAGGATTTCATACATTTTGACTATGAGCGGAAGCGTTTCTTGGATTATCTTAACGTCCTTTTCGCCCATGAAAGCGTCCATCGGGTTTGCCGAATCGTCCTTTGCCTGAATGGGAACGCCGTCTTTTTTCGCGCCCGAAAGCATGTCGCCGAGTTTGTTGAAAATCATCGACTTGCACGAAGCGAGGGAAAGGCAGGAGAGAGACAGCGCAAGCGCAAAAAGGATTTCTGTTCCGTGGCGATATTTTCGTAATTTTGCCATATTATTTCATTTTAACACAAAATTCGAAAAAAATCAAGAGAAAATTGTGGTGCATTTTAGGTTGCTTTTCGCGCGGTGAGATTTTTGCGATTATGATACAAAAAAAATGCAAAAAAATTTGAAAAAATTCAAAAACCACTTGACATACCCCCCCAATGGTATAATGCTCACCGTTCTCGCCAAAAAAGGATGCTGGAATTCCTGTTCTGACTGTGGCGCGATTTTGCGGTGGGGTGAAAAATTTGAAAATGTCAACTGCGAAGCGACAATTTTCTTTTTGCTTTGGCTTATAATTTTCGGAATTGAAATTGGCTGTATGATTGCTTGCCAATTTTGATAAAAATTCTTTGTTTCTCATTAAGGAGGTTTGTATGAGAAAAAGTTTGAAAAGGCTCGCGCTCGTTTTGGCGGTGATGCTCGGCGGCGCTGTGTCACAGGCATGGGACTGGACGTCCTACTGCGAAAATTTGGACGGAAACCATTGGCTTGTGAAGGCGGGCATTGGTTATGGGTACGCGCTTGGAAAATTCAAGTATAGTTACGATGTGCTCGGTATGAAACAAGAGTTTTCCTACAAGGGAGCGGCTGTGGGATTGGCGATTCCAGTCCAAGGCGAATTCCTTTTGAGCAAAATCCCGCTTGGAATTACGCTGAATGCCCGCCCGCTCTTTGGAAAGACAGGGGGATGGAAAGCCACAAGCATAGCTGTCATGGCTGGCGCGAACTACCATGTGGCTCCTGGACCGGATTGGCTCGATCTCTATGCGGGATTGGAAATGGGAATGTACTATACTTCAGCCAAATGGGAAGTCCTTGGCTATGACGGAAAAGCTGGCGGCGCGGGATTTGCCTTTGGTGCGCACATTGGTACTACGTTCATGTTTTCAAAGCATATCGGCTTGAATTTGGAAGTGGGGTATCCCACTTACGGAAGCGCGTCGGTGGCGTTCGCGTTCTAAGTTCGTTTTTGCAAAAAATTTAAAAATAGTTTCAATGGCGTTTCGCTGTGTGCGGAATGCCATTTTTTTCTCCGCAAAAGCCCCTCCTGCTCGAAAGCGGGGGCGTTGCGGGGGTGTCCCCCGCTGAGGGGGTAGGACGCAACGAAGTGCGGACGTAGGGGGAGACTTCCCCCGCCTTGTGAACTTGAACTTTCTTGAAAAATCCCCTATACTTTTTGAAATGTTCGGAACAATAATCAGCGGCACAAACAATGTTTTTTCGGTGGAGTGCGACGACGGGATTTTGCGCGCGTGCTCGCTCAAAGGAAAGAAGGTCAAGACCGAAAGGCAGTTCTACAATCCGCTCGCGCCGGGAGACCGCGTGCAGGTGGAGGAAGATTCGCTTTCGGAAAAAAAGGGCAGGATTCTCGAACTGTGCGAGAGGCGCAATTCGTTTTCGCGCTGGAACATCAAAGGACAAAAGCCGCAGCTCCTTGCCGCCAATTTGGATTTTCTGATTCTCGTGACCACGCCCGCGGAGCCTCCGTTCCGTCCGCGTTTTTTGGACAGGGAACTGATTCAAGGCGAGGCGCAGGAACTCGTTCCGATTATCGTGGTGAACAAATTCGATTTGGCGCAGGAACTTCCGCCCGAAGAAAAGTCCGCGTTCGAAGAGCGGCTTGAAAACTGGGAAAGCCTTGGGTATGAAGTAAAGCGGATTTCCGCGAAGACAGGGGAGGGGCTGATGGATTTGGCGGAAATGCTGCAAGGAAAGCGGAGCGTGCTCGTGGGGCATTCCGGAGTGGGGAAGTCGAGCCTCGTGAACCGCCTTGACAACAGCGTCGTGCTGAAGACGGGAAGCCTTTCCAAAAAATACGGACGCGGAGCGCACACCACCACAAAAGGCTCGCTCATCCATCTCACGCTGAACGAGGCTTTTACAGGCGGCATAAAGGGCGTCCGCGCCGACATCATCGACACCCCCGGAATCCGCCGTTTCATGCTTGGCGAGATTCCGCATGGCGATGTGGCTTTGTACTTCCGCGAATTCCGTCCGCTTTTGGGAAAATGCAAATTCGGCGCTTCGTGCACGCACACTTGCGAAGATGGCTGCAAGATTTTGGAAGCCGTGGAAAGCGGCGCAATCTTGGGCGACCGCTACGAAAGTTTTCGCAGAATCACCGAGGAAATCCGCACTGGAAATTGGAAAGACTGAAAATGGATTCTAAAACTTTGGAAACCTTGGACTATTTTCGTGTGCGAAATCAAGTGGCGGATTTTTGTTCGAGCGAGGAAGGGCGCAACGAGATGCTTTCGCGAATGCCCTTTTCTTCCGCTGAAGAATTCATTCCGCTCAAAAATTTAAGCCGCGAATGGAAGACTTGCCTCGCGTCGCAAAAAAGCATTTCGCTAAAGCCTTGGCCTTTTGTGGAAAGTCTCTTTCCGGTCATAAAGACAAGCGGCGCGTTTCTTTCCGTGGAGCAGGTTTTAGCAATCGGGCTTTTTTGCATGAGCGCGAGGGGCGTGCGCGAGGAAATCAACAGGAACGCTCTCGAACTCAATCTGAAACATTTGCCTTGCCTTGTGGAACGCATTCCGAGTTTGGAGCGAGCCGAAGACGAGATTTTCAAAGTCATCGACAAAAACGGCGCGTTGAGGGATTTGCCTGAATTGCGCGAAATCAAAAACGCGATTTCAGAACTTCGCCGCGAAATCGAAGGCGCGTTCAAGAAAATCACTTCGGATGCCGCGTTCGCTTCTGTCCTCGAATCGAACATTCCCGTCGTCCGCGCCCAGCGCGAAGTTCTCGCCATAAAAAGTTCCGAACGCTCGAAAGTGCGCGGAATAATCCATGAGGTTTCCAACACGGGGCGGACGGTTTTCGTTGAGCCGGAAGAAGTGGTGCGGCTGAACAACGAGTTGCTGCAAAAGGAATTCGAATACGAGCGCGCCGTGCGGCAAATCCTCATCGGTCTTTCCGAAAAACTTTCTGCGTTTTATGACGATTTTCTTTCCGCGCTTGAAATCATGGTGCGCCTTGACGTGACGAGCGCGGCGGCAAAATGGGGAGAATCGAATGGCTGCAATTACGCGCGTGAAGCCAAAGAAGGCAAGGACATTTTTTTGCAGGCGGCGCGTCATCCGCTTTTGATGCAGACTTTGGGGCGAGACGCTACGATTCCCCTCGACATGAAATTCGCGGGCGGAAAAAAGGTGATAATAATCACAGGCCCAAATGCGGGGGGGAAGACCGCCGCCATAAAGACGTTCGCGCTTCTTTCGCTTTTGAACCAGAGCGGATTTCCCGTTCCGGCAGGCGAAGAAAGCCGCCTTCCTTTTTTTGACGCTGTTTTCGCGGACATCGGAGACGAGCAGTCGCTGGACGATTCGCTTTCTACGTTCAGTGCGCACATCAAGAACATCGCCTGCGCGGTGGAGAATGCCACGGAAAAAAGCCTTGTCCTGCTTGACGAGCTTGGAAGCGGAACTGACGGGCAGGAGGGGGCTGCCATCGCGATGGCTGTGCTCGATTCGCTTCTCGAACGAAAATGTTTTGTCCTTGTTACGACGCATCAGGGCGCGCTCAAAAATTATGGCTGGACGAACCAATCGTGCGAAAACGCGAGTGTCGAATTTGACGCGGTTTCGATGAAGCCGTGTTATAAAATCGCGATGGGAATTCCGGGTGAAAGCCACGCGCTCGAAATCGCATCCGCCCAAGCGGAAAAAAATCCTTCGTTTAGAAAGGTGGTGGAGGGCGCGCGAAAATACATCAGCACGCAGGAGGCCGACGTTTCCACTCTCATAAAAGGACTTTCCGAAAAGCATTCGGAACTTGACGCGCTTCTTGATGAGCAAAAATTGAAGCGAGAGGAAGTCGAACTGCGTGAGCGGAAAAACCGAGAGGTGCAGATGAACCTCCGCCGCCGCGAGCACGATTTAAAAGTCGCGCAGAGCAAAGAAGAAAGCCGCTTTTTGCGCGAGACTCGCCGCAAACTCGAAAACCTTGTGCGCGAATTGCGGGAGGGGGAAATAACGCGCGAAAAAACTTTGGGCGTTCGTGATTTTATAAACGCGCTTGAGCGGACGGAAAAAATTCACGCAGAACAACTCGCCCTTGAAGAAGAAAACCTTTTGCGAGACGAAGAAAGATTGCAGGAAAAAAACAATTCGCGCGAAAACTCGGAAGGTGCTTCGTTTGATGGTTCGCAAGGTTCTCACAATGCATCGAAGTCCAAAAAAAAGCCGCGCAAAAAAAACTCCGAAGCGCTTCTTTACGCTACGCCCACTTTGCCCGAAAGAAAGACTTCTCCACAGAAAATTCCCGCGCAGTTTGTCGAAGGCGCGAAAGTGAAGTTGAAGTCAGGTGGCGCGGAGGGCGTTCTTTTGCACAAGGAAAGCGGCGCTTCGTGGAGCGTGCAGTTTGGCGCGATAAAAATGGAAGTGGAGCAAAACAAATTGCGCCTCGTCCAAGATACCCATACCCCGTTAGGGTATACGCACGATGCGCCTATTTACGATTTGGTCGAAAAAAACGATAATTCGCAGCAGTTGGATTTCTTTCCCGAAAACAAGCCTTTTTTCGAACTGCGGATTTTGGGAATGCGGCGCGACGAGGCGATGAAAATTCTCGAAAAGCAAATCGACCTGTGCGTAATCCACGGGCTTCCTTCTTTCAGCGTGATTCACGGAAAGGGAAGCGGCGCGCTCCAGCAGGCGGTGCAGGACTATCTTTCGCACAGCCCCGCAGTGAGCGAGTTCCAGTTTGCGGACGCGAACGACGGCGGCTTCGGAAAAACCTATGTCAGGCTTTACTAGACGCGATTCCGTTTCCAGAAAATTTGCGTCTTGAAAAAATTCCTTCTTCGTGCTATCATTTTGAAAAAGAACAGCGGGGCAGATTTTGAAAGAACGCGACGGCCGCCTTAAGGCAATCAGAAAAATAATCAAGTCGAACAGAATCGAAAGCCAGGATTCGCTTTTAAAGTTTTTGAACGACGAAGGGTTTGAATTGACGCAGGCGACTCTTTCGCGCGACCTCAAACTTTTGAAAGTTGGCAAAATCGCGGACGGACATGGAGGGTACGCCTACACCCTCCCCACGGAGGAGGAAAGGCAGGAAAGCGAGCACATTTTCGTGCAAGATTTTTTGCGCGGATACATCAGCATCGAAACTTCCGGAAACATCGCCGTGATAAAGACATTCCCCGGTTACGCAAGCCCCGTGTGCAACGCGCTCGACAACATGAATTTCGATGAGGTCTTGGGAACGGTTGCGGGCGAAAATTGCCTCTTCGCCTGTCTACGCGAAGGCGTTTCGGGCGCGGACTTCATCCGCAAACTCAAAGGACGCATTCCCGAATTGGAAGAATAGTTCGTTTGTCGATATTTTTTGGATTTGTCGCGATTTTCTATTGCGCAAAATTTTTTTTTGTGATATAATTCTGACATTGTTTCGGACGATTAGCTCAGTGGTAGAGCACTTCCTTCACACGGAAGGGGTCGTTGGTCCAACTCCAACATCGTCTAAAAAAAATCCGCCTACAAAGGCGGATTTTTTTTGTGCGGGGTGTTTTCAAGCCTGCAATGCTGTGACTGCCACCGTCGCCACGATGTCGTCAACGTTGCAGCCGCGGCTCAAATCGTTGAGCGGCTTCGCGAATCCTTGGCAGACAGGGCCGATTGCCATCCAGCCGCCCATTCTCTGCGCGATTTTGTAGCCGATATTGCCCGCGTTGATGTTGGGGAAGACGAACACGTTGGCGTGTCCAGCCACTTCGCTTCCCGGGGCTTTCAGCGCGCCCACTTCCGGAGCCACCGCCGCGTCAAACTGGAACTCACCGTCAAGCGCGAGGGAGGGGTTCTTTTCCTTTGCGAGGCGCACGGCTTCCTGCACTTTCGGAACGCTTTTGAAAAATTTGTCGTCGTTTCCGCTTCCCTTCGTGGAGAACGAAAGGAGAGCCACGTGCGGTTCGATTCCCGCGATTTTTTTTGCGGTTTCAGCCGTGGCAAGCGCGATGTCGGAAAGTTCTTCCGCGGAAGGCTCGATGTTGATTGCGCAGTCTGCCAAAAGAGCCACTCCTTCCGGAATGTACTTGTTGCCGCCTTCGGGCGCTACCATGATAAAACTTGAAGAAACAGTTTTGATGCCGGGGGCAGTCTTTATGACTTGAAGTCCCGGGCGCAATGTGTTCGCCGTGGAATGGCACGCACCCGAAACAAAGCCGTCCGCGTCGCCCGCTTTGAGAATCAACGCGCCGAACATCGTGCGGTCTTTGAGCAAATACGCCTTCGCTTCTTCCACCGTCGCGTATTCCGGCGCGCCGGTCTTTTTGTTGATTTTCCCTTCGCGCGCCTTGAAGAGAATTTCCGCGTACTTGTCGATGTTCGCGCTGGTGGCAGGGTCAACAAGTTCGATTCCACTTATGTCGGTTTCCGGCGCGACTTTCTTGCATTCATCCGCATTTCCGATGAGGATGATTTTTGCGATGCCTTCGCGCACGATTTTAGCCGCGGCCTCCACCACGCGCTTGTCCTCGCCCTCGCACAAGACGATTTTCTTACCTGCCGCCTTGGCCTTTTCCTTTAACTGTTCGACAAAATCCATAATCAACTCCTTGTAAAACACCGCGTTAGCGGTCGCGCATGGATGCGCGAAATCGCAGTTTTGACCGCGAAGCGGACGAAACTGCAAGTTGAAAAAAATACACGGATGTGTTTTTTTCAACGCTCCTTTTATAAAACACCGCGTTAGCGGATAAGCGTTAGCGCGGAATTGAATTATTTTTTCGTGGACTTTTTCTTCTCTTGCGGCGGCTTTGTTTCATTGGTTTTCTTCATCGCGATTTTTACGACATTGATTGCGCCGTCATATATTTTGATTTTGTTGTTGTCCAAAATGCTTTTGATGTAGAGTTTCAGAAGGTCGTCTTCCTCAACGAGCATTTTCAAAATGCGGTTCAAGATTTGGGGATTGGTCGCTTCCTTTGTGCCGCCTCCGATTTCGGACGAGCGAATCGCGCCCCAAGCCTCGTGTCGCCCGACGCGCTGAATGAAAAGTTTCGGAATCGGGTAGAACGAAAGTTCGCTCGGCTTCGTTATCATCACATCGCTTACGTGCATCAGTAGATTCGTGCAGTAGACCGCCGCATAAAAATCCGAATGCAGGAAAATGTGCACGCCAGTCAACTTTGTCTTTTTCGCGCTTTCGGCGAAGGCTTGAGTTTTTTTCCAGTCCGTGTGCATTTGATACGGAATCGAATTTTTTTCGAGCGCGAGTTTGAGTTCGTTCCAGCGGCCTTCGTGGTCGCCCATGTTTATAAGGAGGCAGACTTTTTTCTGTTCGATGTAGGTCTTGCAATAATTTGCGATTTCGCCGAATTTCGAAGCCTGCGCCCCCGCGCCTCCCATCGTAAGAAGCAGACGGCGTGCCTCGTGATTCTTTTCGCGTTCGAGCCGCATTTCGCAATCCGACTTTATCGAATCGAGGATTTCATAGTCAACGTAGTGCCCCGTCTGCACGATTTCGTCCTGCGGAATGCAATTCGAAATGGGCGCGCCCTTCTCCATGTGGATGAGCGTGCGGTAGCCCATGTACGCGCTTGGCGATTGCACCGTGTGGATGCTTCCTTCCACGAGCCAAAATGCGAGCGGCAAGTTGTCGGGAATCATCGAAACGACTTTTTTCATTCCGCACAAGATCGCGCTCCAGCCCACCCAAGGATGCGCCGCGACCACAGGAATTTCTTTGGGAAGTTTTTCCAATGCGGCAGTGAAGAGTTTCGAGACTTCGCGGTTTTGAATGGCGGAATCAAGACGCGCGTTCATTCCGCTTGTGATTGGCTCCCAAATCAGCGTGTTGAAAAGTTTTGATTTTTGCGAAAGGCGCGAAAGTGAATTGTACGCACCCTCAAGGAATTTTATGGACTTTTCAATCGGGGTTTCCGAAAATGACATCAAGTCCAAAAGATAGGCGCGCACACCCATGCTGTTCGCCGCGCTCGCAAGCGCGATGGCGATTCGCCAATGTCCGAAGCCCATCCTGATTGTGCCGATTACGAGCGAATTCTTCGGGTCGATTTCCTGCGCTTTAAAAGGCTTGCCTTTTTCATCGAGCATCGATTCGGCTTCGCTTCGCCGCACCAAAGTGAGCACGTTGAAATTTTTGTAGACTTCGCCTTTGGGAATCGCGACCAAATCAAACGCCTCGCGCTGGATGCCGAAAAGAATTCGGCACGCCATGCTTCCAACACGCGCTCTTGCCGCGGCAAAACGAGAAACTTTATTTTGGAAAATGAAATTTTCCTTTTTCTTCATTTGCTCATTTATTGTATTTGCTGCGCATTTCCTTTGCGGCCGCGACAAGATTTTTGAGGCTTGCGACAGTCTCGGTTTCTCCGCGCGTTTTTAGGCCGCAGTCAGGATTCACCCAAAGTTTTTCCACCGGCTCTTTTTGAACCATTTTTTCGAGCGCGGAAACGATTTCGTCTTTTGAAGGAATTCGCGGCGAATGGATGTCGTAAACGCCAGGTCCAACTTCCGTCCGGAAATTCGCTTCTTTGAGCGCGTCCAAAATCTTGAGGTCGCTTCTGCTCGCTTCGAATGTAATCACGTCCGCATCCATTTCGTCGATGTCGCGGATTATGTCGTTGAATTCGCTGTAGCACATGTGGGTGTGGATTTGCGTTTCCGGCTTTACGCCCGAATGCACGAGGCGGAACGCAGGAACCGCCCAATCCAAATATTGCGAATGCCAGTCGCTTTTTCGAAGCGGAAGTTTTTCGCGCAAAGCGGCTTCGTCAATCTGAATCACTTTGATTCCGTTCTTTTCCAAGTCGAGCACTTCGTCCCGGATGGCGAGCGCGATTTGCAATGTCTGCTCTTTTATCGGAATGTCCTCGCGCGGGAACGACCAGTTCAAAATCGTGACAGGACCTGTGAGCATTCCTTTTACAGGACGCTCGGAAAGGCTCTGCGCATATTGCGACCATTCCACCGTTATGGCGTTCTTTCGGCTGACATCGCCCCAAATCACAGGCGGCTTTACGCAGCGAGTTCCGTAGGATTGCACCCATGCGTTCTGCGTGAAGAGGAATCCTTCAAGGTTGTTTCCGAAATATTCCACCATGTCGTTGCGCTCGAATTCGCCGTGAACCAAAACGTCGATGTCCAGTTCTTCCTGCAAGCGGATGCATTCGGCGATTTTCTTGCGGTTGAATTCGACATACTGCTCTTTTGTGATTGCGCCCTTTTTGAAGTCGGCGCGGTTTTTGCGAACTTCCCTCGTCTGCGGGAACGAGCCGATTGTAGTCGTGGGGAATGGAGGCAAATTGAATTCCTGTTTTTGGATTTTTTCGCGCTCGGCGAATTCGGGCTTTCGCACGAAGTCGGCGTCTTTCAAATTCTTGACCGCGCTTTGAACTTCGCTGTTCGGAGAAACGCGGCTTTTTTCAAAGAGTTCCGAATTGGTTTTGCCGGAAGCGATGTCGGCGATTTCCGAAAGTTTTTCTTCCGCGAACGAAAAGTGCTTGAGGATTTCGCCTGAAAGTTTTTCCTCGCCGCGCGTCGTGTACGGCACGTGCAGGAGCGAGCATGAGAATCCGATTGAGATGTTTTCGCGCGGAACGGATTTTTCTATTTCGGACAAAAGCTGCGAAGCCTTCGCGTAGTTCGCGCGCCAAATGTTTTTTCCTGTCGCGATTCCCGCGAACAAAAGCGCGTTTTTCGGAAATGATTTTTTTACGAGCGAAAGCGTTTCCTTTCCTTCCACGAAATCAAGTCCGAAGCCGTCGAACGCGATGGAAGTAATCGCGTCGTAGCTGTCGCGGATGTCGCCAAAGTAAGTTTGCAGGAGGACTTTGATTTTTTTGCCTTCGAGAATTTTTCCGTAAAGCGACTTGAAGAATTCGATGTCGGAAGAATTCGTGTCGAATACCAAGGCAGGCTCGCAGAGCGAAATCCATTTCGCGCCAGCCGCGCTCGCTTCGTCCAAAAGTTTTTTGTACGCGGCGCAGACATCTTCGGCGTAATCATTGCGGCTTTTTCCCTGCGCGTAATTGGCGAAATGCAAAAATGTGTATGGGCCGATTGCGCTTGGCACGGTTTCGATTCCGAGAGACTTCGCCTCAGAAAATTCTCCGAGGATTTTTTCCGCATTGAGCGAAATCTTTGTATCCGATTCAAGTTCGGGAACGATGTAATGGTAGTTCGTGTTGAACCATTTTTTCATCGGAAGCGCCTTCACGTCGCCTTGCTCGCCCTGGTATCCGTGCGCCATCGCGAAGTAGGTGTCGAGCGCGCTCAAGCCAAGCGACTTGTAGCGGGCAGGAATCGCCCCGAGCATCACTGCCGCGTCAAGCATTCCGTCATAATATGAAAAGTCGTTGGAAGGAATGAAATCGATTTTGGCGGCGGACTGCTTTTTCCATCCGTATTCACGCAGCGTTTTCGCGCACGCTTCCAGTTCGCTTGAAGAAAGTTCTTTGGCAAAATATTTTTCTTCCGCGAATTTTAGTTCTCTATTGGCTCCGATTCTGGGAAATCCTATGATAAATGTTTTGTAGTTGCTCATTTTACCATTGTATCAAAAAAAACTAAAAAGGTCAATTGTTTCTGTTTTGCGAGCAAATGTTTTTGAAAAAAAGTGCGTTTTTCATTGTACAACATTAAAAAAATTGAATTTGATCCTCGGCATCAAAACCATGTGATTCCGCATATCACACGGCTGCATAGTCGGTCATCACGTCGGTGATTCTTCCGATGGACATGTCAGGCAGTTCCTCGGCCACCATATCAAGGAGATTTTGGTTTGAATAGGTTGCGCGGGTAACCCTTCCGTAATAAAGAAAGTGTGGTTTTGCTCAAGCCGATTTTGTTTCGCATATCATAGGCATCA
>JAFLSR010000023.1 GCA_022510845.1 Treponema sp.
TCATCCGCGGATATATCGCGAAACTTTACAATCAGAAAGTTGCGGACGAAATCATAATTCAGTACGGCGGCTCGATGAAGGCGAGCAACGCGGCGGAACTTCTCGCCCAGCCCGACATCGACGGCGGCTTGATTGGCGGCGCGTCCTTGAAGGCTGACACATTCGTTCCGATTTGCGAGTGCTAAAAAAGCCGAAGTTGACGCGGGAATCTTTTCTGCTTTTGCAAGTCAAGGCGGCAAAAGCCGCGTCAAATTTTGTCGGAAAAAAACAAGAAAAATTTCTCTTGAATAAATTTGTCGTTTTCATTATAATTTGAATCTATCGACTTGAAGTGGAGTTTTTATGGGTGCTATAAAAGTTATTCTTATGGTCGCGTTCGTGATTGTTTGTGTCCTGCTTGTTCTTTTGGTTTTGATTCAGAACGATGAGGGCGGCGGCCTTGGCGGGCTTATGAACGGCTCGGGGAGCGCGGCGTTCGGCTCGCACTCCGCAAGCGTGATAAACAAGGCGACGTTTGTGCTTGTCGCGCTTTTCATCGTAACGGCTTTTTTCATTGCGCGGCTCAACAAAAAGCCTGCCATAAAATCGACCCTTTCTCCGTCCGTGCAGGAAAGCGTGGACACGAGCGGCGCGGCCGTTGAAGAATGGTATAAGTATCTTGATGCCGATGATGCGGCAAGCGAATCTTCCGAAGAGGAAACCGTCCTGTCTCTGCCCGAAGAAGAGTAGTTTCGATGCGTTTTTTGCGGCGGTTTCGTATTGCGTGATTCGCCGTTTTGCGCATTTTTTACTGAATTTTAGAAGAAGGTGATAGAATGTTGGCAAAGTTTTTCAGCCCAAGTTTTATCAGCATGGATTTGGAGAGCACGGACAAGGACGAACTTTTCGAAGAAATGGTGGAAATCTTTGTCCGTGGCGGCGAGCCTCTCGATCGCGCGGAGGTCTTGGAGCGGCTTCTTGAGCGCGAGTCAAAGATGTCCACTGGCGTGATTTCCGGAATCGCGATTCCGCACGCAATCTGTTCCGGCATTGAAAAGGATATGTTCGCCGTCGGCGTGAGCCGCAAGGGAATTGAATACGACGCGCTTGACGGAAAGCCTGTTCACATAGTGTTCATGCTTCTTTTTGCCCAGGGAAAGGCGTCAGACCATTTGGAAGTGATTCGCAAACTTTCGCTCATTTTGGACAACGCCGAAATCCGAAAAAGTCTTCTTGCGGTTGAGGACGCGCATTCGCTTTTCGAAATGATTTGCGATGCGGAGGAGTCTTTGTGATGGAAGTGGAAGAACGGGCGCTCATCGCCAATCTGCTCGAAGCCGAGGAAAGCGCGAGCGCGCTTGTCGCGGAGGCTCATGCCGAAGCCGAAAAAATTCTGGCGCAGGCGAGGGCGCAGGCGGATTCGGACTACGAAAAAAAATTCAGGGAAATGGATTCTTCTTTGGAAGCGGATTACGAGAAAAAAATCCAAGAACTGAACGCAGGACATTCTTCCGCCCTTGAATCATATAGGGAAAGAATTCGCAATGTGAATAAGAATACGGACGCATTCTACGAGTTTTTGCAATCAGTCTTGTAAGAAGGTGTGTGGTGGAACGTTCAGGCGCTCAGTCTTATGTCTACGCGAAAGCCAGCGGAATCTTGGCGCGGTCGTTTGTCGGCCAGCGCGCGGCGTCGCTTTTCGGCGCGCGTTCCATACCGGAACTTTGGTCGCTTGTCTTGAAGACGGAAGTCCCGTCCGTTCCAGAAACCCTTTTGGCGCGGCGCTTCGAGGAAGAGGCTGGCGCGAAGCTCATTTTGGACTACAAACGCTTGCTCGATATGTACGACAAACCTGACGATGTGGCGGTGCTGCTCTTGCGCTATTTCGACTATTCCAACTTGAAGTCGCTTGGCGCTGCCGCCGCCATGGGGCAGAAAAAATTTCCCCACATTCGCGGAATCGCGCCCTACAATATTTTGAATTATGACGGTTGGCCTTCGATAAAAAAGATTACGGAAGGCTCGCCGCTTTCCTGGTATGACAAGGAACCTGAAATCACGGAGCAGCAGTTTTTGGATGCCAAAATCGACAGGCAGTTCGTTTCGGACTTGTGGAAGGCCGCTGGTCGCCTCAATTTTTTGGAACGTCCGAATGTCCAAAAATTGATTCTGAAAAAATATGCGGTTTGGAACATGACTTGGGCGTTGCGCCTCAAAGTTTTTTACAAGATGGAGCGCGATGAAATTTTGGAGCATATTTCTTTCCTTGATTCTTCGGCAAAAAAAGACGACCTGCTTGCGCGTGATGCCATTGAAATTTTGGAAAAGAACCCTGAGCATTACGAAGACTGGAGCGACTGGAAATATGCAAGGTTTTTGAACGCGCATGAAGAAGGCTCAATATGGACGATTGACCCGTGCTGGGTGGAGGACGCTGCGCAAAAGGAACTTGTCGCGGAATCGAACAGGCTTTTCCATGCGAATCCATTTGAGCCAATAGTTTTGGTTTCGTGGTTTTTCATTAAACTGCACGAACTCGATCTTATGCGCGCGGCGTTGGAAGGCTTGCGCCTGAATGTCGGAGCAGAATCTGCGATGGAAGCGGCAGGAATAAGATAGGTGGTTTATGGCAAGAACGACTCGTATGTGCCTTGTTGAGTTGATGGTTCTCAAAGAAGACATTTCAAATGTGCTTTTGTTTTTGGGAAAGAGCGGAATTTTCCAGTTCCAAAACAAATTGGGAGGCGAGGAAAATTCCTTGCGCACCACGGCTCCAGCGCATGAAAACCGAGAGCGCGAGATGTTCGTCCGGCTTGACCAGGTGCGGGCATTTTTGGGAATTGACGACAGCGGAGTTTCCGTAAAAGAAGCGAGCCTTCCTTGCGAACAAGACTTCGAAGAGGCGGAGAAAATCATTTCTTCGCTTGAAGGCCTCATAAAGCGGGACACTGTGGAGCGCGAGAGTTTCAAGCGCGTTGAAGAATCATACAAGGAAGCATCGGCTTTCAGCAACTTGAAGCAGTCCTACAGCGAACTTGAACGGCTTTCTTTCCTTTCGTTGAGAATCGGAAAAATAGACCCTGCCGTATTTGACGAGTTGAAATTCGCCGTGGGACAACGCGCGGTGATAGTGCCGCTTGGCGACGACAAAACGCGGATTCTTGCGGCTTCAAGCAAAAAGGGGCGTTTCGCTCTCGACACGGAACTCAAGAAATTCGGGTTTGTCCAAATGGAAATCCCGAAGGATTTCAAGGGAATCCCGGACGAGGTTTTGGCTTCGCTCAAAGCCCAGCGCGACGAAGAAAAGATAAAAATCCGCGAAATAGAAACCGAGCGCGCGAACTTCACCGAAACTCACAGCGAAAAAATCCTGCGCTTTTTGGCTTCGTTCTCGCTCGGCGCGCAACTCTGCGACACAGAGAATCTGCTCGAATCCACGCAGTTGGTTTATCGGCTTACGGGCTGGATTCCGATTTCCGAATCCGATGATTTCATAAAAGAAGTCGAGACGCTCACATCAAAGCGTGTTTCGGTCCGCAAGTACAGGCCGGAAGAAGTTCCGAGCATCGTTTCGGGAAAGGAAAAAGTTCCTGTGCGCCTCACTCGCTCGAAATTCGCGGGCGCGTTCAACAGGATGATTTTCAGTTACGGTTCGCCAGTCTACGGCACAGTCGATCCCACGCCGTTCGTCGCGGTGTTCTTCACGCTTCTTTTCGGAATAATGTTCGGCGATGCTGGACAGGGGCTTGTGTTCTTCTTGGCTGGAATCCTGATGGCGCGGAACATCGTGAAAGTCGGCGGATGGAACAAGTTCGCCCCGATTTTCATCGGAATCGGAATTTCGAGCATGGTGATGGGGCTTCTCACAGGCGAATTTTTTGCCAACGAGACGTTCTTGGAGCCGTTCGAGCGTTTTGTGACAGGGCTTTTTGGCGAGAGCCGCAATCAGATTCTTCCGATGATGCCGCAGTCCGATCCGAATTCCGTGAGGCGAATGTTCATGTTCTTCGGATTTTCCGTTGCCGTGGGCTTCGTGATAAATTCGGTGGGAATCATCATAAACATCGTGAACTCGTTCGCGCGAAAAAAAGTCGGCCACGCGCTTTTTGGAAAGGGCGGGCTTTCGGGCGCACTTTTCTTTTGGTATGTCGTCGCGCTTGCAGTGCGAGTGGCGGCTTTCGGACACAAGGTCGCGCTTTACGACTGGATTGTAATCGGAGCGTCGCTTTTCTTCTGCGCGTTCGGCGAGGTTTTCACGCGACTTGTTGAGGGCGAGCGACCTGTGATGGAAAACGGATTCGGAGCCGCGGTAATCGAAGCGGTGGTGGAACTTTTGGAAACCGTCATCACATACCTTTCAAATTCGGTGAGTTTTTTGCGAGTGGGCGCGTTCGCCTTGGCCCATGCCGTGCTCGGATTCATAATCAGCACGATGATGGAATTGGTAGGAGGCGCGGGCGCGGTGGCAATCGGAATCGTTGGAAACGCGATTGTGGTCGTCCTTGAAGGAATGATTGTCGCGATTCAGGCGATTCGCTTGCAATACTATGAATTCTTTTCCAAATTCTTTGGCGAGACAGGAAAGGAATTCAAGCCCTATGAATTCGTCTACCGAAAATGACGCGGACGAAAAATCACTTCGCGGGATTTGGAAAGTTCATGCACCTTGCGCGGAATTGATTCGTGCGACGATACTCCGCGTCGGGGCTTGTTGATTAGGGAGTTTTACATAAAACCACCGCACAGATGGCGCGGCGTTTTTATGTTCAAAGTTTGCGTCGCAAACTTAATATTGTTGTGCGTTTTCATTTCATTGCAAACGCACGATAAAAAAGCATTCGCGATTTTGAAAAATCGTTCATGTTTTTTTATAGGAGTTCATAATGAACAAGAAAATTTTCGTTTTGGTGGCAGCGTTGTTCTGCGTCGCCATGGCAGGGATTTTCGCCCAGTCTTCTTCCGAAAATGCGGAGGAGCAGGCAATCGAGCAGGCGGACAACTCGAAGTCCTTCAAGTACATCGCGGCTTGTCTTGCGGTGGGCTTTTCGTGCATCGCCGGCGGAATGGCAGTAGGAAAAATCGGTGCTGCCGCGATGGGCGCGATGAGCGAAAATTCTGAACTTTCGGGAAAAGCCTTGCCGTTCGTCGGACTTGCCGAAGGTATCTGTCTTTGGGGATTCCTTGTTGCCCTGCTCATAATAATACTGGGATAGGCCAAGGCATTTCATGCAGTATTTTGTCATCGGTGAACGAGAAATCGTCCTGGTATTCGCGCTGATTGGCGTGGAGGGGGCGGTCGCGACAAACCGCGCCGAAGCCCTCGAAGCGTTCAGCCGCGTGACTGGAAAAAAAATTCTCGAAAACGGTGTTTCCGCGCCAACAAGCGTGGAACGTCCCAAAGTCCTGATTTTGACGGAAGAAATTTCGATGCTGCTTGAAGAAGAAGTCATGGAATGGCAGCGCGGCGCGAAATATCCGCTTATCGTCGAAATTCCCGGAATCGGCGGACATTTGGCGGGACGAAAAACTCTCACGCAGTCGATTCGCGAGGCGGTGGGAATACATATTTAATATTAAAATCAGCAACTAAAATATCGTTACTGATTTTAATGTCGAGTTTTCTATGAAAACTCGCTTATTTAAGGCTCGCGTGCGCGAGCGAAATAAGCATCCTCGAAAAATGAAATTTTCCGCGGTGCTTATTTTTAGGGAATATTAAAATCAGCAACTAAAATATCGTTGCTGGTTTTAATGTCGAGTTTTCTATGAAAACTCGCTTATTTGAATGCCCGCGTGCGCGAGCGAACTCGTCATCTTCGAAAGTAAAAACTTCTTCGATGCCGAGTTTTAGGGAAAATTTTTATGGAAGAAATACGGTCTACCGAAATTCTCGAAAAAGAAATACAAGCCGAATCCAAAAAGGAAGCGGAAAAAATTCTTGCGGCGGCGAGGCGAGAGACGGAATCAATTCTTTCGGAAACAGGAACGCGATTGGAAAACGCGAAAGCCGAGCGCGAGAAATTTTATGCGGACAAACTTTCAAAGTGCGAAAAAGTCCTGCAAGCATCAGTTCCGCTGGAACGCCAAAGGTTTTTGGTTTCGTTCGTCGCGCAGAGCGTGGATTCCGCGCTGAACGAATATTTCAAAAAGCTTTCGCAAAAAGAGCGTCTTGAAATCGCCATCCGTCCTGTCCGCGAAAAAAAAGAATTTTTCGCAAGCAAAAAATTCCGCGCGAAGGTCTACGGCTTCGACTTGGATTTGGCGCGCGGTTCGCTTGAAAAGGAACTTGGAGGCAGTCTTCTTGCCTGCGAAAAAATCGACTTCGCGCTTTCAGGCGAAAAGGCCGAAAGCGCAATCGAATTCCGCGAGGGCGTAATCTTGGAATCCGAGGACAGCGCGATAAAGTGCCGCCTCACTTTGGAAGAATCCGTTGGCGAACTCAAGGACAGGCATTACGGCGCGCTTGTGGAAAAACTTTTTGGCGATGAATTGAGGAAGATATGATAACTGGGAAAATTACTCGCGTTTCAGGTCCGATTGTGTTTGCCGAGGGGCTGGAAGGTTGCGGGCTTTACGATGTTGTGAACGTTGGCGAAAAGCGTCTTATGGGCGAGATAATCCGCCAGAGCGAGGGGCAGGCGACAATCCAAGTTTACGAGGATGTGACTGGACTTCGAATCGGCGAGAATGTCGAATGCGTTGAGATGCCGCTTTCGCTGCATTTGGGGCCTGGGCTTGTTGGCACGATTTATGACGGAATCCAGCGTCCGCTCAAGACCATGTTCGAAAATTCTGACTCGTTTCTTGCGGCTGGCGAACGCGCGGACGCGCTCGACTTGGAAAAAAAATGGGAATTCCGCGCCGCAGAAGATAAAGACGGAAACAAAATCGCGGAAGGAACTCCGATTTTTCCGGGAATGGTCTTGGGAACTGTCCAGGAAACTTCTTCGATTTTGCACAAGGTGATGGTTCCGCCTCAGACCCGCGGGCGCGTCCTCAAAGAATTTCTTGGAAGCGGCTCTTATACTGTGAACGAAAAAATCGCCGTGACGGAACTCGGCGAGGAAATAAAACTCGCGCAATATTGGCCTGTGCGCCGCGCCCGTCCGTATTCGCGAAAACTTGGCGTGACAGAGCCTCTCATCACGGGGCTTCGCGTGATTGACGTGCTGTTTCCGCTTTCCAAAGGCGGCACGGCCGCGATTCCGGGAGGATTCGGCACCGGAAAGACGATGACTCAGCATTCAATCGCAAAATGGTGCGACGCGGATTTGATTATATACATCGGATGCGGAGAGCGCGGAAACGAGATGACAGACGTTCTTACGGAATTCCCTGAAATCATCGACCCGAGAACTGGCCGCTCCCTCATGGAACGAACGATTCTCATCGCGAACACTTCGAATATGCCGGTGGCGGCGCGTGAAGTTTCTCTTTATTCGGGAATCACGCTCGCAGAATATTACCGCGACATGGGAATGGCGGTGGCAATCATGGCGGATTCCACGAGCCGTTGGGCGGAAGCCTTGCGCGAACTTTCGGGCCGCCTCGAAGAGATGCCCGCCGAGGAAGGATTCCCCGCATATTTGCCGACGCGCTTGGCTGAATTCTACGAAAGGGCAGGGCGCGTGATTCCGCTTTGCGGAGGAGAGGGAAGCGTCAGCGTGATCGGCGCGGTTTCTCCTCCTGGCGGCGACTTTTCCGAGCCTGTCACCCAGCACACGAAGCGTTTCATCCGATGCTTTTGGGCGCTCGACCGTGATTTGGCGAACGCGCGGCATTATCCTGCCATAGGTTGGATTGACTCGTATTCGGAATACGCAGGCGAAGTGAAGGAATGGTGGCAGGCGCAAAATCCGAGAATGTTTTCGATAAGGCAGCGCGCTCTCGACCTTCTCAAGGCGGAACAGCGGCTTGAACAAATCGTGCGCCTCATAGGACCTGACGCGCTTCCTGACGTGGAGCGGCTTGTGCTCACGGTTTCGGACATGATAAAAAATGGCTTTTTGCAGCAGGACGGATTCGACAAAATCGATTCGTACTGCGCTCCAGAAAAGCAGATTGAAATTCTTTCGCTGATTGTGAAATTCTACGACAAGGCGGAGCGCGTCATCAAGGCGGGCGCGCCTCTTTCCAAGGTGGCGTCCCTTCCAGTGCGCGAGGAAATCGTGCGCATAAAAAGCAGCGTTGAAAATTCCGCGCTTGAAAAAATCAAGGAAGTGGAAGGACATCTCGAAAGTCAGATGGGCGAAATCGAGCGGCTCTACATTTCGTCGCTTGAAGGCGAGCGCAAGGTGGCAATATGAAAGGCATAGAATATCGCGGAATAAATTCTGTTGACGGGCCGATTGTCGTGGTGAGGCGCAGCGAGAATGTGGCATACAACGAAGTGGTCTGCGTCCGCGACAAATACGGCGAAAAGCGCACTGGCCGCGTAATCGACATGAACGAGGCTGCTGTCGTAGTGCAGATTTTCGGCTCGACAAGCGGAATCGACTTGGACAATTCTTCGGCAGAATTTCTCGGAGAGCCTTTGGAACTGCGCGTAGGCGAAGGGCTTCTCGGAAGGATTTTCAACGGACTTGGAGAACCAATCGATGGGTACGGACAAATTCTCTCCTCGCAAAAGCGGGACGTGAACGGCGCTCCGATAAATCCCTATGCCCGCGTCTATCCGCGCGACTTCATCCAAACAGGAATCTCCGCAATCGACGGAATGAACACACTCATCCGCGGACAGAAACTCCCGATTTTTTCAGGGAACGGACTTCCGCACAACCGACTTGCGGCGCAAATCATCAGGCAGGCAAAGCTCAAAAATTCGGACGACCAGTTCGTGATGGTCTTCGCGGGAATGGGCATCAAATATGACGTGGCGAAATTCTTTACGGATTCTTTTGAGGAAAGTGGCGTTCTTTCCAAAGTGGCGATGTTCCTTTCGCTTGCCGACGCGCCGAGCATCGAACGCACGATAACTCCACGTTGCGCGCTCACCGCCGCAGAATATTTGGCGTATGAAAAGGGAATGCACGTCCTCGTTGTGATGACCGACATGACGAACTACTGCGAGGCGTTGCGCGAGATTTCCACAACGCGCGGTGAAGTGCCAGGACGCAAAGGCTATCCCGGCTATCTTTATTCCGACTTGGCTGAACTCTACGAGCGCGCGGGACGCATAAAGGGCAGCGAAGGCTCGATTACGCAGATTCCGATTCTCACGATGCCCAACGACGATATCTCGAACCCGATTCCCGACTTGACGGGCTACATCACCGAAGGCCAGATTGTCCTTGACCGCGAGCTTTTCCAGCGCGGAATGTATCCGCCTGTGGCAGGACTTCCGTCGCTTTCGCGCCTTATGAAGGACGGAATCGGAATCGCGAAGGACGGCCGCGTGATGACGCGCGAAGACCACGCCAACGTTTCTTCGCAACTTTTCGCGGCGTATTCGAAAGTCAAGAGCATCCGCAACCTCGCGGCAATCATAGGCGAAGAGGAACTGGGCGAACTCGACAAGCAGTATTTGAATTTTGGAATCAGGTTCGAAAAGGAATTCCTCGGTCAGGACGAGCACGAGGACCGTTCCATCGAACAGACTCTCGACATCGGCTGGAAGATGCTTTCCCTTTTGCCGCGCGAAGAGCTTCTGCGCATAAAGCCCGAATTCATCGAAAAATATCTGCCGAAAGGCGAAGAGGCGGGAAACTCGTAGAATGAAGTTGAACATCGCACCCACAAAGTCGAACCTTCTCGCAATGAACGAACAGCTTGCCAGCGCGGAAAACGGCTACGATTTGCTTGAACAGAAGCGCGAGATTCTCGTGATGGAATTGATGCACATGGCGGAGCGCGTGAGAATCCTTGAAACGAAAATCGACAAGGCGACGCAGACTTCCTACGCCGCGCTCAAGCGCGTCCTGATGAGAGTCGGAGGCGACCGCATAGAACAGATTTCCCGCGCGGTGAGGTACGATTTCCACATCGAAGAAACGAGCGTTACAATAGGCGGAATGAAGTTTTCTTCTATTTCGGTGAATCCGCCCAAAAAGCAGCTCTTCTATTCCGCGCTCGGATCTTTTTCTTCCTGCGACGAAGTGATTTGCGATTTCTTCGACTTGCTAACCCTGCTTACGGAAATGGCTTCAATCAGGACGATAGTTTGGCGGCTCGCAGGCGAAGTGAAGAAGACGCAGCGCAGGGTGAACGCGCTCGACAAGATGGTGATTCCGCAGACGCGCGAGACAAAAAAATACATCGAAAGCCAACTTGAGGAGCGCGAAAGGGACAACACCTTCGTGCTCAAGGCGTTGAAGAACAAAAAGAATTCACAGGGGGAAAAGAAATGCTGAAACCTTTGGTTCACAATGTTCTGGTGTCCATAAACGGCTCTGAATCTTCTACGCACGCCGCCATGTACGGAATCCTCATGGCAAAGCAGCAGCACGTCAACTTGAAATTCGTATGCGTCGTTGACACGGCAACCCTCAAACGCCTTACGATAAGCCATTTTTTGCTGGAAGAAGAAAACGCAAGTTTCGCACAGAATCTCCGTGCCGACGGACAGAAATATTTGGACTACGCGATGATGCTCGCAAAGAAAAAGGGCGTAAAGGCTCAGGCGGAGCTTCTCGAAGGCTCGGTCTGGGGCGAAGTGATAAGCGCGGCCGACAATTTCAAAGCGGAACTCATCCTGATAGGCGGAAGCGGAGCGCAGGACGCAAGCCGCACCGTGACATCCGGTTCAAAGGGGCACTTTTCACTTGTGGACAAGGAAATCATAATGAACTCGCATTGTTCCGTTATGGTCGTCCGCGAGCCTCAAATTGAACAACTGTTCAGAATAGCATAGACTAAAATCGAAATTATGGAAGACTGCTGGAAGATTCTCGGAATAAGGCGCGACGCGACACTCACCGAAATTCGCAGGGCGTACAGAAAGCGCGTCAAGGAACTTCATCCCGATGTTTCTGGAAACCCCGGGACATCGGAAGAATTCCGCCGCGTAGTGCGCGCCTACGAAATTCTCACCGACGAGCGCACAAGGAAAATTTTCGATTCGAGTTTCAGCGACCATTTCCGCCGCCGCAAGGTCAAGTCGTGGGATTACCGCGAATGGCTTTTGGAACGCCACGACGACGAGAGCCGCGCAAAACTCATCCTGTTCGACCTAACCCACGCGAGGGAAAGCGATGCCGTGGCGGAATACAAGCGAATGCGAACGGAACGCTCTTCGTTCACTCTCAGAAGATGGTTCACAAAAGAAGAATTCATGGACTACGCATTCATACTGTGCGAGGAAATGATTCTGCGCGAGGAATACTACGATGCCGCAATGCTTTTGTGCCAGATAATCGAGCTTGAGTTCAAGTACGAATATTTCAGGCTTTTTTTTCCAGAGGTTCTCGCGCTTTTTCGGAACATCATGCGAAGGCACATCGAAGGAAAAATCAGCGACGAACTTGCATTGGATTTTTTCGAGAACGCCTTGGAACTGAAACTCGGCAAATCTGACGACGCGTTCATATTGCACAAGATGGGAGAAATCTACGCGCGAATAGGCGACGGACGCACAAGCAAGATTTGCCATGACGAGGCGGAAAGAATCGAATCCGAATATGAATATAAATAGCGAAATTGTGAACCAGCGTTTGGAAACTGGCGGAGAATTTTGCCGCCAATTTCATCGCGATTTTCGCTTCATTTCAAAAATCGTGTTTCAAGAAATGAAGGGAAAAAACTTTTTCATCGCTTGAAATCAGGAGAACTTTTATGATACGAATCAAAAACGAAAAGCAGATTGAAGGCATCCGCCGCTCGTGCCACCTGCTCGCCGATATGTTCAACGAAGTGATTCCGCAGGTGAAGGCGGGAATGTCCACCAAGGACATCGACAATTTGTGCAAGAATTTCATCGTTTCGCATGGCGGAAAGCCGGCTTGGTATCGCGAGGATTTCCCGGGCGCGGCGTGCATTTCCGTGAACGAAGAAGTGATTCACGGCGTTCCTTCCAAGAAAAAAATCATCCGCGACGGCGACCTCGTTTCGATAGACGTGGGAATCGACCTTGGAGGCTACATAAGCGATTCCACGCACACTGTCCTTGTTGGAAACGTTCGTCCCGAATGGCGAAAACTCGACGACGTGGCGCGGGAATGCCTTGCGGCGGGCATTCAGGCTTGCAAGGCAGGGAACCGCATCAGCGACATAACGAAAGCGGTCTACGAAATCGCGCACAAAAAGAACGGCTACGGCGTGGTCTACGAGTATTGCGGGCACGGCGTGGGGCTTGACGTGCACGAAGATCCTACGATTCCGAACAGTCCGCGCGGACGCGATTCCAATCCGAGAATTCAGCCCGGAATGGTACTCGCTATCGAGCCGATGATAAACCTTGGAAGCGATGAAGTGGAACTTTTGGACAACGGCTGGACTGTTGTCACGGAGGACGGGCTTTGCAGCGCGCACGAAGAGCACACTGTGGCAGTCTTCGCAGACCACACGGAAATCCTCACCGCGCTTGACTGGCGCAACACCTCAGTGTAACCATTTTGCCTGCCGCAGTTTTTTTATAAGAAGGCGCGAAATATACGACGCGACTTTTTAACTCGACATCGCAGGAAACTTCAGATTTCGAGAATGACGAGTTCGCCTGCATTAGCAGGCAAGTAAATAAGCGAGTTTTTGCAAAGCCAAAAACTCGTGGTAAAATGCGCCGCGCCAAATTAGCGGCTCATTTAAAATGTTATATTTTAGTCAGGAGCGGTTTATGAAAACTACGACAAAAAATGTAATTACAACGGCGTTTGCCGCGGTCCTTTCGTTAGGGCTGATTTCATTCTCATGCGCCGGAAAATCTTCTGCGCAGCGCGGCGCGAACACGGCGTTCGCGGACACTTCTCCCTCGGCGAAAATTCCCGAGGACTCGCTCAAAGTCTTGGAAGCGATGCAGAACGCGTTCCGCTCGATTTCCGCGCAGGTTCTTCCGTCGGTCGTCGAGGTGGATGTCACCGAAAAAAAGACTCGCCCAGCCAATCCTTTCGGCGATTTTCCGTTCCGATTTTTCGGAATTCCGCAGGGAAACGAAAGCCGCGAATATGAGCAGCAAGGTCTCGGCTCGGGCGTAATCATCCGCCGCGACGGAAAAAAATACTATGTGCTCACGAACAACCATGTGGCAGGAAAGGCGACGGAGATTTCCATAAAACTGAACGACGGACGCAGATTTGACGGAAAACTCGTAGGCGCGGACGAGCGCATGGACGTCGCGTTGGTTTCATTCGAAGCCGACGACAATTCGATTCCGGTCGCGGTTTTGGGCGACAGCGACAGCGTTCAGGCTGGCGATATATGCTTCGCGATGGGCGCGCCGCTCGGCTACAGCCAGTCGGTCACAGAAGGAATTGTCAGCGCCACGGGAAGAAGCGGCGGGCAGATTGGCAACATCAACGACTTCATTCAGACGGACACGGCGATAAACCAGGGAAATTCAGGCGGACCGCTTTTGAACATCTACGGCGAAGTGATTGGAATAAACACATGGATTGCGTCGCAGTCGGGCGGAAGCCAAGGCTTGGGATTCGCGATTCCAATCAACAACATCAAGCACGCCATCGATGAATTCATCGCGAACGGAAAGGTGACTTATGGATGGCTCGGCGTGAGCCTCGTTGAAATGAACGACGATGTAAAAGCCTCGCTCGGAGTCAAAGGCAAGACAGGCGCGTTCGCCTCGCAGATTTTCGTGAATTCCCCGGCGTTCAAAGGCGGATTGCAGGCGGGCGACTACATAATCGAACTGAACGGACGCGCAGTTAAAAACGTGGATCAACTTGTGCGCGATGTGGGAAGTCTTCCTGCAAACAAAGACGCTTCATTCAAAGTGATTCGCGGCGGAAAGGAAGTTTCGCTCACTGTCCGCATCACCGAGCGCACGAAGGAAGTTTCTTCGGACAACGCGAAACTTTGGCCCGGTTTCATTCCGATTCCGCTTACAGACGATGTGCGGAAAAAACTTGAAATCGATTCCAATGTGGAAGGTGTCGCGGTAACGAACGTCCAGCCAAAATCTCCGGCGGCTTCGCTCAGGCTTCAGGAGGGGGATGTGATAACGGCAGTGAATGGAAAGAAAGTCAAGAATCTTTCGGAGTTCTATGCCGCGCTTGACCTCACGAAAACGAAGTCGATTCAGTTCACGATTACAAGCGGAGCAGGTTCGATTACGACAGGCACATACACATTCTGATTTGTGCGGAGTGCCGATGCTCTGTGTCGGCGTGTGTTGATAAGACGAAAAGTTAGGCAACGCAATTTTTGCAAGGTCCTTGCTCAAGCAGGGGCCTTGTCATTTTTTCGAGTCGATTGAATACAATTTGAACACCTGCGCTTCGAAATATTTTTGCCAGACTTCGCGGAATTTTTCCTCGTCGCAAAGCGCGACTTCCTCGTATTCCCGCGCGAACGATATGTCGGATTTTGAGCCAGAAAGTCGCGCGACGCTCGCTTCCCGCGCGAGGATTTCTATCGTTTCTGAGTTTCCTTGGCTTTCATTGTAGCGCGTCTTTATCCAGCGAGTTCTGATTTCATTGAAAAATTCTTCTTCTGAAAAATTCTCTTCGCCGGACTGATTTGCGAAAAGCTTTTCGCGCATGATTTCGAACGCCTTTTTGAATACGAAATCCGCGTCCGAAATTTTCTTTGCGTTGAAAAGCGTGATTGTGCCGAACGAAACAAGGGCGGAGCGGTTTTCAACACGCGATTCAATTCCAGCGAAATTTTGCGCCGCGATTTTCTTGCATTGCGCTTCGAGTTCCAAAAACAGTGCGTCGAAAATCGGCGAATCCTCTTCGTAAATTTTTGGCGAGCGAATCCAAAATTGAACTGGATCGAAAAACTCCGTGGTCGGAACAAGGACGGCAGGGCGAGGACCCGCTTTGTCCGCGCTGATGTCGGTGAGAAAAGTGTGCTCAAGTTTTACTGCGAGGCTTGACTTCGTGACCTTGTTTGGCTCAAAAGAAAATTTTTTCTTGGCGTTCGCATTTTTCAACGCGCCGAAAACATTCTCGCATTCATCGATGAATTTTTTTTCGGAATTCTCTTCGAAATTTCCCGCGGCAAAAATTTCGATTCTGCCCGCATCCAAAATTTTTTGGTAGGCTTCGAGCGCGTCGCTGTATTTTAGGTTTTCAAGAATTTCTTTCCGAGGCGAATAGAGCGAACGGTGAAGCGCGCTTTTGTAAAAATTTCTCACGCCCGCAGAATACATTTGCCATGCAGAACTTCCGCAGCGCAGGATTTGCTTGGTGCGCCGTGCGTTCAAAGCGATGTCCACTTGAGCCGGAAGAAAGTTCGCAAAAAGAAGTCCTTCGCCGATGCACTGCAACGCCGCATTCAATTCGTTTTTTTCGCATTCCACAATTAACAAAAATTCCGTGTCCGAAATCACAGTCTCAACTTTCGCGGTGTGCGAGATTTCTCCAAGCGAAAATTTTTGTGCGAGTGAATCCGAAATGTTTCTTTCCAAAATATCCGCAAGCACGCTTTGCATTCCGTAATTCGATTCAGCGTCAAACGCCTCACCGCCGAAAACGTAGAGCGCGACAGCAGTTTTTTTTGAAGACTGATTTTCTTTTAGCGTGACTCGAATGTTGTTTGAAAGGAAAAAACTTTTTTTTGCCGCGCGAGACTGCGCCACAAATTTTTCGTTGTAAACCGGAATCGTTTCTTGCAATGAGACTTCCGTAGGCAAATTGGGCATGATCTTTGCGCCTTGATTTTGCGCCGCGATGCTTTTTTTCGCGATGGTTTCGTACCCCGAATTTTCGAATTCTTTTTGAAATTGCGAAACTGCGCCTTCATTCAGCAAGATGAAAATCCACGGCTCGCTTTTCTGCAATGCCGATTTCAGGTCCGCGAAATTCTCGGCTGCAATTTTTTCGGGAATCGAAAGAAACTGTTCGACGTATGCTCCGCCATTGGTTTTTTCTTTGGAGAATTCGTCCGCCCAAAATCGCGAAAAACTTTTCATGAACAATTTTGAATTGGAAATCGAATCGTAAAAGTCTTGGCATATTTTCGTTTGCGCCGCATCGAATTCGGCTTCAGAAAAACTGCAAATTTCTTCGCCGAGTATCTTTTCAAAAAGTTGTGCTTGTCCGAAAGCAGAAATGCCGGATTTTTCAAAAAGGCTTTGGAGCACGATGCGGCTGAGATTTCTTTTTGTGGCGGCGGCGGCGTTTACATAGTCGCTTCCTCGGATGGCAAGCGCGTCGCTTTGGATGAGCGCAGTTTTAAACTCGGAATTCTTCGCTTCAAAAATTTCGGCGGCAAGCCTCGCCTTGTTTTTTTCAATCGGAGAAATTTGGGCTACCACTTGCACGAAGTCCCGCGAAAACTCTTTGTCGGAAAGGAGGATTTTTTTTCCTGCCTTCGCGCCGCGCACCGCGTTCAAATCTTCGCCTGATTTAGTTTCACTTTTCTCCTCGATGAAAAAACTTCCGCCTCCCGCCTGCGAACTTGCCGCGTGCTTTCCGAAAGTTTCCTGCGCGAGATGGAGCACGCTTTTTGCCTTGATTGCGCCCGAAACGAAAATCGCGCAATTTTGCGGAGCGTAGTATTCCTGAAAAATCCTGCTCACAATCGAGCGCAGTTCGGAGAAATTTTTTTGTTCGTAAAAAGGCGGGTAGGGCGTTCCCCCTCCTTGCCGCGAGTAACCTTCGAAGACGTGCGAATTGATTTGCGAATTGATGAAATTCTCGGCGGGCGAAAGTTCTTGCATTTTGATTTCTTTGAATTTTTTTTGCAACGCTTCGTCAGAAAAAATCGGCGAAAAAGCCCGCCTTTCAAGTTGTTCGAAAACTTTCTTCACTTCCGCCCCAGTGCAGTCGATTGAAAAGTGCGCTCCGTTTGCCGTGCATTCGCTTTCAAATTGGAATTCGGAAGTTTCCTGCGAACTAAATCCTTCGGCAAAAAGATTCGCGCAAAGCAAGAAAAACGGCGCGTCGGTTTCGTTTCTGATTTCGTATCCTGCCTTCGCGGAAAATTCTGCGTGAACAAGTGGCGTGGAAAAATCCTCGAAAATAAAAACATTCATTCCGTTCGGAAGCATGAATTCGAAAAAATTTTTTTGGATTTCTGCGCAGAAAATTTCTGCGGAAAGCGCAAGTGCGATTACGGAAAAAATCAGAGTTTTAAAAAACATTCTTCTCACGATTTTATTTTAAATGAAAATCGCATTGAAATCAATCCCGAAAAATGCTACAATCGAATCATGGTGCAAATTTCTTATGGACAAAAAAAATCCAAAGTGAAATTTCCTGACGGCGTTTTGCAGGGAAAGCGCGCGCTCACTTCGGAGGAGATTGCCGCGCTTGAAAAAAATCGAAATGTTTGCGACGACTGGAACGGCGTGCGCGTTACCGAGGGCGCGTTCGATGCGAGCCTTGTCGCAGACTGCGAATTTTTAGGCTTCGTAGTTTTGGGCGCGCTCACACGAGCCACTCTCCGTTTCCACGATTTGGAACTGGAAGTGGGAATCCGCCGCTCGAAATTGCGCGATGTCGTGACAGGGGACGAAAACGCGATTTGCAACGTGGCATACTTGGACAACTACCGGCTCGGGCGCAACGTGATTTTGTTCAACATTCAGGAAATGTCTTGCACGAAGCATTCCAAATTCGGAAACGGAATTTTGAAAGAAGGCGAGGCGGAATCTCTCCGCGTGTGGATTGGAGTCGCGAACGAAAATGACGGACGCGCGGTGCTTCCTTTTGAAAACATGATTGCCGCGGACGCCTACATTTGGTCGAGGAAGCGTGACGACAAAGCCCTGATGAAGCGTTTCATTGAACTCACTGAAAACGGCAACACGAAGGCGCTCGACACTTTCGGCACTGTGGGCGACGCTTCCGTGATAAAAAACACGACGCTTCTCAAGGACGCGAAAATCGGCGAAGGTGCTTACATCAAAGGCGCGTTCAAATTGAAAAACATAACGGTGCTCTCTTCTGCGGAGGCGGAAAGCCAAATTGGCGAGGGAGTGGAAATGGTGAACGGAATCATGGGCTACGGAAGCCGCGTGTTCTATCAGGCGGTGGCTGTGCGCTTCGTCATCGGGCAGAACTGCCAGCTCAAATACGGCGTGAGACTTTTGAATTCCGTGCTCGGCGACAATTCCACGGTTTCCTGCTGCGAACTTTTGAACAACCTGATTTTCCCGTTCCATGAACAGCACCACAATTCTTCGTTCCTCATCGCCACCACAGTGATGGGGCAGTGCAACATCGCGGCAGGAGCAACAATCGGAAGCAACCACAATTCGCGCAGCCCCGACGGAGAGATAATCGCGGGGAGGGGCTTCTGGCCCGGGCTTTGTTCCGACTTCAAGCACAATTCGAAATTCGCGTCGTTCGTGCTCGCGACAAAAGGCTCGTATCGCCACGAACTCAAAATCACGTATCCGTTTTCACTGATTTCCGCGGCAGGCGAGAACGAGCCAATCCAAATAATTCCCGCGTATTGGTTCATGTTCAATATGTTCGCCATCGCGCGAAACCGCAACAAATTCGAAAAGCGCGACCGCCGCCTAAAAAAAATCCAGCACATCGAAACAGACCCGCTCGCGCCTGACTCGATGCAGCAAATCCTTTCTGCGCTCGGAAGGCTCGTCGAACTTTCAAAATGCCACCTCCAGGAAATCGGCTTTGAAAGCGTGATTTCAGCCAAAACCGAGGCGCAAAAGCGGCAGGCTGCGAAAGACTTTCTGCACCAGAATCCAGAATGCGACTTCACGCTTTTTGACTCGGAGTGCCAAAAAAAATACGGCGCGACCATTCTAAAGCCCGTCAAGGCGTACAAAGAATATCGCAAGGTCTTGAAATATTTTGCGTCGCGCTCGCTTGTGGAATTCTGCGACTTGAACGAATGCGAAAGGCTCGATGGCGCGGCGCTCGAAAAAATTCTTTCCGCAAAACTTTATACGAAATGGACGAACGCGGGCGGTCAAGTTTTGCCGAGCAAAATGCTCGATGAATTCGCGGAGCTTGTGAAAACAAAGAAAATAAATTCTTGGGAAGAGGCACACGAATTCTACGACCGCTGCCAGTCGCATTACGCCGAGTTCAAGGCGCGTTATTCGCTTTTCATTTTGGAAGAACTCTACTCGCGGAAAATCAACGATTTCACGCAGGAAATTTTCTGCGACATAATTTCGGATGTCACGGCGTTTTCGAACGAAATGTACAAGGCCTCGATTTATTCGCGGCAAAAGGACTACGACGACCCGTTCAGGAAAATGACCTATGGAAGCGAAGAGGAAATGGAAGTGGTGCTCGGCTCTCTCAACGACAACGAATTCCTTCACGCGCTCAAAAATTCCACCGCGAAATTCAACGCGCGGCTAAAAGAAGTTTTTTCCTGAAATCAGCCTCGAAATTTCGTCGGAAACGCGGAAACGCGCGGACCATCCGCCGCATCCAATAAAATTTGATTTTTTGCTTGCGCAAATTTCGGTTTTGTGCTATAATTTAAGGATATAGGAGCTTTAATGGACGTTCAGTTACAAGAATTAATCGACAAGATTAAAAAGGACGGCGTCGCTTCGGCCGAAGAGACGGCCGCTGGAATAATCGCGGAGGCAGAAAAAAAAGCCGCGGCGATTATCGAAGACGCCAAGCAAAAGGCTGAAAACTTCGAAAAAGAAGCAAAAGCCGCGGCCGCCGGCCAGCAGAAAGCGGGCGAGGATGCGCTCAGGCAGGCATCTCGCAATCTCCTCATATCTTTCCGCGACGGAATCGGTGCGCAGTTGCGTGCGATTGTCGAGGATGAAACCGTAAAGGCTTATTCCAAGGATTTGCTCGCAAAACTCGTGCCAGAAACGGTGAAGGCGTGGAGCGCGAAGTCAGACGCGGGCGATCTTTCCGTGCTTCTCTCCAAGTCCGACCTCGACTCATTGGAAGGCGGTTTGAAGGGCGCGCTGAAAGACGAAATTTCAAAAGGTCTTGAAATCAAGGCGGACAAGACGCTCGAAAGCGGATTCCGCATTGGGCTCAAGGACGGAAGCGCGTACTACGACTATTCGGCCGAATCCGTGGCGGAACTTTTTTCCGCATACCTCAACCCAAAAATCGCGCAGATAATGAAAGACGCGGCGAAAGAGGCGTAGAGTGGCTAATTTGTTCCAATCATCGCAGTATTATCTGGTTTCGCAGTTGCCGGCAATCGAAGGAATCGATTCCAAGCAGTTGCCCATTACCGAAAAATACTATCGTGATTTGTGCGAGAGGTTCCTTGACGAAAAAAGCCTTGCCATCGTTCGCACTCTTTCCCTGGAGCCGCCGAAAAAGGAAGCCAAGACAGGCTCTGCCTTCCTTGACGCTTGGAACGAAAAAGAGAGGTGTCTTAGGATGGCTTTGGCTCAGGTGCGCGCGCTCAAAATGAAAAAGGAGTCGGACACGCTTCCCGGCGGATGCACTGCCGACATCCTTCAGGCGGCGCGCACTGCCGTCGGAATGGAAAGTCCGCTCGCTGCCGAGGAATTCCTCTACAAATACAGAATGGAAACGCTGCGCTCGATTGCGCCGCTGGACACATTCAGCGTGGACGCGGTTTTCGCCTACGGCATCTCACTGATGCTCGCGCAGCGCATGAAGAAGTTTGACGTGGAGACCGGAAAAGTTTCCTATCATAAAATTTACGATGAAATACTGGAGGACGCTAAGTAATATGAGTTCGCAGGAAAACAACACATATACAAAAACGGATGCCAAAGGAAAAGTAATCGGCATTAACGGCAACATGGTTTCGGTGGAATTTGAAGGCGTCGTTACCATGAACGAAGTCGGATATGTCGCAGTCGAGGGCACGAAGCTCAAAGGCGAGATAATCCGAATTCGCGGAAACACCGCCCAAATGCAGATTTACGAGATGACCGAAGGCATCAAAGCCGGATGCGAAGTGGATTTCACGGGCGAAATGCTCGCCGTCCGACTCGGACCGGGACTTTTGGGACAGGTTTATGACGGTCTCCAAAACCCGCTTCCCGAACTGGCGGAAAAGGCCGGCTACTTTTTGGAGCGCGGCGTTTATGTCGAGCCGCTTCCAAGCCAAAAGGAATGGGAATTCACTCCGATTGCAAAAGAGGGCGACACGCTCTATCGCGGCGACTATTTCGGCTCTGTTCCCGAAGGACCTTTCACGCACAAAATTCTCGTTCCGTTCGATATGCTCGGAACTTACAAAGTGAAGTCGATTGTTCAGCAAGGAAAATACAAGTTGGACGACACTCTCTGCGTAGTGACGGACGAGCGCGGCAACGAAAGAAAGCTTTCAATGTCATTCTATTGGCCGGTAAAACGCGCCGTGGACTGCTACGCCGAGCGCCTCGAACCCACCGAAACCATGGTCACGAAGACGCGTCTCATCGACACGTTCTTTCCGGTGGCAAAGGGCGGAACTTACTGTATTCCAGGACCTTTCGGCGCGGGAAAAACAGTCATTCAGCACACCACGAGCCGCAACGCGGACGTTGACATCGTTATCATAGCGGCGTGCGGCGAACGCGCGGGAGAAGTCGTTGAGACCATCAAGGAATTCCCCGAACTCAAAGATCCGCGCACTGGCGAAAGCTTGATGAAGCGCACCGTCATCATCTGTAACACATCTTCGATGCCCGTCGCTTCCCGCGAAGCCTCGGTCTACACGAGCGTGACATTGGCAGAATACTACAGACAGATGGGCTTGAACGTCCTTCTCCTCGCGGACTCCACGTCCCGATGGGCGCAGGCGTTGCGCGAAATGTCTGGTCGCCTTGAAGAGATTCCGGGCGAAGAGGCGTTCCCTGCATATTTGGAATCGTACATTGCGGCGTTCTATGAGCGCGCGGGAATGGTTCGGCTTCGTGACGGAAACAAAGGCTCTGTCACAATCGGAGGAACTGTTTCTCCTGCCGGCGGAAACTTTGAAGAGCCTGTCACGCAGGCAACGCTCAAAGTCGTGGGCGCATTCCACGGACTTACAAGGGAACGCTCCGACGCGCGAAAATATCCAGCCATCGACCCGATTACTTCTTGGTCAAAATATCCAAGCGTCATCAGAAAGGACTGGGTGGACTACGCCCGCTCGTCATTCAGGCGCGGCGTGGAAGTGAACCAGATGATGAAAGTCGTCGGCGAAGAAGGAACGACCACGGAAGATTATGTCGCATACCTCAAAAGCGAATTCTTGGACGCGGTTTACTTCCAGCAGAACTCATTCGACGAAGTGGATGCAGCGTGCAGCGTTGAGCGTCAGCAATATCTTTTCAAAAAAGTGTTGACGGTTTTGGCGAGCGACTTCGAACTTGAATCAAAGGACGATGCCCGAGCCTATTTCAACCAATTGCGCCGCGCTTTCGGCGACTGGAACTATGTCGAATTCAAGGCGGAACAGTTCAATTCCATTGAAAAGGAAATTGACGAAATTTATTCACAGAAAAAAGGCACGCTCACCAAGGCGGGCGAAGCACTTCTAAAGGACGGTGAATAATGAACAAAGTTTACAGCAAAATCGAATCGATAAACGGAAGCGTCATCACGGTAAAAGCCACCGATGTCGCATACGGAGAACTTGCCGAAATCGAGACGCGCTTCGGAAAGTCGCTTGCGGAAGTGAGCGCGATTCAGGGCGAAAACGTTTCGCTGCAAGTTTTTGCGGGCGGACGCGGCGTTTCCACGGGAGACCACATCAAATTCCTCGGACACCGAATGGAAGTCAGTTTTAGCGAAAACCTTTTGGGACGAATCTTCAACGGCTCTGCCGAGCCTCGCGACAAAGGACCTTCGCTCGCTGAAAACCTCGTCGCCATCGGCGGACCTTCGGTGAACCCTTCAAAGCGCATCATGGCGCGGCGAATGATTCGCACGGGAATTCCGATGATCGATATGTTCAACACATTGGTCGTTTCGCAGAAACTTCCGATTTTCTCAATTTCGGGCGAACCGTACAACCAGCTTCTCGCGCGAATCGCGATGCAGGCCGAAGTTGACGTAATCGTGCTCGGCGGAATGGGTCTCAAATACGACGACTACTTGTACTTCAAAAACACGCTCGAAAATGGCGGCGCGCTCAGCCGAACCGTGATGTTCATCCACACGGCGGCAGACCCCACCGTAGAATGTAAGAAAATTCCTGACCTTTCGCTTGCCGTCGCCGAGCAGTTCGCGTTGCAGGGCAAGGACGTGCTCGTCCTTCTTACGGACATGACGAACTTCGCCGATTCAATGAAGGAAATCGCCATCACGCAGGAGCAAGTTCCTTCAAACCGCGGCTATCCTGGCGACTTGTATTCGCAATTGGCGAGCCGCTATGAAAAGGCTGTAGACTTTTCCGATGCGGGTTCGGTAACGATTCTCGCAGTAACTACGATGCCGGGCGACGATGTGACTCACCCTGTTCCTGACAACACGGGCTACATCACCGAAGGACAGTACTATCTCAAAGGCGGACGCATCGAGCCTTTCGGAAGCCTTTCGCGCCTCAAGCAGAACGTCAACGACAAGACGCGCAACGACCATCGCGCGCTCATGGACGGAATGATTCGCCTGTATTCTTCATACAAGGATACGCTCGAAAAGAAGTCGATGGGCTTTATGATGAGCGCGTGGGATGAAAAGCTCATTAAATACGGCGCACTCTTTGAAAGCGAGATGATGGATCTTTCCAAGAACATCGCTTTGGAAGACGCGCTCGACATGGGCTGGAAGATTCTCGCCGACTGCTTTGAAAAGGACGAAGTGGGAATCAAATCTGCGTTGATTGAAGAGCACTGGCCCGTAAAATAGGCTTTCGAGTTTTGTTTGATGCGGGTTTTGCTTTCGCAAGGCAAGGCTCGCGCGACATTTTTTAGCATTCTATTTCGGCATCGGTTTTTCTTTCCGTTTGAGTTTGAAAAATCGAAAGAAATTGAGGATTTGTATGGCGAAGATAAAGCTGACAAAGAACGAGTTGAAGACGCAGAAAGACGCGCTGAAAATGTTCAGACGTTATCTTCCGACTCTCACGCTCAAAAAACAGCAGCTTCAGACAGAAATACGCACCATCGATGCCCGCGCCAAGGAAGTCCGCGCACAGCGCAAGGCTTTGGAAAAGGAATTCGAGGAGTGGATTTCGGTGTTCGGGGAAAAAGAAGCCTTCAAACCGGAAATGGTAACTGTCAAGAACATCCGCAAGGGCACGGGCAACATCGCAGGCGTTACGATTCCGATATATGAGGGCGCGGACTTCTCTCGCGGAGACTACGACCTTTATTCGACACCGCTTTGGATAGACTTGGCAGCCGACCGCATGGAAAAGGCCCTTTCGCTTGATTTGGAAGCCGACACTTTGGAAGAACAGGTGCGGCTTTTGGCGAAGGAACTGCGCGTGACGACTCAGCGCGTGAACCTTTTCGAAAAAGTCAAGATTCCCGAAACAAAGGCGAACATAAAGAAAATCACGGTGTATTTGGGCGACGAGCAGGTTGCGGCCGTGGTGCGCTCGAAAATTTCCAAGAAAAAATTGCAGCAAAAGGCGCAGGAGGAAACTCAATGATTGTTCCGATGAAAAAAGTTTCCCTTGTGATTTTGAGCAAGGAAAAAGAGAGCGCGCTGAAAACCCTCCGCGCCTCCGGATTGGTTCACTTGCAGAACGTCGAGGGCAAGGGCGAGCGGCTTTCGGAACTGAAAAACGTTTCGGCAAAATTGCGCGCGGCTCAGGCGATTTTGGCAGAATTGAAAGTTCCGCCTAAAAATTTGAAGGCCGTTTCCGCATCGAACGAAGAAGCCGCGCAGTGCGCAGAAAAGATAGTCGCGCTCGCTGAACGCAAAAAGGCGTTGCTCGACAAAATCGCGCAGAGTGCGGCGGAACTCGAACGGCTTTCTCCGTGGGGAACTGTGAATCCTTCGGACTTGGCGTTCCTTTCGCAAAAGGGAATTCATCTTTCACTCTACGAAATTCCTTCCGACAAGTACAATTTGCTTGGCGAGGACGTAAAGACGCTTTTGGTGAATTCTTCGAAGACCACGAAACGCTTTTTGCTCATTTCCGAAACGGAAGCGGAAAAGGGCGAGCGACCGGCGGGACTTGTTCCCGAGGCGTATCAAGTGGTCTTGCCTGAAAAATCGAGCGACGAGATAGCGGCGGAAATCGATTCTGCCAAAGGCGAAATCTCAAAAATCGAAGCGGAATTGCTTGAGAGCGCGAACTATGCGAAGACACTTTCTGACTATGAAAAGTCGCTTGAAAGTGAAATCGAATTCGAGTCCGTGCGTTCCGGAATGGAGCAGGAGGCGGAGGAAAAGAACACTTCGCTTTCGTGGATTTCGGGATTCGTTCCTGTGGACTCGCTTTCCGCGCTCAAGGAAACTGCGGCGCAATCCGGCTGGGCTTTGCTCTGCGAAGATCCTTCGGAGGACGATGCCGTTCCGACGAAACTCAAAAACAATAAATTGGTGAGCCTGATTTATCCGCTTACGGATTTTCTCGACGTTACGCCGGGCTACCGCGAATTCGACATTTCGGCATGGTTCTTGCTTTTCTTCTGTGTCTTCTTTTCGATGATTTTTGCCGATGCGGGATACGGTGCGCTGATTGCTTTCGTTGGGCTGATTCTCGCGGGGAAATCGAAAAAGGGGCAAAAGTCGCTTGCGGCTTTGGTGACGCTTTTGGGCGCGTGCACAATGGTTTGGGGCGTGCTCACTTGCTCATATTTCGGCGTGGACGCGAGTTTGCTCCCGGAGCAGCTGGTGAACATTTCGTGCGTGCTTTTCTCGCAGCCAAAACTCGTCTTGCAGGGAATGGGCGCGGATGCGGCGAAGAGCCTTGCGGACAAAAACCAGCAAATCTTTTGCTTTACATTGGCATTGATTCAGCTGAGCATTGCGCACATCACTTGCTGCGTTTCGAACGCGCGGCAAAAGAACCTCAAGGCGGCGGGCGATTTCGGCGCGCTTCTTCAATTGTGGGGCACATTCTATGTGGTTTTGAGCATGGTCGTCGCGGACGGTGTGAACTACACGTTCCCGCTTATGGACAACGGTCAGAGCGTGAACCTCTTTGGGTTTGAAGCCCCGCATTATTTTCCGACTGCCGCGTTGGGAGTCTTGGCGTTCGGCTTTTTGCTGAATTTCATTTTTTCGAACTATGAAGGCAGCGTTGGAAAGTCGATTCTCGAAAGTTTCAAGAACATAATCAGCGTCTTGCTCGGAATTGTCAACGTGTTCAGCGACATCGTTTCTTACATAAGGTTGTGGGCGGTGGCTCTTGCGGGAGCGGCGATAAGCAACACGGTGAACGAGATGGCAGGTCCTATGATTGGAAAACTTTCGATGATAATCGTCGTTGTGATTTTGCTGTGTTTCGGGCACGGCTTGAACATGATACTGAACTTGCTTTCAGTAATCGTTCACGGCGTGAGGTTGAACACATTGGAATTCTCGCAGCATTTGGGAATGACTTGGAGCGGAACGAAGTACAAGCCGTTTTCAAATTGACGCGAATTGGCAAAAAGTTAATGGCAATTAACTTTTGATTTTCGGAAAAACGGGCGCAAGTCCGCTTGAATAAAAAAAATATTCCGCTTTTTGCGGACAAAACGTAAGGAGTAATTTATGAACTGGGGAATGATTGGAGCCGGTGTGGTCATGGGAATTGCAGCTTTGGGAAGCGCAATCGGAATCGGAATCGCTGGACAGGGCGCGATAGGGGCGTGGAAACGCTGCTATTTGAACAACAAGCCCGCTCCGTTTTTGTTGGTGGTCTTCGCGGGTGCGCCGCTCACTCAGACAATCTACGGATTCCTTTTGATGAACACGATGCTCGGCGTTGCTCCAAGCGCAAGTCCTGCGGCGCAAAGTTTCTTGTTCGGATTGGGATTCGCCTGCGGATTTGCGATGTGTCTTTCTGCCGTGGCGCAGGGAAAAGCGGGTGCTGCTGGCAGCGATGCTCTCGGCGAAACAGGAAAGGGCTTCACCAACTACATCATGGTCGTTGGTCTTTGCGAAACCATCGCTTTGTTCGCGATGGTGTTCGGCATGGTCGCGTCTGGCTCTATTCAATAAATGACGCGCACTGTTTCCATCGGTGGGAGCGGTCTGACCAAAAAATTGAATATCGGTGGCGGCAACCCGATTTCCGTACAAACGATGTGGAAGGAAGGAATTGCCGGCATCGAAAGCGACTCGCAAAAATTTGAACGCACTTTGCGCGCCCTCTCCGAATTGGAAGGATTGGGTTGTGACATAGTGCGTTTTGCTGTGCCCGATGAAGCCAGCGCGAAATCTCTTTGCGCGATTGCCGCCCGCACCAGAATGCCTCTTGTGGCTGACATACATTTCGACTACCGCCTTGCATTGGAATGCCTCAAAGGAAACGTTGCGGCAATCAGAATAAATCCCGGCAACATCGGAAGCCGCGAGCGCGTGGAAGCTGTGGTGAACGCCTGCCGCGAAAAGAACGTCGCTATTCGAATCGGAGTGAATTCGGGAAGCATAGAAAAGGATTTGGCGCAGGACGTGGCTGAAGGAAAAATTTCCCGTGGCGAGGCGCTTGCGATTTCCGCAGAACGCGAGGCGCGGATTTTTTCCGAACTCGGCTTTTCGCAGGTCGTTGTGAGCATGAAGGCTTCGAGCGTCGCCGAGACAATCGAAGCGAACGAAGCATTTTCAAAGAAATTCGACATACCTCTACACATCGGAGTTACCGAGGCAGGTCCGCTAATCGGCGGAATCGTAAAAAGCACGCTCGCTTTTTACGCGCTCCTTTCAAAGGGAATCGGCGACACAATCCGCGTGAGCCTTTCTTCTTCGGCGCAAAACGAAGTGATTGCGGGCTGCGAAATACTGCGCGAATGCGGCAAGCGGAAGGGTGGCGTGCGAATCGTTTCGTGCCCGAGGTGCGGACGCGAAGGTTTCGACGTGCATTCTTTTGTGCAGAAGTGGGAGTCGCGGCTTCTTTCCAGTCCGAAAGACGTTACGATTGCCGTGATGGGCTGCGCCGTGAACGGTCCTGGGGAGGCGAAGCACGCCGACTTGGGAATTGCGGGGGCGGGCGGCAAGGCGATTATTTTCAAAAAAGGAAAAATAATCCGAACAATTCCCGAAGAAAATGCCGATAAGGTATTTGAAGAGGAATTTGATTCCCTGGATTTTTAACAGAGAAGAAAGTTTCAAATTTCGAACTGTAAAAATCAACTTACCTCATAAGAAAATTTGGGAAATGACATTTTGAAAAGAATCGCTTTTTTTTCGTTTTTTACAATTTTTCTCGCGCTGGAAGTTTTTTCGCAAGATTTGCTTGGTCCAGGAAATCCAGTCCAAAGCGACCGCATTTTTGCAAGGGCGCAGCATGCGTTCAACACGGAGCGGTATTCCGAAGCGATGACTCTGTGCGAGGAGGCAAGGCTTACGCGCATAAACGAAGTGCGCTGGAGTTGCTCTGTAATCGGCAACGTGCTCACGGTGACAGATGTAAAAAAAGCAGGCCCTTTCATTTCAGACATAATGCCGATTTTGGAAGAGCGCGAAGAATACGACGCCATTGAAATCATCGAAAATCAGATTGAACGCCACGGCTCGGATTATTTCGGCAATTCTCTTCCCCGTCTTTACGACTACCTTGAACGCCGCAAAAATTATCCCGAAAGCGACTTCCTTCTTGCGAAGATTTATCGGCTTGAAGGCGAGTATGACTTTGCAAAGCAATACCTTGAGCGCGCATTGAGTTGCAGCGACATCCTCGACGTGCCCGCCGTGAAATTCGACATACTTTACGAGATGGCCGATTTGGACAATGTACTTGGAGACGACATCGCCAACGAAAAGGCGCTTTTGCTCGTAGTGGAAGGCGACGGGCTTTACAAAAACACGACGATGCGCAACGCGATTGAAAAAAGCGTCAAGCTCAAACGGAGCGGCGTGGATTTGGCGGAATATTTTTTGGAACTGTACCGCTCATCGTCCGTGAACTCCATGAGAGCCTATTTTGAGCTGGCCGACATCTACGAAAACCGCGGCGAGATGAAAGAAAGTTTTTTGATGACGGCGTTCGGAGTGATAGTCGGATTCACTCATGCGGTGGAAATCCTCGATGACAGAATCGAAGAAATCTCATTCAACGAAAGCGAAAAGCGTTCACCAAAATATTTCTTCGCCGAATGCGGCCGCAATCCTGATGTCATGGCATGGATGCAGTCAAAAGGACTGTGGCGCGGATTCTTCAAGTTGGCAACTCGCGCCCGCGAAAACGGATGGGATGATTTTGCGAATTCGTTTTTGGCAAAACTTTCGGAATTTTGTCCCGACCCGTACTGGCAGACGGCGGCAAAGTTGGCGTTCGAAAAAGAGAATCAGTAGAAAAGTCCTATTCCTATTGAAAATTCTTTCTTGCTGGCATTTTCATCCCGCCACGATGTGTCCACCGCATTTTTGAAGAGGATTCGGCTCATGTCGAATCCCGCGCTCGCGCGGAGTTGCACGCTCTTCCACTTTTCTGGAAAAACAAGTATTTCCACTCCGCAAGTGTAAAAGCCGTCGCGCGGAGAAAACGCTCGTCCTGTTGCCCTGTTCTGCGCAAGCGCGATGTCCACGAACGGCGATATTTGCATTTCGAAATTGAAATTCCTGAGCCATCCTTTTTCAAATCGCGTGGAAAAAAGTTTTATCGGCACGTCGAGATTCAGTATCATTGCGGCGGCGGCCTTGCATGCGTAAATGTCTCCCATTCCTGTTTGCAAAGAAAAATATTGGTCATCGGGAATTCCGCGCAGAAGATGCCCGTAACGCCTGTACGAATTGAATTCTGCAAAAAGCGTGAGGCGCGAGGCGAGCGCGGCGCGGGACTTCCATGCGTAGAACGCCGCAAGTCGCAATTCCATGCCTGGCTGTAATTCGTTGAGTTGGAAATTGTACGCCACGCTCTGGAAGATGCCAGCCTCAAATCCCTTGCGGAAGTTCCCGTGCCAATTTACGCGGCCGGTTTTTATTCCGTGCGAAAACGTAAGTTTCGGCGAAACCAAATCTTCGTTCAGAATGTCGATTCCGTCCGAATCCCATTTGTATGCGATTTCCACCGCCGGAATGTATAAGACGTCTCCAATTTTGGGAGCGGTGTCGAGCAGGATTGGCACGGAGAATTTCGCACGTTCCGTGAAAAAAAGCTCGTCGCCGAATTTCTCGTAGTCGAGATCGCGAGTAATTCCTTGAGTCAAGTCGAGGCGCAGCGCGAGATTTTCCAAAGGCAGCATGAATGTGAATCCGGTTTGGAAATTCCATTCAGGTTCGCGGCGAACAAAAGCGTACTCGAACGAAAGGTCGTTGTTCCATGAAGCCTCGACTTTTCCCAAAGTGAACGGAAGGTCGTAGCCAAAGTTTCCTCCCAAAACGAAGTCCTTTTCCTGTCCTTCCTTCTGCTCGAATCGGAAAAATGCGTCAGCCTCCATCTCGCTCATCGTGCCCAAAAAATTCGCGTCCTTGAATTTTATCTTAAGTTCGAATCCTTCGTTGGAATCGTACTTGGGATAGGGGAGGAGGAGAAAATGCCGCGAATCCACCGTGACGACACTTATCGCAACCGGAATCTCGCCGTTTTCGTCGGCTTCCCCGGCGAGCGAATATTCAATCTCCGCTGTTTCGAAAAGTCGCGCATTTATCAGTTTTTGCTTGGTGTCGAGGATGTATGCTTCGAGCGCGTCGCGTCCTTCGAACTTTTTCCCCTCTTCGATTTGAATGTTGCGTTCCAGCGCGCTTTCCTTGGTAACGCCCTGTGCGTCATATTTCACGGCGGCTATCCTATAACGCTCTTTTCGTGCAAAATCGTCATTGCGCTCCGATTGCGAATGCGCGGACGATACAGCCACAAACAAAAGCGATACCGCAAAAACAAGCGCGCGGTTGAATCCTGCGCAAGAGCATCGCGATGAATTTGATTTGAGTTTCTTTTTTACAGTGCCGAACGATTTTTTCCGACTCATTTGAGACGCTCGTTGTTTTTCATTTTTTAAATCAAGCCTTCGTGCTGAAACACATTCTTGCAAATTCATCTTTCTGGGAGGAGCGGAGTTCGCGTCATTGTGCCGCGTTCTTCTTGAAATTTTCTACAACTGGAAACGGACGCTAATGTCCGCCGCCCAAATCGAATTTCTGAAATCCCACGACGCGCCGAAAGTCAACGCCATCATCGAGATGTCAAGTCCGAATCCGCCGAAAACCTGCGGCACGAACGAGCCGAGGAATTTCGTTGAATGGGTTCCAGATGCCGTAATAGCATCAGTATATTTTGCGCTGGCGGCAAGTTCGGAATCAACGCTCCAATTCCATTTGATGTCCGAGTTCGAAAAGATTCCGCGAAATCCCGCGTAAGGCGTGAAAATTACGAACTTTTTGGAAATCTGCGCGCTGAAAAACGCCGTCTTCGTTGTGTAATCGAGCGAAGTTTCAAGGCCGCTTTTTTCGAACGAAAAATCGCCCTTCGTATAATAGAATCCCGCGCCGACTGAAAGTTTCGGAAACGAACCTTCGCCTTTTAAAATCGCCCAGCGCAAGTCGCCGCCGACATTGAAATACTTTACTCCGATTCCGTCAATCAGCCTAAGTTTCGAAAGGTCGATGTACATAAAAGAAAGCCCTACGTCGAACGGCAGAATCAAGCCGCCGATTCGCGCGTTCGCGGTGAAAGTCGGCAAGATGAAGGTTCTGTTGAGCCCCGAAATTCCGAAAATGTCCGTGACTTTTTGGAGCGAAGAAAGGTCGATTTTTGTCACTCCGAATTCAGCGCCAACGCCGAAATGCGGCGGAGCGGAAGGAAAGAAATTTCCAATCCATGCGTCGGCGTACACGTTCTGCTGAAGTGCGGCGTTGGGAAGCGTATTGCCAAGCGACTCGGCGAAACCATTTATGCCCGAACGAACATCGTCAATAGAGTTGCCTTCCGCGAAAGATGAAAAGAGCGCCGCCGCCATAAAAAATGAAAGAAAAAATTTTTTCATTGTGCCTCCCGAATTTTCTGCTACGTTTGTTCCGATATAATTAAATTTTCTGGCGATGAAAAAGTTTCAAAATTTTCCCAAAAAATTCCACAGCGAAACGAAAAAAGAGAAAACTGTGCGCATATATTTTACATTGTTATGGGAAAAAAATCAAGGCTTAAAACCTGCCGCTGAAATTGAACTCGCGCCATGCCGATTTGCGCTCGAAATGAACTTCGAAAAAAAATCGCATTTTTTTCAAGAAAGGCTTGACAAATTCTCAAAAACAGGATAATATATTTGAACAAATGCCGCTGTAGCTCAGTTGGTAGAGCGGTGGACTGAAAATCCATATGTCGTTGGTTCGATTCCGACCGGTGGCAAAGTAGCGTTTTACGACGCTACTTTTTTTGTTTTGCGGGGATTTGCTTTACACGAAATCCGCGTCAAATCATGCGTTTGCTAGAATTCGCTCTTTCGCAAAAATCCTTCGCGCCCCGCAATGGGCGTTTTTTTCTTGTGATTTTCTGCTTTTTTTAGTCTGAGTTCAACCTTGCCAAATTTTATTTTTCGTGGTACAATGAAAAAATGAGCATACACATAAACGCGCCCGATGGCGCGATCGCACCGGCGGTGCTTTTGCCCGGAGATCCGCTACGCGCGAAATACATCGCGGAGAATTTTCTGGAAGACACAAAGTGCTACAATGAAGTCCGCGGAATGTTCGGCTTCACGGGAAAATACAAGGGAATACCTGTTTCGGTGCAGGGAACGGGGATGGGGCAGCCTTCGATTTCGATTTACGCGAACGAGCTTTTTTCGTCCTACGGCGTGCAGACTGCGATTCGCGTCGGCACTTGCGGAGGGCTTTCCGAAAAGACCAAGGTGCGCGACACGATAATCGTGAACGCGGCTTCAAGCGAATCCGCAATGCAAAACGGAAGGTTCGGCTCGCTTCACTACGCGCCTGCGGCGGATTTCGACCTCCTTTTGCGCGCGCACGAGGCTGCGAAGAATCTTGGCGTTCCGTTCCATGTGGGACCGTGCGCCTCAAGCGACGCTTTTTATGACGAAAACGAAAATTGGAAGATTTGGGCGAAATACGGCGTGCTCGGCCTTGAAATGGAAGCCGCAGAATTGTACACGCTCGCCGCGAAATTCGGAAGGAAGGCGCTTTGCATTCTCACCGTCAGCGACCACCTCATCACCAAGGAAGTCACCACGGCGGAAGAGCGTCAGAAAACTTTCAGCGACATGATAAAAATAGCCCTTGAAACAATCTCGAATGTTTGATAGGATTTAAGAATGTACGATAGCAAAGGAAGCGATTTGCTCGACTACGAGGAATCGGATTTTGACACGATAATCGCGCCGGACATTTCTTTTACGGGAAAGATTCGTTTCGCGAAGCCCTTTTTGATTCAGGGGAAGGTGAGCGGAACGATTTCCGCGCAGAGTGATTTGGTAGTGGATTCGGGCGCGAGGGTGGACGCTGACATTCAGGCGGATCGGGTTTTGGTGCGCGGCGCGGTGAACGGAAACGTCAGCGGACGCTCGCTCATATTCGTAACTTCGACAGGTTCGATAAACGGGGACATTTCCTCGGCGCAGGTCGTCCTTGAGCAGGGAGGAATTTTTTCCGGAAAATGCTCGATGTCAGGAAAAGCCGATGAGTAGAATTTTTTTCGCTGTTTTTTTCGCGTTGACGTTTTCAGTTTTCGCGCAGAGCCGCGACGCGCTGGCTCTGTATCGTGCAGGAAATTACGCGGAGTCGATTCAGATTTGCGAGGACGAAATCAAGTCGAATCCTGCGAATCTTGATTCTTATGTCGTGATGTGCTGGTCGCTCGTGGGAAACCGCGAGTATGCCCGCGCAGAGCAAGTGGCATACGACGGGCTGAAGCTCAGCCGCTACGACATCCGTCTCATCGAAATTCTTGGCGAGGCGAAATTCTACCTTGGCAAGAACAACGACGCTCTCAAGCAGTTCCAAGAATACATCGCGAACGCGCCCGACAGGACAGGCGCGCGGATTGATACGGCGTATTATTTCATGGGCGAAATCTACATCCGCCAGGCGAAATTCCAGCACGCCGACATCGCGTTGAGCGCGGCCGTTCGGAAGAGGACGCAGGCAAGCACATGGTGGACGAGACTCGGATACGCGCGTGAAATGGCAGGAAACTACTACGAGGCTCTCGCCGCGTACGAGACATCGCTCAAACTGGACCCGACAAGCACGGATGCGGAGAACGGAAAAAAGCGTGTTTCCGACCACCTCAGATAAGGGCGCGAATACGGAAATTCTTTCTGCGCATTTTGAAACGCTCGGATGCCGTCTCAACCAAATCGAAAGCGAGGGTGCGGCGGACTTTTTTTCCAAGGCCGGTTTCCGAGTGGAGATGAGGCCGGTTTCCGCAAGTGATGCGGCAGATGAGAAAATTTCCGTCTGCGTGCTGAACACCTGCGCCGTCACCACAAAGGCAGAGCAAAAAGCGCGCCGCATCGCGCGGCTGCTCCTTAAAAAATTTCCCCACGCGGCGGTGATTGTCACGGGCTGCTATGTCCAACTTTCTCCAAAAGAAATCGCTGCGCTCGGGGAAAGGGTGGTGGCGTTGCCGGGGCTTGCAAAAAGTTCCCTGCGCGACATTCCTGAAAAAATTCTTTGCGCAATAAAAGATTCCTCCGAACAGAATCCTTTTCCGAAAAATTTCATCGAGGAAATTTCTTGCAAAAGCGATTCTTCGGATAAAAATCCAAATGGAGAATTTGAAGCGCGAGCGCATTTTGGAAAAACTGATTCGGCGGAAAAAAATCCGCATGGCAACGCGAAAAAAGCCGCGAGCGAGCCTTTCGTGTTTTTTTCGAAGAATTTCATCTCGCATTCTCGTGCCTCGCTCAAAATCCAGGACGGCTGTGACAACGCTTGTTCGTACTGCGCGATTCATCTTGCGCGTGGAAAGTGCGTTTCGCTCGATGCCGAGACCGTGGTGCAGCGAGTGGGCGAGTTGGAAGACGCAGGGCATTCCGAAGTGTCGCTTACGGGCGTGAACCTCGGACAATACGCGGGCGCTTTCGGCGGGAGGACAATCGGCATCGCGGAGATTATTTCGCTGATTCTCTTGCGGACAAAGAAAATCGCAATCCGGATTTCAAGCGTGCATCCGCAAATCATCGACGAAAAATTCTGCGCCGCCATAAAAAGCGAGCGCGTGCGTGCGCACTTCCACCTTTCCGTGCAAAGCGGAAGCGATTCAATCCTGCGAAAAATGAATCGGCACTACACGAGGGACGACGTTCTTCGCGCGTGTTCGATGCTCCGAGACGCAAAAGAAAATCCCTTTCTTGCCTGCGATATAATCGCGGGGTTCCCGAGCGAAAGCGAGGACGACTTTTCGATGACGCTCGACCTGCTTGAACGGTGCTCTTTTGCGAACGTGCACGCATTTCCATTTTCGCCAAGAAAAGGCACGGGCGCGTTTTCGATGAAGCCGAAAATTCCCGAGCGCACGAAGGATGCCCGCGTAAAGGCTCTTTCGGAATTCGCAGCGCGGCAAAAAATAAGTTACATCGAATCGTTCGCGCAAAGTACGAGGCGCGCTGTTTTGGAAAACGCGAGGAGCAGAAAGAACGCCGCGCCGCACGGAAAGAAAATACTTCACGCTGTGACCGACAACTTCATCCATACTGAAATTCTTTGCGACGAAAATTTTCCCGCGCCAAAAGAGGGGAGCGAAGTCTTTGTGAAAATCGTTTCCGCGCAGCGCGACAACATTCTTGCGGGCGGAGAGTGGGAAGCGTGGGGCGAAATTCTGTGAAAATAATTTTTGTTTTTTCCGCATTTTCCACTTGACATTTTTTGTGAAAAAATGCTATCATCTCAATACGCTTTTTGGCGCAAGCCGCGAGCGCGGGCTATTAGCTCAGTTGGTAGAGCAACGCCCTTTTAAGGCGTGGGTCGATGGTTCGAATCCATCATAGCTC
>JAFLSR010000024.1 GCA_022510845.1 Treponema sp.
CCGAATATGAGCGAGTACAGCCCGCTCTCGTTGATGAGGACTGGGGCTGTGCCGTTGACGGTGAACGATTCGTTCACCGTCCTGTCCTCGTCATCCACGTGGTCGCGCACTGCTTTCTGCGGATTCGTGTATTCCAACGCAGTCGCCACATCCTTTCCCACGAACCACGGCTCGCCGTCAACGTCCACCGTCCTCACCATCGCCTCGTCATAGGCGAAAATCTGCATCTTGCTCTTGTCCATCTCAAACTCCCCTCGCGCACACGGCATCCTTGATGTCGCTCGCCCAGCTGTTGAGCAGGAAGCCCGCCGTAGCCATCGTGTCCGGCTGGAGCACCTCCTCGTGCTTGCCGATGTTCAGGAACAAGTCCGCCACCATGCGGATGTTGTCGCACACGCTGTCCACAATGTTCTCCGCGTCAACCGAAATCCTGGGCGCGTTTAGCGTCGCGCCCGCACTGCCTGTCTGGTTCATGTTGAACCTCCTTCGTATTTATTTTCCGGCAAAAAAAGAGCCGGAAGTGCGCTAAGAGTCCTACGAAGAAAGACTCCCGGGGCCTCGCGGCTGCCCGACACTTCCGGCGGATACACGGATTGTAGCCCGTTCCTTGCGTTTTTGGCAAGAGGGCATAAAAATGCCCGCAGGGTGTCGGCGCGGAGTCCCACTTCGTAATTTTTTCTTAGCGATATAACGATAGCAAACAATAGCGAAATATAGACAAAATTGTGAATGCTATATAGTTATATATTAAGTATATATAACATTATATAATGTGTTGGATTAGTTAGAAGATAATAATGACACGAGAAGAATTTGAGACAAAGCGTACAGAAAATATCAACCGTCTCCATGAGATGCAGGCAGATTCAAGAAATCGTGCAGAGGAATGGGAGGGCAAGCCGGGCAAAATTTCGGCAGTCATGCGTTTTTTAAACGGTGTTTTAGGCGGAATGGCAAAATCTGCGGAAAATCAAATTAAAAACGCGAAATACAAACAGTGAGCAATGTCATTATCCTTCCGAAAATGCGATTGGATACCATGCGGAGAATGCCCCCGCATTGCAGAAGCGCTGCCTGCGTTCGATGAATTCATTCTTATAGAAAAGCACCGATTAGAAAAATCAACTAAAACGAAGGCCCTGTCTCATCTGATTCCTCATCCTCGCCAGTGACAATTCTGCCCTCCACTGAATCCGCAAAGCTGAAGCGGCGGCTTATGCCGCTCGCGCTGAACCCGCGCCCGGAGATACTGATGTCATCGCGCGCTACCGTCGTAAAATCTTCCTTGCCGCTGGTGAGCTGCTCCGTCTTGCCGCTGTAGCGCAGCCTTTCCGAGCGGATTTCCATAGCGCCCTGCACATCTTTCAGCACAATGTCGTCAAACAGCGCGTAGTCGTTGCTGTCCATGTCCGCGCTCAGCGTGCCGCAACTGCCTTCCGCCTGCAGCTCGCCATTGTCGCTCCAGCTGAAAAAGCGCACGCCGTTGCAATACACCGCAGGGTCATTCTTGTACCGCTCAAAGCGCCGCGCCAGCAAAAGGCTTTTTCGCGTGCCACCATCATAACGCGAGAACGCGCCGTTCGTAAACGAGAACTCGGGCACCCTTTCTTCCGCAGAAGAATCCTGCCTGTAATCAAGCGTGCAGGCACAGAAAAGGCAGAGAAAAACACTGAGCGCGCAACGACACCTCATACCGCAATCATAACAAAATGCAGATGATTGCGCCAGTGACTTTTGAGGCTGTCCGAAAATCATATTGCAACTCGCTCATAAAAAATGATATAATATGTGAAAATGCTGTACAATATGATCATCAGCCCAATTGAAACGGTTGTCGATTGGGTGTTTTTGTTCACAATAAACAAAGTCGAGTCTGTCGGTGTGATTGGAGCTGTGTTCGGGGTAAGCCTAGTCATAAATTTTCTTGCGCTCCCGTTATACAGCGTTGCCGATTCACTGCAGGAAAAAGAGAGGAACATAGCGAAATCGCTTGAATTTCGCGTTAAACGCATAAAGAAGGCATTCCGCAGAGACGAACAGTTCATGATGCTCTCCGAGTATTACCGCCAGAACAATTATCATCCCCTGTATGCGCTCAGAAGTTCTCTCTCGATTTTGATTGAGATTCCTTTTTTCATAGCTGCGTATCATTATCTGAGCCATAACGAGGTTTTAAGCGGAGCCTCATGGTGGATTTTCAGCGACCTCGGCTCTCCTGACGAGTTTTTTGCTGTTAAGATAGGCTCATTCTCTTTTGGCGTGCATATTCTTCCGATTCTGATGACGCTCATCAATTTCATAAGCGGCGCGATTTACGCGAAAGACGCCCCTTTCAGGGAGAAAGCGCAGCTGTATTGTATTGCCGTGATTTTTCTCGCGCTCCTGTACAATGCTCCGAGCGGACTGGTCATTTATTGGATTCTCAACAATATTTTCTCGCTAGTCAAAAATATTGTCATGAAAACGCGGCACCCAATGCGGTTCCTGCACATAGTGGTCTGCTCAGTGCTCCTTTTGCTGACGGCGTATATCTGCTTAAAGCACGGTTCCCCTACGAAAAAAATTGCCATGGCACTGTTCTCCGCATTTATGATGCTTTTCCCGCTTCTGCGAGCTGTTCTGATGAAGTCTTTGCCGAGTGAAAAACTAGATGCCGTTCTGACTCCCCGCAATCTTCCGCTCCTTGTTTTCAGCGGACTGGCGCTTGCTCTTTTATGCGGCTTTACGCTTCCTGCCAGCGTCATTTCAACAAGCCCTGTGGAATTCTCTTTCTTAGGAAAAACAGCCTCCCCGACAAGCTATGTATGGTCTAGTTTTTTTGTGTTTTTCGGCTTTTTTGTATTCTGGCCGCTCGCTGTCTACAAGATGTTCGGAGACAGAGTCCGAAGAATTTTGCCGGCTGTTTTTTTTGTGCTGCTTGTTTGTATGCTTGCGAATGTGTATGTCTTTGAATTTCCGTATGGAAACATGAGCGTGAATTTCACGCTGGATGATGAGCGCGTTCTCAAGAATGCCAGCCTTTTCTTTTCGCTTGTTCCGATTCTGCTGCTTTTCCTTGCAGCCCTGATTTTTCTTGCATTCGCGAGAATAAAAAAGCTGTGGATTCTGACGCTCGCCGTTTTTTCCGTCTGTCTTGCGCAAAGCGGAATAAGCATCATGAAAATATCGGCAATAAAAAAACAGTTCGCCGTTCATTCTGAGAACCGTGATAAATACGGAAAAGAAAGCCTTTCCGTGAATTCAGAAATCGAGCCTGTCTACCATTTGTCCAGAAACGGGAAAAATGTAATCGTCTTGTTCCTTGACAGGGCCATCAGCGCATTCTTCCCAAGAGCTGTCGAGCAGTTTCCGGAGCTGGGGACGCAGTTCAGCGGCTTTGTATACTATCCGAACACCATCAGTTTCTCGACGAACACGTCCCTTGCTGCACCAGCGATGATGGGCGGCTATGAATATACGCCCGCGGCAATGAACGCCCGCCCGAATGAATTCCTCCGCGACAAGCACAATGAGTCCATGCTCGTTCTGCCGAAGCTTTTCTCGGACGCAGGCTTTGAGGTCACGGTCTCTGACCCGCCGTGGTCGAACTATGCTCATGAGGGTGATTTGACTCCGTTAGAGCCTTATGAGCATGTGAAGGCGCACAGCACGTTCGGAAAATATACCAGCCTGTACTTTGCCGAAATCGGTCTGAAGGGCGGCGAGTCCGTGGACAGGGCGGACAATGTATGCCGCAAGGAAATCCGCAATTTCTCCGTAATGCAGACCTTGTATCCTCCCCTGCGCTCAACGTTTTACCGCCTTTGCAGAGATAAAAATCAGCGGGATGACCGCACGTACTACAATATATTCTCAAGCCTGTATTTTCTGCGCGAGCAGACTGATTTTACCTCCGAGAGAAATGCATATCTTTTCATTGACAATGACGCTCCCCATGAGCCTCACGCGCTTTCAGATGATTATCTCCGTATTTCCGGCGAGAAGAAAAGCATCGAGGAGTCTCACTACGACGTGAATGCGGCATCGCTTTTTCAGGCGGCAAAGTATTTCGATTACCTCAGGGCAAATGATGCCTATGACAACACAAGAATCATCATAGTCTCCGACCACGGGCAAGGACTTGAGCTTGACCGCTTCAACCGCTTATCAAATCAGTTGGATGCCGCCCGTTATAATCCGCTTCTGCTTTTCAAGGATTTCGGCAGCACGGCGCCGCTCTCCACGGACCATGCATTCATGACGAACGCCGATGTCGTGTACCTTGCGAAAGAAGGCCTGCCAGTCTCAGATGAAAATCCTTTCACCCATAAGAAATTCGTGCCGCAGAAAGAGAACGGGGCTGACCTGTACCCTGTTGCGAACGGCGAGCACCATGCAGACCATCTGCTGAAGAAAAAGCAGTTTACCCTGGAGAGCGTGCGCGGCTACCATGTGCAGGAAAATATTTTCGATGAGAGAAACTGGATTCCTCTGACGGTATGGCAGCGTCAAGGCGGAGAAAAATGAATATGTTGTTATACATCGACCCTGGCACGGGCAGCATGCTTTTCTCGCTTTTCATAGGGATTGCGGCGGCGGCCTCCTTCGGACTCCGCGCGCTTTTTATGAAGATTCGTTTTATGTTTTCTGTAAGGAAGGCAGAGGAAGAGAGAAATGAGCAAGCCGGTTTGTCCGATAGTGTATACCCCCCCCCATTAAAGCATGATGCGGGCATTCCGTTCGCGATTTTCTCAGACCACAAGCGATACTGGAATGTGTTCAAGCCGATTTGCGACGAGTTTGAAAAAAGGCAGATTCCGCTTGCCTATTACACGGCAAGCCACGACGACCCGGCTCTGACCGCCTCCTACCGCTTTGTCCGCACGGAGTTTCTGGGCGATGGCAACAGACCTTACGCGAAGCTGAACTTCCTGCGCGCTGATGTCCTGCTTTCCACGACACCTGGACTGGGCGTGTATCAATGGAAGCGCAGCAAAGATGTGAAATGCTATGTCCACATTCCTCATGCGGTAACTGACCTTGCCGGCTACAGGATGTTCGGCCTCGACCACTATGACAGCGTAATCGCGTCCGGGGAAAATCAGCTCGCTTCCATGCGGGAACTGGAGCGTCTGCGTCCGTCGATAAAAGCGAAGGAATTTGTTGTCGTCGGCTCGACATACCTTGACGCGATGAGGGCACGTCTTGAGACGCAGGGGAGGTCTGCTGCAAGCGAAAAGAGAACGCTGCTGGTCGCTCCGACATGGGGAAAAAGCGGCATACTCTCGCGTTTTGGCGAGAAACTGCTCTCGGCGCTTGCCGCGACCGATTTTGAGATTATAGTCCGGCCGCATCCTCAGTCTGCCGTGAGCGAGAAGGACATGCTTGAGGCATTGCAGAAAAAATTCAGTTCCTTTGAGTGGAATTACGACAATGACAATTTTGAGGTCTTAAGCCGCTCGGACATTATGATTACGGATTTCTCAGGCGTCATCTTTGACTACTCGCTCGTGTTTGACAAGCCCGTGATTTACGCGGACACCAGCTGCGACAGTCTTCCCTATGACGCGGACTGGCTTTCCGAACCGCTATGGGAGTTCACGGTGCTGCCGAAAATCGGCATTGGGCTGAAAGAGGAGCAGTTCGGTCAGATAGAATCTGTTGTGGAGAAAGCCATGCGGAGCGGGCAGCTGAAAAGCGGCAGAGATTACGTCCGCTCGCAGGCATGGCAGAACCAGGGCGGCTCTGCCGTCAGCGCGGCGGATTTTCTGATTGCGAAACAAAAAAAAGTGGCAGAAGGGTATTGATATGAACAGAAAATTGAGGATTTCCTTGAAAATCGTGGTATTCGCAGCAGTTTTTTATGTGCTGTGTCTTGCCGTCGCTTTCCTACTTCGCGACGACCGCGGCTCTTATGGCCGCGTCCTCATGCACGAGCTGTACGAGCAGGACAACATCGACATCCTGTACTGCGGAGCGAGCCATGTCTCGCACGGAATCACGCCGAAAATCGCGGACAGGATGAGCGGAAAAAACAATTTCTCAAGCGGAACTGCCGGTCAGAGCATAAAGGGAAGCTATGCCATTCTTCGGCAGACCGTAAAACTGTATGACATTGAGAAGGTCTTTCTTGAGATAGACTTTGCCGTGGCAACCCAGCCTGCGGCGAAAGACCGAACCGGCTTTAAAGCGGATTATCTTGTCTCAAAATACATCCGCGACCCGGCGATAAAATGGAGCTACCTCTTCTCTATCTCATCGCCGAAATATTACATCAACACAATCCTCCCTATAGGCAAAGACAAATACATGACGTTCAATCCGAAAGACCTCGCGTTCAGGGTGAAAAGTTTTATCGACGGCTCATATTTTCGATACGAGTACAGCGATGATGACGATGAGTACGACGGGAAAGGATGCCTGCTCGATTTGCGCCCTGTGAGAAACGGCACTTTCGTCAACTACAAAGAAGAGGGGCGCATTCTTGTGGAGGCGGTGAGCGACGACTGGAAGAGCACGGTGGACGACATCATCGCCCTCTGCAAGGAGAAGGGAATCGAGCTTATCTTCTACTCGCAGCCGTGCTCGGACTTTTACCTGCACGAGAAGGGCAACTACGACGAGTATTACGCCTTCTGCAAGGAATTCACCTCGTCACGCGGCTTCGACTACTACGACTTCAACCTTGCAAAAGAAAAATACCAGAAGCTTGAGGACGAGGATTTCCGTGATAACAACCACTTCTCCAAGCAGGGCGTGTACAAATGGACAAAGATTTTCTGCGACTATTTCTTCACCGGCGCGATTCCCAAGGACGATATGTTCCACGCCTCCTACGCAGAGAAAATCGCCGCGCAGGAGGACAGGATTTACGGGCTGCATCTGCTTGCGAGCGATGACAAGAAGTCCATGACCATACGCCCCATCGTAAACCACGTGGACGAGTCGAGAATCACCTACGACGTGTTCATTGACGACGGGAACGGGGAGACGCTCCTTGCAGAAAGAACCTTTGACACAAAGATTCAGCTTCCGGCGGGAAAGAGCGGCACGGTGCGCGTCGTGAGCTATCTTGACGGCGCGAGGCAGAACGACTGCAAGACGCACTTCACTTCATTCTGATTCCAAGGGGTTCTTATGACATTGCTTTCAAACACATTCGCCGTTTTCCTGCTCGCGACACTCGCGGTCTATTACATCTGCCCGAAACGCTTCCAGTGGATGTGCCTGCTCGCAGCGAGCATCGTGTTCTATGCGTTCAGCGGAATCGGGAACCTCGCCTTCATTATGGGAAGCGCGCTCGTCACGTTCCTTGCCGCCGCCATCGTCTCGAACATAAACGCCACGCTCAAAGAGAAAAAGGCGCAGGTCTCAAAGGACGACTTCAAGCCGCTGAAAAAGCGAGCGCAGACGAGAAAGAGGTTCGTCCTCATCGCAATGCTCGCGCTGAACGTGGGAATCCTCTTCTACCTCAAATACTGGCGTGTCCTTGTCGGCTCAAAGACGCTGCTCCTTCCGCTCGGCATCTCGTACTACACGCTTCAGGCAATCGGCTACTTCATGGACGTGTACAACGGCAAAATCGGGCGGGAGACGAACTTCGCGAGATTCCTGCTGTTCATCTCGTTCTTCCCGCAGCTGATTATGGGGCCGATAAACCGCTACGGCGTGCAGGGTGAGCAGCTCAAAAGCGGGCATGACTTCGACTTCGAGAACATAAAGCACGGCGTCATGTTGATTTTGTACGGCGCGCTCAAAAAATATCTTGTCGCCGATATGCTCTACACGAGAATCGGAGCGATTCTTGACCCCGGCTACGAGAACCTGCCCGGCTGCGTGATTGCGTTCGCCATCCTGATGTACGCCGTCTACCAGTACGCCGATTTCTCCGGCGGAATCGATATGTTCCTCGGCGTGGCGGAGCTGTTCGGAATCAGTATGCAGCCGAATTTCAGGCAGCCCTACTTCTCCACGAGCATCGCCAATTTCTGGCAGCGATGGCACATAAGCCTCGGCCAGTGGATGCGGGACTACGTTTTCTATCCGTTCGCGCTCTCGTCCCCGATGCAGGCGCTGGGCAAATGGTGCGGCTCGCATCTCGGAAAGCATTTCGCGCGCGTGCTTCCCGCCTGCGCCGCGAACATCCTCGTGTTCATGCTGGTGGGAGTCTGGCACGGGCCTGAGCTGCACTTCTTTGTGTGGGGCTTGTACAACGGCCTTCTGATTGCGTTGAGCGACATTCTGAGACCCGTCTTCGAGAAGATGAATGCGGCCCTCCATGTCAACACGAAAAGCAGGGCATGGCGCCTGTTCAGAATCGCGCGCACGTTCTTCCTTGTGAACATCGGCTGGTACTTCGACCGCATCGTTGACGTTAGACAGAGCTTCGTCTACCTCAAGGACACGTTCCTCCGCTTCGGGAATCCGAAAGTCCTCCTGTCGAAGCTGTACCTCCGGGACATCATGGGGCCAATCTCGAACTTCGAGTCGCAGATTATATGCGTGGTTCTCGGCTCGCTTGTCATGCTTGCCGTGAGCATACTTAAAGAGCGCAATGTTGACGTGTACGCCGCCATTCAGAAGAGGAGCATCGCAGTCAGATGGGGAGCGTACTACGCCATGCTGATTCTGGTAATCCTGTCATTCACGTTCAGCGCGGGCGACGCGGGATTCATGTACGCCCGGTATTAGCGGAGGAAGCCCCGCCTTTACTGAAGCCGCTCAATCATCGCCTGAAGGCTCTCGGCGGAGTTGAAGTTCTCCGGCACGATGTCGGCGGGCGTAATCTCGATGTCAAAGGTCTCCTTGAGCGTCGTGATAAGCTGCACGATGTCGAACGAGTCGAGGATTCCGTTGTCAATCAGGGCCTTCTCCGTGGCGAAGTCCACGTCGGGCTTAAGCTCGGTCAAAATTTTCAGCAGTTCGTCCATAATTCCACCTCAAAATGTTATGAATTCAGTATATATGTTTCCTCGCCATTCCGCAACCGCCCGATTTTCCCGCCGCTCGTGGCAAGGACGGCCGGCAGAGGATGGCTCAGGAAAAGATAGATTCCCTCGGTGACGGAATACGCGCCGATGTCGCCGAACACGAGCAGGTCGCCGATTGCGGGGGCTGCGAGCGGAAGCCTGCGCAGAACGATGTCCGCCGTGGTGCAGAGCGAGCCTGCCACCATGTAGTCCTCAAGGTTTGAGAAAGCGGCGGCCTGCGGAATGTGGCGGACGGGCGGATTCTTCATGCCCATCATCTGGCCGTAATAGTTTATGTGGTTGATTCCGCCGTCAATCAGGCAGTAGCGGTTGCTGCCGTCGCCTTTCACGTCAGCGATTCTCGTGGCGTAGATTCCGCACGGCGATGCGACGTACCGCCCAAGCTCCACCACGAAATTGTACGGCGAGCCCTTTATGCACTCGGCGAATTCCTCAAGCACGGCGAAGTTGCCGCTCTCGTCCCTGCCGGAAAAATAGTCGTAGCCGAGGCCCGGCCCGTACTCGATTTCAAGCGAGCCGACTCCGCACTCCTCTTTCAGCCTGTCGCAGAAGCCCTGAATGAAAGCGACCTCCTCTCGGATTTTGGAAATCTTTTTCTGCGTGCCGGTGAAAAAGTGTATGCCACGGATTCTGATTTTCGGCTCGTCTTTGAGCAGCGCGATGCACCGGCGCAAATCCTCACCGCTCATTCCGAACTGGTTTCCGCCTGTCAGACGGAGAATCACGTCCTGCGCACGGGCGGAATCCTCCGATTCACGGACTGCCCGCACAAGATACTCGGCATGGCTTTTCGATTCAAGCGTGATTGTGTTCACGCCGAGCGCGCAGGCTCTCCTCACGTCATCGAAGGTTTTCACCACGCCTGAGAAAACAATTTTCTTCGGGTCAAGGCCGATTCTCTCGCAGGCGGAAAGCTCTCCGGGCGAGCAGACCTCAAAGAGAATGTCCTCGTCCTTGAGCGCATGGACAAGAAATGCGTTCGCCTTGATTGCGTAGCAGAACCGCGCGTTCTCAGGAAGTCGCGAGCGTATGTCCCGCACCCTCTCACGCGCCATGTCAAAGTCGAAGAGATAGAACGGAGTGCCGTGCTCCGAGGCGATTGCGGCGTAATCAGTCTTTGCAGCCATTCAATTTCTCCAGAAGCGCGCGGCGGTCGATTTTCCCGTTTTTGGTGAGCGGGAATTCGGCAAGGCGGATGAAGTCGGAGGGAACCATGTATGCGGGCAGGCTGACTTTCAGAAGCGTCACGATGTCTTTCTTGTCGCACTCCTCTCCGGCATAGAACGCGGTGATTTTGTTGTCCGCAAAGACGCAGCAGGCGCGGCTTATTCCGTCGTGCCTCGCAATCGCATTCTCTATCTCGCCAAGCTCGATTCGGTGCCCCATGTGCTTAATCTGCGTGTCCTTGCGCCCTATATAATAGTAGTTTCCGTCCTCCCCGAGCACGGCAAGGTCGCCCGTCCTGTAGATTCGCTCGAAAAAGGCCTTGTTCAGCGGATTCTGCACGAAGACCTCCGCCGTCCTCTCGCTGTTGTAGTAGCCGAGCGCGACGCACGTCCCGGAGACGCAGACCTCGCCCTCAACATCGGGCTTTGTCACCGGCCTGTCGCTTTCGTCAAGCAGGAGGATGCGCTCGTTCGGGAAGGGAACGCCCATCGGGATTCCGCGCGCGTAGCCCTCGATGTCGGCGTCCTTCGGAATGCGGAAGTACGTGCAGTTGCAGGTGATTTCGGTCGGTCCGTAGAGGTTTATGTATTCCGCGGCGGGAACGAATCTTTTCCAGACCGCAAGTTGCTTTACCGGCATTACCTCGCCCGAGAACATCACCATGCGCAGCTTCGCCGGCATCTTGTAGTCGAATCCGTTGAGCGTGGAGACGATGCACAGCGCGGACACCGCCCAAATCAGCACGGTAATCTCGCGCTCCTCAAGATAGTCGAGGAGCTTTGTCGGGAAAGAGAAGAACATTTTCGGCACGAGATGCACGGACGCGCCGGTGAACACGCCGGAGAAAATGTCCTTCACGGACACATCGAAGTCGAACGGCGCCTGGTTCGCGATGTTGTCATCCGCTCGGATTCCGAAAATCTCCGTGAAGCAGGAGATGAAGTCAATTACCGAGCGGTGTGAGACAGCGACCGCCTTGGGCGTTCCTGTCGAGCCGGATGTGAAGTTCGCGTAGGCCGCGTCCGTGTCGATTATGCTCCGCCGCCGCGCGTCGTCATAGCAACGGGGGGGGGTATTATCATCCTCAAGTTTGCTGAAGAAGAGCGGCTCTGCGTTCAAGGCGGAAAACTTTTTCTCAAATCGGCTGTCCGCCACGATGTGCCTCACTCCGAGCGTCTCAATCATTGAGTTTAGGCGGCTGTCGGGAAAAGTCGCGTCAAAATAGGAGTAGAAGCAGCCCGCATACAGCGCGCCGAAAAAGTATTCGAGGGTTTTGACGCTTTTTTCTATCATGACGGGAACGGCCTGCCCCGGCTCGAAGTACCGCGACAGAACCGCCGCCCTTTCCTTCCCCTTCTCTACAAGAGCGCTCCAAGTGATTGACGCGCTCACATCGGCAAAGGCAAGCTTGTCGGGGAATCTTTCCGCAGTCTCTTCAAGATAATCGAGGATGGTGAATTTCATGCGCTAATTATAGCATAATAAAGGAAATTTTGCTAGTCTCCATATTTTCGGGTTTCTTCCATAAAACAAGAAAAAATCGTATCACAAATTCACCACCATGCCGCAGGCGAAGAGCGGGATTACGGAACAGTATTTCGCGCACTGGACGCGGACATCTTTGCGCCCCTGTAGCCGCGTCCCACTCGTCAGAGATTTCGATGTGGGGTGTGCCGTTTTCTCCTTGGATTATATTTATGCGGGCGCAGAGTTCGCAGTTCATGTCCGTGTCGTTTCAGACATAGAGGTAAAAAGCGTTCCTGTGGCGGTCTTTGTAACTGCATGATATTGCCCCAAGAAGCGACATTCTCCGCGCCTTTCAAAGAAATCGTACCAGTATTGCGTTGTAATCGTACCACGATTGACCTGCAATCGTACCACGATTGGGGGGCAATCGTACCACGATTACAACTGAATCGTGGTACGATTACAACGCGGGCATTCCGATAGCCCCAATGCCCGCGCCATCGGCGGTTAAAACGCAAGCCGATATGATTCCCAAAAATGCCATTGCTAAAATATTTTTTTTCATCGGTGTCTCCTTGGTCTGATTATACCACATTCCGCGCCTGCGCCCCTGCCGCGCGTCATTTTGCCTTGCCTATCGGCGTTGTGTTCAGTTCCGCACCCTCGGCGAGTAGCCGGAACAGGTCCACGATGTCCTTGGCGACGAGGCAGGCTTCCTCCAGCTTTTTGGATTTTTCGCTTATCATATAGATTGCGTCAGGGCCGTTGCCGAGCCTGTTTGTCGGGTCTATAAAAAACAAATCCCATGCAAAAATGTCTTCGTCGGACAAGAGCGAGTTTTCATTATAGTAAAAAGCAAACATTTTCTTTTTTTCAAAGAATCTGTTGTGCTTTTCAAGTAAATCTGAGAGAAATCCCAAATAAAGCCCGCCGGCGCTTATTGTTATGTCACCTGCCTTTAAGATAACATACAGCAGTTTTGCAAGGCTTGCGTTCTTCACAAAAATCTCTTCATTGCTTTTTATATACGCGAAACTCCCGTCATTTGAGAAATCTCTTGTATGGAAAGTCTCACGGTTCTTTTTCATAATTTCAAGGTATCTTTCCAGTCGGGTCAGCTCATCAGACAACTTCGGGTCAAGCCCTAAAACTTCATTGCATTTCTTTTCAAGAAAGGAAACATAGTCGTCCGTCCACGGCTTGATTTCTTTCCAACCGGGATTGAAAACATAATTCCCGTCTTTCTCGTTTTTTAATGCGTATGATTCAACAGTTGCAATGCCGTTTTTATCGTCTTGAACAGTGCTTGAAATTATTTCCTTGCCTGTCGGCGTCGTGTTCAGTTCCGCGCCCTCGGCGAAAAGCCGGAACAGGTCCACAATGTCCTTGGCGACATATCGGGCTTCCTCCAGCTTTTTGGATTTGAAGCCTATCATATAGATTGCATTTGAACCGTTGCCGAGAATATTTTTATAATCAACAAAAACAAAATCCCAGTCACTTTCGTAAGCTTCGCCTTTATTCAATGCGAAAACCAGAACATCGTGCAAGTGCTTTTTTGCTCTCTTGCCAATGTTAAATTTCTCAAACGATTCAAGTATCAGAGCTTCGATTGCCACATTCCCTGTCATAAAAGCAAAGTACCGCAGATTCAGCAATACATACACAAACTCAACGGGATAGGAATCGGCCATACATCTCTGCATCCTGTTCAAACTTTCGGCGGATTCCTCCCAGTATTCTTCCGAAAGCAGCAAAACGTCTTTCTTCCTTATTTCGTCTACATAGTTTTTTATTGTTTTTATGTCACTGTCCAGTTTCTGTAATCTCTCTTCCGGAATCATCCTTGAAAGCTCTTTTTTATAATCCCCAACAGTTGCAATGCCGTTTTTATCGTCTTGAACAGTGCTTGAAATTATTTCCTTGCCTGTCGGTGTCGTGTTCAGTTCCGCGCCCTCGGCGAGAAGCCGGAACAGGTCCACGATGTCCTTGGCGACAAGGCAGGCCTCCTCCAGCGTTTTGGATTTGGTGCAGATTATGTAGACGGCTTCCGGACCGTTGCCGAGCCTGTTTGTCGGGTCTACGAAGAAATAGTCCATCGCATTTATGGTTTTGCCGGCAAAACGGGAGGCATTGCTGAACGCGAACACAAACATATCCTTTAGAATATGCAATGAATATTTCCCGTAATTTTTTTCGACTAATGATTCATCGCAGAGCGATGCTATGATAAAATCATCTGTCGAGACAATATAAAAGAAATTCTGTATTAAATACAATACTTCCATTGGCAGGCTGATTGTTGCGGACAGCCTAAAGTTCTTTTGTTCGTCAATGTCCGAATGGCGTATTCTCCTTATTTTCCCCCGTATGTTTTTGCTTTTCATCAATGAAAAATACTGTTCGATTTTGTCCTGCATCTCGTTAATTTTCTCGATGAGCCTGGAATCATTCTCAACATTTTTGGCGAGCAGTTCTTTTATTATGATGCCTTTGCTTTCAGGTCTTTTTTTTTCAAACGGTGTTGCCGCATCGATTGCCTTTCTGCTCGCGACGGCTTCCAGGAATTCGATGAAGGTATTGCCGACAATCTCAAAATCCTCGCAATCGCATCTGTTCACCCTCCAGAATGTGTCGGTTCCCCTGCCCAACGTATTATGGATGTCAAAGAAATAGCTGCACTCGCCCTCGTCCTGCCCGACAATCAGAAAGTCTTTCAGCTCCTCAATCGCGCTGTAGCCGGCTTTCCCGCCGACATGATTGAACTCGTACAGTTCTCTCGCGTCATACGCCCTGAATTCATCTATGGAATCGGGGTTGTATATGTAGTTGCCGATTCCGGCATTCAGGAATTCCTTGTACTGCTCCGGGAGCGATATGCCTGATTGTCTTTCAATCTCGCATACCGCCCGCAACGTGTCTTCCAGAAGCCCGGAATAGAAGTTTCTGTTCTCTAGGAATTCTTCTTGAACCTTTTTGGTTTCCGAATCGTAATTGTAGAAACGGTTGAAAATGCTTTGGATTTTTTCTTTGTCACTCATTTCTCAGTTTCCCCCATAATGACATCTTCTTTCGTCATTCATATTCTACATATACCTTTTCTTCTTTGGAAGTCGCTGTATTGATAAAGGAAATCAATCGCTCTATGATTTCTTTGGCGATTTTAATCATCTCTTTGTTTTTTGTATTCAGCAGATTTTCGTCAAACGCCTTTAATTCTTCAAATACATTGTCCGAATGACTCATTTCCCACTTTTCGTCATAAAACCTATCTTGATTATAATAGCATTCGATTATCCCATTCCTTTGAAAGTCGGGCTTAAAACATCCTTCCAAAATCGCGTTGAAGAAACCGGCCCAAATAACAAATCCGATTTCCTTGCCGTTTTCCTCGCGCCATATTTTCACTCTTCCTTCGCCTTCGTAACCTTCATAATATTTTTTGTCCAGCATTCGCTACTCCTTGCCGCCTTTCCTTTTCCTTATCGCAAGCAGAAGCGCGGCGAGCAGGACTGCAAGAACCGCGACCCCTGCCGCAACTGGCACGATGGGCAGGGCGGCGGCTTTCTTCGCGTCCGCTTCTTCGCTCGGGCTTTCGGCGGCTTCGGGGAACGCGGCATTTTCTGTAGGCTCTGCGTGTTCCGTGGCGGGCGCATCCGCCGATTCTTCCTTGTTGGCGTTCTCGCTTGTCATCGCTGTCGCGTTGCCGTCGTAGTCGCACGTGCCGTCCGCGTGGCGTGGCCACTTAAATTCATCTGGATTTATTGTGTTCTGTCCTAAATATTCTTCCAGCTGATTTTCATATTTATTATAATCCTGATACTTAGCCAAAAAAACTTCTGTCGGCACTTCGATTAGTCTCTTCAATTTGTGATATTCGCTTATTTGCAGTTTAACAAAAGACAAAAGAGGTGTGGCAGAATCGTTCAAATAAATATTGCAATAATCGCCATCGAATTTAAATTCAAATCTTTTTAATTCATCAGTTTCAAATTCATAATCTGAAAACTCTTTTTCATTAAGCAAAGTTCCGTCCGAATATATGACAAATCCATCGTCCGTGTTCTCAATGATTGTATTCGCAATGTCGCCAGACAGTCCCAGACCTATTTCGGCATTGGTTATCATCATAGGTTCTCGCAGGACTTCTGCATACCAACCGTCATCATATACATTTGCCTCTCCATATCCTTTTAGTTGCGGCTGATAATCCAATGCCAATCGTATGTTTTGGTTTCCTATCATCTTCAGCAGATACTTTCTCACCCACAGTGCATCGCTTTCATCTTCAGGAACAGAAAGATATTTGCTTTCTATGATTTGCTGTGATTTTACTGATTTTATGTCATTTGCGTTGACCCTAAGGGCTTCGCCTTCTGCGCTGTATATTTGTATGAAAATATTGGACACAACATCTTCATGTAATTTTGAAATATCGGATACGACGTTTCCATATAATCTTACATGGTCGCCTTCTTTCAGTATCTCTTCTGCGTCGTAATATATGCCGTTCCAATCGCTTTTCATTTTATATATTGGAGTGTCCCGTATGGCAATATAATCATTTCCTTGCGGAAACAAAGCAAACAACAAAAAGATAAAACCACAAAAACATATTATTCTTTTCATCGGTGTCTCCTTGATTCTGATTATACCACATTCCGCGCCCTTGTGCGTGTAATTTCTGCAAACTGCGAGTCGGCTTTCCGTCCGCATACTTCCTGCGCCCCCTTGACAAAAATCCGCGCTCCGACAAGAATAGGGGAGCGAACCGGGGCTGTTTTTTGCCAAACACGCCCGGCGCGTTTCGGTGAAGTTTTTGTCGAAAATTTCTTGTTTTTCCCCACAAAGTATACAAAACATGTTATACTATCAAAACGCAAGACAGAGTTGGCGGCGCACTTTCATCGCAGAAACTCATCGACTGCGATTTTTCGCTTTGCTACAAAATCATTTTTTTAACAGTTCGGAAGTTGACACTTTCTTCTCTGTTAAAAAATAATGAAGGAGAATATTTTTTATGCAGAAAAAATTAAGGCATCTGGTTTTGGCGGTGGCGATTGCCATCGTTGTCGTGGCTGATTTGCTCATCGTGAGCGCGATTGCCCGCTCTTCGTTTAAGGAAAATGCAAGGGAACAAATGAATCTTTACGCCCAACTTCGTACCCTTGAATTCGAGGCGAGCATGAACGAGCAGTTGACTCTCGTGCGGCAAATGGTCAAAACTCCGTCCATCGTAAAATACCTCATCAATCCGAGAGACGAGGAAAATCGCTCCGTGGCGTTCGAGGACTTCCTCACTTTCCAAAACTCTTTTTTGAGCAAGTCCGTTTTTTGGACAAGCGACGCCGACTTGGAATTCTGGAGCGGCATGGAATATTCCTACACGGTTAATCCAAGCGACCCGAACGACTACTGGTACAACATGACGCTCTACGAAACGGACGAATACAACTTCAACATCAACTACAACGAGGCTTTGAACGCGACAATGCTTTGGGTGAACGCCGTTGTGCGCGATTCAACTGGAAAGCCGGTCGGCATGGCTGGAACGGGAATTCCTCTCCAAAACTTCATCGACACGATGTATGGCGGACTTAACAAAAGAACCACGATGTATCTTTACAACGACAAGGACGAGGTTACTGGCGCGCTCGATTCAAGCATCCTCAAAGACAAACTCAGCGTATACGATATGCTTCCGTATCTTAAAAGCACTGATACCAAGCCGGAAAACCTTTCGTTCAGTTCCACTCGCGAAGGCGAATACCTTGTCGCGCCGCTTTCGCTTGTGCGTTGGCACATGGCCTTGTTCATGCCGTACACGTTCGCCGACTGCATAAAGAACGCGGTTGTTCCTTTTGTGACAAGCGCGCTCATCATCGCGGTGATTGCGATTCTTGCAACGGCAATCTTAAGCATCATAGGACAACTCACCGTCCTCAAAAACGCCGTGGCAGAACTTTCGAGCGGCAACGCCGACTTGACAAAGCGCGTTTCTGTGAGCGGACGCAGCATCTTCCGCGTGTTCGGCGAACTTGTTTCGGAGGAGAACAACTTCATCAAAAAATTGCAGGAACTTGTCGGGGCGATGAAAAACTCGAAGCAGTCGCTCATAACGGCAGGCAATCAGTTGAACGAAGGCACTGGCGATACGGAAACCGCAATCGAACAAATCAGCGAAAGCATAAACGGAGTGAGCGAGAATCTTTCTCGGCAGAACAGGTGCGTAGAACAGACATTGGAAAGCGTCCAAGTGATTCTTGGCAAAATCAAATCGCTTGAAACGCTCGTTGTTTCCCAAGGGCAGGCGGCAAAGGAAGCGGCTTCCGCAGTTGAGACGATGATTTCCAACATTGACGAAGTGAACAATTCCGTGGACAAGATGGCATCGTCATTCGACACGCTCGCTTCGGATGCCGAAAGCGGCGCGAAAACACAGACCGAATTGCAGTCGCAGATTACGGAGATTGAAACGCAGTCAAAGCTTTTGAGCGAGGCGAACACGGCGATTGCCAACATTGCCGAGCAGACGAACTTGCTTGCGATGAACGCCGCAATCGAAGCGGCTCACGCTGGCGAGGCAGGAAAAGGATTTGCAGTCGTTGCGGACGAAATCCGAAAACTTTCAGAAACCTCTTCTACGCAGTCCAAGACAATCGGAGATCAGCTCAAGCACATTCAAGACACAATCGAAACGGTAGTCCAAGCGACGCAGCGAGGCGTGCAAGGCTACAATCACCTTGCGAACGAAATCTCCGCGACAGAAACCCTCGTGCGCCAAATAAAAAATACCATGAGCGTACAGCAACAAGGTTCGGCTCAGATTACCGACGCGCTGCGCGGAATGAACGCCAGCACCGAGCAAGTGCAAAAAGCCTCGCAGGAAATGACAGAAGGAAGTCGCGCAATCATGGAAGAGGTGGATGCCTTGCAAGAAGAAACCCTCGCAATGAAACAGGGAATGGACGAAGTGAATCGAAGCGCAGGCAAAATCAGCGAAACAGGAAATTCGCTTGCCGACATCTCGAAACTCATGGATCAGTCCATTGGCGAGATAGATAAACTTGTAGACCAGTTTACAGTGTAAAACATCACGAATGATTTTGATGGCTTAAACCCCGACGCTCCGCGTCGGGGTTTGTTGATTGCCGTTTTCGTTTTACTGCGAGACAGCATTTTCGGCAACGGAGAAAAATTTGAATACAAAAACTTTGGTCAAAAAAATGCGCTTGAGCGATGCCGCGTTCGAGAAAATAAAAAATTCCATCAAAAATGCGGAAAGCAAAACTTCTGGCGAAATCGTAATCGCGGTAACGGCGGAAAGCAGCGACTATTCTTTTTGGGAACTTTCCGCCGCGTTGATTGTTTCGCTTGCAATTACAATCGCCGCCTTGCCGTTCGCAAAAACGATTCGCGCGTTTTACGAAAGCCTCAATTGGAGCAGCCCCGAATGGTACTTGCCCGCCATCTACAGTTTTGCGAGTTTTTGTCTGATTTTGTTTTTGTTCTTTTTGTTCAACATCCCCGCGTTGGACAGAATTGTCATTCCGAATTTTTTCAAGCGAAAAGAAGTAAGCGCGCGAGCGATGCGCGCGTTCACCGAATGCGGAATTTATTCCACGCGCGAGCACACGGGCATTTTGATTTTCGTTTCGTTTTTGGAAAGGCAAGTCAGAATCGTGGCGGACGAAGGAATCGCGAAAAAAATCGGCAACGACTTGTGGAACATAATTGCGGACTCTCTTGCATCCGAAATCGGCAAAAAAAATATCGAAGGCGCGTTTTGCGACGCAGTGGAAAAATGCGGCGAACTTTTGGCGCAATATTTTCCCGCGGACGAAAACGACAATCCCGATGAGTTGGACAACGGATTTTTGATTTTGGAAAAATGATGCGCAAAATAGAGTTTTGCTTGCTCGTCTAGTGAAACAATGTGATACCCCATACCTGTATGGGGTATGTCGGTCTTCTTACGAAGAAAGAGTTGAAGAAGGGAAATTATGCAAAAAAATACTCGTTTATCGAATTGTCGTTTCTCATTTCATCGCGAAACGGCGGTTTCAATGCGTACAGAAATTGAGATTTATGCACGCATCACAAAATTAAAGAGCGTGTTTTTTGTTTTTTTGATTTTGTTTTGCAAGAATTTTTTTGCGTTGGAAATTCCGGCTTTGACAAGTCCCGTCGTGGACAATGCGAAAATCATGTCGGAAGCGAAGCGGCAAGAACTGGAAGAATTTCTGCTTGCGTTCGATAAAAATTCTTCGGCGCAAATTGCGGTGCTCACGATTCCTTCGCTCAAAGACGAATCGCTTGAAGAATATTCAATAAAAGTGGCGCGTGAATGGGGCTTGGGAAATGCCGAAGACAGCAAGGGCGTTTTGCTTTTGATTGCATTCAACGAAAAAAAGATTCGCATCGAAACCGGCTACGGCGTTGAAGGAGATTTGACCGATGCAAAATGTGGAATGATAATCCGCAACGTCATCGCGCCGAATTTCCAAAACGGAAAATATTCAGAAGGAATCATAAAGGGCGCGAAAGCAATCGCAAAAATCATTGCGCCGGACGCGCTAGATTCGAGCGGCGTTGAAATCGAAAAAGATGTTGAAGCCGACCCAGTTGCGATAATCGCGATGACAATATTTTTCATCTTGTATTTCATAATGTTCACTGGAATGCTTTCCACAAAATTTAACTTGTTGCGACGCTGGCTTCCTTGGGCGCCGTTTTTCGTGAGCCGCGCAAACAGCCCTGTACGAAGAACGCCCTATTACACGACTGGCGGCTTCCATTCAGGTTCGGGTGGATTCGGCGGCGGCTCTCACGGTGGCTTTAGTGGCGGGGGAGGCGGATTTGGTGGCGGCGGCGCGAGTGGCGGCTGGTAAGATTTGCGCGACAATCGCCGTACCTCATCTGGTATGGGGTATCTTCATGCAAGCGAAAATGCGCCAAATCAGCGGCTTATTTTGAATCGTCGTTCTTTACAAGCCAAATATTCATATCAACAAGACAATTTTTTTTGGAAGGCACATTTATTCCGTCAACAAGACCCATGCACGAATATTGCCAAAAAGTAAATCGATATGGGGTCTGCGGAATTTTTTCATAGTCGGCATACCAAAAATCAAACTCATTCAATTCTTCCAAATCCAAATGGAACGCCTGCCACATCATATTCATATAAATCATCGGCGTGTATCCTGCGTCACGAATCGCCTCGCAAAACGTCCGCGCATTTTCTGTAAACTGCTTTTTGGAAACGCCGTCTGTTCGCGCGGTATCCCAAGGAATGCTTTCCGGGTCATAAACCACAGGCAGGGTAATTTTATAATCTTTGATTTCACGCAAAACAAACCGCGCTTCTTCCAGAGCTTCTGCTTCATTGATGGCTTGCGCAAAAATGTACACGCCCACTTCAATCCCTGCGGCAAGAGCCTCTTTGACATTCTGATGGAAACGCGTGTCAATTTTTAATTTGCCCGATTTATAACCCATATAGCCTACGCGCAAAATCACAAAGTCCACGCCCCATGCTTTGACTTTTTCCCAGTCGATTTGTCCATCGTGATGCGAAATGTCGATGCCTTGACGCGACACATATTTTCCATCAGAGCCTGCATAAATCATGCGGCTTCCATAAGAGATAAAATCGTCTTTGCGAAAATCATGCCGCGCGACATTTTTGTAAAGGGTAGTTTCGTGCTGCCCGCCGCCAGCATCAATGAATTCGAATTTGTTCGATGCACAAGAATTCATCAAAATGAAAATAGCAAGCAAAAAGAATGTTTTAAACAATTGAAATTTTTGAAAACATTGAAAATTAAAAGAACAAATTTTTTTCATCGAAAAATTCTCCTTGAAAAAGACGATGTAATAACTGCGGCGCGATGAGAATTTTTATCGCAATGCATTCTTGCCCAAAAAATCAAATCACAAAATTATAATAGTCAATCGCAACAATTCAACCAGTTGCGATAAGCGGCGGAAAGCCCCAAATGACGCGCGAGTGTCATGCCGCCGCGTCGAGGAGCAACGCACTGCGGTGCGACGGAAGTTTTTATCGCAAGCCTCCTCCCCAAAAAAATTAAATTACAAAATTGTACGGCGTTTCCTGATAAACATAGTAATTCAACCAGTTGCGATAAGCGGCGGTTTACCCCAAATGACGCGCAAGCGTCATACCGCCGCGTCGAGGAGCGACACACTGTGGCGCGACGGAAGTTTTTATCGCAAATTCCTCCTCCCCAAAAAAATTAAATCACAAAATTATAAGGTGTTTCCTGATAAACATAATAATTCAACCAGTTGCGATAAAAAAGCGAAGCCGTGCTGCGCCAATTGGAAACCGGCGCGTTGTTCGGATTGTCATCGGGAAAATAATTTTTTGGAATTTCAATCGATATGTTTTTATTTTTGTCGCGCCAATATTCATCGAGCAAAGTGTTCGTGTCATATTCCAAATGCCCGGTGATGAAAATCGCATTGTTTTCGTTTGTCTTGATTATCGCAGGTCCGCTCTCCTCGCTCTCCGCCAAAATCATAAGTTCGGGATGCGATATGATGTCGTCATAGTGAATTTCTGTGTGGCGCGATTGCGGAATAAAAAATTCGTCATCGAATCCGCGGAGCAGCGGGTCGGGATTTTGCTGAGAACGTGTGTTCTTGAAAACGCCGAACATTTTTTTTGGCAAATCATATTTTGGAATTCCGAAGTGATGATACAATCCAGCCTGCGCCGCCCAGCAGATGTAAAGCGTGGAAAAAACATTTAGCTTTGCCCAATTCATAATTTCGCAAAGTTCATTCCAATAGTCCACTTGCTCAAACTGAATCTGTTCCACAGGCGCACCAGTTATAATCAGCCCGTCATATTTTTGCGAAAGCATCTCGCTCGAAGGAATGTAAAATCGTTCAAGGTAGTCTTCCAAAGTGTGCTTTGAATTGTGGCTTTCCATTCGAATCAAAGAGATGTCCACTTGGAGAGGCGTATTGGAAAGATGCCGCAAAAGTTGAGTTTCAGTCGTGCACTTGATTGGCATCAAATTCACGATAGCGATTTTGAGCGGACGAATATCTTGAATCATGGCACGCTCTTCTGTCATAACAAAAATACTTTCGCTTTCGAGAATTTTTCTTGCTGGCAAATCAGTTTGAATTTTTATCGGCATAAAATTTATTGTAGCATAAAAATCGATTTTGTGCTACACTTGCCTTAAGATGAACAAAAACGACGACAGAAAATCGGCGATAAAAAAATTGCGCACGCTAGTTTTTTCCACCAAGCAAGAGGCGGGGGCATTTCGCCGCACAATCGATGAAAAATTTTCCTGCGCGATTTTGCCGAACAGCGTGGAATGCGGCGAACAAAAATTCGCCGAAATTCCTTGCGATGTGCTCGTGCCGGAAATTTATTCTCTGAACAAAATTATGATTTACATTCACGGCGGATGCTTTGTGGGCGGTTCAAAAAAAGCGTGGCGTTCGTTTTGCGCTTCACTTGCCGCCGCCACTTCATGCCGAATCGTAGTTCCCGAATTTCGCCTGGCTCCGGAAAATCCGCATCCCGCCGCGCTGGAAGATTTGCAAAATGTGTTCCGCACGGTTTTCACAGAAGAGCAAGTCGCGTGCTCGCTGAATTCCGAAGAAGAGCAAGCCTTGCCCGAAATAATAATTGCCGCCGATGGCTCAGGCGCAAGCCAAGCGATGGCTTTGATTTTGTCTTTGCGCGAACGCTACAGGAATTGCATCAAGCAAGTGATTCTGTTTTCGCCTTGGCTAAATTTCAGCGAAGATTCACAAATCATAAAAAACAAAAAACTGCACGATGAAATTCTTTCAAGCGATTGTTTAAGGCGAAGTTCGGAAATTTACACAAACGGTGAAAATCTTGAAAGTCCGCTTGTTTCGCCGATGTCTATTCCTGCGGAGTCTCTGAAAAATTTTCCGCCGATTTTCATTCAAATTGGTTCGCGCGAAATTCTTTTGGAAGACGCAAAAGAATTCCAAAAAATTATTTCCGAATCAGGCGGCATTTGCCAACTCGACGTTTGGGACGATATGATTTTTATGTTCCAAATGGCTGACGAATTTTTGGCAGAATCGCATTTGGCAGTGGAACGAGTCGGAAAACTAGTGCGTCTAAAAGACGAGGATTCCGATGAACAAACTCCAAGCCACGCGACTACTTTGGAAAACCGCGCCAAAATAAATTTTTGATTCGAGACAAAAATGGAATTGCTTTCGCCTGCGGGAAATGTCCAAAAATTATATTACGCTTATTCCTACGGCGCGGATGCCGCATACATCGGACTGAAAAAATTTTCGTTGCGTGCAAAGGCGGACAATTTTTACGGCGAAGAATTCGAGCGAGTTGCCGAACTGAAAAAACAATTCCCGCAAAAAAAACTTTACTGCGCGCTCAACATTTTGTTCCACAATCACGACATCGATTTGTTTTTGCAGAACATCGAATATTTTAAAAATTATCCGATAGATTCTTTTATCGTGCAGGATTTGGGAATCGTGCCGATTTTGCAAAAACATTTTCCCCAAGCGGCTTTGCATTTGAGCACGCAAGCGAGTTGCATAAATCGCGAGGCGGCAAAAATGTATAAATCGCTCGGCTTCAAACGAATCGTTCTCGGGCGCGAAACTTCGCTTGCAGAAATCCGCCAAATAAAAGACGCAGTTCCTGAAATGGAACTCGAAGTGTTCGTGCATGGCGCGATGTGCGTCGCATATTCCGGACGCTGCCTTTTGAGCGCGTACCTCACAAATCGAAGCGCACAGCACGGATTTTGTTCACACACTTGCCGCTGGAATTTTGATTTGAAATCAAAGGAGGGGGCGGAAAAACTCGCGCAATCCGGCGAACTTTTTTTGGAAGAAGAAAATCGCAAAGGAGAATTTTTCCCGATTTTCGAAGGCGAAAATTTTACGGCGATTTTGTCAAGCAAAGATTTGCAAATGATTGACCATCTCGCGGATATGAAGGCTGCCGGAATCGATGCGCTGAAAATCGAAGGGCGAATGAAAAGCGTCTACTACACTGCGCTCGTGACCAGAGCCTACCGCAAAGCCATTGACGCGCTTGAAGGAAAAATCAGCGATGAGGAAGCCGCCCCATTTGTTGCGGAACTTGCAAACGTGAGCCACCGCGAAAGCACCACAGGTTTTTATTACGATTCTTCGGAGGCGAACAAAACCGCAAGCGGCGCAAGCGACAGCGCGTATGATTTGGCGGCTACAATTCAAAAAAAGTTGAACGAAGAAGAAGCCGCAGAAATTTTTTCAAAGGGGGAGTCCGCGATTCTGCAAAGGCAAGCCGAACTTTCCGCGCTCCATCCCGAAGCGAAAAAAGCGCGAGAAAAAGATTTTGCTCTCCACCCCGAAAAAGCGCCGCCCGCAATCGCAAAACGCGCGGGATGGTTTTTCTATAAAATCGAAGCGCTCAATTTGATTCAGCGTGATTCTAAAATCGAATTCGTTGCACCGAATTTTTCCGCGCTCGTTCCCGAAAGCGGCTCTTGGCTTTTGGCAGATTTGCAAAGCGGGCTTGAAACGCCGTGGACTTCCAATGGACACGAAACGCTTTTATACACAAAGTACGATTTGCCAGAATCCGCAATCATCCGCGCAAAGGACGATGACTTTGTTCCGAATGCAATTCGCGATTTCGGTCGCGCACCAAAAAAGCGAATTTAAAAATTGGAGAACGCCTTGCAAAAATTTCCATCGAAAAAACTTGCTCCCAAATTGATTGCGCTTGATATGGACGACACGCTTTTGACAAGCGACTTGCAGATTTCAGAGCGCACCGTAAACGCGCTTCAAAAACTTGCCGCGCAAAAAATTTTTATCGTGATTTGCACGGGGAGGCTGCACAAAGGAATCGAGCCGTTTGTGCGCAGGCTTTCTTTGCCGCAAAATGAATTTTCAAAATACGCGATTCTTTCCAACGGCAGTTCGATTTTTGATTTGCAAGAAAAGCGCGAAATTTTTTCCCGCAAACTCGACTACGAAATTCTGCTTCGCGTAAAAGAAGAAGCCGCGCATTTGAATTTGCCTTGCCAAGTTTACGATTCTGAAAATATTTTTGCCAATGTGGAAAATGATTTTTCGCGGAAAGACGTCGCGCTCACAAAAATGGAATTGAAAATTCCCGAAGACTTCGATTCATTTTTAAAACAGGGCTTTTCAAAAATTCTCGTTCCCGGAGATGAGTGCGTCATCAAAGAACTTTTTGGCATTTTGCAAAACGCGCTCGGCACGTCAGCCACAGTCGTAATAAGCAAGCCGTTCTTTTTGGAAGTGCTTCCGCAAAATTCCGGCAAAGGTGAAGCCCTGGAAATTTTGACTGAGCGGCTTGGAATAAAAATGCAAGATGTGATGGCGTTCGGCGACAGCATGAATGACGAAACAATGATTTTAAAATCCGGGCTTTCAGTTGCAATGCGGAACGGCTTGCAAACAATTCAAGACGAAGCGAAATTCGTTACAAGATTTTCAAATGACGAAGATGGCGTTGCGGATTTTTTGGAAGAATTCGTTTTGTGAATTTCAGGCAAAATTAAAGGCGATGGTTTGAATAATTTCCGCATAATGTAACGGCGTTAACTTGACCTTGTTAATACAACGCTGTTATTTAATCCAAAAAAAATCCTAAACTTTTTTCCTGTGCCGCCGAAAATCAGAATGCTATGAAAAGAATTTTTTTTGCGATTTGTTTGTTTTTGATTTTTGCGTGCGGCATCGCGGCCGCGGCGGAAGCGGAATTCATTTATTCCGGAAGCGCGAACTATTCGCTTGTGGAGCGCACGGATTTGCGCCGCTACGACAACGGAAAATATTCAGGGCTTGTGAGCCGCGAAGTTCGCTCGTTCATTGTTTGCGATGGCGGCGTTTACGATGGCGATTTTTATGTGAGCCAAGATACGATGCGCAACAGGCAAATTGTTGACAACGGAATTCACACGAGCATTCATTCGGTTTTCAAAATTCATGACGATGGCAAACTTGAAATGCTCGAAGACAACGGCTTTCCCACATTCCGAAGTTTTCCGACTTTTTCAAATCAAAAAATTCAAATCGGGCAATCTTGGCAGGCGGAGGCCGTGCGTTGTGTCGATCCTCTGAACAAAGGCGTGCCCACTCGTATGCCGATTTATGTCGAATACACTTATCTGAAAGACGATGTTTTTCATGGGCAGGAAGTTTTTGTTTTGAGCGCGAAATGGGCAACGCGCTACGGCGAATTCGCAAGGAGCAATCGCATAGATTATTCGGGCGATTCGGCTTTGCAAAAAGCGCAAGGCTCGCACAATGCCACGATGTACATCCGAAAATCCGACTGCGCCGCGCTTGTAATTCGCGACAGCGTTGACGAAACTTTTTACTATTCGGACGGGAATCAATATTCGTTCCGCGGAACGATTTCGCTTTTCACGGAATATCCGCCCGCCGTGGACAAAACAAAACTGATTCCCGCGTTGCGCCGCGCAGAATTGATTGACGACGATGCCGCGAAATTTTTGGCAGACGATTCCGCTTCTTCGCAAGGAGGGGGTTCAAAAAACATCGCCAAAAACGACGACGCGCGAAATCCGTTCGGCACATACAATGGAGAGCCTGTGAACACAAGCAAGTGGCTCGAACCTTTTGGCAACGGAAAATCTGGCACGAAAAATTCCGACAAGCAGAATCCGCTTGGCGGCGGCTCGAACGACCCGAACCATGCGAGCGTCAGCGTGGAAAAAACGAACGGCGGAATAAAACTCACGATTCAAAACCTGCACTTCAAGCCGGATTCGCCGGAACTTCTTCCCGGTGAAGAAAACCTCTTGGACAAAATCGCTTCGGTTTTGAAACAGGCTCCGAACAACAAACTTTTAATCGAAGGACACACGGCGGACACGGGAAATCCTACTGGCGAAATGCAGCTTTCCGTGGAACGCTCGCACACCATCGCGAACGAACTTGCCAAACGCGGAATCAACGCGGACTTGTTCTTGTGCCGAGGAAGCGGCAGCAAAAAGCCCATCGCCGACAATTCCACAAGGGAGGGGATGGCGAAGAACCGCCGCGTGGAAATCACGATTTTGGAATGAAAATTGCACGCCGCGCCAGCCGTTTTTATGTTATTATACTTGATTTTTTTTTTAATAATAATTAAAATCATATTATGAAATTTGGTAAAACGGCTGGCAAATGTGTTGACAAAAAACTGCTCGTTGCCATCTCTGACTTTTTGGAAAGCGATGATTTTCTTTTGCCCGCAGATACGGTTGCCTTGGCCTTTGGCGCGAACCCGCAGACTTTTTCCCACAAGTCTTCCGATTTTGCTTCCAAGTTGATTATGAGTTTCCAAAAAAACCTTTCACTTCTGATTCAAAAAACTTGGGTGGAAAAGTCCGACGCAGAACTCAAAGAAAATGTTCTTTACAAACTCAACGAATATTGCGAATCGGTTTCCGGCGGCGCATGGAACGATTCATACCCCTCCCTTCTGCAAATCGTGAACAATGTCGTCTACTTGATGTTCGGCAATTTGGCAAAAAGCGATGACTTCGAAGAATACGCATTGCGCGTCGATCCCGAATTCGGAATCTTTTGGCTTTACATCGAAAATCTTCCTGCCGAGCAAAATTGGTCAAAAGAAAAAATCAAGACGGCAATGCTTTTGGGAATGTACTTTTTGGCGAACTATTAAATCGCGTTTCACATTAAATTTTCCGCATTGTGATTTTACCATTTTAAAAGGGGATTGATTTTGGATTTGGAATTTGAAAATATTTGCCGCAAATTGAAATCCGCTCAACAAAAACTCGCCGTCCAGAACGCCGCGCAAAAAAACGCCGCGTTGCTCTGCGTGCTCGATTCCATAAAAAAGAATTCGGAAAAAATTTTCGCCGCCAACAAAATCGATGTGGAGCAAGCCCAAAAAAATGGAATGAGCGCGGCTTTGGTGGACAGGCTTTCTTTGAATGAAAAAAAACTCGCCGCGATTTTGGACGGAATAAAAATCGTAGTTGAGCACGAAGACCCCATCGGAAAAATCGTGGCGGGCTGGAAAACGCCTTCGGCTCTGGAAATAAAGCAAGTGCGCGTTCCCCTCGGAGTGGTCTGCATAATTTACGAATCGCGCCCGAATGTTACAGTCGATGCGTTCTGCCTCGCGTACAAAAGCGGCAATTCGATTTTGCTACGCGGCTCTTCCGCCGCATTGAATTCGAACAACGCGATTTGCGCGGCGATAAGGGAGGGGCTTCAAAATTCTCCTGAAGGCATTCCCGAAGCGATTGAATTGCTGCAAAGCGTTTCGCACGACGACATTGAAAAAATTCTGAACGCCCGCGGCTTGATAGATGTCGTGCTTCCTCGCGGCGGAAAAAACTTGATTGAAAATGTTGTGCAAAACGCCCGCATTCCCGTCATCGAAACCGGCAGCGGAGTGTGCCACCTTTTTGTTGACGAGGACGCGGATTTGCAAATGGCATTGCGAATTGCCGAAAACGCGAAAATCCAGCGGCCCGGAGTTTGCAACGCAATCGAAGCGATTTTGGTGCACAAAAACAGTTTGCAAAATTTTTTGCCGTTGCTGGAAGAAAAATTTTCGGGGCGAGTCAAAATTCACGCGGACGAAAATTGCTTTTCGATTTTAAATGATTCGGCAAAAAAGGCCGGTCGCGAATGCGTTGTCCATGCGACGCGCGAAGATTTCGGCAATGAATTTTTGGATTACGAATGCGTGGTCAAATCCGCGGAATCTTTGGAAGACGCAATCGAATACATCAACGCGCACAACACAAAGCATTCCGAATGCATCGTCACAAACAACCGAAAACACGCGCGCGAGTTCCAGCAAAAAATCGACGCGGCTTGCGTCTATGTGAATTCTTCCACGCGTTTTACGGACGGCGGAGAATTCGGCTTTGGCGCGGAACTCGGAATCAGCACGCAAAAACTGCATGCGCGCGGCCCGATGGGATTGGAAGCCCTCACCACGACAAAATTTCTTATTGATGGAGAAGGGCAAATCCGAAATTAGAATTGCCGTACTGTCCAACGTTTTTGCGGCGGCGCATTTTTAGGAATCGAAGTTTTTCGATATGTCGATATGGAGGTCATTATGAATTTGGGATTTTTGAAAGGAAAAGATTTTCTCACATTGCGTGATTTTTCTCCACAGGAAATTTTGTCGCTCTTGGATTTGGCGGCGGAACTTAAACAGGCAAAGCGCGACGGCGTTCGGATAGAAGAATTCCGCGGAAAAAACATCGCGCTGATTTTTGAAAAGACAAGCACGCGCACGCGCTGTTCGTTTGAAGTGGCAGCGCACGATTTGGGAATTTCCACGACATATCTAAAAGAAGGCTCGCAAATCGGAAAAAAAGAAAGCATCGCCGACACCGCGCGTGTTCTCTGCCGAATGTTCGATGGAATCGAATATCGCGGCTACGGACAGGAAATCGTGGAAGAACTGGCGCGGCATTCCACAGTGCCGGTTTGGAACGGGCTTACCAATGAATACCATCCCACGCAGATGCTCGCCGATATGCTCACTGTGCGCGAAAAATTCGGCACGCTCAAAAATTTAAAGCTCGTCTACTTTGGCGACGCGCGTTACAACATCGGAAATTCCCTCTGCGTTGTATGCGCAAAACTCGGACTGGACTTGGTCTTGTGCACCAACAAAAAATATTTTCCCGCGCAAAAACTTTTGGAAGAATGCCGGCCTTGGTGCGAACAAAGCGGCGGTTCGATTTCGCTTGAAGAAGATGTGGAAAAGGCGGCGCGCGGCGCGGACATCATCTACACCGATGTTTGGGTGAGCATGGGCGAAAGCGAAGAAGTCTGGGCGGAACGAATCGCGGACCTCAAGCCGTATCAGGTGACAAAAAAAATTATGAGCCTCGCAAAGCCCGGCGCGATTTTCATGCACGACCTTCCTTCGTTCCATGACTTGAACACGGAAATCGGAAAGGAAATCAACAAGAAATTCGGCATCACCGAAATGGAAGTTACAAACGAAGTCTTTGAATCCGCGCAATCCGTGGTGTTCGACGAGGCGGAAAACCGAATGCACACAATCAAGGCAGTCATAGTCGCCACAATTTGATTTTGCGCGTGCAACGCAACAACTTGCTATTCGCGTTTTGCGGGGCTTTTCGTGCCTTGCGAAAATGAATTTGATGAAAATTTACTTGATTTTTATTTCTATAAGTAGTAAAATAAATTCATTCTAATTTTTTGTCGAGGCAAAAAAAAATGAGAAAGACAAAACTTGTTGTAAGGATGTGCGTGCTTACAGGCGTTTCAGTACTTATAGCGGCACTGGCAGTTGAGCTTATCTGTCTTGGTATTTTCCGAAAAGAATTTTCCGAAAATGTTCGCACCAACCTGGGCGTTGTTCGTCGTGGTATCGAAGACAACCTATTGGATGAAAAGACCATTCTTAGGAATGCCGTTGTCGCGCTTTCCGAACGCCCCAACTTTGTGGCGGCAATGGAAGATGGTGACAGCGCGCTTGTCACACGGCTTGCGAACGAAAAAAAGACGATTGTCGGAAACGACATCATTTTCGTTACGGACAACAGGGGTCGCGTAATAGGCGGTTCCGGCGGCACTTTCGTCCGCGGAATGGACATTTCCGACATGGCTTGCGTCAAGGACATCGTTATCGAGCACATGGACGAAGCGGGAACTTACGAGTCCAAAACCGGCGTGGTGAACTATGCGATGCTCACCGCCGCCGCCATCAAAAGCGCGAACGGAACTTTGCTGGGCGCGCTCGTGGCAGGCAACGACCTTTCATCGCAGGTTTTTGTCGATAAGCTTAAAGACGTTTACAATATCGAAATTACTATTGTAGAAGGCGATACCCGCGTTTCAAGCACCGTGCGCGATGAAACCGGCCGCTCGTTCGCTGGCTCTAAAATCACCAATCCCGATGTTCTTCAAAAAGTCGGAGTGGAAGGCCAGGTTTTCGAAGTTGATACCAATCTTCTTGGCAAACCTTATTTGAACATATATTTCCCGCTCAAAACCGAACTTGGAAAAATCACCGGAATGGTTTCCACTTTCCGAAGCAAGGCGATAATCAATGAGACGATTTCAAAAGCCATTACGATTACGGGCGGTGCGATGATTGTAATCCTTGCCATCGTTTGTGTGATTGCGGGAGTCCTCATTGTAAGGATGTTGCATCCGCTCATCGATGTCAAAGACACCTTGCACGATATTTCGAGCGGCGAAGCGGATCTCACCAAGCGCATTCCGCTTGAATCTCACGACGAGGTGGGCGATGTTGTCGTTGGATTCAACACGTTCGCGGAAAAACTCCAGCACATCGTGCGGGAAATGAAAGGCAGCAAAGAAACGCTTCATTCGATGGGAGAAAAACTCGAAGACTGCAACGAAGACAACGCGAGTTCTATCACCGAGATTCTTGCGAATATCGAAAGTATTCACAATCAGATTAACGGACAGAAAGGCAGCGTTGACCAGGCGGCGGGCGCGGTTGACGAGATTTCAGCGAACATAACTTCGCTTAACAACATGATTGAAAACCAGTCGTCGAGCGTCGAGCAGGCTTCTTCCGCAATCGAAGAGATGATAGGCAACATCGAGTCGGTGAGCACCTCTATGGAAAGGATGTCGAAATCCTTCACCGACCTCGAACAGAACGCGCGCGGAGGAATTGGCATCCTCCACGAAATGAGCGGAAAGGTTCAGCAAATCGAAAGCCAGTCGCAGCTCTTGCAGGAAGCGAACCAGGCAATCGCGAACATCGCCTCGCAGACCAACTTGCTTGCCATGAACGCGGCTATTGAGGCGGCTCATGCGGGCGAAGCGGGAAAAGGCTTTGCCGTTGTTGCCGACGAAATCCGAAAACTTTCCGAGACATCGACCGCGCAGTCAAAGACAATCGGAACTCAGTTGAACGAGATTCACGATGCAATCGATGACATGGTGTTGGCTTCGGACAAGGCGAGCAACGCTTTCTCGATTGTGTCGGAAGACCTCAAAGACACGAACCAACTTGTTATTCAGATTCAGTCTGCGGTTACCGAGCAAAACGAAGGTTCAAGGATGATTATCAGCGCGCTCAAGACGATGAACGACAGTACGCTTGAAGTCAAGAACGCTTCCAAAGAAATGAACGAAGGAAACAAAGTCATTCTTGAAGAGATGCAGAATTTGCAGGATTCCACCGCGTTGATGAAGAACGGTATGGACGAGATGCACATCGGTGCGCAGAAAATCACCGAAGTTTCTTCCGCCCTCACCGACGTAACGCACAACATCAAGCAGTCGATTGACCGCATGGGAGACCAGGTGGATTTGTTCCACGTATAATTTCATCGGTTTGCAAAAACGAAAAGCGTCTGCATTTCTCCAAAGAGAAGAGCAGACGCTTGTTTTTTTTAAATGAAGTCAAGACAGGGCTGCAAGCGGCCTTTTGGCGGTCTGCTACGCTCCGTAGCGGAAATTTGTGCGATTGCAAACAGGTGTTTCTTGTGCCACGCGCGCGCGAATGCTACACTGTTCCCGCAATACAAAACAAAGCGCGGTCTGCATGGCGGCCGCGAGGAGGTAAAATGAAACGTTTTGTTATGATTTTGGCGTGCGCACTTGTGGCGATGGCGGCTTTTGCGGAAGGCGAAAAGCGATGGACGAACAATATCGGCGTGGGGCTTTCCGTGCCTTTTTTGCATCTTGATTGCGACGCATACGGCAAAGTGAATGAAACGGCCTTCGCGCTTCAAGGCAGCTACGCGGGCTTCGCGCGGAACGGTCTTACGGTGAAGGCGACGCTTTCTTTGGGCGGCTGCGTGACGAATGATTTTCCGCTCGGCACGGACACGGGCTGGAAAGGCGGCCTTTTTGCGGACGCGACGCTCGGTTTTGGCTATGCCATCGTGCGCTCGCAAAAGTTCATCCTGACGGCGACGGCACTTGTGGGGCTTTCTGTTTCGTACTACACGCAGGAAAGCGAGACCGTGCAAGACCCCGAATTGGGAGAAGTGGACCGCGGGCATTCGGCGGTTTTCCTTGCGCCCAGCATTGGCGCGGACGTGACCGCGTTTTGGCGCATCAAGAATCATTTCGGCTTGTTCGTGGGAGCGCAGTTCCGTTGGATTCCCGGCGGCGAATCGGTGGCGAGCACCTTTGACGGAGATGACCGCAGCCTCCGCTTTGACGTGGAGTCGGACGAAATCGGCAATTCGTTTTCCATCGTGCCGACCCTCGGCGTGATGTGGTCTTTCTGAAAGGTAGCAATTCTGCTAATTACGGAAGAGGATATGACTTTTGCGGAAAAACTTACATCGCTCAGAAAGGCTCGCGGACTCTCGCAGGAGCGGCTCGCACAACGGCTCGGCGTGTCGCGGCAGGCGGTGACAAAATGGGAGTGCGGATTCGGCGAGCCTGAACTGGAGAATGTGCGCGCGCTCGCCACGCTCTTCGCCGTTTCCTATGACGAACTGCTTGGCGGAGAATCGCCCGCGCCCCGGCAAAAAGAATACGAAAGCATCACCGAATACGACGTGGATTCTTCCAAGCACTTCGACATCCATCTGGGCGGCGCAAGGCGGGTGAGCGTCCGTGCGGACGAAGGCGAAAAACTCCGCGTTCGGCTTTCCTCGCCTTCAATCTCCTCGCTCCAAAACAACTGCAAGGTCAAACTGGACGACATCAAAGGACGCATGGACATCGACCTCCTGCGGCAGAACGGCATGACCGAAACGGAGGCGAAGTCCGCGCTTGACATCGACATCATCATGCCGCAAAAATACCTTGCCCGGCTGGAACTAGCCGTCCACGCGGGCGAAGTCGCGCTTGCATCGATGGACTGCGCGTGGATTGAACTTGACGGCAGGATTGCTGAATTGCGGGTCGAGAACGTGCGCGCGCGGCTAGAAATCCAGTGCAACCTTGATATGCAGATTGCTCTCGCGGATTTTTCGGGCAGCTTCGAACTGAATCAACTTTTTGCCACCTCGTGCCTTTCCGTGCCCGGGGATTTCTGCTTCCGCGAACGATGCCGCGGCATTGCGAACAGCATCACCTACCACAGCGGCGGAAAGCCCTGCGAGCCGTTCGCGATTCCCACCGCGGAGAACATTGTCGAACTGAACGGCATGAAAAGCGAACTGGTGATTCGCGCGGAGGGGGAGGGTGTGCCCTTAAGCACCGCGCCGAAACAAACTGTATAAAAACCGGAAGCCCTGCCATTGCAGGGCTTCCGGCCGCGCCGCGAACGCGGGAGTATATCGTGCCGCTTGCCGCGAGTCCTGCTGGCGCAAGCGGTGGGGTGGAATGGGGGCGGTTCTGTTTGGGGCATATTCCGCCGTACAAATCTGCCGCGGTCATTGCAATGTTTGTGCAAAAAGCACTTGTAGTTTTTGTGAAATTGAGTAAAATATAAGTATGAACGCAGAAGAATTCTATAAGCGTATTTTGTCCGACCCAGCTTTGGGCGCGGCGTTTGAGGAAGCCATTGACAGCGGCTCGTTGTCGGATTTTCTGAGCGCGAACGGCTGTACTGCCAGCGCAGACGAACTTACGGCATACATCGCGGAGCATTCCTGAAAACCGTGTCGGTGTCTGCCGTATGGCGGACAGCGGGATAAAAAAAATCCTGCCACATATTGTGTTAGGACATTTCGTTGTTTCTCATCCCCGCCGTCTAGTTGTGGCTCTGTCCGTCAAAGATGTCTTCAACCGTCTTTTGGAGGATGTTCTGTCCGAACGCGACTTTGCCGTCCTCGCGCGAGTATGGCGAGAAGAATGACTGCGCCACTCCGTCCGTGTTGATGAGAATCGTCTTCATCGCGTTCATGCGCCC
>JAFLSR010000025.1 GCA_022510845.1 Treponema sp.
TGACGCGCAGGGCGTGATTGTAGTCGCGCCGGGCGAGACGCTTTCGCTTTAGTTGCTTGCCAAATTTTTCAGCCAGCGTTCTTTCCGCAGCCAAATGTGCGCAATTGTGATTTTGGGGATTTCCACTGCCTTTATAATCGCGTACATCGTCACGGGGCCTGCCTGCGTGCACGTCGCCATAAAAAACATTCCCGGAATCACGATCCCCAAATTCCCGATTCCGTCAACGAGCATTCCCATCATCGTGTCGCCGCCCGCGCGCGAAATGGCGAACTGCACGTTGATGAAGACCCATGCGGGCATATACAGGGCCTGCACGAAAACCATCATGCGCGTTATCGCCCGCGCGGTTTCGCTCAAATTCGAAAAGACGACGTTCACGAGCGGAAGCGTCGCGAATCCCACGAGCGTCATCGCAAATCCGAAAACCGCGCCGCCGGAAAGAAGCCAGCGCGAATTCTTTTTTGCCTCTTCCAATTTTCCCGCGCCCAACGTGCTGCCCAAAATCACTCCGGTTGCGGTCGTGACTCCGCCGAACGAAACGAAGAACAAATTCGAAATCGCGAAGCTCGCCGCCATTCCTGCCACCACGTCCGCTCCGCCGCGTCCGTTGTAAAGCGCGACCGTGATGCTTTCGGCAATTGCCCAAAGCATTTCCGAAAAAAGCATCATCGAGCATTTTTTGAAAATCTCTCCGAAGAGCGCGAAGTCCAGTTTGAAGAATTCCGGAAGTGCGCAGATGAATTTCGGCTTTTTGCGGACGCAGTAAATCACGTAGCAAATCGTCTCCACGGATTTTGCGATGATTGTCGCCAAAGCCGCTCCCCGAACTTCAAGCCGCGGCGCGCCCAAATTTCCGTAGATGAAAATCCAGTTGAACGCGACGTTCACAAAAGTCGAAATCGTTCCGATGATGAGAGGAATTTTCACGCGCCCGATTTCTTTCAGCGAAGAGCCTATGGCGTAGCAAATTATCATCGGGATTCCGCAAAAACCCATCATCGAAAGATAGTGTTCGCCTTGGTTCAAAATCGCTTCGGCTTGCAGATTTCCTCGCACCAAAAGCGAAAGACACCAGCGCGGAAAAATCCAGCAGACCGCAAAATAAATAATCAGGGCAATGCCGCTCGAAAACAGTTTGAATTTGAACGCCTGGCACATTCCGTCTTTTTGTTTCGCGCCGAAAAATTGCGTCAAAAAAATTCCGCCCGCCATGCAGAATGTGTTCAGGAAAATCATGAACAGAAAAAGGATTTGTCCCGCGATGTTCACGCCCGACATCTTCACGTCGCCCAAGCCCGAGACCATGAAGTTGTCAACAAGCGAAACAAGATTTTGAATCAAAGCCTGAGCCATCACCGGCAAGGCAATGTAAATCGCCCGTTTGTAAAAATCAAAACTTCCCCAAAATCTTTTCATCGCGACTCTTTCCATAAACCCAACTTGTAAAATTCCAATTTTTTTACTATACTGAATCTATGACAGAAATTCAATCCCGACTTTTTGAAATGCAAGACGAAAAATATCGCCTGTTTCACGCGCGGCTCATTCCGAACATCGCGCCGGAAAAAATCATAGGAATCAGATTGCCTGTCTTGCGAAAATTCGCAAAAGAGATTTTCGGAACAAAATCCGCAGAAGATTTTTTGAGTGCGCTTCCGCACGAATTTTATGACGAAAACAATCTGCATTCATTTCTACTCGAACGGATAAAAAATTTTGAAGAATGCGTCGCCGCAGTGGAAAAATTTTTGCCGCACATCGACAATTGGGCCACGTGCGACACGCTTTCTCCCGCAGTTTTCAAATCGCATAAAAAGCCGCTTTTGACGCACATAAAAAAATGGATTTCGTCGGATGCCGTCTATACTGTGCGATTCGGAATTGGAATGCTTTTGAAACATTTTTTGGACAAAGATTTTGATGAAAAATATTTGGCATCCGTCGCGAAAATCCGCGGTGCGATAACCGATGAATATTATGTCAAAATGATGCAGGCGTGGTTTTTTGCCACCGCGCTCACAAAGCAATACGATGCCGCGCTGCCTTTCATCGAACAAAAAAAATTGCAGCCGTGGACGCATAACAAGGCGATTCAAAAGGCACTCGAAAGCCGCGCGATTCCTGCCGAGCGCAAAAAATATTTGAAGAGTCTCAAAGTGAGTAACTGAAATTTTCACACAGGGGAACAAAACGATGGCAAACGGAATTGAAGATTTGAAGGAAAAAAACAAGAGCCGCCAGGAAGTGCTTTCGAAAAATCAGTTTACGCAATGGAGAAATTTTCAGGGGCGAGAAGATGCGGAGATGTTGGAAGAAAAATCTTCGCGATGGGGCGCGCAAAAAGCCAGCTGCTTTCGCCGTGAATATGATGACTGGCGCGATGACTGAAAATCGTGTTTTTACTGTCATTTCTCGCTTCGCTGCGAAATGACTTTTTTGACAATGAAGAAAGTTGACACTTTCTTCATTGTCAAAAATTAAAGGAGTGTTTAAAGATGCCGCACAAATGGTACGGCATCTTTAATTTCGAGTTTTTTCAAAACTCGTGTATTTACTGCGATTTTTCACTTCGTTGCAAAATCGCTTTTTTACGAGCGATGAAAATTGAAATTTTCTTCGCTCGTAAAAATTATAAGGAGTGTTTAAAGTTTGCGTCGAAATGCCGCCGCAAACTTTAATTTCGAGTATTTTGCAAAGCAAAATACTCGTGTATTTACTGTCATTTCTCGCTTCGCTGCGAAATGACTTTTTTGACAGTGAAGAAAGTTGACACTTTCTTCACTGTCAAAAATTAAGGAGTACATTCTAAATTATGGACACAACTGGCTATACTCCCGAAGAACCCATTGCCGCAATCGCCACTTCGCTCGCGCCGGCGGCTTTGGGCATCATTCGGGTTTCTGGCAAAAACTCAATCGAACTTGTTTCAAAAATTTTTTCTCGTCCAAACGCCCTCAAATCTGCGCAGGGCAATTCGATTGTTTACGGCTGGATTGTTGAACCGTCCGAAACGAATATACCCATGCCCGGTATGGGTATGCAAAAAATCGATGAAGTTCTGATTTCTGTTTTTCACGCGCCCAAAAGTTTTACCGGCGAAGAGATGGCGGAAATTTCTTGTCATGGCGGAACTGCAATCGTAATGAAAATTTTTGAACTGCTTTTGAAAATCGGATTTCGCAAAGCCGAACGCGGCGAGTTCACTTTCCGCGCCTACATCAACGGAAAAACGGATTTGACAAAGGCAGAGGCGGTGCGCGAAATCATCGAAAGCCGCACGAACGCTTCGAGCCAAAAGGCTGCGGGGCGGCTTGCAGGAAATTTGTTTGAAGAAATTTCGCGCATAAAAAACCTGATTGTGGAAACCCTCGCGCAAATCGAAGTGGAAATCGAATATCCCGAAGACGAAGAGACAATTGCCGATGCGTTCGAGAAAGAAAAATTGCAGGAAGCCAAACGCGCTCTCGAAATCCTGAACTCAAGTTGGCAAAGCGAAAAACTTTTTCAAGAAGGCGCGCGGATTGTTTTGTGCGGAAATACCAATGCCGGAAAGTCAAGTTTGTTCAACGCGCTTTTAAAAGAGGAACGCGCAATTGTGAGCGATGTGGAAGGCACGACGCGCGATTGGATTGAAAGCTGGATTAGCATTGATGGAATTCCCGCGCGGATTTTCGACACGGCGGGCTTGCGCCAAACAAGCGACAAAGTGGAACTGCGCGGTTTGGAATCCACGCGCGAATTGAGCGCGGACGCGGATTTGATTTTGTATCTCGCCGACAATTCGCTTTCCGAAAAGAAAATCGATTTTGAATTCATTCGCGCACGCAACGAAAAAATAATTTTTGTATGGAATAAAATTGACAAGACGAATTCGCAGAAGCGGTCTTCGCTTTCGGACGAAGAAAAATCGCAAATCAAAAATCTGTGCGGAGAAATTTTCGTCAGCGCGAAAAGCGGCGAGGGCATAAAAGATTTGGTTCAAAAAATAAAATCGGTTTTGCTTGGCGGCTCACAAACCGAGCGGGCGCAGGCAGGGCTTGGCAGCGCGCGACAAAAAATTCTCGTGCAAGCCGCGCTTGAAAATGTGAGCCACGCGCTTTTTGTGAGCGATGATTTTTCGCTCGATGCAGTCGTTCAAGATTTGGAAGACGCGCTGGACGCGCTTGGAGAAATCACGGGCGAAGTTACAAGCGATGATATTTTGGAAAACATTTTTTCGAATTTTTGCGTGGGAAAATAAAACGCATTGCGCATTATGCGCATTGAGTGAAAAATGAAGCCGCGCAAAATTTTGAAGAGCCCAGGTAATCTACGGCACAGACATCATCCGCATACCGTTGCTGCCTTCCGGCTCTGGCGGGGTTTTGCGGCGATGCCTTGCATAGCACCTGGACTCATCAAAAAACACAAACTCAGTTTATTATTCCATAAAAACAATTTTTTGTCTAGAGCGTATTTGTGCTTTTTGTTTTAATTTCCAAAATATGATGCATCGTCGCCATCAAAATCAGCGCGAGTCCAAGAAATGCCGGAAAAAGCGCGATGCTTATGTGGTTCGCAATCAAGCCGAAAAGCGGCGGCATAAAACTCGTTCCGATATACGCGCTTGCCATTTGCACTCCGATTATCGCCTGAGATTTTTCCGCACCGAAATGCGCCGGCGTGGAATGAATGATGCTCGGGTAAATTGGAGCGCATCCAAGTCCGATTAAGACAAGCCCCGCAAGCGAAAAAATTTTTTCGAACGGAAGCGCGACGCAAATCACGCCCAACAAAATTATCGCAAGACCAAGTCGAATCATTTGAGTGTCGTTCAATTTGAAAGTGATGAATCCGCTTGCCGCGCGGCCAACCATAATTCCAAAATAAAAAAGCGAAGCGAATGTTGCGGCGGTTTCGGGCTGAACATTTCTGCAAATTGTGAGAAAACTCGCGGCCCACAATCCAGAAGTTTGCTCCACCGCTGAATAACAAAAAAAGCAAATGAAAATTTCTTTCGCGCCGGGAATCCTAAAAATTTCTTTTAATGAAAGAGGCTTGCGCTCTGATTTTGCTTCCGAAGATTTTGTGGACGAATTTCCTTCCGAAGAAATTTCCTCGTTCTTTTTCCAAAGCGGAAGCGAAAGAATCAAAATCGCCGTGAGAACAATTTGCATAATCGAAATGATTCTGTAGCCGCTGTTCCAAATTCCGCCGCGAGTCAAAACCGCGCCCATAATGTATGGACCGAGCGTCGCGCCCACGCCCCAAAAGCAATGAAGCCAGCTCATGTGGCGGCTTTTGTAATGAAGCGCGACATAGTTGTTCAGCGCAGCGTCAACGCTGCCCGCGCCAAGTCCGTAAGGTATGGCCCAAAGACAAATCTGCCAAAATTGCGTGGAAACGGAAAACCCGAAAAGCGCGATTGCCGTAATTCCGACGCTGGTTGCCGTAATTTTTCCAGTGCCAAATTTGATGTTAAGCGCATCACTTTTCAAACTTGAAAAAACCGTTCCAAGCGCGATTATCATTGAAACGATTCCCGCGTAGGAAATCGGCACATTGAATTCATTGCGCATAATCGGCCATGCCGCTCCCAAAAGCGCGTCAGGCAAACCAAGCGAAATGAACGCAACATAAATTATCGGCAACAAAAATGAAAGCATATTTCCTCCAATTGTGACATTGTAGCAAAGTGAAAAATCGCAATATGATTATACCGACATTGAAATTGATTTTCTAGTAAAAAAAATCGCTTTGACAAAAAGTGTGCGCCATTCAAATTTTGAGCAAAAGTGTTTCTGCCAATTCATATTTAAATTTTGGCGCAGTCAGAAGCCCGCGCTCCTCGTTGTGCCAAGAATGCGTGAGGAATGCGGAGGGCGCGCGGAGCGCGTTCCTGCTTGCGACAAAGTTGCAAGCAGGAATGAAGTGAAAGCGGAACCCGTAGCAGCCCGACCGCTGCGTTGCAGCGGGCACGCCCAAAAACCACTCTTGCAAAAAAATTGTGTTTTTGGTAAAATCGATGCGATGAATTTTATTTTTATTTCTCCGAATTTTCCGCACACATATTGGAATTTTTGCGACCGCCTCAAAAAAAACGGCGTGAATGTTTTGGGTATCGGCGACGCGCCTTATTACACTTTGGAACCGCAGTTGCAAGAATGCCTCACCGAATATTATTTTGTGAACGACATGAAAGATTACGACAAGATGTATCGCGCGGTGGCTTTCTTTGCGTTCAAATATGGCAAAATTGATTGGCTTGAATCCAACAACGAATTTTGGTTGGAACAGGACGCGCACTTGCGGAGCGATTTCAATATCACTACGGGAATCGGCGCGGCGCAAATTGCTGATTGGAAATACAAATTCAATATGAAAAAATCCTATGCGGCGGCGAACATTCCGAGCGCGCGTTGCCATAAAATTTCCACGAAGGCAGAGGCGAAAAAATTCCTTGACGAAGTGGGATTCCCAGTCATTGTGAAGCCGGACAACGGAGTGGGCGCGTTGGATACATGGAAACTTTCGTGCGATGCGGATTTTGAAAAATTCTTTGAAAATCCGCCCGCCGTTCAATATGTAATGGAAGAATTCATCACGGGTGAAATTTATTCTTACGATGTGATTGCGGACAGCAAAGGCGAGCCGCTTTTTGAATCTTCGAGCGTTTTTCCGCAGCCTGTGATGGATGTGGTGAACAATCAAATGGACTTGGAATATTTTACGATTCCCGACATTCCCGAGCAGTTGCGAAAATTCGGGCGAGCCGCGCTCAAATCGTTCGGCGTAAAAAGCCGTTTCGCGCACATGGAATTCTTCCGCCTCACCAAGGCAAAAAAGGGAATCGGCGATGTGGGCGACTTTGCGGGGCTTGAAGTGAATATGCGTCCTGCGGGCGGCTACACTCCCGACATGATGGATTTCGCGCATTCCACCGATGTCTACCAGATTTGGGCGGATATGGTCGTGCACGACAAGCGCATTTTGCCTGACAGCGGCGAGCACAATTTTTGCGTTTATGCCGCGCGGCGCGATTTCAATGAATACGTCCATTCGCATGAAGAAATCGTCCGAAAATACGGCAACGTGCTTGTGATGTGCGAGCGTATGCCCGAAGGCATTTCCGCTACGATGGGAAATCAGATGTACACGATAAAGGCAAAAACCGAAGCAGAAAAAAATGAATTCGTGAATTTCGTTTTTGCAAAGAGATAAATCGACGCTCGCGCCGAAATTGAGCGACAATTTTAACTTCGAGTAGAGTGGCTACGAGTTGTTTTTGGCAAAGCGAGAAAAATCAAAATTTTGCGCGAAATTTCCGATAATTATTTATAGTTTGATTTTATGAAATTCGTTTGAGGACAAAATGAAATTCAATTCGCTAAAGACGAAAATAATCCTTTTGGTTTTTTTGTGCATCATTTTGCTTTTTACGGCATCCACATTGTTTGTGTACACCAGTTTCACGCACATTTTAAACGAAACGATTGCTTCAAAAATGAATCTGCTTTGCGAAAACGAAGGCAAAAAAACCGACCAAATTTTTATGCGCATTGAATATGCTGTGAACAACATCGCGATTTTTTTGGGGAACAAATTCGAAAATCCGGAAATGGCGCGTGATGCCTCTTACCGAAAAACAATTTTGGAAGAAGCCGACAGCCTGCTTTTTGCCATGGTGGATTCCATCGATGGAGTTGTCTCGCATTATGTTTCGTTCAACCCAAAATTGATTGACGGCATCGACGGCTTTATCTACAGGCTCGACAAGGACGGCGTTCTCGCGCCCATTGAACTCACCGACATCCGCATCTACGACCCTTCGGACATTGAACACGTCGGATGGTTTTACATTCCCGTCGCGAACAAAAAAGGCACTTGGATGACGCCGTATCAAAACAAAAATTTGGATTGCTACATGATTTCCTATGTCGTGCCGGTTTTCAAAAACGGAACGCTTTTGGGAATTACTGGAATCGACATCGATTTCAAAGTGATGGTCGATTCTGTGAGCAAAATCGTTTTCAACAAATCGGGCGCGGCTTATTTGAAAAAATCGGACGGCACAATTCATTATCACGATGATTTCATAAATGGAAAAGAGCCGGGGCATGGCGATGAAATTTTTGAGATAGCCGAAAACGAGGATTTGCTTTTTGCGGAAAAAACCGGAGAAAAAATCATTCGCTATAAATTGGACAGAATAGATTTTGTGATGTCGTTCGTCACTTTGCGCAACGGAATGAAAATCGTTTTGTACGACAATTATGCCGAAGTCTATGCGGACAGGATAAACACTGTGGTTTTGATTTTCGCGTTTACGGCGTTGCTCGGTTCGATTTTTATGATAATCGCCGTGCACATCGCCTACCGCATCGCGCGTCCAATCGAAGATTTAACCGTGTCCGCGAATTTGATTGCCGAAGGAAATTTGGACGTGGATTTGCCTTCGGAAACTGAGGACGAAATCGGAATTCTCGTGCGCGGATTCAAAGCGATTATGAAGCATTTGCGCAAGTACACTTCTAGCATGGAAACGCTCGCCTACCAAGATCCGATGACAAAAGTGAAGAATGTCGCTTCATACAAATTGATGACGGAGAATTTGGAAAGGCAGATTGCCTCGGGCATCGCGGAATTCGCCGTGGTGATGTGCGACTTGAATCACCTCAAACGAATCAACGACACATACGGACACAGTGCGGGCGATGTCGCAATCAAAAAGGCCTGCGACATAATTTGCCGCTCGTTTCCGCACAGTACGGTTTTCAGAATTGGCGGCGATGAATTTGTCGCGCTTTTGCAAGGCGTTGAATATGTGAGCCGAAATTCGATAATCGAAAATTTCGCCAAGAATTTGAAAGTAAACGAAAAGGGCAAGCACAAAGACGAACCGCGCATTTCTGTTTCTTACGGAATGGCGACTTTCATTCCAAACCAGGACAAAAGCTACCAAGATGTCTTCAATCGCGCCGATGCGGAAATGTATCGCCAAAAGAAAAAGATGCACGCCGAACGAACCGACTAAAATCCGATTTCATTGCCCGCGAAAAAATTTGACAATTTCAAAAATGTTGCTTATAATATTTCTTGTATAAAGTTTCCAAAACAATGGAATGGGGGTTTCTATGAAAAAAATTTTGTTGGTCGCGGCGGTAGCCGCAGTTTTTACGCTTGCCAGTTGTGCTAAAAAATCGGCTGGCGGCGATGGTCAGGTTACGCTTACGGTATGGGAATCGGACAATGGCCCTGACCAATTCATTCAGCAGGCTGGAGTGGCGTATACCAAACTTCATCCGAATGTAACAATCAAATATGTTCATGTTGAACTTGGCGATTCTTCTGGACAAATCGCGCTCGACGGACCTGCCGGAGTTGGACCGGATTTGTTCGCGGCTCCGCACGACAAACTTGGAGAATTGGTGAACAGCGGCCACGTTGCCACCACTCGCAATCCCAACAAAATCAAAGGTCAAATCCTTGGCGCGTGTTCTCAGGCTCTCACCTACAAAGGCAATATGTACGGCTATCCCGTTTCTGCGGAAACCTACGCTTTGTTCTATAACAAAGATTTCATTTCTGACAATGATGTTCCAAAAACTTGGGAAGATTTGGCGACTTTCGCGCGCAACTTCAACGCCGCGTCTTCCGGAAAATATGGATTCGTAATGGACGTTGGCAACGGATACTACACGATTGTTTTTGCCACGGCGAACGGAAACAGGCTTTTCGGCGCGACTGGCGATGACACTTCGAATTCCGGACTGAACACGCCCGATGCCGTGAAAGGAATGCAATTCTTCCAGAAGTCGCTTCGCCCGGCTTTGAATGTTCCCGCCGCGGACCTCTCTACATCTGTCGTGGATTCTGCGTTCGCCGCTGGTTCTGCCGCGATGCACATCACAGGACTTTGGAATGTTAAACCCTTCCAGGATGCGGGCATCAAATTTGGAGTGGCTCCGCTTCCGGCGCTTCCTGGCGACGACAAGCCTTGCGCTTCGTTCAGCGGCACTCGCGCGATGTTCGTTTCGGCTTATTCAGAGCACCAGGAAGAAGCGGCCGACTTTGCCGAATTCCTTCTTTCGCCCGAAATGCAGAAACTGCGATTCGACATCACTGGAGCGATGCCTTCAATCGATGTAAAAGTTGACAGCCCGTATATGCCCGGCTTCATCGAGCAGCTCAACTATGCTTTCCCGATGCCTTCCATTCCTCAGATGGGTGCGTTCTGGGAAGCCATGGCGAATGCTTCCAAAAACATTTGGGACGGCGCGGACGTTCAGAAAGAACTTGACGCTGCCAACGCTTCTATTCTCGGACTTTAATTTCTGACTCAAAGTTAGTGTTGAACTCAGCCGCACAAATTGCGTGTTGGGTTCAACACAAGTTTTTTGCAAAGCAAAAACTCGAAGTTAAAGTTTGCGGCAGTATTTTTGCCGCAAACTTTAACCGTTCTTTAATAAAAAGCGAATGTTTTGATGGAGGAATTATGGCAGCTGAATTGCCCTCAGACGGAAGCGCGATTAAAAAAATCAAACTCGCTTCCCGATGCTTTATGGGAGGGGCGCATCTACTTTATCTTAAGGATTATTTGAAAGGCGCGATTTTCGCTTTGCTCGAAATTGTGTTTATCGCGTTGATTCCAATTTTCTTTTGCCCCAAAATTTTCGGACTCATCACGCTTGGCGAACCTCAGCCGAATTTGCCGCCGCTCAAAAGAGACAATTCGGTTTTCATGCTGATTGACGGAATTCTTGCCATAGCGGTTTTGGCGATTTTCGTGATAATCTATTTTGTCTCGCTGAAAAGCGCGGAAAAGTCTTATGAAAAGTATTGCATCACGGGCGAATTCCCAAATACGAAGCATACGCTCAATGATTTGGCGAGCGGCTCTTTTCCGCTTTTGGGACTTGCTCCAAGCGTTTTGATGCTTATCATTTTCGTTGTCGTTCCGCTTGTCTTTTCGGTATGCGTGGCGTTCACGAATTATTCCGCGCCCGATCACATTCCTCCGTCAAATACTGTTGATTGGGTTGGATTGGAAAATTTCCGCGCGTTGACCAGCGGTGGCACGAACTGGTCCAAAGGTTTCGGGCGCGTGGCTTTGTGGACTGTGCTCTGGGCATTTTTCGCCACGACCACTTGCTATATCGGCGGGCTTTTGATTGCCGTTATGCTTCGCGAGGCGAAAATCAAATTCGATGGATTTTTCAGAATCATTTTCATTTTGCCTTACGCTGTGCCTTCCGTGGTTACGATGATTACTTGGCGCAATCTTTTGAACGGAAGTTTCGGAACTGTGAACAGGACTTTGCAGATGCTCGGCCTCATCAAAGACCCGATTCCGTGGCTTGGCTCGCCGCTGCTTGCGCAAGTGATGTGCATCGTGATAAACCTTTGGGCAGGCTTCGGATATTTTATGATGCTTTCGATGGGCTCGATGACGGCGATTGGCTCGGATTTGTACGAGGCTTCTAAAATCGACGGCGCGTCCGCAGGTCAGACTTTGCGAAAAATCACGATTCCTCTTGTGATGTACCAGACGATGCCGCAAATCATCATGAGTTTTACGCACAACCTCAACAACTTTGGAATCATCTTCTTCCTTACTGGCGGAAATCCTTCCACTTCGGACAGCACCACCACCCTTGCCGGCGCGACGGACATTCTCGTAACTTGGATTTACAAGTTGACGATGGTGCTGCTCAAGTACAACTACGCTTCGGTCATTGCCGTGCTGATTTTCGTGGTGATGGCGCCGTTCGCGATTATCAGTTTCCGCAACACCAAATCTTTCAAGGAGGGTGAAATATGACATCCGAAAGCAAAGACAAAAATTATACCACGATTCAGCATATTTCAAAGATACTGATGGTCTTGTTTTTTATCATCGTTTCGCTCACGGTAATCTATCCGATGATTTATGTCGTGAGCGGTTCGGTGGCTCCCGGAAACTCGATTGCGGATATGGACCCAAAGCCATTCGCGCGCGGAGTCACTTGGGTACACTTTAAATATTTGTTCACCCAAACGCAATACGGCTTGTGGTTTTTGAACACGCTCAAAATCGCCGTTTCCACCTCCGTGATTACGATGGTGATTACATCGCTGTCGGCATACATTTTTTCGCGCTTCAGATTCACAATCAAAAAGCCGATGCTGATGTCGCTTTTGATTTTGCAAGTCTTCCCCTCGTTCGTCGGAATGATTGCGATTTATGTCATCATTCAGCGCATCGGCGGCTTCGACACGCTTTGGGGCTTGGTTTTGGTCTACATCGCCGGCAACATTCCCTACGATGTTTGGATGGTAAAAAGCTACATCGACACGATTCCACGAAGTTTGGACGAAGCGGCGCGAATTGACGGCGCGAGCCACTTTAGGATTTGGGCGACAATCGTAATGCCTGTGGCAAAGCCAATCATCACATTCTTGGGAATAACGACATTCACAGGCCCGTGGATGGATTTCATTTTCCCGAAGATGATTTTGCGTTCGCCGGAAAAACAAACCCTCGCGCTCGGCTTGTTCAGTTTTGTCACTGACAAGAAAAACGAATTCACGACATTCGCTGCCGGCTCGATTATCATTGCGATTCCTTTCGTCATCTTCTTCATCTTCTCACAAAAAGCGATGATGATGAGCATGGGCGCGGGCGCAGTAAAAGAATAGTCTTCAAAACCTGGAAATTCTGTTTTCGTGGGCGTTCCCTGCGGATTTTTTTGCAAGCAAAAAAATCCGCAGGTCGGGCTATTCGCGGTTTCATTGCTCCACTTCGTTCCGCAACACGCCTGCGGCGTGCCGCTACTATCCCTAACGCTATTCCACAACACAAATTCGCGCTCAATCTGCGCTCTCGTGCATCCTGCACGCAAGGCGTGTAACACGACATCACCAACACGGAGTTTTATATGAAAAATAAAAATATTGTAAGAATCGCCATTTTACTCGGAGGAATTGCAATGTGCGTTTTCGGTTGTTCAAAAAAGGCGAAAGTCACCACAGTAATTCCCAAAAATCCCGGCTTGATTCTGCCAAAGTCCGCCACCGCCCGCGACGACTTCATTCGAGGCGTTGACGTTTCCACCGTGATTGCGTTGGAAAAAAGCGGCGTGGTTTTCCGCGACTTTGACGGAAACGAAACCGACCTATTTAAAATCCTGCGCGAAAACGGCGTGAACTACATTCGTGTTCGCGTTTGGGTGAATCCTTACGATGAAAACGGAAACAGTTTCGGCGGCGGCAACAACGATTTGCCCACCGCAATCGAAATCGGAAAACGCGCCGCAAAATATGATTTGCCGCTTTTGGTGGATTTCCATTATTCCGATTTTTGGGCAGACCCGCAAAAGCAAAAAGCCCCGCGCGCCTGGGAAAATATGAGCGTCGAACAAAAATGCGATGCGATTTACGATTACACAAAAAAGAGTTTGAAAGAACTGCGCAAAAGCGGCGCGATTGTCGGAATGGTTCAAGTGGGAAACGAAACTACCACAGGAATGTGCGGCGAAAAAAACTGGATGAATGTTTGCAAATTGATGAACGCGGGCGCAAAAGCCATCCGCGAAATTTCCAAAGACATAAAAGTCGTTCTCCATTTTACCAATCCCGAAAAAGAAGGCGAATATTTGCACATCGCGCAGATTCTTTCGCACAACAAAGTTGACTACGATGTTTTCGCTTCGAGCGATTATCCGTTCTGGCATTTGGGCACAAAGGATTTGGCGAAAGTTTTGCGCGAAGTTTCCGAAGCCACCGGCAAAGAAGTGATGGTTGCGGAATTCTCTTGGGCATACACTTATGATGATGGCGACAACAGCGGAAATTCCGTTTCCGAAGATTCCGCCGTGCAACGCCCTTACGCGGTTTCGGTGCAAGGTCAGGCGAATTGCATTTGGGACTACATCAACGACATTTCCGCCATTGGCCCAAAGGCTTTGGGCGTTTTCTACTGGGAACCGGCGTGGCTTCCAGTTCCGGGAAACGACCGCGAAAGCCGCCAACTTTCGTGGGAAAAATATGGCTCGGGATGGGCTTCAAGTTATGCCGCCGTCTACGACCCCGATGACGCGGGAATTTACTATGGCGGCTCGGCTTGGGACAATCAGGCGTTGTTCGATTTCCAAGGCAAGCCGCTTGCGTCCCTTGCCACATGGGGCTTGGCGGCAGTCGGCGCGGAAGCCCCCGTCCATCCCGATGTCGCCGAAGAATTGGACATCCGTGTGCGCCTTGGCGAAAAATTGGTTTTGCCCCAACAAATCAACGTGCTGAACAATGACGGCTCCAAATCCACCGTGCCAGTCAAATGGAACGCCACCACGGACAACGGAATTCCTGTGGAAGAAATTCCGCTGCGAGGCGTTGGCGAATACAAAGTCCGAGGCACGGCGGAGAACGCGCAGGCTTTGGCTCGCGTCGACGCAATCGAATTGAATTACGTTGAAAATCCTTCGTTCGAAGAATCCGACACTTCGATGTGGACGCTCGAAAACCTTTCCAACGTGAGCGAACTTTTTGTGATGGACAAGCAGACCGATGCGAAGAGCGGCACAAAATCATTGCATTATTATTCCGAATCCCCGATTCATTTTAAAGTGAGCCAGACAGTGCGCGGACTCGCTCCCGGAAAATACAAGGTTTCGATGGTTCTTCACGGAGGCGACGCGGGAAAACGCGAAGACCAGCAAATTTTCCTTTTTGCAGTTTCAGGCGGAAAAGAGTATCGTCAAAAAACATTTACAGACGGATGGCGCGCGTTTTTCACGCCGGAGATTCACGATGTCGTCGTGGACGCAGATGGAACTGTCACGCTCGGAGTGGAGGCGCAACTTCCCGCAAAAGCCTGGGGCAGTTTTGACGATTTTGTCCTCACTCCGCAAAAATAGGTTTTGTGGCGAATCGAAAACCTCACTGAAACCACGCCTGAATTTTGAATAAAATTCGGGCGTGGCTTTACGCTGTTTTCATCACGATTTCTCTTGAAAAACTTGAAAAAGTTGTTTTTTTCGGGCTTTTTTGCCGCATTAGCGATTTTTTTTAATTTTTTTTGTTGACAAATCCCAAAACTGTAGTATAATAAACAAATAAGGAAGCAGATTTTTTTTATAATCTAGTTTTCCTTGTATCTTTTTACAAATCATATATCCTGGAGGAAATATGAAAAAGAGTTTAGTTGTTCTTTCTACTCTCGCTGTTGCAGCGATGCTTTTTACAAGCTGTGGAAAGAAAGAGTCTGCTTCTGGCAAGAATGCAAACAAGTTGGTTGTCTGGTCGTTCACAGATGAATTGCAGACAATGATTGACAATTATTACAAGCCGACGCACCCGGGTGTAACAGTGGAATATTCTCTTACACCGACAGATCAGTTCCCCAACAAATTGGATCCTGTTCTCGCTTCAGGCAACGGCGCGCCGGACGTAATGGCGTTGGAAAACGCTTTCGTTCGCAAGTATGTTGACCAGGGCGATCGCCTTTTGCTCGACATCACTGACGAGTACAATGCCGTGAAGGACAAGATGATGGCTTATCCTGCGGAAATCGGCTCTCTCAACGGCCGCGTTTACGCTGTGTCTTGGCAGGCTGCTCCTGGCGCTGTCTTCTATCGCCGCTCTTTGGCAAAGAAGTACTTCGGCACAGATGATCCGGCTGCTGTTCAGGCAAAAATTGCTAACTGGAATGCGTTCCTTGCTACTGCTCGCGAACTCAAGAACAAGTCAAACGGCACTTGCGTGATTGTTTCTACGACAGGTGACCTTTTCAACCCCTACTATGGCGGACGCAAAGGTCCTTGGGTGCAGGGCGGAAAACTCGTGATTGACCCAATCATGGAAGAGTACATGGATATGTCAAAAGTCCTCAAAGATGAAGGTCTTGAAGGACGCCAGGCTCAGTGGGCTGAAGGTTGGTTCGCTGGTATGAAGGGTGAACTCAAGGACGAAAGCGGAAAGGCTGTTGAAGTGTTCTCATACTTCCTCCCGACATGGGGCTTGCACTACACTCTCAAACCGAACGCTGGTGATACAGCGGGCGACTGGGGTATGTGCGCTGGACCTGCTCCTTATCGCTGGGGTGGTACTTGGGCGGCTGCTTACAAAGGCACAAAAGTTCCCGAACTTGCCAAAGATTTCTTGATGTTTGTTGGTACGGATGACACGTTCCTTGAAGCGTGGGCGAAAGACACTGGAGACATGGTTTCCAACAACAATGTCGTCAACAAAATCAAAGATACGTACACCGAGCCGTTCCTTGCTGGACAGAACCACTACGCCGCGTTTGCTGAAATGGCGAACCACGTAGACGGAAAACTCTGCCAGGGAACAGACCAGGCTATCGAAGGCTTCTGGGGCGAGGCGGTTTCCTCATTCCTCAACGGCGAGCGTTCAAAGGCTGATGCCATCGCTGATTTCAAAAAGCACGTGGCGGAAGAACTTAGCATTGAGTCGTAAGCTACTGTCTTGTAGTTAGGTGCGCCGTAAGGCGCATCGCATGAAAGCGCGGTGTGATCAGAAAGTTTGTCATACCGCGCTTTTTTTTAAGTTTTTTTTTGTGCGCTGTTCTTTTGCTAACGCGCTGATTTTGTTGAAAGATAGGAGGAAAGAATGCCAAAGACAAAAGTGAAAGGTTCCGAAGCTAAATTGGCAAAGTATGGACTCTTTTTTGTTTTGCCGTTCATCGTTGTCTATTTGATTTTCAATTTTTGGCCCACGCTGTACACGATTTTGCTTTCGTTTACAGATTTGAACGGGTTTCAAACTTTTGGAGAGGCTGAATGGGTTGGTATTTCCAACTGGGGAAGCCTTATCAAAGATGGTAACTTTTGGGGCGCGGTTGGCAACACATTCATAATGTGGGGTTTCAATTTTATTCCGCAGTTGGGAATTGCGCTTATTTTTGCAGTTGTTTTTACAGATCCGACTTTAACAGGTTTGAGAGGAAAGAATCTTTTCCGCGCGCTCTTTTATTTGCCGAACCTTCTTACTGCCGCTTCCATTGCGATTCTGTTCCGAAGTCTTTTTGCCTATCCGATAGGACCTATCAACCAGTTCTTTACGAAATTGGGAATTCAGGCGACTGTCGTTCGTGACAATGGCGAAACGATAAAAGAAGCCATTCAATTCTTCCGCAGCCCTGCATGGTCGCGAGGAATTGTTTCGTTCATCCAGTGGTGGATGTGGTGTGGTCAGACTTTGATTATGCTTATGGCGGGTATTACTTCGATTTCTCCGTCTTTGTATGAAAGTGCCGTTGTTGATGGCGCGACACAGGGTCAGCAGACTTGGTATATTACGCTGCCGCTTTTGCGCCCGATGATGCTTTACCTCATGGTAACTTCGGTAATCGGTGGTATGCAGCTTTTTGAAATTCCGTTCCTTCTGACGGATATGCGCGGTGGTCCGGACTACAAAATCCGCACGATGGTTTTGTATATGTACAACACGGCGTTCCAAGGAAAAAACAGGTATGGCTATGCTTCTACAATCGCTATGGGCGTATTCATAATCACTATAATTCTTTCTTTCATTATGTCGCAAATTCTGAAAGACCGCGACGCTGCAAAGAAGGGCAAATAGGAGAGAACTTATGGAATATAAAGCATATAAAACAGTGCAGAAAACTTTGATATACGTCTGCATGATTTTCTTTGCCCTTGTTGCGATTGTTCCGATTTGGATAATGCTCATAAACTCCACTCGCACGACAGAAGAAATCAATGCCGGTCTTGCGGTTTTGCCCGGAAAGAATTTCATCAACAACTGGAACATTTTGATTACATCGGGTTCTGGTTTGAAAGTTGGCGCGAGCGGAAAACTTATCGACACTCTGCGGAACTCCAGTGCTTCCTACCAGTATGTCGCGCTCGGCGACTGGATTGTGAACTTTAGCAGCGGAAAATTCCAGATTTGGCGAGCGTTTTTGAACTCGGCGATTGTGGCTACTTGCGCCACGATTTTGAACCTGTATTTTTCCACACTTACTGCGTATTCGATTCACGTTTATCGCTTTAAGGGAAGAATGATTGTTTGGTCGTTCATCATGGTGATTATGATGATTCCGGCTTCGATTTCATTCATCGGTTTCTACCAGTTCATGGCGCGAATTCATCTTTTGGACAGCTTCATTCCGTTGATTATTCCTGCCGTCGCGAGTTCTGCTACGGTTCTGTTCATGCGGCAATATATGGCTTCGGTGCTTTCGCTGGAGCTTATCGACGCTGGACGAATTGACGGCGCGGGCGAATTCAGAATTTTCAATCAACTTATCGTGCCGATTATGCAGCCGGCTTTGGCGACGCAAGCGATTTTCGGTTTCGTTGCAAACTGGAACAACTTTGTTACGCCGATGGTTTTGCTCCAAAGCGACAACAAGAAAACTTTGCCGGTTTTGGTGCAACTTTTGCGCGGCGATATTTATCGCACGGAATACGGTGCTATTTATATGGGTATCGCGGTTTCGCTTGTTCCGATTATCGTGTTCTATTGTTTCATGTCGCGATTCATCATCAGCGGCGTTACGATGGGTTCGGTAAAAGAATAGGTCTGCGAAAATCGAATGTTGGCGTGCGTTTGTGCGCCGATGTTCGGTTTTGCTTTGCGCAAAATCAAGGCAGCGGTCGCCTGCAAGGTGTCCGCTGCCTTTGCTTTTTAAAGCACAATTTAGATTTTTATTTGCGAGAGCACTTCGCCGATGGATTGGTGGAACACCAAGTCCGCGCGGGAGTCTGCTTGCGTCGCCGACTTGTTTATTAGAATCAAATGCTTTCCTCGAAAATAATCGATTAGGCCTGCGGCGGGGTAAACGATGAGCGAAGTTCCGCCTATTATAAGCGTATCGGCTGCGGCGATGGCTTTGACTGCGCCGCTCAATGTTGCGTTGTCCAAGCCTTCTTCGTACAAAACAACGTCGGGCTTTACGAGTGCGCCGCATTTTTTGCAGCGCGGCAATTTGTCGTCCGCGGATTCGCTTTGCGCGATAAAATCGATGTCGTAGAATTCGCCGCATTGTGTGCAGAAATTCCGCAGCGTGGAGCCGTGCAGTTCGAACACATTTTTGCTTCCCGCCATTTGGTGCAAGCCGTCAATGTTCTGCGTGATGACAGCCTTCAATTTTCCTGCCGCTTCGAGTTCCGCAAGTTTTAAGTGCGCGGCATTCGGCTTTACGTCTTTTATGATGAGCTTTTCGCGATAAAATCTGTAAAATTCCACTGGGTTCGCGTCAAAAAAAGAGCGGCTTATTATGACTTCCGGCGGAAATTTCCATTTTTGGTTGTAAAGTCCGTCTTGGCTTCGGAAATCGGGGATGCCGCTTTCGGTGGAAACGCCCGCGCCGCCGAAAAAGACGATGTTTTGGGATTCGTCTATGATTTTTTGCAGAGTGCGAATTTGGTTTTCCATAATAAAAATTGTACAGGATTTTTGCGGAATTTTCAATATTCATTTGGGAAGAGATGTTGGGGGCAGTTTCTGCTGCATCAGTTGCGGCGAACAATTGACTTAATAAATAAAATATTATACACTGAATTGAGGTAGGAACAATGAAATTATTAAAGATTTTATTTTCTAAAATTCGTCCCACGCTTCGCAAGGTTCTCAAAGCAATATATAAAATAATTTACCGCTGTGCGCCAACCGTAGCCGAACGCATAAAAATAAAATTCAAAAAGCAAAGAACAACAAGAATAAATTATCGTTCAATTTCTGATTTGACAAAATGCATTAAGAAGAATATACATATACTGCCTGATAACATTGACTTGGTTGTGGGCAATCCGCGCTCTGGAATGATTCCAGCGTACAGCATTGCTTTATTTTTAAACACGCAAGCGTGTTCTTTAACCAGCCTTCTTACCCCCCCCCCATTGGTACTTGGGAGTGGGGACACGGCGAGCGTCATATACCACGAAAAAACAATGAAAAGAAGCATATTCTTGTAGTAGATGATTCTGTAAATACGGGTAGTGCCCTTAATAAAATTAAGGAAAAGTTATCACATATAGACTTATCAAATTATGAAATAGAATTTCTTGCAATATATGCGACAGAAAAATCAAAGCATCTTGTCGATTATCATTTTGAAATAGTAGAGCAACCGAGATTATTTGAATGGAACTGCATAAATCATTCTTTCACTACTAGTGCTTGCTTTGACATGGACGGAGTTTTATGTGTTGACCCGACGCACGAGCAGAATGATGACGGCGAAAAATATATCGACTTTATGAAAAATGCAAAACCTTTGTATATACCCACTTATGAAATACATTCCATCGTAACTTCGCGCTTGGAAAAATATCGCCCGCAAACAGAAGAATGGCTAAAAGCTCATGATATAAAATATAAGCATTTATATATGCTGGATTTACCAACTGCTGAATTAAGAAGGAAATTAAATTGTCATGGAAAATTCAAGGCAAAAATATTTTCCCAATTAATGGACTGTTCTCATTTCATAGAATCAAATCGTGCTCAAGCCATAGAGATAGCAAAAATTTCAAGGAAGCAATGTATCTGCGTAGAAACAGGTGAATGCTTTGGAGGTTGAGATGAAATCAAAAAAAGAAAAATTGCCTATTCAGGACGCTCCGTTTATCGGAATGAAAACATTTTTGTATAAATGCTTTGTCCAAGAATTTGTAAAAATAAGGAACAGCAGAAAGAATTACAGAATGCTGGAAATAGGTCCTGGTTCGAAAAGATTGGATGGATTTGAAGGCTTAAATATTGTCAAAAACAAGGCGACTGATTATATCGCTGATGTCGCGAAGGGAATACCTTTTTCCGACAACACATTTAATCTTATATACACATCTCATTTCCTGGAACATATAGAATGGTATAAAACAAAATTCGTATTAAGCGAGATTTATCGTGTTTTAAGATGGGGGGGGGGTATTGGAACTTTGGGTTCCGAACGGACTTAAAATTGCCAAAGCGTTTGTCGATGCGGAACTAAACAACAGCAAGAATTTTGAAATCGATAACTGGTGGCGTTTCAACGAAAAGCATGACCCTTGTGTTTGGGCAAACGGACGAATTTTCACTTACGGAAATGGCAAAGTAATAAAAGGACATTGGAATTCACATCTCGCCTTGTTTTCAGAGCGTTATTTAAAAGACTTGTTAAGCGAAATAGGTTTCAAAAACATTTTACCGATGGACGACACTATGTTAAGGGATGCTGGTCACGGCTTCATAAATATGGGAATAAAGGCTTGTAAATAAAGTTGAGTCTTGGTATCTCCAAAAAAAACTTGACAACGCTTGCTTCTCTGTGCTAGAATAAAATACATTTTATCGAAAATCAACAAACCCGACGCAGGGCGTTGGCGTATGTTGTTCTCATAAGGTGTTGCAGTCGGGTTTTATGCCCTTTATTACGGCGCACAGCGTCGGGGTATTGAAACCCTTCGCACGAATCAATTTCAATTTGGAGGATTTATGAAATTCGGATTTTTTGACGACGAAAAGCGCGAGTATGCAATCACCACTCCGCAAACGCCGTATCCATGGATAAATTATTTGGGCAGCGAAAAATTCTTTTCGCTCATTTCAAATACGGCGGGCGGCTATATGTTTTATACCGACGCGCGACTTCGCCGCATTACTCGCTATCGCTACAATAATATTCCGTTGGACAATAACGGTCGGTACTTTTTCATCAAAGACGGCGATGTGATTTGGAATCCGGGATGGCAGCCCACTCAAACTCCGCTGGATAAATACGAGTGCCGCCACGGTTTTGGCTACACGAAATTCGCTGCGGAAAAAAATGGTGTGGCCGCCGATGTCTTGTACATGGTTCCGGTTCACGAAAATTGCGAAGTCCAGCAAATCACGCTTAAGAACAATTCCTCATCTGCAAAAAAGTTGAGTTTGGTTTCTTTTGTGGAATGGTGTTTGTACAACGCTTCGGACGATTGCCAGAATTTCCAGCGCAATTTTTCTACGGGCGAAGTTGAAATCGAAGGCAGCGCGATTTATCACAAGACCGAATATCGCGAACGCCGCAATCACTATGCGTTCTATTCTGCCAATGTTCCGGTGGATGGATATGACAGCGACCGCGAAACCTTCCTTGGTTTGTACAATAATCTTTCCGCGCCCAAAACTGTCGTTGAAGGCAAGAGCGGAAATTCCGTGGCGGACGGATGGTCTCCGATTGCGAGCCACCGAATCGAGATGGAACTCAAGCCTGGCGAAGAAAAAACTGTGATTTTCGTTTTGGGTTACATTGAAAACGAAAATGCGAAAAAATGGGCAAAGACTCAGGCGGAGGGCGCGGACTCAAAGGGTTTGCTTCGCACCAATACTGCAAGCGGAATCATCAACAAGGAACAAGCCTACGCGATGCAAAAACGCTACGCCACAAAAGAGCAGGTTGCCGCCGCGTTTGACGCTCTCAAAAAGACATGGGACGAAACACTTTCCAATTTTACGGTAAAGACCAGCGACGAAAAACTCAACCGCATGGCACTTTGGAATCAGTATCAATGCGTGGTTACATACAATTTCGCGCGCTCGGCTTCGTACTTCGAAAGCGGCATCGGACGAGGAATCGGTTTCCGCGACACGAGCCAGGATATGTTGGGCGCGGTTCACCAGTTGCCGAAAGAGCGAATCCGCGAGCGACTTTTTGACGTGGCTTCGACTCAATTTGAAGACGGAAGCGCCTACCACCAGTTCCAGCCGCTCACAAAGCGCGGAAATGCCGACATCGGTTCGAACTTCAACGACGATCCGCTTTGGATTATTTTGGGAGTTGGCGGCTACATTCGCGAAACTGGCGACGAAGCCTTCCTTGACGAAATGGTTCCGTTTGACAATGACGCTTCAAAGGCAAAGCCGCTTTTCGAGCACATGAAACGCTCGTTCCATTACATTCTCGACCACCTCGGACCGCACGGACTTCCGCTCATCGGACGCGCCGACTGGAACGACTGCCTCAACTTGAACTGCTTTAGCACAGACCCGAACGATTCGTTCCAAACTTCCACCAACAAAGATGGCAAGAACGCCGAATCGGTGATGATTGCCGAAATGTTCGTGTATGTTGCGCCGGATTACGCCGCGATGTGCCGAATCAAGGGCGACGAAGCCGAAGCGAAATTTGCCGAAGAGGCCGCCGCCAAGATGGAGGCGCAGATTTGCGAAGTGGCTTGGGACGGAGAATGGTATGTTCGCGCTTTTGACGATGCGGGCAACAAAATCGGTTCTAAAGAATGCGAGGATGGAAAAATCTACATTGAATCGCAGGGCTTCGGAACGATGGCGAAGATTGGCGCGGACAAAGGCTATCCGCTCAAATCGCTCGACAGCGTAAAAAAGCATTTGGATTCAAAATACGGAATTGTGATTTTGGATCCGCCGTACAAGGATTACCATGTTGAATTGGGCGAAGTTTCTTCTTACCCGCCGGGATACAAAGAAAACGGTGGAATTTTCTGCCACAACAATCCTTGGGTCATCATTGGCGAAGTGGTGAACGGCCGTCCGGACGACGCTTTTGAGCATTACAAGAAAATCGCGCCGGCGTATTTGGAAGAAATTTCGGAAATCCACAGAACCGAGCCGTATGTTTATGCGCAAATGATTGCTGGAAAAACGGCGCGGCGTTTCGGCGAGGCAAAAAACAGTTGGCTTACAGGAACTGCCGCATGGAACTTCGTGACGCTCAGTCGCTACATCTGCGGTTTCCAGCCCGAATATTCCGGACTTAAAATCGAGCCGCGCTTGCCGAGCGAAATAAAAACCGCTGAATTCACAAGGAAATTCCGCGGCGTGAACTACAAAGTGAGCGTCCAAAACAAAAAGAATACGGGCGCGATAAAACTTTCTGTCGTAAGCGGAAAAGCGGAAGTTAACGGGACTGTGGTGAAAGCCGCACCCGGCGAAAAAGAAGTCTGCGTTGAAGTTGTTGTCGAATGAGATTCATAAGAATTGAATCCGCCTTGTGGCGCAGAATTCATTCAAGGCAAAAATAGGCGCAAAAACGCGATGGGTTAGGGTGATTTAAAATCATCCTAACCCATTTATTTTTTTGAAAGGGTTGTGCGGTTTAGCCCCGCGTTTTGCACGATTTTGCTTTGCGTCCATTTCGCGCTTTGCTCTAGACATTTTTTGCTTTTTCGTGATAGAATATTTTTGGAAATTTCAGTTTCTGAAAATATTGAAAATGCGATTTTTGCATCGAGGCAAAGCCTCAAAGTTAAAATTGGCGCGACAAAACGGCGATTTTGGCTTTTGTGAAAATTCGCATCAAATTTGGAGAAAATATGAGAAGAGTTGTTGTGACGGGATTGGGCGCGGTAACTCCGCTTGGAAATTCCGTGGATGAAACTTGGAAAAACATCAAGGCGGGAAAAAGCGGAATCGAAAAAATCACACTTTTCGACGCGGCCGAATACAAAGTGCAAGTGGCGGGGGAAGTGAAAAACTTCGACATTTCCGAATTCGGCGTGGATTCAAAAGAAGGGCGCAAAATGGCGCGCTTCACGCAATTTTTGGTGGCGGCAAGCGCACAGGCCATAAAAGATGCCGGATACGACAAAGAAAAATTCTCCGGCGAAAAAGTCGGAATGATGATTGGAAATGGAATCGGTGGATTTGATGTCATCGAAGCGGCGTTCAAAAAATATTTCGAGCCAGGCGCGGGCGTTACTCGCATTCCTCCGCTTTCTGCCCCTGAATTCATTCCAAATGAAGGCGCGGCAAACGTGAGTATGCTTTATGGAATCGAAGGACCTTGTTGGACTTTGGCGACGGCTTGCGCGAGCGGCACGGACGCTTTGGGCAACGCGCTGGACATGGTTCGCAGCGGGCGCGTGGACATTTGCATTTCGGGCGGAACAGAAGCCACGATTACAGGATTCGGCATCGGATGCTTTATGGTGCTCAAAGCGCTTTCTTCTCATTACAATGACGAGCCGCACAAAGCCAGCCGTCCGTTCGACAAAAACCGCGACGGATTTGTGATGGGCGAAGGAAGCGCGGTTTTGGTTTTGGAAGAATTGGAACACGCCAAAAAGCGCGGTGCGAAAATATACGCTGAGTTTGCTGGCTACGGTGCTTCAAGCGATTCTTATCACATTACAGCGCCGCTTCCGGACGGTACAGGCGGAGCAAAGGCAATCACGCGCGCTTTGGAAGACGCGGGCCTCAAACCAGAAGACGTTCAATATTACAACGCGCACGGAACTGGAACTCATGCCAATGATTCGGGCGAAACAAAAATGGTGAAACTCGCGTTCGGCGACCATGCCAAAAATTTGAAAATTTCTTCGACCAAAAGTATGACTGGCCACATGATAGGAGCGGCTGGCGCAATCGAGGCTTTGTTCTGCATCAAGGCGATTAACGATGGATTTTTCCCGCCCACGATAAATTTGGACGAGCCTGATGTGGAAGGCGGCTGCGATTTGGACTACGTTCCGAATGTCGGGCAAAACGGCACGATAAATGCGGCTGCGAGCGCGTCGCTGGGATTCGGCGGACACAACGGCTGTGTTGTTTTCAAAAAATACGTAGAGTAGAATAGCAAGACGCGCAGTTTTGTCCGATTTTCGGTCAAAACTGCGATTTCGCACATCCCACACGCAAAGCGTGTAACGCGCAACCGCTAACGCGGAGTTTTAAATAGGAGATAGTTATGGTCATTACACCGAAAATCAGAAGCAGTATTTGTATCAATGCGCACCCGATTGGCTGCGCCAAAGACACGGAACGCCAAATTGAATATGTGAAGGCGCAAAAGCAGAAGCGCGGAATCAAGCAGCCGCAGGAAGGCGGAAAAGGCCCGAAAACCGTTTTGGTTTTGGGCTGCTCCACAGGCTATGGACTTGCCAGCCGAATCACTGCGGCGTTTGAATATGGCGCGAACACAATCGGCGTTTCGTTCGAAAAAGAAGGCAGCGAAACCAAGGGCGGAACTCCGGGTTGGTACAACAACAAGGCGTTCGACAAGGCGGCGCAGTCTGCGGGGCTCAAATCGGTTACGCTTAACGGCGATGCGTACAGCAACAAAATGCGCGCGGATGTAATCGAAGAAATCAAAAAGATGGGCGGCAAAATCGATTTGCTCGTTTATTCTTTGGCAAGCCCCGTTCGAAATGATCCCGAAAAAACCGACCCTGCCACAGGCGAGCCGATTATGTACAGGTCTGTAATCAAACCGATTGGGCAAGTTTATGGCGGACGATGTTTGGACTTTATGGCGGAAAAACTCACCGAAGCCAGCGCGGAGCCTGCAAATCAAGCTGAAATTGACACGACGGTAAAAGTTATGGGCGGCGAAGATTGGCAGCTTTGGATTGACGCTTTGAGCGCGGCGGGCGTTTTGTCGCAGGGATTTTGCACGGTGGCGTATTCTTACATCGGGCCTGCTTTGAGCCATCCGATTTATCGCGACGGAACGATTGGTCAAGCCAAAAAGCATTTGGAGAAAACCGCCCGCAATTTGGACGAGCAACTCAAAAAATCAGTGGGCGGTTCGGCTTATGTTTCTGTGAACAAAGGGCTTGTCACCCGTTCGAGCGCGGTCATTCCGATTATCTCGCTTTATCTTTCTGTCCTTTTCAAAATTATGAAAGCGAAAGGCTTGCACGAAGGCTGCATCGAACAAATCGAACGGCTTTTTGCGGAGCGTCTTTATACTGGCACAGACGGCGCGATGGGCACAGTTCCCGTGGACGAAGAGAAACGAATCCGCATCGATGATTGGGAATTGCGCGACGACATCCAGGCGGAAGCCGAAAAATCGATGGCGGCAGTGAACGAAGAAAATCTGCGCGAATACTGCGACATCGAAGGCTACAAGCACGACTTTTTGGTGACGAACGGATTCGACGTTGAAGGCGTGGATTACGAAAAAGATGTCGCCAGAATGGATGTGATAGAATAGCGAAACTCAAAGTGTGCGTAACGAACACGGGGTCTTGGGCGACCGCGTGTTCGTTCGCATGACAAAAACTCGTTAAGCAATGTGTTGCGGCGCAACTACGCAAGTCTTCCCTCACCAGATAAACTTTCTGCGCACTTGACCTTGATTTGATTTTCGTGTATAATTTAGTATGCGCTCTGAAAAACGCCAGGATTCGCGCTACAAAGTTTTGGGGCGCGTTCATTGCAAGGAATTTTCTCCGCTCAGCGGCAGTTTGGTTGACGTGAGTTTGCATGGTTGCAAAATATTTTATAACCTGCCTGTTACTGTCCGCCTTGAAGATGAATATGAAGTTTCGCTTCAGATTTCGGACAGCGAAGACGATTCCATCACTTTGATTTGTTGCCCTGCCTGGGTGAACGAAGACAGCGGAAGCACCGTTATGGGGATGTCCGTTTTGCGTTCGCTAGATTCCGAAAAATTCGCAAAGTATATTTCGCGGCTGGATAAAAATTCCGGCGATGAAAAAAAATCCCAAAATCAAATCGTAGATTCTCAATGCCAATTTCTGTAGAAAAAATTTCGGGGCGCGCGTTTTTGCCGTTTGAGGGCGCGGAAAATTTTCTAAAATCTGAACTTTCGGAAAGACTGAAAATCGCCCTGCCTTGTGAAAATTTCGGCGAACTGATTTACTTTGAAAATTTCCCGGAATGGCAAACCGCGCAAAATTCCTCCCGTGAAAATGATATTTTTTTTGTGCGCACGCAAATGCTCGAACCATTTTTGTTGAGGTTTGAATCCATTGGGGAAGCCGCCACCGCGTTGAAAGGCATTCAGCGGAATTGGGCTTCTTATCAATTTCAATTTTTTCGCCGCGCCGAGTTGATTCAAAAAAAATTGCCTTACATGAATTTTTCGCCGCGCGATTTCCCAGTGAAAATTCCGCGAAGCCCAATCGGGCTTTGGACGCTTTTGGACGAGCACACGATTTTGGCGAGCGCGAAAACTTCGAGTTTTTTGCCTGCGGGAAAAATCGCCTTCAGAGAGAATCACGTTGACCCGCCGAGCCGCGCGTATTTGAAATTGCAAGAGGCGTTGGTGCTTGCGAACAATTTTTTTGGCGTGGAATTTCCCGGAAGCGGAACGCGATGTTTTGAATGCGGAGCCGCGCCCGGCGGATGGACTTGGGTTTTGGCGAATTTGGGCGCGAGCGTTTTCGCAGTGGACCGCGCGGAATTGGACGAACGCCTGATGAAAAATCCTTGCGTGGAATTTTTGGCGCACGACGCTTTTACGCTTCCGCCCGAGCAAATCGGAAAATGCGACTGGGTTTTCAGCGATGTGATTTGCTATCCCGAGCGGCTTTTTGAATGGGTTCAAAAATGGCTTTCCTGCGGACTTGCAAAAAATATGATTTGCACGATAAAAATGCAGGGCGGAATAAATTGGGATGTGGTGGAAAAATTCGCCGCAATCGAAAACAGCCGCGTCGTGCATCTGAATTACAACAAACACGAACTCACATGGATTTTTTGCGGGGCTTAGATTTGTGCGGAATGCTTCATACGCTGAGGCTCTGCATTGGGCATCGGTTTGCTGACGGTTTCCACGCGCGATTTTGCTTGGAAAATTCGGATTTTGCAAAAAGCAGTTGCACGAGGCGCGTTTTTGTGTTAAAATAAAAGTTATGTCGATAATTCAGGCGATAAAAATTTTTTTTGAAAACATTTTCCGCAGCAATTCGCCTGAAGTGCAAACGCGAATCAAATTGCGAAAAATCGAAACCGAACTCCGCTTGCATCCTTCGGGAATTTACAAAGGCGAACTTTTGCAGCCGAATTTCGCCGAGGCGTTGCGAATCCTTTTTGTGAATTTGCGTCCGATTTCAGAAATCCTCGACAATACGATTACAAGTGCCGATGTGAAGCGCAACCGAAATTTTCAGCAGGAACTTATCATCACGGGCTACAATGACGAGGACAGGGAAATCCTCAAATCGCTTTCTTATGAAAACCGTCTGCAAGCCTTGAGCGGCGATTCCGATATAAGCGAGCACAAGGCGTTTGAAATGCAGCGGCACAATTTGGAAAAAGTCGTGGCGGATTTGAAAGAGCCTCAATTTTCCAAAATGGATGATGTGCTTGCTAGCCTCAAGCAACTTTCGGATTTGTGCCATTTCAATTTCATTACGCCGCTGCAATTATTTGATGACAGGTTTGCCAAGCATCACGATGACGAAGATTATGCTCCGCAATATCAGCCTTTGCCGCTTTCCACGTTCGAAAATTTTTTGCTGGACTTCTATTATCTCACTGCGGATTTCCAAATCACGATGCCGATGGGAAATGCGATTTTGGCTTTGAATCAACTTTTGCACAATGAGGAAAATGACGCGCGCACCAAAAAAGAAATTTTGCAAAATCTGCGCAGAATCCGCGCCATTCTCAAAAATCCGCTTGATGCCGAAACTTTGATTAAAGTCATCAGGCTTTCCAAAGGCGATCCGAATTTTGTTCCGCAAAAGGCAAGTTATGAAGAGCAACTCTGCAAAAAATTCGCGGAAAGACTTCAGGAAAGATTTCAGTCCGATGAAATTCATATTCGCAATGAGTTGAAAAATTTCCAAACCAAGCAAAAATTGTCGGAACTTTTTCCCGACGGAAAAATGGATACGCTCAGAGGCTATTCCAAAGAAACTGTGGAACTCATCGGCAACAATTCGCCTTCGAATTTTATTTGGATTGTGCCGATGCAAATTCTGAAAACATTCCTCAAAATTTATTATGATGAAAGTTTGCGCAGCCTTTTGAACGACATCGTTGTTGAAGGTCATTTTACGAACCCCACGAAAAAAAGCAATTTTTCGCAGTTGGTCTTTTCGCTTAACGACAGTTTGAATTTGATTTCGCAATTTGAAGATGCGTTTGGCGATTCGCAAAGATACAGCGTGGGCGTGATTAAAAGTTACATCAATGACAGCCACAAAGATTCGGATTTCGGACGGAAACTCACTTCACTCATCGATTCCGCCAACAACGAGGCGAAAGAAATCATTCAAAAAACTGGCACTTTGTTGCTTACGCTTCATGCCGATTTGACCGATTTTTTGCAGGATGCGAAACGTTCTTCCAGCGAAATTGTTACAAATTTGAAAAGCATTATGTTTTCTTCGAGAAACAGAGAGGCCACTTCGATGCTCGAATTGCACTTTCCGCTTTGGAAAGTTTTCTTTGAAATTCTTAAAAATTATGTTATAATAAAAAAGCCGAAAAAAGAATAGTTGTCGCAGAATCGTGTTTCGAGATGAAGGGAAAAATTATGGAAGAAGAAATAGAGGCAGAGATAGAAATCGCTCATGATTACGAAAAGCGTCTTTACGACTCGCAGCAACTTTTGGAGATTGCGCGTCTGCTTTGCTCTACGCTGGATTTTACCACGCTTGTTGAATCAATTCTCTATATTTGCATGAGCCAAATGCACGTTTTGGGCGCGGGCGTTTTTGTGTTTGACGATGTGGAAAGCCAAAAGTTCATTTTGGGAACAAACTATACGGGAATGGATTTGGACAGCCAAATCGAATATGTCATTCCATACGACCATCCGCTGATTGAATTTTTGGGGCAGCCAGGAAAAGTCTTTTCTGTTGCGGATTTGAAGGTCGCGCTGCCCAACGAACGCCTCGAAGAAATTTATTCGCTAAAGCCTTCGCTTGTGGTGCCGCTTTTTCAGAAGAATCGAATAAATGGAATCCTTGTTTTGGCGGAGCGAATGGAATTGGGTCATGGTTCGGACTACAGCGAATACGACATCAGCCAAATTATAACGATAGCATCTCTTGTGAGCATGGCAATCAACAATGCGATGCTTTTGGAACGTTCGTCCACCGATATGATGACGCATTTGAAATTAAAATATTTCTTTTTCAATATGCTTTCCGACAAACTCGACCAGTCCATCGCGCAGAATTTGGAAATGGGCGTTATTATGTTCGACATCGACCATTTTAAAAGTTTCAACGATACTTACGGACACGCTTGCGGCGATTACGTTTTGATTTCGGTTTCCAAAATCATCAAGTCAAGCATTCGTCAGCAGGATGTGGCGAGTCGTTATGGCGGCGAAGAATTCACGGTGATGCTTCCGAACACAGACAAAGACAACGCGCTTGCTGTTGCGGAGCGAATTCGAGCCAATATCGAAAGCACTGATTTTGTCTACGAAGGTCAGCACATGCACGTTACGATTTCTGCCGGAGTTTCTGTTTACAAATCCGATGAAAATCATGTGAAGACTGCGAAGGAATTTGTGGAGCAGGCGGACCAAGCCTTGTATGTTTCCAAAAAAAATGGCAGGAACAGAATCACGTTTGCCGACGAAGCAATTCGAAACACTGCCGCGTCCGCTGATTCTTCCGCAAAAGAAAAATAATTATGGGCAACATTCTCCGCAAACGGCTTCCATATAATTTTTATTACGCCACGATAATTTTGGTTGTGCTGAATGTGCTTGTGTTCATTTTTACGGGCAGCGGACGCGATTACGGAATGACGATGAAATATGGATTGCAGCCGCTTTTGTTCGTGCGCGGGCATTTTTATTGGCAGATTTTCAGTTATATGTTCATGCACGGTTCTTGGACGCATCTGCTCGGCAATATGTTTTTTCTTTTGTTTTTGGGAACAGCCTGCGAAAAGCAAATCGGTTCGAACGAATTCTTGCTTTTTTACATTCTATGCGGAATTCTTTGCGGCGCGATTTCGCTCGGCATTTATGTTTTGACGGGCACTTGGGGCGTGGTGCTTGTAGGCGCGAGCGGCGCAGTTTATTCGGTTCTTTTGCTTATGTCTGTAATTTTTCCTAATTTCCGTGTTTTTATATATGGAATTATTCCTGTGAACCTGCCGATTTTGGTGTTAATCTACGCAGGCCTTTCGATTTATAACGAAATATTCAGGCAGAATCAAGGCGTGGCGCATCTGACCCATTTGAGCGGATTTGTCATTGCGTGGATTTATTGTTTGGTGCGTTTTGGAATCAATCCGATAAAAGCATGGACAAACTGGCGATAAAATTTATTTTCCTCTTTTTTTTGGGAACGATTTTTGCGCAAGAAGTTTCGTTCCAGAAAAAAATCCGCCTTCCGCTTTGGGCGGAATTGGATGCGTATCCCGGCTTGCATCCAGTTGGCGAGGACGAGGAATCGAATTCGGTTTCCATCGATTACGATGAGCCGGTTTTTGCGCATGCCGTCCGCGAGATGAAAAAAATCACGCCGTTCTTGCTTGGCGGAATGGTCTACGGCTGGGAATTCGACTACACGCCTTACGACAAGGCGCGTGGCGTAAAAGAATTTTTTGAGTTCAAGGAAATCCGTCCGTTTGAAGACGAGACGAAGTTCATCAAATATGAGAATCCGTGGTTCGACGAGAGCAAGGTTCATTGCTGGGTTTCATTCGAACGCAGCGATGCGATGATAAATTCTTACAACCACTGGTCCGACATAAAGAATCCGCGCATTTTGGGCTTGGGCGGCGGAAGCGTTACCAAAGGTTTTGAAGGAATTCAAGAAGCCGCCGAAAACGCTTTGAAAGATGCGGTGCGCACGTATTTCAGAAAAATTCTGAAAAACAAGCCAAAGCGGATTACTGGAACTGTTCTTGTGAACAAAGTTCCTGCGATATTGGTAAAGTCAGGAAATTATCAAATTCAACTTGATTTTTTTCTGCAAATTGGTACAATAATAGAATACAGCCAGTTTTAGGAGGTTTCATTATGAAAAAATTTCTTGTTGTTCTTGCGGTGGCAATGCTCTCTGCTTTTGCGTTTGCGCAGGATGATGGCGCGTTGGATATGTCGGTTCAGACAATTATTCCTGAAGACCAGCATGTACAGAACAAGACGGCTCAAATCAGAATCGAGTATATCGAAGGCTTGGACGAAGTGCGCATTTATTATACGTGCCTCGAAGTTTCTTTCAAAGAAGACGAAGCGCGCGAAGCCATTCGTCAGTGCTTGAATGATTTTAGGCTTCAGAAAGGCTATCTCAGTTACGAGTATCTCAAAAAAGACCGCACATCATATAAAAAGGATGAGCGCGGTTTGAAAAGAGCCACCTATATGTCGCAGGTGAAATTCCTTGACAGAACGCTCAACAAATTCGATGTTGTGAGCGAAGACAAGGATTAAGGATAAATCTTTTCCTCAAAAAAGGTTCCTTATTTTTAAGCAGTGAAGAAAGTTTCAACTTTCGAACTGCTTAAAACGCGATTTGCAGCGAAGCGAAAATCGCAGTGCAATACGCGAGTTTTCGAAGAAAACTCGGATTAAAAACAGTTGCGCCAAAAGTGCG
>JAFLSR010000026.1 GCA_022510845.1 Treponema sp.
TTTGCGCGACAGAGGGGTTTGTCAATCCGCTGAAAAATCCTGAGTCGGCTTTGGAAAAGATTTCTGCTTTTGCCGAGCGAATCAAGTCATAAAAATCGCGGTATGGAAAATTGTGGGAGTATGGAAATCCGCGAACTTTTTGAAGACGATTTTCCCGTGATGAAAGAATTTTTTCGCGATGTTTTTACGCGCGAGCCATGGTGCGACGATTGGAGTGATGACGCGCAACTTTCGGCGTACATTCGGGACATCGCGGGCTGCTTCAATTCGATTTCGTTCGGATTTTTTGAAAACGGCGAGATGGTTGCGCTCTGCATCGGCAAAAAGCACCATTGGTGGGGCGGTACGGAGTATTTTATCGAAGAATTGTGCGTCCGTTTCGACCTCCAAGGAAGGGGAATCGGGAGGCTTTTTATGGCGGAAATCGAACGAGAGATTTTAAAGCGCGGAATGTTTCAGATTTATTTGCAGACCGAGCGTGGAAAGCCCGCCGAAAAATTTTACAAAAAGGTGGGCTTCGATGAAATTGAGAACACGGTTTGCTTTTTCAAACAAGTGAAAAAATAAAAAAAGCGGCGCTGCCGCTTTTTTTATTTCTGCGCATTTTATTTTCTGATGATGGCGCTTCAATATCGATTTTTATGCGTGAGCGAGTTTTAGGAATTCTTTGACCGCTTTTTTGAGCGAGGATGCGTTTTCGAATTTGTGCGATGTGATTCCAAGCGCGCGGGCGGCTTCGACATTTTGTTCGCGGTCGTCTGTGAAAAAAGTTTCGCCTGGTTCATATCCTTCCGAAAGCAAAATTTTTTTCCAGAATTCAGCGTCCGGCTTTTCAAATCCGATTTTCTGCGATGCGTAGGTTTCGTCGAAAATCGAATAGTCGCCGCGAGCAAGGTGGCATTGCCAGTGGCTTTCGATTGTGTTCGTGCCACAAACAACGCGATGCTTTTTGCGGAGCGAAAGAATTGTTTTTTTTACATCGAGGTTCATCTTCGGGTGAAAGAAAAACTGCCACAAATTTGATTCGATTTTTTTTCCGAGGTTCGCGCCTACTTCGCTCCAGAATTCCGCTTCCGAAATTTTCCCGCGTGTCAAAAGCGAAAAAAGGTTTCCGCTTTCTCCGAGTTTTTGCGCGGCGCGGAATTCTTCGGCTGTCACTCCGAGCGCGGACGCGATTTTCGTTTCTGGTGGGGTGTTCAGCGTGACTACCCCTCCCATGTCAAAAATGAAAAGCATAATCGATTTTATCCAATTGAAAATTTTTTGTCTATATGATAGAGTCATTTTATGGACTTTGCCAGGTTTTTTTTGAAGAAAGGCGAGGAGCAAGAAATTCGCCATGGATTTTTGTGGGTGTTCGACAATGAAATCGAGCGCGTGAAATTTTTTGATGGAGACGAATGGAAGGACGCGCCTTTTGCGCAAATCATCTCGGACGGAAATGTGCGCGATGGCGAGTGCGTGGAAATTTTTACGAATGCTGGCGGCTTTGTTGCAAGCGGCATTTTCAATTCAAAGTCGAAAATCGCCGTGCGAATTGTGGGCGACATTCACGCCGATAAAATTTTCGAGGACAAGTCTAATTTCATTTTCAAGAAAATTTGCGACGCATACAATTTGCGAAGGATTCATTTTTCGGATGAGGATTCGTTTCGAGTTTGCTTTGACGAGGCGGATTTGATTCCTGGCTTGACGGTGGAACGCTATTTTTCGGAAGACAAAAAAATTTATCTTGTCGTCCAGTTTTTGGCTTTGGCGGCGGAAGTGTTCCGAAGCGAAATCATCTCCGCTTTGGAAAAAATTTTGAAGCCGTTCGCAATCTACGAGAGAAGCGATGCCGACCTCCGCGAAAAAGAAGGTCTTGAAAAAAAGAGTGGCTGGCTTGGACGGCGGGGAAAAGAAGAAATCGTGATTGTTGAAAACGGCGTTCGGATTTCGGTGGATTTGGCGCGAGGTCAGAAGACAGGATATTTTTTGGACCAAAAAATGAATCGCGCGGAGATTGCTCGGTATTGCCACGGAAAAAATGTCCTTGACGCTTTTTGTCACACGGGCGCGTTCGCCCTAAACGCTTTTAGGGCGGGAGCGAAATCCGTGGTCTGCGCCGACATTTCTGCGGACGCGGTTGAAATCGCGAAAAAAAATGTCGGGCTGAACGACGCGGAAAAAATTGTGAACGTAGTCTGCGCCGACGTTTTCGAACTTTTGCGCCAATACGAATCCGAGGGGAAGAAATTCGATGTCGTGATTTTGGATCCGCCTGCGTTTACGAAAAGCGCGCGGGCGGTGAAAAAGGCATACGGCGGATACAAGGAAATCAATTTGCGTGCAATGCGCATTTTGAACCCAGGTGGAATTTTGGTGACTTGCTCGTGCTCGTATTTTTTTGACGCGAACTCATTTTATTCGATGCTCGCAAACGCCGCCACGGACAGCCACCGCCGCGTGCAGGTTTTGCAAAAGCGGGGCGCGGCTTTTGACCATCCCGTTCTGCTCGGATATCCGAGGAGCGAATATCTTTGCTGCGCGATTTGCAAAGTCTATTGAAAATGGATTCGATTTCTCCTTCGTACAACTGCATCGTGCTCTTGGGGCCTACCGCCGTCGGAAAGACCGCGCTGGGCGTTCGCATTGCGGATTTTCTTTCTGGCGAAATCGTTTCTGCGGATTCGCGTCAAGTCTACAAAGGGCTTGACATCGGAAGCGGAAAGGATTTGGCTGAATACGAATTTTGCGGACACGCCGTTCCGTATCATTTGATTGACATCGCAGAGCTTTCCTGCGAATATTCGGTTTTTTTGTACCAGCAGGATTTTTACAAAGTTTTCAAATTGATTTTGGGAAAAGGAAAAATTCCTGTAATCGTGGGCGGAACCGGAATGTACCTTGATGCCGTGATTCGCAATTACGATTTGCTTCCAGTTCCCGAGAACAAGGAATTGCGCGAGTGGGCGAAAGACGTTCCTCTTGAAGAACTGGGAAAAATGCTTTTGGAGCTAAAAGGCGGCCACATCCATGTAATGCGCGATTTGCTTGAGCGCGACCGCGTGATTAAGGCGATTGAAATCGAAAAGTTTGTTCAAAGCCCCGAATGCGATGCGTTCAAAAAAAATCTTGAAGCGCGTCCTGAAATCCGTCCGCTTGTTTTGGGCACGACTTTGGAACGCGCGACGCTCCGTGCCAACATACGAAAGCGGCTTTATGCGCGTCTGGATTCCGGAATGATTGAGGAAGTGGAGGGCTTGCATTCGCAAGGTGCTTCGTGGGAAAGGCTTGAGAGGCTGGGGCTTGAATATCGATTCGTTTCTGAATTTTTGGAAGGAAAATTTTCTAGCAAAGACGAGATGGCTGAAAAACTTTGCATCGCGATTGGACAGTTTGCAAAACGGCAGGAAACTTGGTTTCGCGGAATGGAAAAAAAGGGCGTAAAAATAAATTGGCTTCCGAAAATCCCCGATTTGGATGCGCGTTTTGCCGCTGCCCGGGAATTTATGGAAGACCAGAATTTTTTGTGAAGATTTCTTGCTATGCGCTCAAAACTTCTTCTACGGAATTTTCTATTTTTGTAAGATAGCCCGTGCGGATGCAGCTTTCAAAAAGGCTCTTGCTTATGTAGTCAGTTTTCACCTCGTTGTATCCGTCTTGGTCGCGGACAATTCTAACGACATATCCATCGTCCACTTCGCGCAGGACTGTCATGTAGTCGCTTGCCTTGCCGATGCTTTTCAAAGTATAGGTTTCCATAGTGCCTCCTCGCACCGCGACGCGGCGCACACTTTTTGACCGCCGTTTGCCATTGCAAATTCCTGCGGCTTATATTATTATCTTCGGAAAGCGGAAATAAAATATTAGCGTTTTTTTTGGCTCGTCATTCTCGAAAACTGATGTTTTCTGCGATGCCGAGTTTATCAATGATGCATTTCGCGCATGGAGGAAAATTGGAATTCGACTTTTGCGACGCGCATTTTCATCTGATTCCGTTTTTGGGAATTTCAGGCGGAAGCGCTTTTGGAAATTTTCCCAGAAATTCACGCGCCTTTTTTCTTCCGAAACGCAATCATTTTTTCTGCACTTGCGCTCATTCCAAGGACGAATTTTCAAAGCAGGAAGAATTTCTGAACTCGAATTTTTTTTGCGGCGAAAATTGCGCGCGCGCTTTTGGCATACATCCGCAAAATCCGATTTTGGAAAACGCTGATTTTTTGGAAAGCCTTTTGCGGGAAAAAAGAATCGGAGCAGTGGGGGAGGCTGGATTCGATTTTTTTTCGGACGAATTCAAGAAAAACGCCGCGCGGCAAGAAGATGCGTGGAACATACAGTTGCGGCTGGCGCAGGAATACGGAGTTGCCTTGGTGGTGCACGCGCGGAGGGCGATGCATAAAATTTTTGAATACACGCCGCAACTGAAAAAATTGCGCTCGGTGGTTTTCCATTCGTTTGCGGGAAGCGCGGATGACGCCCGCTCTATTTTGCGCCGCGGAGTGAACGCGTATTTTTCTTTTGGAAAACCGATTTTGAACGGAGCGAAAAAGGCGATTTCCTGCGTGAAATTTCTGCCCGCTGAAAATTTGCTTTTTGAGACGGATTCTCCGTTTCAAACTTTGCGCAATGAAATCGCAACGCCGCCTTCCGACATCGCGCGCGTATATCAATGCGCGTTCGAACTGCGATGCCTTGCCGAAACGCGCGGCGGGGTTTCCGAAAAAGATTTTTCGTTTGCGGAATTCTGCGCGGAGATTCGAAAGAATTTTTCTTGCGCGTTCGGGATTTGACTGCGCTGAATTTTCCAAAACTTGAAAAATCAAGCCTTCGATTTGCGTGTTTTTTCATTTTTGCATGGGGCTGCGCCTCGCATTTTATCTCCTTTCCTTAATTATTTTTTTTCATTTTTCTTCTTGACGAGTTCCATCGATTTTTATTATCTTTGTAAATATGGAAGAAATGGAAAGCACAGAACAGGTGGGCGAGCAGGAATGCCCGCAGAAAGAATCGCCTGCTGACGAGAGTTGCGAAAAATGTGATGGCGCGTCTTGCGAGGCGAATGAAGGCGTTTGTGCCGATGCGGAAATCAAAGAGGATGAAAAGACGCTTTCTCCCGAAGAGAAGATTGAAGCTTTGGAAAAGGAAAACGCCGACTTGAAAGACCAGCTTTTGCGCCGCGCGGCAGATTTCGACAATTACCGCAAGCGCATGATAAAGGAAAAGCAGGATGCGTTCGACTACGCCAACGCCGCGCTTTTGCAGGATTTGCTCGAAAGCATCGACAATTTGGAGCGCACCGTCGCGGCGGCGGAAGGAGCATCGGATGCGAAATCAATCGCGGACGGCGTGAAAATGATCAGCGCGTCGCTTGTCGGTATGCTTGAAAACAAGTACAATCTTGCCTCCTATGGCGCGGTTGGAGACGCGTTCAATCCGGACGAGCACGAGGCGCTTCGCAGCGAGCCTTCGGACGTGGAAAGCCCCGTCATCAAAGAGGTCTACTTGAAGGGCTACAAACTCAAGGATCGCGTGATTCGAAATGCAAAAGTTTCGGTTTCGATGCCGAACGAAAAATAGAAAAATAATATAAAAATTGTGAGCAGCATTTGCTGCTTAGTTGGAGGAAAATTATGGGAAAGATTATTGGAATTGACTTAGGAACAACGAACTCTTGCGTCGCCGTCATGGAAAACGGCGAGCCTGTCGTAATCCAGAACTCGGAGGGCGGACGCACAACGCCTTCAATTGTCGGATTCACCGCGAAAGGCGACCGCATTGTCGGATTGCCGGCGAAAAACCAGATGATCACGAATCCGAAGAACACCGTCTATTCTGCGAAACGCCTCATCGGACACAAATTCTCGGAGCTTCAAGGCGAGGCGACAAAATTGCCTTACAAAGTCATCGACCACGGTCAGGATTTGCGAATCGAAATCGACGAAAACGGAACAACGAAGCAGTACAGCCCGCAGGAAATCTCGGCGTTCGTCTTGCAGAAAATGAAAAAGACCGCCGAAGACTATCTCGGCACGGAAGTGACCGAGGCTGTAATTACAGTTCCCGCCTATTTCAACGACGCGCAGCGCCAGGCAACGAAAGACGCTGGTAAAATCGCAGGGCTTGACGTAAAGCGCATCATCAACGAGCCGACGGCCGCTTCGTTGGCGTTCGGCTACAAAGAAGACCAGACAAAAGAAAAGACGATTGCCGTCTACGATTTGGGCGGCGGCACGTTCGACATTTCGATTTTGGAATTGGGTGACGGAGTTTTTGAAGTAAAGTCCACGAACGGAAACACTCAGCTCGGTGGTGACGACTGGGATCGCGTCATAATCAATTGGCTGATTTCCGAATTCAAAAAGGACACCGGAATCGATTTGTCAAATGACCCGATGGCGATGCAGCGTCTGCGCGAAGCGGCGGAAAATGCGAAAGTTTCTCTTTCAAGCCAAACAAGCGTTGACATAAACCTTCCGTTCATCACGGCGGACGCTTCCGGCGCGAAGCACTTGCAGAAAAACCTCACTCGCTCGCAGTTCGAGCAGATGACGGACGACCTTTTCGAGGCGACAAAAGAGCCGTGCCGCAAGGCGATGGCTGATGCCGGCGTTACGGCTGACCAAATCGATGAAGTTCTGCTTGTCGGCGGTTCGAGCCGTATGCCCAAAGTGCAGGAAATCGTAAAGCAGATTTTCGGAAAAGAAGGAAACCGCTCGGTGAACCCCGACGAGGCGGTTGCCGTGGGCGCGGCAATCCAGGGCGGCGTTCTTGGCGGCGACGTGAAAGACGTGCTTTTGCTCGATGTTACGCCGCTTTCGTTGGGAATCGAAACTCTCGGTGGTGTTTGCACGAAACTCATTCCGCGCAACACGACGATTCCTACCAAAAAAAGCCAGATTTTCTCCACCGCCGCGGACGGACAGACGGCAGTTTCCATCCACGTGTTGCAGGGCGAACGCGAGATGGCGGCGCAGAACCGCACGCTCGGAAATTTCGACTTGGTGGGAATTCCTGCCGCTCCCCGTGGCGTTCCTCAAATTGAGGTTACGTTCGACATCGACGCGAACGGCATCGTGCACGTTTCCGCAAAGGATTTGGGCACTGGCAAAGAGCAGCACATCCAAATCACTTCTTCAAGCGGACTTTCCGAAGAGGAAATCAACCGCATGGTGAAGGATGCGGAAGCCAACGCCGCAAGCGACAAGGCAAAGCGTGAGGCAATCGACGCGAAGAACGAGGCGGACAGCCTTGTCTACGCTACCGAAAAGACGCTCAAGGAAATGGGCGACAAAGTTGATGCCGCGGAAAAACAGAAAATCGAAGATTCCATAGCCGAACTGAAGAAGGCCATGGAAAGCGACAATGTTTCTGAAATCAAAGCCAAGACCGAAAGCCTCAAGCAGGCTTCCTACAAAATCGCCGAAGAGTTGTACAAGCAGCAGGCGGCGCAGGGAGCTGCGGGCGCAGGTCCTGAAGCGGGCGCGAATCCGAACGCGAATGACGGAGGCTCTTCGCAAGGCTCGCAAGGCGGCTTTGACAAAGGCAGCGCGGAAGACGTGAATTACGAAGTGCACGACTAAAAATCGCAGTAAATAGAGTCAAAGTTACCACGCTAGTTTGTGGCAACTTTGACTTTCATTCGGTTTTGTTGTAATTTAATATATCGAAAAAAAATGGGCAAGCGAGATTATTACGAAGTTCTTGGCGTAGACAAAAAGGCGACTCTTGACGAAATAAAAAAGGCGTACAGAAAACTCGCCGTCAAATACCATCCTGACCGCAATCCGGGCGACAAGGAGGCGGAGGAAAAATTCAAGGAAGCCACCGAGGCATACGAAATTCTTTCCGACGACAAAAAACGCCCGATTTATGACCAATATGGCTTTGCGGGTCTTGAAGGCATGGGCGGCGGAGGCGGCGCGCAGTATTCGCACGCATTCACCGACTTCGCAGACCTTTTCGGAGGCATGGGCGGCGGCTTCGGCGACATCTTTGAAACCATCTTCGGTGGCGGCGGTGGCTACTCACGGCGTTCTCGGCAAGAGGACAACACAGGCGCGTCGCTGCGCTACGATTTGGAACTTTCGTTCAAAGACGCGGTGTACGGCACCAAGACCGAACTTCGGTTTTCCCGGAATGAACTTTGCCCATCCTGCGGCGGAAGTGGAAGCGAGAGCGGCACCAGCAAAAAGACTTGCCCATCCTGCGGCGGCTCCGGACAGGTTCGGCGCAGCACAGGATTCTTTTCGATGGTTCAGACTTGCCCGCAGTGCGAAGGCTCGGGCCAAATAATCGAGCACCCATGCAAGGCTTGCCACGGAAGCGGACACAAAAAAGAAAGCAAGGCGGTGACTCTCACGATTCCAGCAGGCGTGGACAACGGGCGCAGAATCGTGATTCCGCATCAGGGAGACGCTGGCAAAAACGGCGGCGCGCGCGGCGATTTGGTTGTTGTGATTCACATTCGCAATCACGAATATTTCGAGCGCAGCGGAAACGACCTTTATTGCGCCGTGCCGATTTCCATAACCCAGGCGGCCTTGGGCGCGACGATTACGATTTCATCGCTTGACGAGCGCAAAATCGACATACCCATCGCCGCCGGCACGCAGAACGGAAAGATGCTCCGCATAAAAGGCGAGGGCGTTCCCCATTCTGGCGGCAGTCGAAAAGGCGACTTGTATATAAAAGTCATGGTTCAAGTGCCTAGCAAACTTTCGGCGCAGGAAAAGAAACTGCTCCAGGCGTTTGCCGAAGCGGAAAATCCCACGAAAGAGCCGAAATTGATTCCGCTTTCGTCGCTTGCAAGATAGGGCGAAAGGCCTTCCAAAAAATCGGGCGGAAAAGCGGCTTGCTTGCGGAGTTCCGCCTGAGCCTTTTTCCTGCGAAAAACTCGCTTGTTGAACTGTCCGCTTGCAGCAAGTTGCTTGATGAAATTGCGTGGTTTATTTTAACTTCGAGTTTTTTCAAAACTTGTGTATTGACTGCCGTTTTTTGCTTCGCTGCTAAACGGCGTTTGGACAAGGAAAAAACTTGAAACTTTTTTCCTTGTCGCAAATATTAGGTCTTTTCTCGGTTCGCATTCTTCCTTGTTATGAAGAATTTTTCAAAATCTATTTTTTTTTCTTCCCTTTTTTCCGATAATGTGATATAATGTAGTGAATTTTTAGAGGTTTGTATGCTAAAAAATAAAAAGCGGAATGTTTTCATAATTTCGAATCTCCTTTTCGTGGCTATATTTTTGTTGGTTTCGTACTTGATTTTGCCGCCTAATGGAATTCGGAACGACAAATTTTACTTTCAGCAAATTGAATACGTTTCTGCTGTGAGACAGGCGATGTTTTTGGGACAAGACGCCCGCTATGTAATTGTGCTCGAATTCATTTTCCTGCTTTCTTGCCTGTTGGTCGCAAACACTTTGTCAAAGAGGATGAGCGACAAGTTCGAATACCACACGCTCAAAAAAACGGAAACCGCATACTTGCAGCGTTTCATCGAAGCACTGCGATTTTGTTATTCGCTCGATGATTTTTATGAAATCATAAAAACTATTTTGGAGCGCACCGCAGATTGTTCCGTGGTTTTTCTGGACAGCGCGAAAGACTATGTTTTGTACTGTTCTTCGGATACGATTACTAGCGATCCGCGCACGGTTCAAATTTTGGGGCAAAATTTCCCGAACACTTGGGATGAGGGAATCTACTTTTTCAGCGACAAACTTGGACTCGTGTCTTCCCACAAAAAGGCGCGCGGATTTTTCATCTGCTTTTCAAATTACCATTTTTTCGTCTTTTGCCGCTACACAAGGCTTTTTGACACGGTGATTTACAAGGACCTGCTCGAAGAATTCATTCGCTTCGGCTTTCGCGCGGAAACCATAGTGAACCTTTCGGAAATCGCATCTCTTTCCAAGGACTGGGCGCAACTTGCCGAAACTCAGCGAGTCTTCCTTCCGCATAAGTTGCCGGAAACGAATCGTCTCAAAATGGCTGCCTACTATCGTCCGCTCGTCAATGTTTCGGGCGACTACTACACCGCGCTTCCGATTGACGAGCACAAAACCCTTCTGATGCTTGGCGACGTTTCGGGAAAAGGTTTGCCCGCCGCGCTGATTATGGGCTTGATTATGAACACGGTGAAAATCACCGAGAACAAGGAAGATTTGGTTTCGATTGTATACAACATCGACAAAGCCATAAAAAACATGAAATTGCAGGACAAGTACACGGTTCTTTTCATAAGCGTGCTTGATACGCAGAAAATGACCATCCGCTATGTGAACGCTTCGATGTCCGACCCTGTAATCATAACGCGCTCTCCCGACGGTCACACGATAAAGCCGCTCGCTTCGAACTGCGGTGTCGTTGGCATCATCGAGTTGGACGACGTTCGCATCAGCGAGCGCAAGATTTTCAACGGCGACATGATTATGTTCGCGTCCGACGGCGTGAGCGAAGTTATGAACGACGAGGGCGTGGAACTTGGCGATACGGACATCTACAAGGAAACTGTAATCAAGGGCGCGTCAAAGACTCCGCAGGAATTTGTCGATGACATTGTAAAACTCATCTTTGATTACAAGGGCGACAACGCGCTGCATGATGACATTACGATGTTGATAACAAAGGTGGTCAGGTAATGGTTTATGTTTTGATAAATGCAATTTTTGCAGTAATGATGTTCAGGCTCTCGCTTAGTGTGGACTCAGACAATTCCAACAACAAATCCATCGTGAACATCACATTGCTTTCCGCCGCGTTCGCGTTTTTGATGGGAGTGACCACTCTTGTAGTGCTTGCGGGACCAAAAAATTTGGCAGTTTTTTTTGAGCACGTGGTGCTCTTTATGTTTGCTGTCTTCTATATTTTCGTCGGCTTGTACTTTTTGAAATTCGTGTTTGCGAACAAGAATTTCATTTCGTTTTTGCAGATTGTTTTGCTGGCGGTTGCCCTTTTGATTTCCACTACGAAAATTTCCGTGGACGACTACATGAAGTTGGGGTTTGCCGCGGAAAACGTCTTTTCGAAGACGCTCGCAAGCAATTTCAAATTCACTTGGCTGAATCTCTACTACGCCATTTTCGTTTTTTTCGTTCCGGGATTCTCGCTTTTGATTTTGATGGTTTACGCGGAAAATGCGCGCATGTGGCCGCTTTTCCAGTGTTCGATTTTTTTCGCGGGCGCGCTTGCTCTTTCGTGGATTGGAAACTTTGCCTTGCTTTATAGCGCGGTCTACATTCCGTTGATAATCTCGTTTTGTCCGATTGTGATTTGCCTTGCCGCGATAATTTTGGCAAAGTCTTCCGCATCCAAAAAAATCTACACAGCCACGACGATGATTACCCACCTTTTCATGCTGCTCTTGGATTTCGCGGTTCCGGCGGCGATAGGTGCGTGCCTGTATGTGTGGCTTCGTCCGCTTTCCGAACAAAGCCGCTTCGTTTACTTTGCGGCATTGTTCGTTTTGGTCGCATTGCTGGCCTTTGGCTTCCGCATAGTCATCAAGAAAATTTCCACGATTGTAATTCGAAACTTGTCAATGTACGGCGAGGCGTTCGAATCGGATCTTGTTTCGATAAATTATGATGATGAAACGTTGGATGTCTGCACTACGTTATACAATATTTTCAGTATGCGTGTTTCCGTCGATTCGATGAAAATCCTCATAGTGGGCGGAAACAACGAGCTGAACACGGTCTTCGCCTCAAAAGGCGCGAAAGTTTCGCTTTCGATGCAGCATCTCGGGCTTGAAGCCATTTGCGCTCAAAATGTGAATGTGTTTTCCTTGGACGATATGCAAGTGATGTACGACTTGCAGATGAGGCGAGAAGAAATCGAAGAACTTTTCGCGGAACTTGATGCGCAGGTCTTGATACTGTTGCGCGAAGGTTCGCGCCTGCTCGGTTTGCTCGCTTTGGGAAGCAAGCGCGGCGACTTGGGCTATGATGACTACGACAAGTCCGTGTTCAACAATCTCTATCCGTATTTCTTTGTGTTCGGATATTACATGAGCAACATCGCGAACGCATCTGTTGTCGGAACTGTCAACCGCGAAATCAAGATGTCCGCCCAGATTATCAAATCGATTCAAGAGAACATGGATCCCGTGGAAAATCCCAAGATGGACGTGGGCTACATGATGCTCCCCGCGCACAATATCGGCGGCGAATTTGTTGATACCATCCGATTGAACGACACGCGGCATATTTTCGTGGCGGGCGCGCTCAGCGGAAAGGGAATCAGCGCGAGTATGAACATGGTCATCCTCAAGTCCATCATCCGCGTCTTCCTTGCCACCACGCACGACTTCAAGAAATTGGTTTCAAAAATCAACAAGTTCATTCGCTTCGAACTTCCCAAAGGAACGTTCTTTGCGGGTGTGTTCTGCTTGATGGATTTTGAAACCGATACGCTCTATTACATCAACTGCGGAATTTCGACAATGCTTTTGTACACGCGCTCATTCAACAATGTAATCGAAATTCAAGGAAAGGGCTTCGTGCTCGGATTTGCCAAGGACATAACGCCGCTGCTTCAAGTAAGGCAGATAAAACTCAATCCTGGCGACGTGCTTGGCATCACTACGGCTGGAATCATAAAGAGCCATTCGCTTCGCGGCGACATTTATGGCAAGGACAACATCCGCAAGTCCATGACGGAAAATTATATGTACGACGGAATGCACATGGCGTCGTTCTTGCTCGATGACCTCAAGCGTTTCATCGCAAAGGATGTGGACGAAGACATCACCGTTATGATGATTCGCTATCTTGGAAAAGATTCGTATACTGTGCAGGTTAGTGATTCCGAAACAGAAAATTCCGAGGCGAATTCTGAAACGGAGAATTCGGAAGTGCCTTCCGAAGCCGTGGAAGCCCTGTCTTGAGGAGGACGATGAATGGAACTTTTGACTATTAACGAAAAGCGTGGCGCAAACTACATCATGTTTGAACTGAACGGCTCCATAAATTCATACACGATTTCGGATTTCCAGACGCGCGTCTATTCCACAATACAAGAGTCGAACCTCGTGCTCGACCTTTCCAATGTGTTTGAGATTGATTCTGTCGGAATGGGCGTGATAATGGGCGCGTTCAACGACGGTCTGGAATCGGGAAAAAAACTCTTTTTGCTGAGTATGTCTCCGCAGGCGCAGATAGCGTTTTCCAACACTGGCTTCATTGATGCGTTCAATGTGATTTCGTCGGTGGCAGAAATATACTGATTTGCGCCATACTTCGGCGGCGCGGCTTGCCTTGCGATGAGTGTTGTTAGCAATGGCTAACAACACTCGCATTTTTCATTTTTTTCGCATTTTAATCTTCACAAAAAACAAATCCTGTTGTATAATTACAATATTATGTGAACTCGCATATTTTGCTGTGCGCGTTGTGGCAAGTCGCTCGTGCGCACGCTAAAAAATTATTTTACGGAATTAAAATTCCGCAAGTGATTTTTATTTAGGAGTTAAGTAAAAATGTTGTCTGAAATGTAGCCAACATTTTTACTTGTCAAGTTCGCGCTTTCGCTCGAACTTGCATATTTTACCGTGCGCACACGGCAAGCCGCTCGTGCGCACGGTAAAAAATTGGCTCACGAAATTGAAATTTCGTTCGCAATTTTTTATAAGGAGTTAAGGAAAATGTTGCCTTAAATTGCGTCAACATTTTCCTTCGTCAAGTTCGTCTTTCGCCGAACTTGCATATTTTACTGTGCGCGTTGCGGCAAGCCGCTCGTGCGCACGCTAAAAAATTATTTTACGGAATTGAAATTCCGCAAAATAATTTTTTATAAGGAGTGGTTATGAACAAAGTTACTATCATCGGAGCGGGTCAGGTTGGCTCGACTATCGCGTATGCGCTCACGCTCAGGCATCTGGCGTCTGAAATCCTTCTCATCGACATCGACAAAGACCGTGCGAAGGGCGAGGCGATGGACATCTTTCAGGGAACGCCGTTTTTGGGGCCGGTTTGGGTTCATGCGGGCGAATATTCCGACGCGGTGAATTCCGACATTGTTGTCATCACTTCGGGCGTGGGAAGAAAGCCCGGGCAAAGCCGCCTGGATTTGGTCAAGACCAATGTGGGCATAATGAAGTCAATCATTCCTGAAATTGCGAAGGCTGCGCCAAACGCGCTTTTCATTCTCGTGGCGAATCCTGTGGACATCCTCACATATCAGTTCGTGAAAAAGTCAGGCATTCCGCAAAACCGCATCATCGGAACTGGCACTATGCTCGACACGGCTCGTTTCCGCGCGCGCATCGCGGAGACTTATCGCGTGGGACAGGAACACGTGCACGGATATGTTTTCGGTGAACACGGAGACTCGTCGTTTGTGCCTTGGTCGCTCGCCAATATCGGTTCGATTCCGGTCGAGCAGTACGCATCGTCTCTTCGGGAAATCAAAGGCGCTTCGTTCAACAAGGACGACGTGGAGGACTATATCCGCAAGTCGGGCGGAATCATCATCGCCGCGAAAAAGGCTACGAACTATGGAATCAGCGTCACTGTTACTTCCCTCATCGAAGCACTCAGCTACGACACGGATTCGCTTTTGACGCTTTCTTCATACCTCAACGGCGAATACGGAATCAAGGACGTTTGTCTTTCCATTCCGCTCCTCGTGAGTGCCAAAGGAGTGACGAGCCATCTTGAGCCGAAAATCACCGACGACGAAGTTGAAAAACTCCGCCACAGCGCGCAGTGTCTCAAGGATGTTATCAGCCAAGTCGAGGCGGATTTCTAAAGGAAATTGTTTAAACTTGATGGCTATTTTGCGCCGTCAAGTTTAACTTCGAGTTTTTGCTTTACAAAAACTCGTTTATTGAAAAATGCGCTTCCGCGCATGATGTTTTTTTAAGGAATGTTTTAATGGAATACAGGATTGAGCACGATTCGATGGGCGAAGTGAAAGTGCCCGCCGACAAATTGTGGGGAGCGCAGACTGAGCGCAGCCACGAGAATTTCCTTATAGGCGTGGGGCAGGAGACAATGCCTCGCGAAATTACGCGCGCGTTCGGCTACCTCAAAAAGGCCGCTGCAATGGCGAACCATGAGCTGAAAAGCGAAAAGATGACTTCCGAAAAATTGAAGGCAATTTCCAAGGCTTGTGACGAAGTGATTTCCGGCGCGCTCAACGAAAATTTCCCGCTTGTGGTCTGGCAGACGGGAAGCGGCACTCAAAGCAACATGAACTGCAACGAAGTTGTCGCGAACCGCGCGAATCAAATCGCCGGCAAAAAACTCTGCCATCCGAACGACGACATCAATATGAGCCAGTCTTCGAACGACACTTTTCCCACGGCGATGCATATCGCGGCCGCAACTGAAGTGGAAGACAAACTCTTTCCCGCAATCGACACTCTCGTTGAAACTTTCAAAAAATTGGAAAAGGTCAACAAGGGCATCGTAAAAAGCGGACGCACTCACTTGCAGGACGCAGTTCCGATTCAGTTCAGCCAGGAAATTTCGGGCTGGCGCACGAGCCTTGAGCGCGACAAGGAAATGCTCAAATCGTCTCTTCCGTATCTCAAGCAACTCGCGCTTGGCGGCACTGCCGTGGGCACTGGCTTGAACGCGCCCAAAGGCTTTGACAAACTCGTCGCGCAAAAAGTTTCCGAACTCACAGGCAAGGAATTCAAGACTGCGCCAAATAAATTCCACGCGCTCACGAGCAAGGACGAAATCGTTTTTGCGCATGGCGCGGTGAAGGCTTTGGCTTGCGACATGATGAAAATCGCGAATGATGTGCGCTGGCTTGCTTCAGGCCCGCGCTGTGGCATTGGCGAAATCAACATTCCGGAAAACGAGCCTGGAAGTTCGATTATGCCTGGCAAAGTGAATCCCACTCAGTGCGAGGCGGTTACGATGGTTGCGGTGCAAGTCTGCGGAAATGACGCGGCAATCGGCATGGCGGCTTCGCAAGGCAATTTCGAACTGAACGTTTTCATGCCTGTAATCGCATATAATTTCTTGCAGTCAGTGCGGCTTTTGGCGGAGTCGATGATTTCATTCAACAAGAATTGCGCAGTCGGCATCACTGCGAACAAGGAGAAAATGCATTTCAACTTGTACAATTCTTTGATGCTCGTTACTGCGCTCAATCCGTACATCGGCTATGAAAACGCCGCGAAAACGGCGCACAAGGCGTTCGACGAAAACATTTCGCTGAAAGAAGCCTGCGTGGGCTTGGGCTTTTTGACGGCAGAAAAATTCGACCAAGTTTTCAAGCCGGAACAAATGGCGAAGTAGAGAATGTGATTCGACGCGATGAATGCAAATGCAGGTGAACGCCGCGCTTTTCGGCTCGTCTGTGAAAGTGCGTTTTTGCGTCAAGTTTTATGTTTGGAGATTTGAATGGACGACCAGAAAATTTATTCGTATTTTCCCGGCTGTACACTGAAGAACAAGGCGAAGGATTTGGATTTGTTCGGAAGGCTTTCAGCCGAGGCTCTCGGATTTCGGCTTGAAGAAATTCCAGTGTGGCAGTGTTGTGGCGGCGTGTATTCCACGGGCAAAAACGAGATTGCCCCCAAACTTCCTTCGGTTCGGGCTTTGGCTGCGGCGCGGGATGAGGGACGCTCTCTCGTGACACTTTGTTCGGCGTGCTACAACGTTCTCAAACAGGTGAACCGCGATTTTCAGAACGACGAGAATGCCGTGCTCAAGGCGAACAACTACCTTGCCGAGGACGAGGTTTCATACCACGGCGAAGCGCGCGTGCTCCACTTTTTGGAAGTGCTCCGCGATGAAATCGGCTGGGATGCTGTGAAGGCCGCCGTGAAAAATCCGCTTAAGGACAAAAAAATCGGCGCGTACTATGGCTGCCTTTTGTTGCGTCCGAGCAAGGCTTTGGAATTCGACGACCCTGAAAATCCTACGATTTTGGAAGATTTCATAAAGGCCATTGGAGCCGTTCCCGTAATCTACGCCGAGCGCAACGAATGCTGCGGTGCTTACGCTGAATTCGAGGACGCTTCGATTCCAAAAAATCGTGCCGAAAAGATTCTCTGCAACGCGCAGGAAATGGGCGCGGATTTCCTCGTTACGAGTTGTCCGCTTTGCCGATACAATCTGATAAAGAACAAGGGCAATTCTCCGCTCGAAGTTTTCTACTTCACCGAACTTTTGACCGAAGCCCTTGGCGTAAAGGAGGCCGCGAATGCTTGAATCCGAAATGCTCAAGTATAAGGAACTCATCCTCGAAACGAGCGGAGTCAATACGAAAAAATGCATGGTCTGCGGAAAGTGCTCGGGTACTTGTCCGAACTATGACGCGATGGAATATCATCCGCATCAATTCGTGCAGATGGTTGAAAGCGGCGAAATCGAGCCACTTTTGAAAAGCAAGTCAATCTATGCTTGCCTTTCTTGCTTCGCGTGTTTGGAACGATGCCCGCGCCAAGTGGAGCCTGCCACTTTGATTGACGCTATTCGCACTGTCGTGGGACGCGAACGCGGAGACCATCACCTTGATCCGAGTGATGTTCCGCAAATGATTTGCGACGACACGCCCCAGCAACTTGTGATGAGCGCGTTCAGGAAATATAAAAAATAGGAGGCTGCAGATGGAAAGAATCGGTGTTTTTGTGTGCCACTGCGGCACGAACATAGCGGGCACGGTTGACGTTGCCAAGGTTGCCGAAGAACTCGGAAAGGTGCAGGGCGTGGTCTATTCCACACACTACACTTATATGTGCTCTTCGGCAGGACAAAAAATGATTGAGGACCACATCAAAGAGGACGCGCTCACAGGCGTTGTGCTTTGCTCGTGCTCTCCTCGAATGCATGAAAAGACGTTCCGCGGATGCGCGGAAAGGGCGGGACTCAATCCGTACAAGGTGGAAGTCGCCAATATCCGCGAGCAGGATTCCTGGGTCGAAAAGGACGTGGAGAAGGCCACCGCCAAGGCAATCGCGCTCGGAAAGGCTGCCATCGCAAAATCGATTTTGGACACGCCGCTCACTCCCGGCGAAACGCCAATGACAAAACGCGCCCTCGTAATCGGAGGCGGAATTGCAGGAATCACGGCTGCGCTGGACATAGCGGACGCTGGCTTCCCCGTGGATTTGGTGGAACGAAAGCCGACAATCGGCGGAAAGATGGCAATGCTCGACAAGACGTTTCCCACGCTCGACTGCGCTTCGTGCATCGTAACTCCGCGAATGACCGAAGTGGGACAGCATCCGAATATCAGGATTCTTTCGTACAGCGAAGTTGTGGGCGTTCACGGCTACATCGGAAATTTCAGCATCGACATAAAGCGATACGCCCGCTATGTGGACGAAACTAAGTGCACAGGCTGCGGCGAATGTACCGAAAAATGTCCGATGAAAAAAGTTCCGAATGACTTCAATCTGAATTTGAACAACAAGACTGCGGTCTACATTCCGTTCGCCCAGGCCGTTCCGAAAATCGCCACGATTGACGCGAATTATTGCCTTCACCTCACCGCGATGGCAAAGGGTAAGGACAATGTTTGCGGAATGTGCGAAAAGGTTTGCGGCGCGAAGGCAATCGACTTTGCTGCCAAAGACGAAATCATAACAGAAAAATACGGCGCAATCGTGGTTGCCACGGGCTACGAAATGATTGACCTCAAGCCTTATGGCGAATATGCCTACGGCGAATGCAAGGATGTCGTTTCGTCTTTGGAATACGAGCGCCTGATGAACGCCTCTGGTCCTACGAGCGGGCATCTTTTGCGCCCATCTGACGGAAAAGAACCGAAAAAAATCGTGTTCATCCAGTGCGTGGGAAGCCGCTGTTCTGCCGAAGGGAAGGGCAATTCATACTGTTCAAAAGTGTGCTGTATGTACACCGCGAAGCAGTCCATTTTGACACGCGACCATTATCCCGATACCGAATGCTATGTCTTCTACATCGACGTGCGAACCCCTGGAAAGCAGTTCGATGAATTCTATCGACGCGCGGTGGAGCAATACGGAATTCACTACATAAAGGGAATGGTGGGGAAGGTCACTCCGCAGGCGGACGGTTCGATAGATGTGCAGGGAAGCGACCTCATTTTGAACAGGCAGGTTCATATCAAGGCGGACATGGTTGTGCTTGCAGGTTCGCTCGAAGCAAATCCTTCGGCTCGGCCGCTTGCCACCATGCTTGCGACTTCGATGGACAACGACGATTTCTTCTTGGAGGCTCATGTCAAACTCCGCCCGGTGGAAAGTCCCACGGCGGGCATTTTCCTTGCTGGAACTTGCCTCGGTCCGCGCGACATTCCAGAAACCGTCGCACAGTCTTCGGGTGCGGCGGCGAAGGCGATTTGCCTTTTGATAAAGGACAAGTTGCAGAACAATCCTTGCACTGCAAAGCCCGATGAAAATCTCTGCAACGGATGCGGTCAGTGTGAGAACGTCTGTCCTTACGGCGCGATTTCTTATGTGGAAAAAGATTTCCGCGGACCAAACCGCACTACAATAACAAGGCGCGTTTCGCAGGTGAACAGCGCGATGTGCCAAGGCTGTGGCGCTTGTACGGTGGCTTGTCCTTCCGGTGCAATGGATTTGCAGGGCTTCAGCAACAAACAAATTTTGGCGGAGGTGGATGCCGTGGTTTAATCGAGTTGCAATGAGGCGAGGCGATTTCTTTGCGGAGATTGCCTGCATTCAGAAAACTCGAAATCATTGGTAAGATGCTTATGGAAAACACGAACGAAAAGACTTGGACGCCGAAAATCGTGGCGTTCTGCTGCAACTGGTGTTCATACGCCGGCGCGGATTTGGCAGGAAACAACCGCCTTGAATATCCAGCCAACGTCAAGATAATACGAATCCCGTGTTCGTGCCGCTTGAATCCGCTCTTCATTTTGAGGGCGTTCCAGCGCGGTGCGGACGGCGTGATTTTGTGCGGATGCCACCCCGGCGACTGCCATTATTCCACGGGAAATTATTTCGCGCGCCGAAGAATGACGCTTCTTTTTTCGATGCTCGACTATCTCGGAATTGAAAAAGGGCGCACCCGCGTGGAATGGTGTTCGGCGGCGGAAGGCGTTCGCTTTGCCGGAATTATGAACGACTTCGTTGAAAAAATTACGAAACTTGGCGAAAACAAGAAATTGGAGGACGTAAGATGCAAGACGGCAAATTGACTTCCGATTTGGTGAAAATCGCAAAGGAAAAACTTTCCTCGGGCGAGGTGCAGTCTGTTGTGGGCTGGAAAAAAGGTCTTTTTGACTACGACATCACTCCTGCAGTTTTCAAAACCGATGCCGATTTTGAAAATTTTGTCTACAACGAAAATTGCGGAGCGAATCTTTCAAAATATTTGGTGAAAATCACTCGCGCAATCGAGACCGCGAAGTCCACCACTCGTGTGAACAACGCGATGGCAAAGCAGCGCGATCCGAACGCGGAAGAAAAGCCGATTCCGCAGGAAAAGGTGCTCGTTTTCCTCAAGCCGTGCGACACATACAGCTTTACGCAGCTCCTCAAAGAAAGCAGGATTGTCCGTGATGATGTCGTGGTGGTTGGAATTCCGTGCGACGGAATGAAGGACCCGGATTACGGCGATTTGGCAGAACGCTGCGCGAATTGCAAGAGCAAAAAGCACATCACTTACGATGAACTTGTGGGCGAAGAAGGCGATGTCTTGGAAAGCGGCCGTTTTGACGGCGTGGAATATGTGGAACAAATGACTCCTCAGGAACGCTATGATTATTGGCGGAACGAATTTTCGCGATGCATTCGCTGCAACGCCTGCCGCGACGTGTGCCCCGCCTGCACTTGCGAAAAATGCGTGTTCGACAATAACGCGATGTACACTTCGCAGAAGGTGGCGCAAGTTCCGTTCGAAGAAAGTTTGTATCACATCATCCGCGCGTGGCACGTGGCTGGACGATGCACGGACTGCGGCGAATGTTCGCGCGTGTGCCCGGAGCACATTCCGCTCCATTTGCTCAACCGCAAGTTCATCAAGGACATCAATGAAATCTACGGACCGTATATCGCGGGAAGCGACATGGAAACAAAGCCGCCGATGCTCACGTTCACTCAGGATGACGCGGAGCCGAGCGTGGTGTACGAACGTTCGCCTGAACAAGGGGGAGAATAATGCTTTCGATTCAAAAAGACAAAATCGATTCGCTTTTCGAGGCAATCGCTCAAGGCAGGACGCTTTATATTCCCGTGGACAACACTTCGGGCAACGCGAATTTTGAAAAGTGGCAGAGCGGAAAAAAACTTTCCGGCGCGCTCAAGACTGTCCGCAGCGCGAAGGATTTTTTCTTTCCCAAGACCGAACGCCTCGTGAACTATAAAATCCAGGATGGCAACATCACTGTCGAAGATCCGCGCAAGGAAAGCGAAGATTTCGTGGTTTTCGGAGTGCGCGCCTGCGACGCGAAAGGTTTCGAAGTGTTCGACAAAGTTTACATTGGCGATCCGAAATACGTGGATTCGTATTACAAAAATCGGCGCGAACACGGCATCGTGATGACGCTCGCCTGCAATTCGCCCGCCGAAACTTGCTTTTGCAAGACATATGACATCGACGCTTCCGCGCCAGTGGGCGACATCACTTGTTGGGAAACGGACGACGCGTATTTTTTCAATCCGAACACCGACAAAGGAACTGCCCTTTTGGACAGCGTGAAGTCGCAGCTTTCGGAAAAAGACGAAAAGCCCATGGTTGAGCTGAAGGCAAAAATCAAGGAGCGAGTCGAAAAATTGCCGTTCGCGAAACTCGACCTTTCCAAATTCAAAGGGAAGGATATGCTCAAGCTTTTCAACGCGTCTGTTTGGCAGGGTTTGAGCGAAGCGTGTCTCGGCTGCGGAACTTGCACCTATGTCTGCCCGACTTGCATGTGCTTCGACGTTCGCGACTTTGACAGCGGAAACGGCATCCAGCAAGTGCGCTGTTGGGACAGCTGCATGTATTCTGATTTCACGCAGATGGCGGCGGAAAATCCCCGACACACGCAAAAGGAACGGTTCCGCCAGCGATTCATGCACAAACTTTTATACTATCCCATGGCGCACGACGGGCTTTGCATGTGCGTTGGCTGCGGACGCTGCCTAGAAAGCTGCCCGATTCACATGAACATCGTCAAGGTGATAAAAGAATTCAACTCGACTGATTTGGAAAATTCGGCAGGAGGAAAATGATGGAAGCGAAAGAATCGTTCATACCTTATGTCGGCGTTATCAAGGAAATAATAAGCGAAACGCCCGACGTAAAGTCTTTTCGCGTAACTGGCTTGGATGGGAAAAAACTTTTCGAGCACATGCCAGGTCAATGCGCGATGCTCATCGTTCCCGGAGTGGGCGAGTCGATGATTTCGATAACGTCGTCGCCTACCGTGCAGGAATACCAGCAGTTTTCGATAAAGAAGTGCGGATGCGTTACGAGTTGGCTTCACGACGCTAAAGTGGGCACTCAAATCTGCGTCCGCGGACCGATTGGAAATTATTTTCCTGTGGACAATGTGTTCAAAGGAAAGGACATCCTCGTGGTGGCGGGCGGAATCGGATTGGCTCCGGTTCATTCCGTGGTGAACTATATGCTCGCAAACCGTTCGGACTACGGAAAAATCCAAGTGGTCTACGGCGGACGTTCCAAGGCGGACTTGGTCTTCTACAAGGAACTTTCCGAAGAATGGATGAAGCAGCCCGACATGGACGTGTGCCTCACGATTGACCGCCCCGAAGAAGGTTGGGATGGTCATGTGGGATTCGTGCCGCCTTATGTCACGGAACTCAATCCGGATTTGAGCAAGTACGTCATCATGTGCGGCCCTCCGATTTTGATTCACTTGACGCTCGACGGACTCAAAAAATTGGGCTTCAAGGACAATCAGATTTACACGACGATGGAAATGCGCATGAAGTGCGGAATCGGAAAATGCGGACGATGCAATATCGGCGACAAGTTCGTCTGCCGAGACGGTCCTGTGTTCACGTTCGAGGAACTGGGCGCATTGCCGCCTGAATATTGATTTTCGGAGAGGAAATCAAGTTAAAATTTTGGAATATTAGTTAGAACATTAGAGTTCTATAGGAGAAGTTTATGGCAGAAAAAACAGAAATGGCGACAATCTATTTGTTCGGCAAGAAATATGAAGTTCCTTCCGAACTCACGATAATGAACGCTATGGAATATGCGGGCTATCAGCTCAGGCGCGGTTGCGGATGCCGCAACGGATTTTGCGGGGCGTGCGCTACGATTTACCGCGTGGAAGGAAAAAATCAGCTCCAAACTTGCCTTGCCTGCTCTACGAAGGTGGAGAACGGAATGTACATCGCGACGCTTCCGTTCTTCCCGCTTGTAAAGCAAATCTACGACATCGAAAAAATCAAGCCCGAACAGTCAATCATGATGCAGCTTTATCCTGAAATCTATTCGTGCGTGGGCTGCAACGCCTGCACCCGCGCCTGTACGCAGGATTTGAGCGTGATGCAGTACATCGCCTACGCGCAACGCGGCGACTTTGCCTCATGCGCAGACGCTTCGTTCGACTGCGTGATGTGCGGCTGCTGTTCAAGCCGATGCCCTGCCGGAATCAGCCATCCTCAGGTGGCTGAACTCGCGCGCCGCATAAACGGAAAATTCATCCAGCCCGAAACGAAGCACCTTGTGGAGCGCGTCGCGGAAATCGATTCCGGAAAATGCGAGGACGCGATTCAAAAAATGATGGGACAGCCCTTGGACAAAATCAAGGAACTGTACAATACGCGCGAAATCGAAAAATAAAATTGACATCTGCGGTAAATTTGTTTTGAGTTTTTCACAACTCATCGATTTGCGATTTGGAAATTGACGCGAAAGGCATCAGTTCTTTGCAAATGCTAAATTATAGAGAGGTTGATAGAATGTACGGAAATTATCTTGACGACGCGGCGAAAATTGTGGCGGAAAAGCGAGATGAGAATCTCAAGTTCGAGCACGCGCGGCTTACGGCGGAAGAAAAAGATCAGATTCTCAAAGAATTCCATCCCGACAGGATTGCGAGCGAATTTGAGGAAATAAAAATCGGTCCGAACAAAGGGCAAAAAGCTCCGCACGAATTGGCGGCGATGCTTCAGGCAAAGCCCCGCTTCGATCCGAACCACATCGACTTGAGCCACATCGACTACGAGACTGATGTCCTTGTAATCGGCGGTGGCGGCGCGGGAACTTCTGCCGCAATCATGGCGAGCGAGGCGGGCGCGAAAGTGCTTCTTGTTACGAAACTCCGTGTGGGCGACGCGAACACGATGATGGCGGAAGGCGGAATCCAGGCCGCGGACAAGGCGAACGATTCTCCTGCCCAGCACTATTTGGATGCGTTCGGCGGCGGACACTTTGACGGAAAGCCTGAATTGGTGTACACGCTCGTGAACAAGGCTCCAAGCGTAATCAAGTGGCTCAATGAACTTGGCGTGGAATTCGACAAGGAAGCCGACGGCACTATGGTTACGACGCATGGTGGCGGAACGAGCCGAAAGCGAATGCATGCCTGCAAGGATTATTCCGGCGCGGAAATCATGCGCACTTTGCGCGACGAGACTTTCAACCGTGCCGACAAGATAACTGTCGTTGACTTCACTTCGGCAGTGGAAATCATCAAAAACGAAAAGGGCGAGGCGGCTGGCGCGGTGCTCGTGAACATGGAGACAGGTGAAGTGCGGATTGCCAAGGCAAAGGTCGTAATAATCGCGACTGGCGGCGCAGGCCGAATGCACTATCAGGGCTTCCCGACTTCGAACCACTACGGCGCGACTGCCGACGGACTTGTGATGGCTTACCGCGCGGGCGCGAAATTGCTCTATCAGGATTCGCTTCAGTACCATCCTACTGGCGCGGCGTATCCCGAACAAATTCTCGGAAAACTCGTTACTGAAAAAGTGCGCTCGCTTGGCGCGAAACTCATCAACAAGGACGGCGAAGTTTACATCCATCCGCTTGAGACGCGCGACGTGAACGCTTCCGGCATTATCAAGGAAGTTCGCCAGGGACGCGGCGTGAAAAACGACGTGCAGGATGCGGTGTGGCTCGACACTCCGATGATTGAAATCATTCACGGCGAAGGCACGATTTTGAAGCGCATTCCAGCGATGTACAAAATGTTCATCAAATACGGAATCGACATCCGCACAGAGCCGATTTTGGTTTACCCGACTCTGCATTACCAGAACGGCGGCGTGGAAATCGACAAGACTTGCCACACCAATGTGCCAAACCTTTTGGTGGCTGGCGAGGCTTCCGGCGGCGTGCACGGAACGAACCGCTTGATGGGAAACAGTTTGCTTGACGTGGTTGTGTTCGGACGCGAGGCTGGAATCGAAGCGGGCAAAATCTTCGGAAATATCGCGATGAGCGATACGAGCAAACTGAGCCTTGAGCATGTGAAGGCGTTCGAAAAGGAGCGCGATGCTGCGGGCATAAAGGGCGACGAAGTTTCTCCGAAATTGCTTCCGACATACACGCACGGAAACAAGGAATTCGAGAAAAAGCCTTGGCCGGGCGCGGCAAAATAACGGCGCGCGATTTGGTCGCAAACGCAACCAAATCCTATGTGCTTTGAATTTACTCGAAAAGGCCGGGTGCAAATTTTACCCCGGCTTTTTTATTTGAAGTTAAAATTGCAGGCGGAATTGCCGCGGTTCAGTTTGTGGCATGGTTTTCGAGCGCAGACTTTCGACTGGATGCAACGCGAAATTGAAATTGCGCGAGTTTTTGAAGCCTGCCGCGAGTTCTACGGTTGCACGGATAACAACGTGTCCATTTTGATGTCATGCTGTGCGCACGGAATGCTTTGCAGAATTTGCGCGACATAGCACACTCCGACAAAATTTGGCTTTTTCGAATTGCATTCGTGCGCATCGCATAGTTTCCGCAATTTTTCAAGAAACCTGTCGTAATATCCGCCGCCTCGTCCAAGACGAAAGCCATCTTTTGTGAATGCCAGTCCAGGAACGAGCACGCTGATTTTTTCTCCGCCCATTTCCGCGCAAAGCGTTTCGATGTCGGCCTTTTTGCAAGACGGCTTCGGCTCGTAAATTCCGAATGTATTCGCTTCGGTTTCTTCGATGGGGTCGCGTTCCACAAAATAAAAATCCATTTTGCCGGTTCCGCAGATTTTGTCCGAAGAATTTCCGTGTGCGCATTCTGAAAATTGTTCGCGCTTTGTTTTTGCTTTGGCTGAGATTCTTGGAAGCAGGACTTTTTTTCCGTCGGAAATCGCCGCGCGAAAAATCGGCAGAATGTCAACTTCGTCTTTGAGCGGCATAAATCCAAAAATGGCGCGGGATGTTTTGTACGTTTGGCTTTGAAGAAATCGCAGGCAAAGCGACGCGCTTTCGAATGCCTTTGCGATTGGGTCGAGAGAGGAGAGCGTTTGGCGCATTTTTTTTCGGAGCGATTTTTTTTCGTCCGCGCAATCTTGTTCAGTCAAATTCCTTTCTCCAAATTTCTACGAGCGTTTCAAGCGAGCACGCAGCGTTCGCGGGGCTTGTCGATGGAAGTCGAATCGCCTTTGCGCCGTATTTTTGTTCGAGCGTTCCGCCAAAGAATTTTTTGTAGAGCGAAAATGCCGCGCCTCCGTTCAAAATAATTTTTCTGATTTTCGCCGCGCAAAGAATTTCTTCGATTCGATTTGGAACGGCGTTCTTTATGCTTGAATCGCTTGAGCCTCGGATTTTGCATGAATGGATTACATCCCAAAGCGCGATTTTGTTTCGCAGAAGAAATTCGCTTTTTTCCTGAATCGTGCATGGAATTTCCTCGGCGAAAATTTTTGCGAGCACACGCCAAAACCTGTTTCGCGGATGTCCGTAATAGAATTCGTTTTCGCGGGATTTCACCGAAGGAAGCGAGCCGAGGATGAGGATTTGCGAGTCGCGTTTGAAAATCGGCGCAAAAGGATGCGTGATTTTTTCAAATCGATTTTCCATCGGATATTAGAATAAATCGATTTTGAAAAATGCGCAAGCGATTTTTGGAAATGTGGGCGGCAATCGCATACGATGCGGATTGCGAAAAATCGAATGCGATGCCGCCAAGCCGTGCGCATTTTGCCGCGCGTCCTTGCGGAACGCGAAACGATAATGCGCGGCGTGTTTCATTTCCAAAGGACGAATTCTTTTTGTCCTGAAGAATTTTCGAGCGGCCCCGGCGTGGGATTTGCCGCACGCGCGTTTCCGAAGTAGTCATCGCAGAACACGATTTCCGAACCGTCTGGGTTTTCGAATTTCTGTTCCGGCTCGAACGCTTCGCCCAAAGTTTTTGTGGAAATCGTTGCCGCTTTTCCTTTTGGCAAAAAATCGTAGACGTTCGTTTTGAACATGATTTTTCCGCCTTCGTCCGAAATCGAAAATTCCACTTTGTGCTCCGTGTCGATGAACGCGTCGCTTTCTTTTTTCATCGCAAGCGCGCCGTTGAAAAATGCGTTCCCCGCTGCCCAGACGGGGAGGGGATTGTAGTAGCGGTCGCTCGGCTCGCTTCCCATTCCGCAATAACCTTCGAATTGCGAAAGCCATTCTTCCTGCGTGGGATATTTGTCGAACGGAATCGTTCCGCAGACGATGTTCGCGTCTGTCCATTCGGCATCCTTGCATTCTTCTTGAAGTTGTTCGAGGAACGGCCGCTTTTTCTGCTGGACGAAAATGTTGTTGTAGAAGCGACAGTCTCCGTGCAGAATCGTCATAAATCCCATGATTTCTGTTCTGTGCGGAACGTGGTACGGCGTGTAGCGCGGAGCGGGCTTTGTGAGCGTTCCGTTGTCCACGCCGCGTCCGACTGCGGTGAAACTTCCCGCGATGAAATTGTGGACGACAGCCACTCCCTGCGTGGGAAGTTTGAGCGCGTAGTCGGAAAGGAGGATGTTGTTGTCGATGAGGGTAGGACCGTGCGAAACTTCGACGAAAATGTCCTCGCCGAGGCCGTCGATGTTTTCCTTGCCGATTTCCTTGAGAGGAACGGTGTTGTCGTGGAAAAGGTTCTGCGTGACGCGAGTGCCCTGCGCCTGCCAGTCGAGCCAAAGTCCGCGCGTGCAATGATGGAAATGATTCCGCCTGATTATCACGTCGATGGCGGCGTGCATTTTGATTCCGCCGATTTCCGCGCCCGCAAGGTTCTGCTTGTTGT
>JAFLSR010000027.1 GCA_022510845.1 Treponema sp.
GAGCGCCACCTTGCCAAGGTGGATGTCGCGGGTCCGACTCCCGTTTTCCGCTCTATTTGAAATTGCTTTTGGTAGTTGCGCGGCATTTTTGCTGTTGCGAGTTTTTGCGGTAATTTCGTGCATGGCGTGAAATTATGCGAGTCTCGCGAGCAAGCGAAAATCGTTGCGAATGACTGCCATTCGTAGTTTTTATGCGGAAATAGCTCAGTGGTAGAGCGCCACCTTGCCAAGGTGGATGTCGCGGGTCCGACTCCCGTTTTCCGCTCTCGAAAGGCGGTTCAGCAGAACCGCTTTTTTTTCAACAAGACAAGACTTTCGCGAATGCGCAAACCTGCGATTTCGCGCATCCTTGCGCGCCCGCTAACACCGATTATTTAAGGAGAAAAAAGTGCAGTTGACAAAGCAATTCACGCCGCTTGAAAAATCCGCCGTAAAACTTACGGTGACTGTCGCCAAGGACGATGTGGCAAAATCATATAAGGAAAACGTCGCGAAACTTTCCAAGCAAATCCAGATTCCTGGATTCAGGAAAGGACACGTTCCGCTCGATGTGCTCGAAAGGAAATACGGCGACGCGCTCAAAGCCGATGTCTTGGGCGAAATCATCGACGAGACTTTGAACGAGATTTTCCAGGACGACGCGGAAAAGGAAAACCGCCCCCTCCCCTACAGCCAGCCGAAGCTCGAAGAAATGCCCGCGCTCGATTTGGAAAAGGATTTGGTCTACACGGTTTCCTACGATATTTTCCCGAAAGTGAAGGTCGAGAATTTCAAGGGAATCGAAATCAAGGAAGCGCAGGTTGAAGTCGGCGAAAAGGAATTGGCCGAGGAACTCAAGGCGATTCAAGAGCGCAACGCGATGATTGAGGACAAGGCGGACGGCGAGACCGTGAAAAAGGACGACATCGTTACGATAGACTACTGCGAACTTGACGACGCGGGAAACGTCGTGGAAGGCTCGAAGCGCGAGGGCTTCGTCTTCACTGTGGGCACCGGCGAGAACATCTACAAAATCGACGATGAAATCATCGGAATGAAAAAGGACGAGCCGAAGGAAATCACGAAGACATACAAGGCGGACGACCCCGACGCGGATTTGGCAGGAAAGACGAAGAAAATCCGCGTTACCGTGAAGGCGATGAAAATCCGCACCCTTCCGGCTTTGGACGACGACTTGGCGCAGGACGTGAGCGAAAAGTTCAAGACGCTCGACGACCTCAAAAAGGACCTCAAAATCAATATGGAAAGCGCGGCAGCCCGTCGCGTGAACGACATGAAGAGCAACAGCCTTCTCGAACAGCTCATCGAAAAGAATCCGTTTGACATTCCTGCGAGTATGCTCGAAGCCGAGTTGAACGGACGCTGGGAAATGATGGCGAACCAGTTCCGCACCACGCCCGAGCAGTTGGGAAAGATGGTTGAGGCTTCGGGACAAACCAAGGAGCAGATGCTCGCGCAATGGACGGGCGACAGCGAAAAGATGCTCAAAAGCCGCATCATCGTGGAAAACTTGATTCGCGCGCGCAACATAAGCGTCACTCCGGAAGAAATCGAGGAAAAATACAAGGAAATCGCCGCACAGGGCAATTCCACCGTGGAAGAAGTGAAAAAGCACTACGAGGACGCGCGTTCCAAGGAATACCTTATCGATGACGCGAAGGAACAGAAACTCTACGCCGAACTTTACAAGGAAGTGAAGGTTTCCAAGGGCGACAAGATTGCGTTCGCGGATTTGTTCAGGCAGAATTAGTCTTGGAAGGTGCGAGATTTTTGTTGCCGTTCCGCGCGAAAATTGCTATATTTGAAATATGAAGAAAAACATGAACGAAAAAATGAACACGCTGGTTCCCTATGTCATTGAGCGGACGGGAAACGGAGAGCGGTCATACGACCTTTTTTCTCGCCTCCTCAAGGACAGGATTATTTTTGTTGACGGCGAAATCAATGACGCCACGGCGGATTTGGTCGTAGGGCAAATCCTTTTCCTCGAATCCGAAAATCCCGACAAGGACATCAGCATATACATCAATTCTCCCGGCGGCTCGGTTACGGCGGGGCTTGCCATCTATGACACAATGCAGTACGTGAAGTGCCCGATTCAGACCATCTGCCTTGGGCAGGCGGCGAGCATGGCGGCGATTCTTTTGGCTGGCGGCTCGAAGGGAAAGCGTTTCGCGCTTCCCTCTTCCCGCGTGATGATTCACCAGCCGCGCGGCGGAGTCGGCGGACAGGAAAGCGACATAGCGATTCAGGCAAAGGAAATCATCCGCCTTAAAGAACTTTCCGTGAAATACCTTGCATCATGCACCGGCCAAAGCGAAGAAACCGTCGCGAAGGACATCGAGCGCGATTTCTATATGACCGCCGAAGACGCGAAGGCATACGGCATCGTGGACACAGTGATGGAAAGCCGCAAGGCAAAATAAATTAACTTGGGGAATACGGAACATGAGTTTGTTCAGAAACATAAACGCCAATTTCTGCGCGTTCTGCGGAAAACCCGGCGACGAAGAGCGGAAGCTCGTTATGTCGAAAATCGACAGCATTTTCATCTGCAAAGACTGCGCATTTTTGGCACAACGGACGCTTGAAGACTTGGAGAACGGAGTCGAGCAACTCGAACTGAGCCAAGTTCCAAGCCCCAAGGAATTCAAGTCCTACCTCGATCAGTATGTCGTGAGCCAGGACGAGGCGAAGAAAGCCTTAAGCGTCGCGGTCTACAACCATTACAAGCGTCTTGCGGTTTTGGGCAAGGCGGAACAGGCGGACAGCGAAGTCAAAATAGAAAAATCAAACATACTCCTCATCGGGCCTACCGGAAGCGGAAAGACGCTTTTGGCAAGGACGCTCGCGCAAAAACTGAAAGTGCCGTTTGCTATTGCGGACGCGACCACGCTCACGGAGGCGGGCTATGTCGGGGAGGACGTTGAGAACGTGCTCCTCAAACTGATTAACGCGGCGGACGGCAACATTGCGCAGGCCGAGCGCGGAATAATTTTCATCGACGAAATAGACAAAATCGCCCGCAAAAGCGAAAACACTTCGATTACGCGCGACGTTTCGGGCGAAGGCGTTCAGCAGGCGCTCCTGAAAATCATCGAGGGAACGAAGGCTTCTGTTCCGCCGCAGGGTGGCAGAAAGCATCCCAACCAAGAACTGATTGACATCGACACGACGAACATCCTTTTCATATTGGGAGGGGCTTTCGTCGGGCTCGAAAAAATCATCGAGCAGCGCACGGCGGAACATTCGCTCGGATTCGGTTCGAATGTCGCCACGATGACGGACGAAGACAGGATGCTGCTTTTGAACCAAGTGACGCCGGACGACCTCGTGAAATTCGGCCTCATCCCGGAACTTATCGGACGAATGCCGATTACCGTGGCGTTGAAGGATTTGACGCGCGACGATTTGGTCGAAATCCTCACGCAGCCAAAGAACGCCATCACAAAGCAGTTCAAGGCCTCGTTCGCGATGGACAACGTTGACTTGCAGTTTACGGACGATGCGATTGGAGCGATTGCCGATACCGCCATCAAGCAGAAGACCGGCGCGCGCGGACTTCGCGCAATCGTGGAAAAACTGCTTTTGGATTCGATGTACGAGCTTCCGAGCGTTCCGGGAAAAAAGCTGCTTGAAATCACGAAGGACGTGGTGGAAATGAAAAGCAAGCCCGACGCGAAGACTGTGTTCCAAGAATCGGCGTAGGACTTTTGATTTTGAAAGGGAAGCGTTCGCTTCCCTTTTTTGTTTTGTGCGTACAAGCAAAATTTTTGATTCGCTTGTCCTTCTAATTGTCAAAAAAAATATAAAATCAAGGTAGTGCAATGCTAAATATAGGAAACACGGTTAAGGTAAAACATAATAATAAAATTGGTGCGATAATCGCTATTGAGCAAAGTAATATCGCAACGAGATATGTCATTCTTGTTGACGGCAAAAAATTCAGTTACTATGAAGAACAAATTGAGGCATTCGATATTGACAGCAGCTATCTTTCTTATTCCGCCCAAGAAATCAATGCATTATTAACCGCAAGATTGTTGCTCAATCCTAACATCAATTCGTTATATTCATTAAATACTGCAAAGATTGATTTTATACCATTTCAATTCCGCCCTGTATTAAAAGTAATCAAGTCCGACAGTCCTCGCATTCTTATAGCCGACGGCGTTGGCGTAGGTAAAACTATTGAAGCGGGACTTATATTGAAGGAGCTTGAAGCTCGCTTTGATATAAAATCTGTTTTGGTTATTTGTCCTCGACCTCTTATAACGGAAAAGAAATGGCAAAATGAATTGAAGGATAAGTTCGGAGAAAACTTCAAACATTTAGACGGGGCTACACTGCGATATTGTCTTTCCGAATGTTATGCGGAAGAGTCATGGCCTTTGGAATATCAAAAATGTATTATACCGTACTCGCTATTTGATGAAATTCTCGTAAATGGTGTTTCAAAAAGTGGCAAAAGAAAGAGTTCAGAGCATTCCCTATCAAGTCTAAATCCGTTCCCGAAATTTGATCTTGTAATTATCGACGAGGCGCACCATATTAAAAATCCGAATACTTTTGCTTATGCTGCCGCTCAAAAATTTTGCGATAATGCAAATAGTGTCGTTTTGCTTACGGCAACGCCTATACAACTTGGAGATCAGGATTTATATGTTTTGTTGAAACTGTTGCGCCCCGATTTAGTGTTCGATTACGAAAGTTTTAAACATATGGCGGCGCCAAATCCGTATATAAATGATGCTATTAAATTTGTTCGTGGGAATAAAGAGAATTGGCAAGAATTAGCTTTGGAGAGTTTGCTTGACGCAGGAAATACTGCTTGGGGCGTAGCTATGCTTACCACGAATAATGCATACAAAAATGCTATCACACTATTAAAATCCGATGCGGTATCCGATGAACAGCGTGTTCAACTAATAACCGATTTGGAGGGGTTACATACATTTGCTCGCATTATAAACAGAACTCGTAGACGCGATATAGGTAACTTCACGCTTCGCAAGCCAGAAACGAAAAAAGTCTCTTTTACGGAAAAGCAGGCTGCTCTTTACAATAAGTTATTGGAAACACAAGCGAAGATACTGATACAGCTTCACGGTGATAGATGTATTAAGTTTATGATGACAACTATAATGCGACAGGCGGCAAGTTGCATATACGGATTAAAACCATTTTTAGAAACTATTTTAACAAGACGATTAGACGAACTTGAAGTCTGTGATGGCGGTCAAGATTCCGATGATTACGATTCTTTGTATGAAAATGCAACTCTTCCGCATATAAAGGACGCTATAAAAGAAATTTTATCAATGGCAGACGATATTGATAAGATAGATAATAAATTGGATGCCTTAATTAAAACCATAATTGATAAACAAAATATGCAGAAAAACAAGGTGATGGTTTTCAGTAGTTTTAGGCACACATTAAAGTACTTATATGATAATTTGGTCGCAAGGGGTATTCGCGTTGGCGTTGTCCACGGAGGCGTTAAAGATGAAGAACGTGTCAATTTAAGACATCGTTTTATGCTCGATAAAGCAGACTCTAATTCTTTAGATGTTCTTTTGTTCTCCGAAGTGGGGTGTGAGGGGTTGGATTATCAATTTTGTGATTGTATGGTAAATTATGATTTGCCGTGGAATCCCCAAGCTATCGAACAAAGAATCGGGCGTATTGATAGAAACGGACAAGAAAGTGAAAGCGTTTCAATAGTCAATATAATTACGGACGATACAATAGATTGCGATATTTACGAACGCTGTCTTTCAAGAATCGGCGTGTTTAATTCTTCTATCGGAGATAGCGAGGAAATATTAGGCGAAGTAACAAAAGGTATATATGATATTGTTGAAAGTTATACCCTTACTCCCGATGAGCGGAGAGAAAAGCTTCAACAATTACGCGATAATAAAGTTCGTCTTATTCAAGAAACGGAACGAATGGAAAGTGAAAAGCATACTTTCTTCAGCTTGGATATGAGTGAAAGCGCAATGCAAAAAGAGCTTGATGACGCTACTAATATACATTTAAGCGAAACCGCTATCATTAATCTTGTGGAAATGTACTTAAAGAAACAATTGGGTGAAACTAAAACCTATATTGCAGGTTTAGATAAAATAAAGACCATCCGCTTGAATGAAGAAAACCGCAGCAAACTACTAGCGGATTTTAATAAACTTCCACGTCAAATCAATCCCACATATAGAGCGTGGGAAAATTATTTGAAAAATACAAAAAAGTTTGACGGGATTACATTTGACGGAAAATGTGCGGCAGATAACCCCGATGTGCTTTTCATCATGCCGACACATCCTTTGTTAAAACAATCCATTGCATGTTTTGAACATGATCCTGTAACCTGTGTATTGAAAGCTAAAAGCAATAATTTATCAAGCGGGCAGTATCCGTTTTTGGTTTATGAGTGGCAATATAAAGGCATCAAACCCGATTGTCGTTTGCAAGTCATTACGGAAGCAACAATTAAAAACGAAGTTATGCTAAATGCAATTTTCAATGCGGAGTCCGATAACGGAACGCCTGTATTAGATGTTCACGAATTGGAAGCGAAGCACTACTTGCTTTGGCAGAAAACCAAACAAGCGTATATAGCCGAAGCAGAACAAATTATAGGTGACAGAAAACAAAGCTTATCGGTTAGTGAAAAAGCATTAGAACACTCTATTGAAGAACAGATACGCAAGGCAACGGAAATAAAAATTCTAAGAATGAAGAAATCAGAACTTGAATCAAAAAGAACGATTTATGCTGAGAAAGTAAATGAACTAAATGCTTTAGTTGGGCAAGCAGATATTGTTACGAAAAAACTTATCGAAGGCATATTGATTATTGAGGAGTAAAATAATGACCGCAGAAGAAAAACAAGAATTTAGAAAGCAATTTAGAGAACTGCAAGAAAGCAGTAAAGGATTAATTAAATCAAGACAATTCCCCGGACTCAAAACCTTATTATCGAAGTTTTACCCTGATAAAAATCATTTCATATATGAGCTTTTGCAAAATGCCGAAGATGCTGGAGCTTCAAAAGTCCATTTTGAAGTGTTGCCGGACAAGCTGATTTTTGCCCATAATGGAACGGAGCCTTTTTCTATAAAACATATTGATGCTATCAATAATATATCTTCATCCACAAAATCGGATGAAGATAGCAAAGCGGGCAAATTCGGTATCGGATTCAAATCCGTATTTGAGTTTACCGAAACGCCGTACATCTATACTGATGATTTTTGTTTCAAAATAACCAATATGTTCTATCCAGAAGAAATTCCGCAAAGAAAAACAAACGGCGAAACTATTTTTGAGTTCCCGTTTGATAATATAAAACTACCTGCTCCTGATGCCATAGAAAAAATCGAGGCGGGCTTAAAAGATATAAATGCTACGACATTATTATTCCTTACCAATGTTAGAGAAATAATATATACATTAAGTAATGGCAAAAGCGGTATTATAGAGGCAGAGCATGATACTAAAAACGAACAGACCGACGAAATATCTAAATATAAATATGTTTTTTCGGAATTTGTCCATTGCTCGTCTGCTTTTGATGATGGTAAAGTTGACGAAGACACAGATTGGCTTCGCTTCAATCGGCGTATTATCATTCAATCAGATGACGGAAAAACAAAGACTCATTGGGTAAATATAGCTTTTCCTGTTAAGCGTGATAATTCTCAGCAAGGATATACTTTTTCTGCTTTATCAAAGGATTCCTCTCAAAATAATCCACAAGGTAAGGTCAGCATATTCTTTATTGCACCGAACGCTAAGTCAAACCTACAATTTCATGTCAATGCACCGTTTGGTTGCCCTCCCTCTCGCGACAGTGTAAGCGACACTCCTGATAACGATAAACTTGTTGGCGAAATAGCGTTATTAGTGCGTGAAGCAATTTTATATTTAAGGGATATTAAAGAACTAAAACCTGATTTCTTTAATTTTTTACCGCTTGAGAGCGATTACGTTGACAAACAATTTACACCGATTCAAAATACAATTCTTAATGTATTTGAAACTGAAAATGTATATCCTATAATTAAAGGTGGGTATGCGCATAAGCAAGATGTTATAAGTGCCGGCGAGGATTTAAGAAAACTTTTGACTATTGAAAATACGCGAACTATTTTGAATAGTCAATGTTTTGAATATTTGCAAAATCCTCAAACGAGAGGATATACGTTTATAAAAGAAATCGGCGTTTTAATTTTGGATGCGGCTACTATTCTCAATGGGTTGCTTCAAATGGATGTTGATTCAGTAAATCAATTATTTATAGAACGCAAGCATGAATGGTACAAAAATATTTACGCTTTACTTAGTTCTGTCAGAGATGATTTTGACTTAAATCCTTTAAGTGAATGTAATATTGTATATTCAAAAAACAATAGACCTATTAAACCAAGCGAGGCAAAGTTTGTCGATGACCCTAGTATCATATTAGATAAGAGCTTTGAAGAAGTAAGCAAGTCCGTTTATGAGCAAGGTGATTCAGGTAAAAAAGCTCGTTTGTTTCTTGAAGCAATTGGAGTAAAGGAGTTTTCAAAAAATGATGCACAAGCGATAAAAAATGAACGCAGGAGAGACAATTTACAACACAGATTAGAAGCCTTAACTGAAAAGGACGATATAATAGAAATTACTAAATTGGTAATCGATTATGTTAGTTCAAATGAAAATAAAGACTTTGCTTTATATTTGAATGTTCCGTTTGTGTTAAGCAAATCCAAAAAATTAGTAAAGCCGAGCGAATGCTATCTTGACTCTCCATATCTTAAAACGGGTTTTTCTTGTGCTGAAAATATTCATCACAAGACAGCTATTAGCAAAATTTACAAAGACAATCTTACCAATAAAGAATTAGAATGTTTTATAGAAATCTTAATAAAAAATGAAGTGTTCCACTCCTTTGAGATAATTGAGACAGATGATTTGCGGGGAAACCAAAACTATCGTAAACTGAATACTCGTCCGGAGGAGGTTTTTAGAGAAACTTATTCCGAAAAAAAAGACTGGATAATTCCTGATTTAAAATTGTATATTGCATTACAAAATCGAAATATATCTTTGTTAATCTGGGTCACAATTATGAATGAACGAGCGTATCATTATCGTTATATAAACTGTAAAAAAACTGTGGCTTATAGACAATGGCAAAACAATAACTATGACTATGCGTTTACAAAAGCCGAATCACAAGTGGTACAAATTTTACGGGATACTGCTTGGCTTCCCGATATTGATGGGAACTATAGAAAGCCCTCCGAATTATCTCTTGATTCTATTGACAAAGCTTTCCATATTGATACTGATTCTCCCTTTTTAACTGCAATAGAATTCGGAAAAGTAGAAAATGAACGCAGGCGACAATTAGAGGACGAAGAACGTCGCCGCACATCTGAATATCAAAAGAAGGAAGAGGCTGCCAAGGTTTTTGGGTATGATGTTTATACACTTGAAGAAATAATAAGAAAAGGTAAATTATATGAGAGTGCCGAAGCAGACGGTCGCATTGCGCCGGAAATACATATAGAAGAACCGACTGCAAATACTAATAATCCCGAAAAGAGAACAACTGCAGCAATAGAAGCTACAAATGATGCTTCGGATAGAACATATGAACAAAGAAGTCGCTCAGTCCGAACTTCAAAAATAAGAAGTGAAGCCACCACAATGTTAAGGGAACTGTATACAAACACTGACGATATAATGATTTGTCAATGTTGTGGCAAAGAGTTGCCGTTCAAAAAGAAGAATGGTGAGTACTATTTCGAAACCATTGAGCTTGATAATCGCGGTGGCGAGTTTTTTACAAAAGAAACGATGTATCCTTATATAGCTTGCTGTCCGAATTGTGCGGCGATGTTTAATGAGCATATAGTAAATTGCAGTTCAAGCGAAAATAGAATAGCAGACTTGATTAACAAAATAGAAGCAGGTGCAACTATAAAGAAAACAAATGGGAATGAATGCATACAAATTATTATGGACGGAAAAATTTTTAATCTGACCTTTGTGCAAAAACATATTATCGATATTCAAGGAGTAATTAAAGCAGAATCTAACACATAATTTATTTCCTCCAGATTGCGGAACTAAAGGCTTTGCAGTATTTCCTCCGTCTCGCGGGCGCATTTTTGCCAAGTGAATTCTTCGCTCCATTTAAGTGCCTTTCTGATTAGCGCGTCACGCTCTTCGCCTTTCGTGCAGACTTTTTCGATTGCCTGCGCCATTTCTTCTGTGTCGTCGCTTTCGAAAAGCATGGCGTTGCCGCCCGCCGTTTCAGGGAGCGCGCCTTTCGACGAGCACGCCACGGGCACGCCGGAAGCCATTGCCTCGATGAGCGGGATTCCTACCCCCTCCTGTACGGAAGGGAACACGCACGCGTCTGCTCCGCCATAAAGCCGCACCAAGCCTTCCAGCGGAAAAAATCCCGTGAGAAAGATGTCGCTTGCGTACTTTGAGCCGTATGCTGCCTTGCGCACTTCTTCGGCGAACGCATCCTCTTGCCCTGCCAGCACGAGCCTGTGGGGTGCGGACGTGCGCTCTTTGAAAATGTCGAACGCCTTTATGAGTTCGATGTGCTTTTTGCCTGGGCCTGAAATGCGCGATGGGTAAAGGATATATGGAGGTTTTATGGCGAATGGCTTTATGTCAACAATTTCGCGTTCTTCGGTCGGATGCTGGTAGAAGCGGCTGTGGTCGATGCCGTGCCGCACAACAAGAATTTTTTCTCCGTCGAATCCAAGCGAAATCAATTCGTCTCGCAAAAAATTCGTGGGCACGATTATCTTCTGCGCTCGCGCAAGGCCGCTAGGAATCGCGTTCTTTGGAACGGCGGATTTCGCGCCCGGCGTGGAAAGAGTGTCGTTTATAACAGCCACTCCCGGAACGGGAAATTTTGTGGGAAGCACTTTTGAAGCCGCCGGATATAGCACCGCGTCGAAATTCTGTGCCTTGTAGAATTTTTTCGAAAGAAACTTGTGCCAAAAGATTTCCGCCTTTATTGAGTCGAGAACCTTCACTTCGACAAAGGGCATGGCACTTTCCGCGCTGTAAGTGTAGCGGTCGATTCCCGAGCCGAAAAGGACATATTCGTTTCCGCCGACTTCTCCCAAAGCGGACACTAGGTAATAAAGGTATGTTCCTGTTCCGCTCCTTCCGTGGTCGCAGCAGAATGTGTCTATTCCGATTTTCATTCTTTGATTATAGCAAAACTTCGCTTGCTTTTCAAGTTTGTTTTTGATAGAATGTCCGCATGGAAAAGACTTTTGCGGAACTCGGCTTGGAAGAAAAACTCGTCGCACGCTTGAATGAAATCGGAATAGTAACGCCCACTTCTGTCCAGGAATCGGTGATTCCGGTGATTGCCCGCGGAGATGACGCCGTGTTTCAGTCGGAGACCGGAAGCGGAAAGACATTCGCGTTTTTGCTTCCGCTTTTGCAGAGGATTGATGCCGCTGGGGGGGGCGTGAAAATCGTGATAGTCTCCCCCACTTTCGAACTCGCCTCGCAGTTAAAGAAAGCGGCGGCTTCGGTTACGGACTTGAAATGCGCGCTTTTTATTGGAGGTGCGCCCATAAAGAGGCAGATTGAGCAACTCAAGGAAAAGCCTGCGATTGTGGTGGGAACGCCCGCAAGACTTTTGGAACTTGTTCGCCTAAAGAAGCTGAAACTCGGCGGCGCTTCCGCGCTCGTGCTCGATGAGGCGGACAGGCTTTTTTCCAAGGAAATCGCGGATGAGACCGTGGCGTTCGCAGAATGCTTCGGGCGCGATACGCAGTTCATCGCTTGCAGCGCGACGATTTCTGCGAAAACCGAAAAGGAATTTTCTGCGATTTTGAAAAATGCTCGCGGCGAAGGCGCGGAAAATTCTTCATCGTCAAAAATCATACTTCCAAAGGAAAGCGTTCTTCGCGACAGAATCGAGCATTGGGCGTTCTTCTGCGAACGGCGCGACAAAATCGATTTTTTGCGGAGGCTCATTTTCGCGCTCAATGAAGGGCGCAAGAATGCCGAAAAAGGCGGCGAGCGGACTTGTCCAAAAATCTTGGTGTTCACAAGCCGCGCCGACCAAGTGGAAAACATCGCGTCAAAACTCAAGTACAAGGGCGTAAAATGCGCCTTTCTCCATGCCCGCTCAAAGAACCAAGAACGGCAAACCGCCCTCACTTCTTTCAAAAGCGGCAAGACTCCAATCCTTGTTACAAGCGACCTTTCAAGCCGAGGCCTTGACATTCCCGACATCGAATTCGTGGTGCAGACGGACCTGCCTGGAGACGGAGACTTTTTCGTGCACAGGGCGGGAAGAACCGCGCGCGCCGGAAAACGTGGCGTGAACATCGTGATTGGAGATGCCTACGAACTTCGCTCCCTTTCTGTGATTGAGAAAAAGCTGAAGATTGCGATTCAGCCGAAAGAACTTCGCGGCGGAAAAGTCGAACCCATTGTTTGATTTCGTGCGGCAGAAAACGAATGGAAACTCAAAAAATTGAATGAAAAAGCACGAAAATAAAGGAAAAATATCAGAAATTGTATGGTTTTATGCACAAATTGAGAATGTTTCTAGGTAAATTCGCGCGGAAATTCAAATTTGATTTTCTTCAAAAACTTCCGCTCGGACTGCTATGCAAGCGCGAAAAACTCGCTTGTTTGCTGTTGCTTCGCGCTTTGCCACGAAATGACTTTTTCAACATCGAAGAAATTTGAGGCTTTATTCGATGTTGAAATTTTAAACTTGACAAAACCTTGTCAAGTTTAAAAACGCTCGGTTTTCCAAAAATTGCGCTTTTTGCGCAATCAGTTTCCGCCGTTCCGCGTATATCGGGCAAGACCTCCCTGCTTCAATATGGCGCGGCTTCGTTCGGAAAGGTCGTTCGTTGCGAGGATGGTTTTTCCGTTCGCTTCGATTTTGAAATCGCATCCAGTGTCCAGCGCCTCCTCGATGTTCGAAAGGAGAAGCGTGTCGCCCTGCGAAATTGCATCGTAGTCTGAGGCGCTTGAAAAACACAGCGGAATGATTCCGTAGTTCACCAAATTCGCCTTGTGGATTCGCGCGAAGCTTTTCGTGAGCACCGCCCGAACGCCGAGATACATCGGTCCGAGCGCGGCGTGTTCGCGGCTAGAGCCTTGTCCGTAATTTTCCCCTCCCACGACAATGCAGTCGCCGAATCCGCCCTTTTCGCAGCGGGAATAGAAAGTTTCGTCCAGCCGGGAAAGCGTGTGCTTCGAGATTTCGGGAATATTGGAACGGAGCGGAAGGATTTTCGCGCCCGCGGGCATTATGTCGTCTGTGGACACATTGTCCCCCGCCTTGAGCATTACGGGAAGAGAAAGGCTCGGGCGGAATTCGCGACATTCAGGGCACGGCTTGATGTTCGGCCCGCGAAGGATTTCGACTTTTTTCGCTTCTTCCAAAGGAAGCGGCTCGATTATCATTGCGCGGTCGCGCGCGGCGGAAAGAATTTTTTCCGAAGAAAGCCTTTTGTCATGCCCTTCGAGTATGCTTTCCCGCGTGCCGTTTTTATACGAGGCATCGTCATACTGGATGTTTTCCGCGCTTTCAAAAACGCCCTCAATCGCGCTTGCCGCCGCAGTCTCAGGCGAAACCAAATACACTTCCGCGTCCGCAGTTCCGCTTCTTCCTTTGAAGTTTCGGTTGAAAGTGCGGAGCGTGATTCCGTTCGAATTCGGCGCGAAGCCCTGCCCTATGCAAGGTCCGCACGCGCTTTCCAAGATTCGGAATCCAGCACGTATCAGTTCGCCAAGTATTCCTGCCTTTTCTGCCATCATCAGAGTGGCTCGGCTTCCGGGCGCGATTCCCGCTTCCACGCCCTGCGCGATATGCTTGCCTTTGACGATTGCTGCCACAGCTGCAAGGTCATCGAGCGAGGAATTCGTGCACGAGCCGATTACGACTTGCGTTATTTTTTTTCCGCGAAGACTTTCAATCGGATTTATGACATCTGGATTGTGCGGGCAAGCGGCGAGCGCGGAAAGTTCGTCCAAATTTATTTCAATCAACTTGTCGTATTGTGCGCCATCATCCGCTTTGAGTTCCGTCCAATCGCCGCCGCGTCCCATCGATTCAAGGAATCTCTTTGTCTTTTCGTCGCTCGGGAAAATCGATGTGGTGGCTCCGAGTTCCGCGCCCATGTTCGTAATCGTCGCGCGTTGCGGAACTGTGAGATGTGAAACGCCTTCTCCAAAATATTCGTAGATTGCGAGCGTACCGCCTTTTACGGTTTCGCGCCTGAGCACTTCCAATATTATGTCTTTCGCGCCCACGCCTTTTTTGAGGCGGCCCGTCAACTTCACGCCGAAAATTTTTGGCATGGCGAGGTGGAACGCGCCCCCTCCCATCGCTACGGCAACGTCAAGCCCTCCTGAGCCTATGGCTATCATTCCGATTCCGCCACCTGTGGGCGTGTGGCTGTCGCTTCCAAGGAGCGTCTTTCCCGGTTTTCCGAAACATTCGAGGTGGACTTGGTGGCAGATTCCGTTTCCTGGTCGGCTGAAATAAAGCCCGTACTTTTGCGCGACGCTCTGCAAATACCTGTGGTCGTCCATGTTCTTGAAGTCGGTCTGGAGCGTATTGTGGTCAACATAGGAAACCGAAAGTTCGGTGCGGACGCGTGGGATTCCGATTGTCTCGAACTGCAAATAGGTCATAGTTCCGGTAGCGTCCTGCGTGAGCGTCTGGTCGATTTTGATGGCGATGTCCGCGCCGCGCTCGATTGGCTTTCCCTCCGTGAATTCGGTTTGCGCGCAGGCATCTTTTACGATGTGCGACTGAATGATTTTTTCCGCAAGTGTGAGTGCCATTTTTCCTCCTATGAAAATTAAGAGCGAAATTCAATTTCGCCCGGTTTTTCGCGTGCGCGTTTTTCAATGAAAACGCACATCCAATATTGAAGTTTGCGTCGCAAACTTTTTTGTAAAGGCGGCTCGCTTGTGCGAAGCCTTTCTGTTGTTCCTATTGGCAGACGGATTTCATGCAGACCGAAGCCATAATTGAAATCCGTCTTTCTTCCCGCTAGTCGCTTTTCAGAATCTCCGTCGCGCTCGCTGCGATTCCTGCAAGTCCTTGGATGCTGGAAGGAATTATGATTTTAGTCGCCTTTCCGTCCGAGGCTTTTTCAAACGCTTCGAGACTTCTGAGTTTTATTACGCTTTCGTCGGCTTTTGCTTCGCGGAGCATTGCGATTCCCTGCGCCTTCGCCTGCTGAATTTCGCGGATGGCTTCGGCGTCTCCTTTTGCCTTTTGGATTGCCGATTCTTTCTGCGCCTCCGCTTCGAGAATCATTGACTGCTTTTTTCCTTCCGCAACGAGAATCGCGCTTTGCTTCTGTCCTTCCGCAATCAGGATGGCTTCTCGCCGCTCGCGTTCGGCCCGCATCTGCTTTTCCATCGCTTCCTTGATTGCTTCGGGCGGAATTATGTTTTTGACTTCCACGCGGTTCACTTTGATTCCCCATGGGTCTGTCGCCTCGTCGAGAATGCTCCGCATCTTCGTGTTGATTACGTCGCGGCTCGTGAGGGTCTGGTCAAGTTCGAGGTCGCCGATGATGTTTCTGAGCGTCGTGGCGGAAAGATTTTCGAGTGCGTTGATCGGGCGTTCCACTCCGTAAGTGTAGAGCTTCGGATCTGTTATCTGAAAATACACGACCGTGTCAATCATCATCGTAACGTTGTCTTTCGTGATGACAGGCTGCGGCGGAAAGTCGAGGACTTTTTCTTTGAGCGAGACATCGTTCGCAATTCTGTCGATGAGCGGAATCTTCGCGTGGATTCCCACCTGCCATGTCTTGCAGTATGCGCCGAGCCTTTCAATGACTGCCGCCCTCGACTGCGGAATGATTCTCACGCTTGCCACGATAAGCACAAGGATTATGACGAGCACGATTAGACTGTATGCCATTTTCTCTCCTTAAAAAAATCCGCGTTGTTTTTCCAGAACATCTCCACTTGCAGATGCCGAAAGAAATTTCTAGTAAAAATAAATTCGCAGGAAACATTCTATCAGTAATTGAATTTTTGTTCAATCCATGCTACAATTTCTGCGTGGGAAAAAATCCGAAAAATTTTGCGAATGCCATGCCTCGCGTTGTCGCAATGTATGCGATTTGCGCGGCGTTTTTTTGCGCGGCGTTTTCTTCCTGCAAAAAAAAGTCGCAGCGCGCGCTTGAAGAGAGCACCGAACTTTCAAGGAAAATCCATGCCGCGCGTGAAAATGCTGTCTGGGCGTATGAGATTGAAGGCACGCTGCTTTCAAAAAGGATTTCTTCCGTGGACGCGATTGACAAAAACATTTCACTCGAACCTCTTGCGCTGATTGCCCTTGAAGGCGGAAAGTCATTTCCTGCGGTCTTTGCGGAAATTGAAGGCTTTACAAGCCTCGACACGTCGGACATTCAGGGCAGCGTCCTCGATACGGTGGACGGCTTTTGCCGCGCGTTTGCTGAATATGTTTCCGCGTCGCAGGAAGTCATTCCTGAAACGGGCGCGTCGCAGGAGGCGGGAGAATCAGGCGTTCCGTCCGAAGAAAAGGATTCTTCAAAAATCGATTCCTTTTTTCCGGAAACGACGCTTTATTCGCTTGTCCTATTTTTGGCGGACAGCAAGGATTTTGGAAATGTGGAATCTTTTGTGATTGGACGCGCCTTCATCGAAGACGAAACTATAGAAGTTCCGATTCGTTTTTCGTGCGAGAACGGCGTGGCTTATGCCCTCGCCTATCCCGCGCCTTATGAAGAGTCCTGGAAAATCCAGCAAATCGAAATATACAAGTTGGAGGAAAAGAATGGAAAACCTCACGGGAATTGAGCGCGAGCTTGTCCTTCAGTATCTGATTGACGGCAACGTTCCGATAACGGTAACGCCAATCGATGATGACGACGCGAAAGGAAAAGTAAAGCCAGCATCTACATCGGTGTTTCCGATTGCGATAAAAGCCGAACAGCAAAAAGTGCTGCGACAAGGAATCATCCTCCTGACGAACCCGAGCGAAAGCGTGCGGAATTTCATCGGACGCAATGTCAAGGTGGAATTCTATTTCAATCGTCTTGGACTTTATTTTGAGACGCGGATAAAAGAAAGCAGCGCAGGGCTTGCCCTCATAATTCCGTCTGCGATAAGCCGCATCGAGGAGATTCCGACGCAAGGGCGTGCCACGGAATTTTCTGCGACACTGTATTATTCTCTCAGTCGAGCCAGCGTGGAAAAGGACGCGGAAAGAAGCATTCACATCGAATGCGTTCCGGCTTCGGGCTACGACATATTTTCAAAGCCCGTCTGGAAGGATATAGCGGAGGAAGCGCAACAAAAGGCGAAATCCTATCTTGAGGAATTCATCGTGCACGCGCGGAAACAGGGTGTTGCGGGAAACGGAGTGCAGCTCATTCCTGTCGTGAGGTTCCTCGCGGAAGAAAACCATGTCGCAAAGGTCCAAAGCGTTGAAGGACGAGCCATGCCGCTTGAAGTGCTTTTTGCAAACCATGAAAGAATCGTTTTCGGTTCAAGGAAGGATTCCCAGTCGCAGTCGCTCAAAGAAGGCTGCGAGTACGCGCTTGAGATGCTCTTTCCGATGAAGCGTCCGCTCAACGACCGCAAGATTTTCACTACGTGCCGCGTGGAAAGCGTCTATTCCGATGATGAAAAAACTACATCATGCTCAGTTTGCCGCTACACTTCGATACAGGAAGAGGACTTGCGCTTTTTGTACGAAAAGTGCACCAACGAAAAATTGATTTGAGCGATTTTGCCCGCGGCGGATTTCATTTGGAAATCACATTTGCAGATTTTTTCTTTTGTCGCCGCGCGTTTTTCTTGTTGCCCAAAATTATCGCGATGGGATTCATCGAAGGGATGTTCTCGCAGACGATTTTTATGAACACCATAAACGGCACTGCCAAAATCATTCCGACGAATCCCCAGACCCATCCCCAAATTGAAAGGCTCACCAAAATGAAGAACGGCGATATTCCCAAATTCTCGCCTTCGATTCTCGGCTCCACGATGTTTCCCAAAACGAAATTCACTGCGAGCATCAAAATCGCAACCGCGATGATGGGCGGCCAGTTCGGGAAAAACTGCACGAACGCGAAGAATGTCGTGAGCACGAGCGAAATCGCGCTTCCGAAAGTCGGAATGAAATTCAAGAGGAACGCAATGAACGCCCAAATCACCGCGAAGTCCAGCCTGATTGCAAGCGCGCCCAAATAGACCAAGATGCCTGTCGCAAGCGAGACGATGAACTTTATCGAAAAAAATCGCGTCGTGTCCACGATGACATTCACGATTATCGACTTCACGCGGTGGCGCAATTTTCCTTCGAACGCAATCGAAATTTTCGTTTGGAATTCGTTCGCCTCAATCAGGAGGAATGTGTAGAGCAAAAAAACTATGAAAATGTTTTTTATGAATCCAATCGCAGAGCCTGAAAGTGAAAGAGCGAATCGCTGCAAGTATTGCATTATCCGCAGTTGCGCGAAAATATTTTCAATCAAAGTTTTTCCTTCGTCATAGCTCAAATTGAAGGTGGCAGAAAGTTGCCTGTAAATGAAAAGGAATCGATTCTCATATCTCGGATACGCCGAAATTATCGCGCTGATGCTGGTCTGCAAAAGTCGCACCGTGCCCGCAATCAACGCGGCAAAAAACACAAGGGAGAGCACGATTCCAAAGAACCACGGGACGCGGAATTTTTTGTGAATCTTTTGCAAAAGTGGAAGCACTACGAGCGAAAGAAACACCGCGATTACAAGCGGAATCGAAAAAGACTGAGTGATTTTCAAAATGGTCACGAAAAGCACGCAGCCTAGAACGAGAAGCAAATTGTAGATGCTGCGCGTGTAGTCGCGCCGTTCTTCTTCCATGAATCAACTCCTGCTTTTTTTGCAGTCAAAATAGCACGTTATTTCAGCGTCAATCTTGGCTACGGTTTTTTGCTTCGATTTTTTCAAATCCGCAGAAAGGCACCAGCACTTTCGGAATTGTAATCGAACCATCGGCGTTCTGGAAATTTTCCACGATGGCGAGCATGGCGCGTCCCACCGCAATCGCAGTTCCGTTGAGCATGTGCACGAATTTGTTCTTTCCGTCCGAATCCTTGAAGCGCACTCCGAGCCTTCGCGCCTGGTAGTCCGTGCAGTTCGATGTCGAAGTGACCTCGCCGTATTCGCCGCCGTTGCGTCCGGGCATCCATGCTTCCAAATCCCATTTGCGATATGCCGGCGCGCCCAAATCGCCGGTGCACGTGTCCACGACGCGGAATGGTATTTCAAGTCCCGTAAAAATTTCTTCTTCGATTGCCCTCAGTTTTTCGTGGAGCGCGTCGCTCTGCTCCGGAAGGCAATACACGAACATTTCAACTTTGTCGAACTGGTGCACGCGGTAAAGGCCTTTGCTGAACTGCCCCGCAGAGCCTGCCTCGCGCCTGAAACAGTGCGAAAGCCCGCAGTACATTAGCGGAAGAGAATCCCTTTCCAAGATTTCTCCCGAATGGTAGCCGCCGAGCGTGATTTCAGCCGTAGCCACAAGGCAAGTTCCCTCGTCCTCCACGCAATAGACATTGCTTTCGTTTCCGCGCGGATTAAAGCCGATTCCCTGCAAGATTTCCTGCCGCGCAATGTCGGGCGTGATGAATGTGGTGAAGCCGTGCTTGCGCAGAATGCCGAGCGCGTACATTATCAAAGCCTGCTCCAAAAAAACCGCCTCGTTTTTGAGGTAGTAGAATTTCGGGCCTGATACTTTTGTGCCGCGCTCGAAGTCAACCAAATCAAGTTCTTCCATAAGTTGAACGTGATCGCGCGCTTGAAATTCGAATTTCCTCGGAACGCCGACTTTCTTCACTTCGAGGTTTTCGGTGTCGAGTTTTCCGACAGGGGCATCGGGATGCGCCATATTCGGGATTTTGCGCGCGGCTTCTTCAAGACGCGACTCTATTTCAACGCATTCCTTTTCGATTTCGGAAATCGCGTCCTTTATGCGCTTTCCCTCTTCCACGAGCGTTTGGCGCGATTCGGCATCCATTTTTCCTTTCATCGCGGCGGCGTTTTCGTTTCGCCTTTGCTGAAGTTCCTGCCGCTTTGTCACGACGGCGTTTCGCTTGTCGTAAAGTTCAACGACGGCATCCGCGTTCGCGCTCATGTTGCGATTTTTTATGTTTTCTTTTACCGCGTCGAGATTTTCTTTTATGAATCTGTAGTCAAGCATTTTTTCCTCGCATCTTTCGGTCAAATCGATTTATTGAATTTCATAGACGCACAAAACCGTAACGCTCACGTTCTGTTTTCCCGGGTTTACCATAGTGGCTGTTTCAGCGACGGCATCAGCCAACGTGGAATTGTTCACCACAGGAACGAATCCTCCGTTGCGCTGCTCCGTAATCGAAATAACGCGGCCGAGTTCCGCGCCTGCTGTGCTTGCCATGAGGTTTGCCGCTTCGTATGCCTTTTTTACGGCCTCGGTTCTTGCTTCGCGCAACGCGCCTTCCATGTTGCTCGCGGAAAAAATTATCGAAGAAAATTCGTTCGCGCCCGCGTTCACGGCAGTGTCAATGGCGTTTCCGATATTGGAAATGTTTCGCATTACGATGTGCATCGAATTTGAAACACGATAGTCGCCGCGCACAGTTGCGCCGTTCCTGTACGAGACATCTTGATTTATCGTATAGCCGTCCGTCACGATTGAGTCGGCGGGATATCCTGCCTTGATGAGGTCGGAGCGGACTTTGGCGACGGCATCGGCATTGATGCGGCTTGCTTCCATTACAGAACGGTTGGTCGTTACTACAGCCAAGTTGATGGTTGCGATGTCTGCCTGCACTCCTACATTGCCTGTTCCGCTTACGGTAACAGTTCGGGCTTGGCTCGCGTCAGAATTCGCTCTTTGCAAGACGCATGAGGAAAAAGCGGCAGCAACTAGAATAGTTCCAATCAAAAAACAAGTACGTTTCATACCTTTACTCCTTTATAAAACCCCGCGTTAGCGGTGACGCGTTACACGCTTCGCGTGTGGGAAGCGCGAAATCGCAGATTTGCCAAGCAAATCTGCAAGCGATAAAAATACACGGATGTATTTTCATCGCACTCCTTTTATAAAAACCCCGCGTTAGTATGAGCGCGGTCGCTCTGTATACAAATCATCTTATGTCGATGTAGAATCTTTTTAAATAAATGCTCCGTTCGTTCGCGCGCCGCCAGAATTTGCTCTGCGGCCAGTTATTCACGATTGTGTCATAGTCGCCGATTGCGCCCTTTATGTTGCGCACTTCGGATTTTGCTTCGAGGATTTGGCCTTCAAGAAAGATTCCCGCATCGATGTTTTCCGTGGCGACTTCCAAGAATTTCCGCACAAGGTCGAGAGCCTCAGCATAGCGTTTTTCATCGTAAGCCTTTTGCGCGCGCTCCAAAAGCGAGGCGAAATTCTCTGCGGCGCGAGAATCTTTTTTCGCATTCTCGTTTCGCGCGGGAGGATTTTGCGTTTCCGCTATTGATGTGCGGGAGGCTTCTTCCTGCGTCCGCGAAGTCTGTATTACAGTCTGAACTTTTTCCGATGTCGCCGATTCCTGCGCGGTGTTCCGCTCGCCTTCGTTGGTGGCATTTTTTCCGGCTTCTCCGCTGGAATTGTTTTGAGCCGTTTCGGTAGAATTCGATTTTTCGGAAGAATCGATTTTCTTTTCCGAATTCCGCGCACCGCTTTCGCCATGTTCGGGAATTGTGTCGGACTCGTCGTCTTTGTTTTTTCGCTCGTATTTTTGCGGCACGGCTTGCGCGTATGAAGGCGCTTCAACGTGAGATGAGTCCAGTGCGTTTTCCTGCGTCACATTCAGTTCAATGTAGTCATCGATGTATTTTCCGGTGAGCGCGTCGTTTTTGTAAAAATGCAGCAGGGCTTTGCCGGCCTTTTTCGAACGAAGCGTGAATATGCTTTCTCCTCCGCTCAACTTTCGCCCATAAAAAGTGAAGTGGTCTCCGCCCTCTTCTCCAAGATAAATCCAGCCATTTCCTGGATAGATTATGTCCACATATTGATTGCGTTTCAACGTGAGCGAGCGAGACGGAACTGGCTTTGGCTTTTGTTCGGATTCGCTTTCGTTTGAATTTTCATCTCCGTCCGAAATATCGCTTGTCGAAGGATTTTCTTCCGCGTTTTTTGTGGCAGGGGAATTCTCATTTTTGGAATTCCTGCTTGCCGAATTCGCTTGGTTGCGATTTTGGGCGGACTGACCATTCGCTGGTTGAGAGCGCGTTCCATTTGCTGAATTTTGATTCGAAGAATTTGCAGGTGCGCCGCTTCGTCCTGAAGCAGAAGAATTCCTTGGCGAATCATTTTGCGTTGAGTCCATGGGTTCGCGTTGCTGCTGACCGCCGCGCTGCGCATTGTTTTGCTGCCCGCTGGAATTTTGATTGAAACTTGCATTCCCCCTGCCAGTTTGGTTTTGCCGCGGCGCAGACTGGGACTGAGTTCCGTTTGCGGGATTTCGTGGCTGGGAATTTTGGGCGGCATTTCTGTTAGAAGAATTCGCTTGCGCCCCCCTTTGTGCCGAAGCCGATGAATTCCTTTGCGAATCGCCTTGCGCGGAATTCCGCGCTGCAATTTCCGAACCCTGCGATGACGAAGAACCGGCATCCGCGCCGCCTTTTTCCGCCCGTGCATTTTCTGTTTCGGAAAGATTTTCCTGAGAAGAAGTCTGTCCGTCTTGTGAAACAAGTTCGCCGCTTGGCGCGGATTGCGCAATTTCGTTTTCGGCAGAAATCGCTTCCGATTCAGATTGCGCGTTCTCACCTTGCGCGGCTTCTTGTGAGCCTTCAATTTCAGATGCGTTTTCTTGCCCCGAGATTTCGCTTGAGGTAGATGCGATTTCTTGCGAACTTTCTTCCGAAAGCCTCTGTACGGAATCAGCTTCGCCCCCCCCTGCTTCACCTTGAAGTTGCGCGTCAGAATCCGCATCGCCTTTTTCTGCCAAATTCTTTCCGTCCGAACTTTCTTCCAAAGCCTGCGCCTGCTCTTCGCCCTGCGTCTGCGCGGATTCTTGTTCCGATTCTAGAACGCTTTCATTTTCTGTGCTTTCTTCGATTTTGGTGTCCGCGAAAGAATTTTCGGCGGAAGAACTCGTAGTCTTGCAGGAAAAGAAAAAAAACGCGCTTGCCAAAATCACAAATGCGATCCTTTTCATGGGGCGGCTCCTGTTATTTCTGAAATCATGGCGTCGTTCGCGGAAGAAAGCTTTTCGATTGCGGCGGCATCCGGACGAACAAGCCAGCGTTCGACTTCGCTCTCATCCCATCCATCAGTCCTTTGTCTGCCCACGGAATAACTTTGCGGAACGGAAGGACCTTGAGGCAACAGCAATTCCTGGTCGGCGATGAACGGCTCTGGTCGATAAGGCTCAACCTCACTTTTGTTTGAAGCGGGAGCAATCGTGAGGACTATGAGCGCGGCACAAAAAAACAACACAAGAATGGCAGAAATCAAAACCGCCTTTTTCTGCTCGGAGAGAAAGTCCTGCGCATTTTCCACGATTTGCGAAAAGTCGATCACTCGCCGCCCTCCGTTTCTCCGCCCGCAGTTTCGAGCGTTTCATCTGTGCCCGCGCTTGGCGCGTCGTCATTTTCCAAACCATCTTCTTCCTGATTTTGCGCGCCTTCATTTTTCTTCCTGCGCGGCGGCCGCGGCGGAATCACAGCGCCCTCTTCGTTTGGAACATTCTCTTCCACAAAAGGCTCGCTCGCATAGGCATCTTCGTTGTACTCGCTTCTTATTTTGTCGATGTCGTCGTCAAGGCGGAACGCGAAGATTTTGGAAACACCCGATTCCTCCATCGTAACTCCGAGCGCGGTACTCGCGCCAAGCACGGTTTTTTTGTTGTGCGTGATTACGATATATTGGCTTACGTTCGAAAAACTTTTCAGCGTCGTCACAAAACTTGACACGTTCTTTTCGTCCAGCGCGGCGTCGATTTCATCGAGCAAGCAGAACGGACTTGGCCGCACTTGGTATGTCGCAAAAAGAAGCGCGATTGCGGTCATCGTCTTTTCTCCGCCCGAAAGCAATGCGATGTTCTCAAGCTTTTTTCCTGGCGGCTGCGCGAAAATGTCGATTCCCGTGGAAAGAACGTTCTCGGGATTTTCAAGCCGAAGCTCCGCGCGTCCTCCGTTGAAAAGTCGGCGGAACATATTGTGAAAATTGCGCTTTATCTTGTTGTACGTGTCCAAAAAAAGTTCGCTGGACTTCGAGCGGATTTCTTCAGCCACGCGTTCCAAATCCTTCAAAGATTTTTTTGTGTCTTCGAAGTTCGCCTGCTGGCGTTCGTAGCGTTCCTTCACTTCCACGAATTCTTCCGGAGCCATCAAATTTATTCCGTGTGAAAGGTGCTCAAGTTCGGATTTCTTTTTGGAAAGCGACTCGCGGATTTCGGCGGCAGGAACGGTAATCGTATACATCCGCTCTTCGTATTCCATCAGGTCGCGCGAATATTGTTCCAAGAAATTCTGCTTGACGTTCCTGATTTCGGTTTCCACCTGAATCATTGAAGTCGAAAGCTGCTCGTACTGCGCCTGAAACCGATTCAGCATTTCCTGCTTTTTGTTGAGGTCATCGGTCTTGCCCGAAACCTTGTTGTTGTAGTCCTTGATTTCCTCGTCGAGCCGCTTCAAGTTTTCGGCGGTTTCCGTTCCACGCCGCTCGATTTCGGCAAGTTCCTCAGCCACGCCTTGGATTTGCTCCTGCAAGTCTTCTTTGCGGCGGCGTTCGGTGAAAAGTTCTTCTTCGTTTTGGCGGAGCGTGTTTTCCTCGGCGGAAACGCTTCTGCGCAAAAGCGACATCTGCGACTGCGCGGCCGAAATCTGCTCGTTCATTTTCGCTTCGTTCACTTGGAGCGCGGCGAGCGTCTGGCGGTATTCTTCGATTTTTTCCGAAAGCGAAGAGTTCTCGGTGTTCAATTCCGCGATGCTTGAATCGAGCGCGGAAATTTGGTCGATGTTCTCGCGAATCCTTTCGTCGATTCCGCGCTTTTTTGTCATAATTCCTTCGGGACTCAAAAATTCGCCGATGAATTGCGGGGAAGCCGAAACGTAGGACGAAAGCGCGTCCTCAAGTCCTTGCAGCATCGAAAGCGTCTCGCCAAAAGCGGAAAGCGCGTCCTGCGCGACTTTCTGCGGATTCGATTCGCCGCCCTGCGCGATGTCGCCGAAGATGTTCTTCCTTCCTTCCACGAAAATCTTGAGCCGCCCCAAAATTTCTTCGAGCGCGTTCTTCGCGTTTTCCATCGCGCTCTGCGAGTAGCCCGCGTCCTTTAGTTTCGCGTCAAGTTCGGTAACGATGTCTTCAGTAATTGCGGCGAGTTCCTTTTGCAAGTCCGCGCGCGCGGAGTCGAGGCCTTCGATTTTTTCCTGCTTTTCCTTTATCTGAACGTCGTTGTTCGTGATTCGAGCAGAAGCCGAAGTGATGTTCTCGTTGAACGAAGCGATGTTTTCTTTGATGCCGGAAAGTTGCTTTTGCTTTTCGTAGACGGAGGCTTCGGCTTCGCCCAATTCTTCGCCAAGGTCGTCGATGCGCGACTGTATCGTCTTTTTGTGCGCTTCGAGCGCGGAAATTTTCTCGTCGATTTCCGCGGCGCGCGAATTGAACTGCTTCTGCAACTCAAGTTTTCCGGTCTTTTCGCCCTGGATTTTTATGAGTTCCTGTGTGCCTGCCGCCACTTGGTCTTGGAGCGACTTTATCTTGTCGGTATTTTCGGTGAGCGCGTTGTTTATCGCGTCGATTTCATCGCGGACTGCGGCACGCTTCTGCTCGATTTCCTTTTTGGAAGCCTCTCCGCGCGCCTGCGTTTCCACGAAGCCCTTTAATTTCAAAAGCTGCAAGTCAAGTTGAAGATTGAAAACCTCATCTTTTATCGCGCGATATTTCGTAGTCTTTTCGGACTGGACTTTGAGCCTTTCGTAGTTCGTCTTTATTTCGGCAAGGGAAATCTCGATTTGCGCAAGGTTCGTGCGCGTCTTTTCAAGCCCGCGTTCCGCCTCCGCCACTTCCGCCTTGGAACGGCTGATTCCTGCCGCCTCCTCAAAAAGGTAGCGGCGGTCTTCGGGCTTGCTCGAAAGAACCTGGTCAATCTTGCCCTGCTCCATCACAGAATACGCGGCCTTGCCCACGCCCGTGTCCATGAAAAGCTGCCTGATTTCGCGCGGTCCCACTTGCCTGTTGTTTATGAAATACGCCGATTCGCCTGAACGGAAAAGGCGGCGCTTTATTGCAATCTCGGAATCCTCAAGCGGAAGGAGCAGGTTTTCGTTCATAATGGTCAGCGTGACTTCCGCCACGTTGAGCGCAGGACGGGTTTCAGTCCCGTTGAAAATCACGTCCTCCATTTTTTCGGCGCGGAGATTCTTGGATTTGTTTTCCGCCAAAACCCATTTCATCGCGTCCACGACGTTGCTCTTTCCGCAGCCGTTCGGTCCGAGAAGCGCTGTGATTCCATCTGCAAAATCCACATGCGTGCGGTCGGCAAAACTTTTGAATCCGAAAATGTCCAAGCTTTTTAAAAACACAGTCTCCCACCCAACAGAAAACGCGATTTCACAGCAAAGCGAAAAATCGCAATATACAAGCAAGCCTTTGGCTTGCGTATTATTTTATGCCGATTCGTTTTTGCAAAATAAACAAAAAACTCGAAGTTAGAATCGCAAGGCAATTTCAGTTGCCGATTCTAATACATTTCTTAATTCTAGCGGATTTCAGGAAAAATTGCAATAGTATAATTGCGTTATTGGAAAAACTCATTTTAAAGCCAAGCGGAATTTTGCAGGCTGTTTTTCGCAGTGGATAAAACAGAAAGGAATCGCGCGGACTTTTATGCGTCCTTTGTGCCGCCGAAAAATCGCCTGTCGCTTCCGTTTTTCACTCCGCCGCGAAACGTGTTTCATCAAGTGAAAAAAACTTGCGCGATTGGCGATACTGTGTTATAATTGCATATTATGAAAGCTACGAATTTGATGGAACACTTTGTCAAAGAGCAAGTTGATGCGACTTACAAATGGATAAAAAAGGAAAATCCCGCCTCTCCAATTTGCGAATGCGAAAACTGTCGTCTCGACGTTCTTTGCTATGTGCTGAACCGTGTTCCGCCGAAGTACATTGTGTCGTCAAGGGGCGTGAACCACACCCAGCGCGAATTGGAAAATTTCAAGCAGGTTTCTGCCGACGTGGACAAAATCGTGATGGACGGAATACGCCTCATAAGCCAGTCCAAACGCCCGAACCACAGTTCATCGTATTCCTTGCCGTTTGAAAACGCCAAGGCAAAGAAACGGAAGCCCTTCTTTTTCTTTCCCGTCCTCTCAGGCTATGTGTACGACGGGTTGACATTCGAATCGCTCGTTGACGCGCAAATATCGCTTTTCGTCAACAAAAAAATGGCGAATATGCTTGACCCCACCTGGCAAAATCCATGCAAGACGTTCAAAGTTACCGAGGGTCTGTACAATTTTTGCGTGTTCCCCGAAAAGGCGCGAAGGGAGAATTTGAAGCGCGAGTTCAACGTTCTTCTTAAAGTGGAGGCTCCCGGCTACGAAGATACAAGTTATTCGTTTACATTGCCAATTTCAAGCTCGCTTTCGAAAGACTCGGACTATTCGCTCAAAATACAGGACTTGTTCCTTTTTCCGAAAGGCGTGGAAAACTCAATGGAAAGGTGCATAGCAGAAGAATAGCGGTAAACGGGAGTCGAACCCGCCTGTCGGGCTTGGGAAGCCCGCATACTACCGATGTATTATTACCGCAGATGACCCATGGCAGAATCGAACTGCCGACAACCTGCTTAGAAGGCAGGTGCTCTATCCAGCTGAGCTAAAGGGCCTTGCGAGCATATTACCATATTTTGAATTTTTGTTCAAGCGTGAATTCGCCTGAATGTGGGGAAATTTCTTGAGCTATGATGGATTCGAACCATCGACCCACGCCTTAAAAGGGCGTTGCTCTAC